>DATLIP010000023.1:0-8084 GCA_035539375.1 Bdellovibrionota bacterium | reverse complement strand
AAGCTTGACACCCCCCGAAGATGGGGACTAGTTAACAAGCCTCTGAATTTAGGAAAGTAGAGCAGAATTAATGGCAAGCACCACCGCTAAGAAGTCGGAAAAGAAAACCAAAACCTTGTCCAAGGCCAATCAAAAGAAGGTTGTGAAATCCAAGCGCGACGCCGTGCGTACCGCTTCGAAGACCACCCTTCGCACCGTGAAGAAGAAAACCGCCGCGAAAAGTGGCGCTCGTCCTAAGGTAAAACCCGAAGGTCACGCTCCTCACAGTGCCCGTATCACAGCCCCTAAAGGCAAAGTGACCTCGATTGCTTCGCGCACTCAGTTTCTGGCTCGCGACGAAGACAAGCGCAACTGGCTCCTCATCGACGCCAACGGCCAGACCGTCGGTCGTCTCGCTTCGCAAATCGCCAGCATTCTGCGCGGCAAGCACAAAGCGACCTTCACCCCCAACAACGACGTGGGTGATTTCGTGGTTGTGATCAACGTTGAAAAACTCAAATTCACCAGCGCTAAAGAAACGACCAAGAACTACCACTACCACACTGGTTTTATCGGTGGTCTCAAGACCGTTTCGGCAGCGAAACTTAAAGAAACAAACCCCGAGCGCATTTTGGAATTCGCCGTTAAGGGCATGGTTCCCCGTAATCCGCTCGGTCGCCGTCAGATCTTGAAGCTCAAGATCTACCGTGGTGAGAAACACCCCCACGCAGCTCAGAATCCCCAAGTTTGGGACCTGCGCTACAACTCGGCGGCTAAAGCAGCCAAATAATTAGAGGGATAGAGATTACATGAGCACACAATTCATCAATGCTACTGGTCGCCGCAAGACTTCCGTTGCCCGCGTTCGCATCCGCCCCGGTAAAGGCGAAGTGATCGTGAACGGCCGCAAAGCCGAAGACTACTTCGTGCGCCCCGTTCTTCGTTTGATCTTCAACCAACCACTCGAGCACCTCGAGATGATTGGCAAGTTCGACATTCACGCCAACTGCCAAGGTGGCGGTCACGCTGGTCAAGCCGGCGCCCTCCGTCACGGCATCGCGCGTGCCCTGATCAAGTTCAACGGCGAACTGCGCGGCTCGCTCAAGGGTGGTGGTTTCCTCACCCGCGACGCTCGTAAGAAAGAGCGTAAGAAGTACGGCCTCCGTGGCGCTCGTCGCGGAACCCAGTTCTCGAAACGTTAATCGTTTCGGCTCGGAGTGGGTCGCCCCACTCCACGATTCTCAAAAAAACAAAAACCCTCTTCGGACCGAAATCCGAAGAGGGTTTTTTTATGCTTTGTTTTGTAGAGCGCTAATTTTTATTTGGTGTGCTTGGCGCGTACTTTGCCGCCCAGCTCTTCGACGCTGAGGTTTCTGTACTTATCTTTAAATTTCCTCGTGCCCGCAGCAATGGGATCGTAGGCGAATTCGCGAGGCGAGATCTCAAAGGGTTCCCTGTGGATATCGGCGAGTTTGAGGTAATCGCAGATGATCTCGATGTTCTTTTTGACCATCAAAACTTCGGTTTCGGTGTAGGTTCCGGGCAACGCTTTTTCTACGGCGAGCGCGGTGTTCATGGTGAAGAGAACTTCGGCAATTTCGGCAGTGCTCTTGGGGCCATCCGTGCTGAGGTATTTGTTGAGTGTAAGAAGGCGGGCGAAGAAATTGTGCTGATGATATTCCAGCTTGTAATTCTTCTCGAGGCTGAGAATCAGGTCGCGCCTACGATTGATGGCGATGCCCACGTTCACCTTCTCACCCGTTTTGGTATAAAGGAAGTCGTGGCTTTTTACGGCCGCTTCGATCTCGCCTTGGTTATCATCGATCCAATCTAATTGGGCGTGCGCCTTGGGCGCGAAGCTGGTGGAGAGGGCAGCAAATGTAGCAATGGTAAAAAGGCGTAACTGAAAGTTGTTCATGGCGTTCCCCTAATAATCCCCTTGTCCTTCAGGAAGCAAGTTTAAAGCCAGTCCTAAGTGCCTAAGAACATGGGGCATTTGTGGCTGAGGGCTGTCGAAATTTTAGACAGTTCTGCGGCTCACGGTCGTTTTGGGCGGCTTTAAGAGGTGCGGGGACCCAGCTGAAGTCCGCGAAATTCGAGCTGCCGGAGGGCTTCAAAACTGACAATGCCGGCGCACATGGCAAGGTTCATGGAGCGCACGCCTCGCTGGGGAATGCTGATGTGGCGCTCGGGAAATTCGCGCAGCCAGCTCTGGGGCACGCCGGCCTGCTCGTCGCCAAAGACGAGCGTGTCGGCCACTTCAAATTTGGCTTCGGTATAGGCCTTCGCGGCTCCGAGCTCGACAAACCAGGGCTTGGTGCTGGCGTTCTGCTCGCGCCACTCGTCGACCGAGGCGTAGACCTTCACGTCGAGCAGCGGCCAGTAGTCGAGTCCTGCGCGCCGCAATTTGGCGTCGTCGATAGCAAAGAGAGGAGCGATAAGGTCGAGGCGGGAACCTGTGGCCGCGCAGAGACGCGCCACAGAGCCTGTATTTTGCGGGATGCGTGGATGCACGAGCACGATGCGCAGGCCGTCGCTCAGCGAGAGTCCGGTCTCTGCCGGTCGGCGCTGAGCCGCATCGATCTGATCGTTTTGGAATCTGCCCATGGTGTGATGGGCTTATAGAACTTCCCGAGGGACGGGTAAAGGTGCCAGGTATAGGTTCCAGGAACCTTTGGGCAATAAAAAACCCTGAAGGACCGAGAGAGAGGGGGGGGATATGGGGGGAAGGGATCTCTCGGTCCTTCAGGGTTTTTTGGTTTCTACTTCCGTTCAACTTCAACTTTGTACAGCTTCAACTCAGCGGCAACTACCGGTGTTTTTGTGGATCAATATTCAGCCTCCGCATTTTGGTTTCAACTTCCACTTTTGCTTGCGACGTACCACCGACGTACCGCGCTTACCCGGGTCATCAGGCAAGTCTTCTGGTGACCCGAGTCCAACCTCTCCCATTTGCCTCCAACTTAGGCGATTCTTTGCGGGAGAGGTCTTTTCTATCTTTAGAGCGATCCTGAGAATCCGATGCTGATATAGTACTGGCCGTTGTTCGAGTAGTAAGGGGCTTGGTAGGCTCCGTAGCCGTAACCGTAACCCGAGTACCCCTGACCTTGACCCCAGTAGGGATCGTAGCAGTAGCTAGGGTTGTAGTAAGCGTAACCCGGTTGGTAGTAGTTCGTGCCACCGCCGTAGCTAGGGTAGTAGCTATTTTGGTAGTACGAAGAACCCGTGCCAAGGAACCAGTTGAAGATCTCGAAGAAGCTATAGTACTGGTAGCGAGTGTTCGCGAACTGTACATAAGCGTTGTTCATGGTGTTCATGTAGTTGCCCATCTTGTTCTGGAAGCAACCGTAGTTCAGGGTTCCAAAGGGGCTCATCACGTTGCTCGAAGCCCCGCTGATGCGGCAACCTGACTTGTTGATCGCACCAAGTACATAAGAGTTGTAGAGCGTCGCCCAGCTGTAGCCGTTCTGATTGCTACGTTTCATCGTGAGGCCATCCATTACGGGAACGTCGTAAGGAACCACCACGTTGCCGTAAGTTTGCTGCAGCATGGGGATCACGCTCTTCAGCATGTAGTCTCCGCTAGCGCCACCGGTGGGGGCCACCGTATTGCAATTCGTATTGTAATCCGAGTAGCCACCGTTGTTGTAACCATTGTTGTAGTTGTTATTGTTATAGTTGGTATTGTTGTACCCTGTGTTGTAGCCATTCGGGTAACAAGCAGTGTTGCCACCCTTGTTATCTCCACCGCAAGCACTGAGTACTGCCAGCGAAGCCATCAAAAGGCTATTTACTAAAATCGCATTTTTCATATGACCTCCTTTTGAATGAGTTCCGCTGACGCACCTAAATCACATTTCAAAATCGTTCATAGGTCCTAAAGCACGGCCCGTGCCAACGGGGTTAGGTCTCGCGTGTGAGAGTGAAAAGTGCAAAAATTCGCGAGCTTGTCGTGAGGAGACTCTCGGCGGAATTTGTCTAGACTTTAGACAGGGCGCGCGCAAAAAAGGGCACGTGCGCGATTTTCTTAGCGCAAAACGATGCGATTTCCGGCCGGAAGCGCGATCGCTTCGAGGTTGCCGTCGTCGCGCAGCTCGAGGGGCCGCACGAGTTGATCCATGACCGTGATTTCGCTGAGCTGGAAGAAGTGGCGCATGCTTTCGGCGCGAAGCTTTGCTATCAGATCGCGCGCAAAGGCCCCCGGGTCCTTAATATAGTCATTCATCGAGGTCTCGAATTCCTGTATCAGAGCGGCCAGCAGCGCACCACGAAGCTCGCTCGCTTCTACAGCCTTCATGTAGGGCGCCAGGGCGCCGGTGGCACGTTTGCCGAGCTCGGGTTGCCAGCTGAGATTCACACCAAAGCCGATCACGGTACCGTGGCGCGGGTGACGTTCGCTCAGGATGCCAGCAATTTTTAGCGCTCGCCCACCCTCGCCCAAAGCGTAGAGGTCGTTGGGCCACTTTAAAAAGATCGCATCCGCAGCGCTCGCGTCGAGCGAAACGACGGCGCGATAGAGCGCGTGACCGGCAGCCAGGGTGATGAGGGGCCCCAGCCCGTCGAGAGCTTGGTGCTTGAAGGCGACCGAAGTGATGAGCTGCGCGCGATGATCGTCGCTCGCAAGCCAGCGCGAGCCCTGCCGTCCCCGCCCTCGGTGTTGTGCGCGAGTGTAGACCCATTGCAATTCGGCATCGGTAGGGGTGAGGGCGCTGATGGCCGCACGCGCCTCATCCTGGGTGCTGTCGCATTCCAGGACTTCGGCGTGCAGATGGCTACGTAGGGGCTTCACTCGCGGTCAATTTCTTCGATCACGCGATCCAGCTCGTCGTGGAGCTTGTTTTTGAGCCAACCGCTGATCGCGGTCTGGATTTCTTCGCGGATGATTTTGCGAAGCTCTTCTTCGCTGAGTCCGGGGTTCTGGGCAGCGGCGGCGTGCGCCGCCGAAGCGCTGCGCTCCACAAGCGAAGATCCAGCGCTCGGTTGAGGGATGGTTGTCGTCTGGCGCGAAGGCCTATTGGGCAGCGTGGGCGGTTTGGGTGTGGGGGGACGCGGCGGGAACGACTGAGAGGTTTCTTCGCGGAAGCCTTGCAGGTCTGCGTTACTGACGGTTTCGGGCATTGCGCCACCGAGAACTTCGGTGGCTTCAAAGCCTTGGTTCTCGAAAGGAATGGCCGCTTCTTCTTCTTCGAAGTTACGACTTTCTACAGCCTCAAAGACTTCGTTGGAAAAGGATTTTTCGGACTCGTCGTAGGAGCTGCCGCCCCAACTGAGGTTTTCGCTCGAAGACGATATGCTTGTCGCTTCGCTAGAGGCGCGGAAATTATCTTCGTCACGCGCAGGTGGAAAAGACGAGTGCTGCGTGACTTCGTTCGAAGAGCGCGGCGTCGCAGGCGCTACGGGATCGCTCGCCCAGAGGTTTTCGTAAGACTCGCCGCTGCTGCCGAGAGCGCTCGTGGGATCGCTGCCTTGCGCGATGCCGAGGCCAATTTCGGTGGCGTCGAGCGAGTGCACTACCGAATCGGTTTCGGACATCGGGATGTCCTGAAAACCTTCGAGCAGAGAATCCGAGGCGTCCCCTACTCCGGGAACCTCGACGTTGCGAATGCCGGGATTGGTGCGCACGACTGGTTCGCTGAGGTGTTGTGAGCTCGTGGGTTCAAAGCCAGTGCGCGTGGCTTCGCTCGCGCGCTTGGGGGCCTGCGGGCGTGCTGAGATTTCGGTGCGCGAGACAGCTGCGGTGGCATCGCCGCCGCCCGAGCCGAAGCTCGTGGCTTCGGCAGATTCTTTTACCGAGCCGCCATCGAGAACTTTGGCGAGCAGAGTGGTGAGCACGTGCGTTTCAAAGGGCTTCCAGAGGCGCGCGTCGGCGGGAACTTTTTCGAGATGCTTTTCGTCGATTTGGTCAAAGGAACCGCACACGAGAATCACGGGAATGTGCGCAAGCTCAGGATCGTTTTTGATTTTCTGACAGAGCTCCGCGCCCGTCATACCGGGCATGTCGAGATCTGCGAGAACGACGTCGGGTTTTTCTACCTTTACGATTCGCCAAGCGTCTTGCCCGTTGTCACAGCAGAGAACATCGAAAGGCTCTTTTTTCAAGCCCAATTTCACGGCTCTATGCATGGTGACCGAGTCGTCGGCCAGAACTATTTTTTTAGGCGAATTCATAGGCTTAGACATCTAACCTACAGTGTTATGGATTTTTTAAATATCCGCAAGTCTCCGCCCGTGGATTTGGTATAATGGGAGTACGGACAGGGGGTTCTGTTGGATGCGAACACAACAGACTGAACATTTTGTCCTATGATTTAAAAATCGGGAGTCCTCACTGCAGTCGGTGTGCATGCTGTCCCAGTAGACAGAAGCCTGATGACCGCATCAAGTAGGTCTTGTGCCTACCAAGGACACCCACCTCAAATATTGGGGTCAAAATGTGAGGTCTGGTCCGGTCACGATGGTCCCCTGCCTTTTTTCGCAGCGAACGCCCTAGCCTTCCCCTGTGGGAGGCTAGGGTTTTTTGTTAAGCGCCAAGGCACTTTTGGCTGCGCCAAAAGTGCCTTGGCGCCTAAATACGGTCGATGAGGTTGCGGCAGTGGTCGCGAACGTTCTCGATTTCAGGAACCACACCGAAGAGCTCGTTGATCTCGTCGATCACAAAGATTTCGCTCCAATCACTTTTGCCCGGACGGTGGAGCGTGAAGTCGAGTGAGCGCGTGTCCGCGTCCCACTTTACCGAGACGTCGAGCCCATTGGGAAGCTGGAAGCCCGTGTAGTGGCGAGGGTGATCAAAGAAGAGATCACTGCTAATGACGAGCGGTTTGATGTGTAGGTTTTCGCCGAAGGTGGTGGGCATCGACTCGCCGTTGAGTTTGCCTTGCCACTTCAGGCGCTGCGAAATCCAATCGGCGAGGGCGTAGCTGGCCCAATTCGCTTCGGTGATTTTTTCGGGGGGGGTAGCTACGATGTTTTGCAGAATTTGCTCATTGCCCAGGAAGATCACGCCGGCGGATTCGGAAACGTTTTGCAGGTACACGCCGATCGCGCGCAAAAAGTGAAAGCTCACGTCGGGATTTTCGAGCACGGCGCGCAGTTCGGGGTGGAGGTTCGTACTCCCGAGGATCTGCTGGCGCAGGGGTTCGTAGTCTTTGGCCACGCGTTCGGTCACGTTGAAATCGCGGCGGTTCAAGTAAAGGTTGTCGAAAGCCGGGTCGAGCGTAAAGGCAAAGAAGCTTTGTAAAAAGCCCATCATGCCATAGCGATAGTCGATGCCCGCAAGTCGAAAGCTGACGCCCGCGTCGCTCGCTTCGACGAGGCGAAATTCGGCGCCTTCGCTCGCTTGGTACTCAGGTGAGCTTGTGAGTTTGGCCATTTCCTGCAGACCGCGAAAATCAAAACGCAGGTGCTCCTCGCCTTTTTCAAAGAGCGTGAGCATGTGGTCGATGAGGTAACGCTCGCCCAGGAGTTTGAGCCCCTGACCGACTTCCTGGCCGAGTTTGCGGGATTTCTCGGCATCGCCGTCTTCGGGGAATTCCTTGCGCGAGAGATGGTGAAAGGCGATGATCTTTTTGTAAACTTCGGGCGCGAAGGTTTCAATTTTGGGGTGCGTCTTGTTGAGGCTCTCTACGATGAAACGGCTGATGAGGATTTGACCCGCGCGATCTTCAGGGCGGGTGCGTTCTTTGATGGTGAGGGCGGCGAGCAGATCCGCCAAAGCGCGTTCTGCGGGATAGGTTCCGTGGTTGAGGATGAATCCCCCGTGAGTCGGGTGTCCTACGACGCTTTGGTCAGTATCTTCTTGCTGGTTGCCGTGGCCGAAGGCGGAACTGACTAGACAACTAGCGAATATCACAAGAGCTGGGGCAATCCTGAACATCGCGGGCGTTCTAGCAGTTTGGGGCCATGCGGCAAATTAAAAGTTCTAACATTTGAGGCCTCCGCGGCACGTTTTGGTGCTGAGAATTTGCCAAGAATCCCGCGCCTTTCGCAGCGAAACGCCATTCTTTTGTTCTTGCGCCTTACGCGGGGCCCTGATTACACTGAAAGTCTATGGGGGACTCTCAAAAGCCCGGCGGGCAACTCAAAGATTTTCGGGTACATCGCGGTCG
>DATLIP010000022.1:0-41376 GCA_035539375.1 Bdellovibrionota bacterium | reverse complement strand
AAGTGCCGCGCACCGCAAGGCCCGGTTCGGTGAGTTCCACATCACCCGAGGCCTGCATGGAGCCGGCCTGGGGATTGTACTCAAGCTTCTGCGAGCGGATCTCGCGGGGCCCCATCCACACTTCCACATTCCCTTCGGCTTTCATGATGCCAGTGTCGAGGTTTGTGGAGTAGCGATCGGCCTTGAATTTGAGATTGCTGGCGGCAGACGCCGCACTCATCACTCCGAGAAGCGCGACAAAAACAAAAACCTTGAATCGCATCATCGATGTAGCATTGTCATGATGCGCGAGAGGTACTCACGCAGATCATTGCGCGGAACAATCTTGTCGATCATGCCGTGTTCAAGCAAAAACTCCGAACGCTGAAAGTTCGGTGGCAATTGTTGGTTGATCGTTTGCGCGATCACGCGCGGACCAGCGAAGCCCACGAGCGCCGACGGTTCGGCGATCTGCACATCACCCTGCATGGCAAAAGAGGCTGCCACCCCACCCGTGGTAGGGTCGGTGAGCACGGAGATATAAGGCACGCCCACTTCGCGAAGTTTTTGGAGCGTGTTGATGGTCTTGGCCATTTGCATGAGCGAGAGCAAGCCCTCTTGCATGCGAGCACCGCCGCTGGCGTGAAAGACGATTGCGGGGCAATGATTTTTGAGCGCGCGCTCGAAAAGGCGGGTAACTTTTTCGCCCACCACGGTGCCCATGGAACCGCCCATAAAAGCAAACTCAAAAGAGCCGATCTCTACCGGCTTGCCCAGAATGGTGGCCGAGCCCGAGATGAAGGCGTCGCAGAGTCCGGTTTTGGCTTCGGCAGCACGCAGACGGTCTTTGTAGGGTTTGGAATCAAAAAACTTCAGCGTGTCTTTGGCGCGCAGCTTGGCGTCGCGCTCCACAAAGGAACCTTCATCGACAACGATCTCCATGCGGCGCATGGCCGAAATGCGAAAGTGGTGGCCGCAGTCGATGCAGACATGCGCCTGAGCTTCGAGCGCCGTTTGACGAATGATGGTGGCGCAAGAAGGACAGCGCTGCCAAAAGCCCTCGGGCACGTTGAGCGGAATTTTTTGGCTGTCGCGGGGTTCCTTCACCCCTGGGGTGCGACGGTCGCGTGGTTCTTCAACGGACATAAATCAAATCACTCCCATCGCCTTGGCGATATCACAAAATGGCATCAAATACGAAGGGTGCGGGATCCACAGCCAATTCGCGCTGTTGCGCCCCACCATGTTGGCCTTGCGGGCAGCCGCAAGGCATTTTTCGATGTACGGAGGCGGCACGCCGATGTCCGAAGACATCTGCTCAAGGTTCAGCGGCATGACCTTGCCCACATGGGGTTCTGGCACCGCCGTGCCCTTTTCGCTAACTTCGTGGCGCAGGTAAGCAAAAACTCGCACGGCATCGTCTTTGTGAATCAGCGAGGCCACTTTGCCGTTGGCGTCGCGCAAGCGTGTGGCAAGCGTTTGGATCACGGCAAGCGCGATGTCAGGTGAGCGTTTGACCATCGCTTCAAAAGCGTCGCGGTTCAGTTCGAGCACCTGGGTTTGGGTGAGCGTCTTGGCAGTGGCGGCACGAGTAGGCTGAAGTCCCAGCAGCGCCATCTCACCAAAAAAATCCCCGTCCTTGAGCGTGGCGAGAATTTTCTCGCCCACGGGAGTTTGCTTAACGATGGCGACCTTGCCGCTGTGGATGAGGAACATCGTGTTGCCGCGATCGCCCTCTTTGACGAGTGGCGACTCGGGTGGAAACTTTTTGCCGAATTTTTTGAGAAGGTCGTCGTTAAGTTTAAACCCAAATGACATGACCTAGTTATACCCTCATTTGTGATCGAAGTTCCAGACTCCATCCCAATCCGAAGCCCCGAGGGCTTGAGGGGCTAACTCACAGCGTCGTGCCATGTGTCGAGAAGCGGGGTCGTGAGTCGAAAGCTCGGCAAAAGCGCGCATCGCCTCGCGCCACTCACCGGCAACATAATGGGCAAGCGCCCGAGCATAGGCTTCTGCCAGGGGAGCCGACGCTGGGGTGCTGAGTTCGGGCTTATCATAGATTCGCACGGGGGTGCTTTTGCCGGCCACACGCACTCGGTCCACAAGTCGCCAGCGATGTTGCTCATCAGGGGGTAACAACGCAAGCGTCGACTCGGAAATGAGCAGCGGCACGCCGTAGGTCTTGGTGAGCCCTTCGAGGCGCGAGGCCACGTTCACCACATCACCCAAGGCGGTGTAGTTGAAGATTGTGTCGGTGCCCATGTTGCCAACGCTCGCCGTGCCCGAAGCGATGGCGATGCCGCTCTCGAGAGGGAACTTCGCGAAGCGCGCATCTTCAGTCCGCATACGCTCGAGGGCCTTGACCATCGCTTCAGCCGCACGCACCGAGGCCGCCGCGTGGGACTCGAGAGCGAGAGGTGCACCAAAGAGCGCCATGATCGCGTCGCCGATGAACTTGTCTACCGTGCCGCCTGCGCGCTGAATGGCTTCGGTCATGGGTTTGAAATACGCGTTGAGCAGCGTGCGAAGCTCATCGGGCTCCAGCACTTCGGAGACGGCGGTGAATCCGCGAATGTCCGAGAAGAGCACCGAAATCTCTTTGCGCTCGCCGTCGAGATTGAGTTCCGAAGGGTTTTCCTCGATGCGACGAACAATCTCGGGCGAGACATAGCGCGCAAAGGCGTTCTTGAGGTAAATCCGTTCGCGCTCTTCGAGCAGATACAAAAGTAGGGTGATGGCGCCGAGCGCGAGAGACCACGCGAGCGCGATGAGTACGAAATCGCTCACCCAACCCGCGCGAAAGGCCACAAAATCCAGCACGGCGAGAGCGAGAATCGCAATCCACCAAGCGCTGGTGACAAGGGCGCGGCGTGAGTAGAGCACCGAAAGCCCCAGCGCCACGAGAAAGCTCCACAGTGCGGCAAGCTGCAAGGCGTGAGACACACTCACGAGTCCGCGATAAGTACTCGCAGGACGCGCCATCTCGATGATTTGCGAAGCGGCCGCAGCGTGCAAGTAAACACCCGCACCCTGGGGATTTACTGGATTGGGACGCAGATCAAAAACCCCCGTCGACGTGGGGCCTATCATGATCACCTTGTCGCGTAGGAGCGCCTTTTCGGCGTCACTCCAATAGCCGGCTCGTGCGAGCGAAACGGTGGGCACAATTTCCGCGCCCGCATCGCCGCGAGGCGAGAAGTCGATCCAAAAAGAACCATCGTTGTGCAGCGGCAAACGCGCTCCACCCGTCACACCGGTCGGCAGCGTGAGCGCTGCGATTTGCAGCTTGCTGTAATCACGCCATTCGGGCGCCACAACGGTGGCTTGGAACTCGGTCATCGCAGCGCTGAGTGCGAGAGAAGGAAACGTGTAGAGGCCCGCGAGCGACGCGCGAGACGCGGGAAGCGCAGATTTGGGGAGCCACAGCGGCAGCAGCGTGGAGGAGCGGCGAAAGACGCCGTCCGCATCCGCTTCGGCGTTAAAAAAACCCTGCCGCTGCGCGAGCGCTCCCACGGCGCCGCGATTGATGGTGGCACACCACTGGCGGGGACCGAGCGAGGCCGGACCGAAGCTCTCTTCGCGAAACGATTCCGCGTCGTCCAAACGGTAACCGTGTTTGGTGATGGCTTCGAGGTGATCGAGCCACTGCGATTCGGGCAGGCGTCCGAGCGCGAGGGCGGTGTCACTACTCACATCGCTGGAACGCAGCACACGACACTCAGAGGACGTTCGCCAAAAATATCCGAGCACGGTTTGCGAAGCGTGGGCCCAGAGACTTTGTCCAAGATACTGATCGCCGATGTCAGGCAGCAAGGTAGAGAGCTCTTTGATCTGCGCTTCGCTCAGCCGAAGCATTTTTTGCAGCGACCCCTGGCGTCCTGGCACATCGATGCGCAGCGTGCGCTCGAGTTCCTGACTTTTGTATTCGGGCTCTGAGAAGACGAGGTCAAAGACCACCGCACGGGCGCCCGCTTCGTAGAGCACGTCCACAAGTTCGGAAAAGACGCCACGGTTCCATGGCCAACGTCCAAAGCGTTCGATAGAGGCGTCGTCGATGGCCGCTACCGTCACAGGCGCTTCGGCGCGCGCCGGGCGAAACTTCATTTTGAGGTCGTACCACCATGACTCCACGCGGGACACGGGATCGGCCTTGAACCCTACAGATCCATCGCCTGTACGCTGCGCATGGCGTGCACCAAGCACGAGCGTGGCGCCAAGACCGAGCACCAAAACTGGCACTAGCGCCACAAGGCGCGAGCGTTTAAGTTTCATCGCAGAGCCTCTTGTAGGCGTCACGTGTCGGAAGGTTGCACCACTTGGCCATCATTTTGGAGGCGTCTTTTGTAGATGCTGTGCGGAATTTGATGAGATCTTCGGGCGAGATTTGCGCCGCAGGTGCAGCGCCTTCGCTTTGAAGCGAAGCCATGTCTAGGAGCAAGCAGAGCTCTCCCACCTGATCGGCTTCAAGTCGCTGCGCGATGATGGCCGCAAGTTCTGATGCCGATCCGAAGAGCAGCTCTTCGTGAGCTTTGGTCATTTCTCGGGCGATGTAGAGTCGCGCATTGGGATAGGTCTCGGCGATGTATTCAAGCGTGTTCATCACCTGGTGACGAGTGTCGAAAAAGCAAAACGTGCCCTGGGTTTGTGCCGCGGGCAAAAAATGCTCCCATTTGCTCGTCGCGCTCCGCGAAACCTTGGGAGCGAATCCGGCAAAGCTAAAGGGCAATCCAAAACCGCCCGACCACTGCCACGCGAGCGTGGGCGCCGAAGCGCCGGGCAGAGCCTCGACCAGCACGCCTTGCTTGCGGCAGAACTCGAGCAGCGAAGATCCGGGATCGTTCACAATCGGCGTCCCCGCGTCGGACACGAGCACCCAGTGTCGGTATTCTGGCGAACAGTAGCGCTGCCAATCGGTTTGAAATTCGCTATCGCCCGGCACGGCGATGAGTTTGGCGCCAGAGCTGATGCCACTGCGCTTGAGCAAATCCAGCGTTTTGCGCGTGTCTTCGCAAAAGATGACCTGCGCCGAAGCGAGGGCCTCGCCGGCGCGCGGGCTGAGGTCGCGAGGGTTGCCTATCGGAACGGCGACCACCGAAAGACGGTCAGGAAGCGGTGCAGAAGCGGGCATGGGCCACAGTCTCCCACATGGTGAGCGAAAAGTCACAAAATTTTGGCGCCGGGGGGCGGGCTTTCACGGCTACAATGAAAGATCAAGACTCGGGGGGTTTACATGAGAACCAACATTCGCAAAGAAGGCGACTACACCATCGTCGAACTCAGCGGCTTTATCGACGTCGAGAGCGCCGAACCCGTGGCCGAATTCATCGAAGAAACTTTTGAATCCAACGAGAAGACCAAAATGATCGTCGACATGAGCAATTTGCGCTTTGTCGGCAGCACCGGCATCTCGAACTTCGTCAAAGAGATCCGCGTCTTTAACAAGATGCGCATGAAACCTACTTATTACGGCATGCGCAGCGAGTTCGTGCGCATCTTTCGCCTGCACGAAGACCAAGACAAATTCGATATTGTGAACAGTGTCGACGATGCCAAACGCCAAGCACTCGCCCGCTTCGTGGAGTGGCAAGCCGCTACCGAACGCAGCAAGGAAACTCACTAATCATTTGCTGATGGGCAGCCGCTGATCGTTCCACGCGATCATGCCGCCTTGCATGTTGTAGACATCCACAAAACCCAAGGCGCGTGCAAAAGCTGCCGCGCGAGAGGATCTCGCGCCACTGCGACAGACAAAAACAATCGTCTGCTCGTGGTCTTCACCGCGAATGCCCTGTGCAAAGTCAGTCTCAAGGGTCATGAGTGTGGAGCCTTCGATGTGCCCAAGCTCCCCCACCCATTCGTCGGGGCGGCGCACGTCGATGAGCTTTACGTCGGCGCGCCCCTCAAAAACGTCCTTCACAGAAACGTCCAAAACGCCTTCGCCGTTGACGGTGGTATTTTTAAAGTATCCCATTCTGGCTCACTCCTTTTTGGCCGCCTTGTCGGCGTTCATCAACTTATCGTCTACCCATTTACGAGCAAAGTAGGCTTCGCGCGAAAAGGTCTGCGACCACCTAGAGAACGGATTGCCCGAAGGTCCACTCACCGATGTCCAGCGCATCGCGAGGCTCGGGCCGCTGAGGTCGTAGCAGGTGCGCTGAACGGCACCGTGGATCACGGGGAATAAAAGTGGATAGCGAGGATCCCATTCCGAAGAAGCGCGCTGAGGCGCATCGTCGGCGCCGTCGACGGGCGGCCCTACAAAAGGCAAGTTCGGGCCAAGGGTTCTCAGCATCGGATGCTGCCAGGCCACGCGGTGCAGATTGCCCCAATTCCACAGCTTGCGATCTTGACCGAGCGAGGCTTCGAGCAGCGCAAAGCTTTCGCTAAAGGCCGATCGTACCAGCTCGTTGAGATCGAGTTTGAAGTTCTTGCGCAGCTCGTCCGCGAAAGCGGGGTTCTGTGTGAGATTCCAGATGAGTTTTTGCGAAGCGCCCGAACGTCCCCAGCGCACAAAAGCGGCGATTTCGCGCTCAGAGCGGTTCGAAAGCTCGGCGCTGCGGGTGGAGGCGTCTTTGGTAATCCAAAAGCGCCACTTGAGATGCGAAATCCACAGAGCGGCCAGCGAAGGACGCCAATCGTTTTGGTTCATAGCGCCGTCCCAGGTATCGAGCTGCGCAAGGTCGTGCTGGCAGCGATCTAAAAACTCCGAAGGACCCTCGGCGCAGAGGCGCGAAACATCGAGACGTGCGCGCGCCCAGCGCACGAAGCTTCGATTGATCATCGAGTGCTCGTCGATTTGCGAGTGACCGAGCGAATTGAAATTCTCTTCGCGTTTGGCCTCAATGCGACGCGCGCGCAGCGGGGAACCCCACTCGGGCGCCAGACGCGCCGAAGTGGAAGTATCCCACACCTGCTGATTGGCCGAAGACAAAAAACTCACACCGCTGAGCGAAGAATCGGCAGCATAATACGTGCGATCCTTGGCCGCCGAGACGGCCCGCGTAGGGCCCGAGAAGATCATGCCCGTCATGATGTGTCCCCAATGAGATTTCGCCGAGGTTTTGTCTTTGACGGCCCAGTGGAAATTCACCACCGGACTTTGCCAGCGCTGCGCGATAGCATTTGGCGTGTCGATGCCGAGATCAAAATTTTGCGAGAGGAAAAACTCATAGGGCGGCTCCGCTCCGCGAAAGCCCATCCAGTCGATGGCCCAAGGTGCGGCTGCGGCCGCGGGATCGTTGGGCTCAAACCACTCCGAGGCGACGGGGCCCCAGGGAGTCCACTTTTCGTTGAAGCTCAGCACGCGCGACTCGTAGGTGTGCGGGTCGCGCACGCGGATGCGCGAGACCAGCGTGCGGCCGGCATCGCGCTGCGCGGGGCTCAGCGGCACGCGGTCTTGCACGTTGGCATAATTGGCGAGCGTGATGCCCCATGCGTAGATGCGCCTCGGGTCTTCGCTGCCGCCCATCACGAGAAAAGGCTGGCCGGGGAGCATCCACCCGTTGCTGCGCACCTCGCCCATCACGTACTTGATGGGATACATCGACGAAGGCCACATGAGATTCAAATGCGGATCATTGCAGAGAAGGGGTCCGAGCTTGCGATCAGGGTTGTATCCGATCCAAGCGTTAGAAGCGCCGAGCTGAAGCTCAAACGGAATGCGCGAAACGTTGCCGGCGCTACGCTCGTCGGGAGCGGCAGCGGGAATTTTGTACATCGAATTGAGAGACTCCCACTGCGAGGGAGCACCAAGGGCGCGGGCGAAACGGGCGCTATCAAAACCCGCGGCGGGTTTTTTGAGATGATCGCGCACGGAACTTTGCGCGTAGAGGTTGATACCGTCCTGGGCGATCTCTCGCTCGTCAAAAAACTTCACCCAAGAGGGGCCCTTGAGCGAGAGCAATTCGGCGTGACGGTTCTCGTCGGCCAGGTCGTAGGAAAAGAGCCAGGCCTGGTAAAAGGAAATGGCATACACGTGCCAGGGTTCCCAGGCGGGAAGCTCGCTCAAGTTCAAATTCAAAAAGCGAAATTCCACGGGCGACGAGGCCCGCTCGGAGGCGCGCCACTCATTGACGCCGTCGGCAAAACGCTGGGCAGAACGGTAGAGATCAGAAGTGGGAGATTTTTTTTGAAACTCTTCGTAGGCGATGGCGGCCATGGCGCGCGAGAGACGATCGCGCGAGACGGCCTCTTGGCCAAAGATTTCCGCCAGGCGCCCGAGCGCTGCGTGGCGCGTGAGCTCAATTTGAAAGTAACGATCGTGAGCCTGCAAATATCCCACGGCGTGCCAGAGGGATTCGCGATCCGGAGCGCGAAGTTGCCAAATGCCTTCTGCGTCGCGTTCGGCGCTCGCTGAACCCAGACGGATCTCCTGGATGTCGCGACCAAAAAAATAGCCGGCCGCCACGGAGCCCCCCAAAATGAGAACCACGAGCACTAGGCCCAAAATCACTGAGTATTTGAAAATTTTACCGGCCATCGCGAGCCCATCGTTTCTCATCGTTCTCGGTCGCTGTGTCAAACCACAGGCCCTGATTGGTGATCTGCACCGAAAAGGCAAAGGAGGTGCGGAAGCGCTCCTGTCGGTTCAAAAATTCCTGGGGCAAATTATGCAATTTGGCGAGATTCCAAAAGGCGTCGCTCGCCGCCTCGTCGAAGGGGGCAAAGCCAGAACTCTTGGTGACTTCCACCTCAGAGATGTTGCCATTGGCGTCCGTGCCGACGGTGACCTCGGTGAGGTAGACCCCCTCCGGGAGCTTGGCGCGAGTCTGGCTGCGCGTGATGGTGCGCACACGGGGTTTCCAGCGGGGAACGATCCCTTCCTTGATACGGTTAAAGAACGAGGCAAAGCGGTACTCATCGGTGTTGAGGAGTGTCTCAGCTCCCTGCACGATGTCCGATTTCAGGAGATCGTCCGAGCCGCGCAAACCACCACCGTTGCCGTACTGCAAACGGCCTGAAATGTCGGCGTTGAGCTCGGGCTCGGGCGCCCAGCGGGGCTGAAAATCGGGTTTGAGTTTGAGCTCGCGGCGCACGCCGCGGCGAAGCGGGCCGCCCCCAATCCCATCAGTGCGCGCCACGCTTTCTTTATCAACACGCCGGGTTTTGTCGCCCAGGTAATCGGCACTGTGCACGGTGACATCAACCTCAGGGGCCACAGAGTCGACGACGTTTTTTTGGGCGCGAATCATAGCGTCGAGTTGCTGCGGACTGAGCACCATCGAAGTAAAGATAGGCACAGAGCGCGGCTCCACCACCCGACTCGCCCGGTACTCGCGGTAGCCATACCAAAGCGCGGTGTGAATCGCGATCGACACCAGTGCAAACGCGAGCCATCCCCAGCGGCGCCTCATGACACGATGACCTCGTGGTTCACTAGGTGCGGGGCGTATAGAGATTCGGCGGACCGCGAGAGCTGCACAAAGGCCGGATGCTCGTAGACCACACGACTGAGAAATAGCCCTTCAGCGGGTGCGCAAGCCCCCGCGTCTTTGCGCACGCTGAGACCGGGTTCAAGAAGGCGCGCCACGCTGGCCTCGTCGCGCTTGGCGAGCCCTACTTCGATAAGCGTGCCCACCATATTGCGCACCATCTGTTTTAAAAAACCATTGCCCCACACGCGAAACCTGAGCAAATCGCCAGCGGAATCGTGGTGCGGAAACTTTTCGCGCAGGATCTCAATTTTCGAGACCGTGCGCACGGTGCTCTTCACTTCAGAACCAAAAGAGGCAAGCGCCGCAAAGTCGTGCGTGCCTACAAAGCTTCGTGCGGCGCGAGTGACGGCGGCGAGATCAAAGTTTCGTCGCGGCGGTGGCGCATCGATCTCCGCAGAGAGCCAGTACATAAATCCCGGGTGAATCACCGGAGAGGGACCGCGCACAAAGAGGCGGTACTCGTAAACTTTATAGGCGGCAGATTTGAGCGCATGAAAATCTAGCGGCACCTCCCAGGCACCAAGCGCCGTGATGCCGCGCGGGAACACACCGTTGAGCGCGTGCACAAACTTCGCCAGATCTCGCACGCGGGACTCTAGGCCCTGGTGCACATCAAAATGTGCATAATACTCTAGCGCATGCACACCCGAATCGGTGCGGCCGCAGCCCTGCACCGTGTGACGCTCGCCGTGCCGGCCGAGCATGGTAGCCACAGCGCTCTCCACGCAAAATTGCAGCGAGCGCTTGGATTGAGATTCGACGGATTCGGATTGCAGCTGCCAGCCGCAGAAATCGGCACCGCAGAATTCTAACTTTAAAAGAATCCTTTTGGTCACCGCGAACTTGCCTGGCATAGGAAGGGCCTAGACTAGCCTTTTGCGGGGGCGAAGACCAGAAAAACGCACAGCCGCAGCCCCGTTCCATCCGCTTAGAAACCTGATTTATTGACGACTTAGGCTCGGCCTTTGCGGAAATATCGGATGAGCGCAAAGATCGGACCCGAAAAGACGTAGGCGCAGGCGATCGGAAAGAGCCAGCGCTCGGGTGAAGAGGAGACCACAAGCAGGGCCGCAATGAGCACGAGCAAGAAACCGAAACCCTTTTGCGACGTGAAATTGAGGTCTTTGAAGGAGCGATATTTGATATTGGAGATCATCGAACCCGCGGTGACAAACATCACGATGATCATAAAGACGTCGCGGTACTGAGGAGTCGATACAAAGTCGCCATAAAAGAGCACCGCCGCGGCGATCACACCGGCGGCCACAGGGCTCGGACAGCCCTGGAAGTAGCGCTTTTCACCGGTTTGCTTGAGCACGTTGAAGCGGGTCAGGCGGAGTGCCGCGCAGGTCAAAAAGAAAAAGGCCGCGAGCCAGCCGAGGCGGCCGAAGGGCTTGAGCGCCCAGAGGTACATCAACAGCGAGGGAGCGGCGCCAAAAGACACAAGATCCGACATCGAGTCGTACTGTTCGCCAAACGCGGATTGGGTATTGGTCATGCGGGCCACACGGCCGTCTAAGCCATCGGCAAAAGCCGCGAGCAAGATGGCGAGCGCGGAGAGTTCCCACTCGCCCTTGGTGGCGTAGACCATAGAGAAAAAGCCGAAGAACAAATTGATGGTGGTAAAGAGGTTCGGAAGAACAAAAACCAACATTTCTCTGCGCTTTTGTTCCACCCTATCCTCCCTCATTCATCTTAGGTTGTGGCTCTTGGTGCGGGACTCGACTTAGAACGACAGGTCTTCGTCCGAAATCGAATCGTCCATGGAATCACGGGATTCGGTTTCGACAACCTGCTCGTAAGGCAGCTTTTCGGCGTACGACGAGCTGTCTTCGAGGCTCGAGAGGTGCTTGTTGTACTCTTTGGGGTTCACACGGCCATTGGTGATGTTGCGATCGACCACGCGCAGATCGTAAAGATCAGCGGCAACTTTGGAACCTTCGGGAATGTAATAAACGGACTTATTGGGGGTACTCATAACATCAAACCTCTTGTCTAAGGCCCTATAACCTACGCAATCGTGACGCGGGGGTCAAGATAGACTTCCTGAATCGATTCGAGGATTTTGATGCCCTCTTTGAAAGGCTTCTGGAAAGCCTTGCGGCCCGCGATGAGGCCCATGCCCCCGGCGCGCTTGTTGATGACGGCCGTGCGGACGGCTTCTGCCAGGTCGGTGGCACCCGACGAGGCGCCGCCCGAGTTGATCAGGCCGATACGGCCGGCGTAGCAGTTGAGCGCCTGGTAGCGGCAAAGGTCGATCGGGTGGTCGGTCGTAAGCTCCGTGTAAACGCGGGGGTCGGTTTTGCCGTGCTTGGTGGCCAAGTAGCCGCCGTTGTTCTCGGGGAGCTTTTGCTTGATGATGTCGGCCTGGATGGTGACGCCCAGGTGGTTGGCCTGACCGGTGAGGTCCGCCGAGTTGTGGTAGTCCACTCCATCCACTTTGAAACCGTTGTTGCGGGTGTAGCACCACAGGATGGTCGCAAGGCCCAGCTCGTGGGCCTGTTCAAAGGCTTCGGAAACTTCGCGGATCTGGCGCGCGCTCTCGGGCGAGCCAAAGTAGACGGTCGCGCCCACAGCAGCGGCGCCCATATTGTAGGCCTGCTTGATGCTGGCGAACATGTTTTGGTCGTACTTGTTGGGGTACGAGAGGAATTCGTTGTGGTTGATCTTCAGAACGAAGGGGATCTTGTGCGCCCACTTGCGCGAGCAGAGACCGAGCACGCCCAAGGTGGACGCGACGGCCGAGCAGCCGCCCTCATAGGCGAATTTCACGATGGTTTCGGGGTCAAAGAAGTCCGGATTCGGCGCAAACGAAGCGCCCGCGGAGTGTTCGATGCCCTGGTCGACGGGGAAGATCGAAATGTAACCCGTGTTCGCCAGGCGACCGGTGTTCGAGATGAGTTGCAGGTTTTTCATCACCGTGGGACTACGATCCGAAGTGCCGAAAATGTCGCCTACCCATTCCTTGTTGGGTTTATAGAGACGGTCGGCCGAGTATTTGGCCTTGTGCTCAAGAAGGGAAGCGGTGTCTTTGCCCAGTAATTGCTCGTAGTTTAGTGACATATAGGCCTATGAGCTAACCCAGGGGTCGGTGCTTTTCAAATTCAAAGGCGCCCGAGACCCCCGCATACCGGCAGCGCATCAAAATAAGCCCTTGGCAGCCCCGAAGTGCCGTGTTTTAGCTGGGTGCAGGAGGCTCTCACCATGAAACGTCTTTTTTCGTTAGCTCTCTTCACCCTTAGCTTCAGCGCCCATGCCGCAAACGTCGAGTCGAGCGTGCTCAAAACCGCGCGCGGCGAAAGCGTGCCGGTGGATCTGCACCTGCCCGCAGAGGACAAAGCCCCCGTGCTGATCATGGCCCCCGGTGGCAACTACCACAAAGAAAACGCCATCTTCACCCTCGCTGCCGAACGCGCCACCAAGGCGGGCATCGCGGTGCTGCGCATGGACTGGGCCTATTGCAAACGCGACCCGAACACGAACCGCTGCACGGGCAAGTATTCCGAAGACCTGGTGCCCGAGACCGAAGACCTCGAGACTGTGGTCGATTTTGTCAAAACGCATCCGAGGCTCGACCCCAAGAGCATCATCCTCAGCGGCAAATCGCTCGGCACGCTGGTGGGCTACAAGGTTTTCCAAAAACGTCCGGAGGACTTTCGCTCCCTAGCGCTACTGACTCCACTCTGCAGCGAAACCGACGATGTGCTGCGCTCTATCTGCGAAAAATCCTACCCGAATTTCGAGTCCATCAAGAAACCGGTTTTGTTTTTGATCGGTTCCCTCGACCGCGCGGCCACCTACTTGCCGCACTTGTGGGAATTTCTCGCGAAAAAAGATCAAGGCAACGTGAGCGTTTCCGTGGTGGGCGGTGATCACGGGCTGCTCATCGATACCAGCGTGGCGGCATCGCAAGAGCCCAACGCCCGCAACCTGAACCTCGCCATCGACAGCCTCATCGCTTGGGTGCATCGGAATCTCTGATGTGGAAGGTCAACACCTCGAACGCGAGCAAGCTCGCGGAGTTTCGCAAATACTTGGGTGAGGTCGAGGCGACGCCGCACGACCTCGAAGAGCCCGACGCGGATTTGTACACCGTGATTCAGTACAAGGCCTCGCAATTTGAGGGCGTCATTGTCGATGACACCTCCCTCGAAATCGATGGCGTGGCGGCCGGCGTAAACATTCGCTGGTTGCTCGAAACCCTCGATCAACACATCGGCAAACGCGCCGAGTTCACTTGCTTGCTCGGAATTTGCCGCGGCGACCAGGTGAGCATCTTTGAGGGCCGCACGCGCGGGCACATCGTGGCTCCGTGCGGAGATTCTTTTGGTTTTAACAATTCCTTTTTGCCCGAAGGGGCCGAGCGCACTTTTGGCGAAGAGATTCCCGACGCACTCAACCCGCGCAAACTCGCCATCGATGCACTGCTGGCGGAACGACCAGCGAAAGTGCTGCCCTCGCTCAAAACATGGGACGGAAAATTTCAGTCGAGTTAATGCGCAGTCGCTACTTGCCCATGAGCGCCCAAGTCAGGATACGACAAACTCCGGCCCGTTCCTGGGGATCCGCCTTCTCCATTCTTAGGGACGCGCCCAGACGTTTCCAAAAACCCACTTTGGCGGACGGATCGTTCAAAACTACGGAGCGAAATTTGGCACGCTCTTCGGAAGTCGGATTCAGGGCAGAAAACGTATCCACAGCAACAGCGAAGTGACGTTGGTTTACATATTCCTTAAACACCGAAGACCACGCGGGACTCTTTTCTAGAAACTCGAGCATTTCTTGGGCCGTTTTAAATTGATTCAACACTCCCATGTAAAGTCCCGCTCGCGCAAATTGCCCCTGACCCTCTGTAAGCTTTTCCAAACGTTTCCAGCCCTTTTCATCGAGCGTCTTAAAACTTTTCGAAAAAACATCGGCAAAGGGAGTGATCTCGGGCAAAAACCGCAAATCGGTCTTGGACCTCATCGGTTTTGAAAAGAAAGTTTCGGCAAAGGCCAATAGTTCTTTTTGTGTTTTAGGCTCCGTGTGCACCTTATCGAAGATTTCCTTCTGCACGTAGTGGGGCACCGTACCCACAGGAGTCGCCTTGGCGGCGAGGCGCACTTTGTCGCCGTCGCTTGCCATGGAAAAGATTTTCAAAAAGAACTGATCGTCGCGGGCTCCCAAGACACCGTCGCCGAGCGATTCAACCGTGGGAAAGCTTTTGATCTTTCCCGACTCCACGAGATGGAAAATCTTTGGATCCAGCACGGGTTGTACCGCATATTTATAGAAGTCGGCCGCTGGGAGGCGGGCGAAAATCTCGGCTACTTTGGGCTCGTCGATACGACGGGCGAGGCTGCGGTAATAGGCGCTCTTTTCGTCATCGCTAGCTCGAGGTCGGAGCACGGGACCTGACGCTCTTGCTGCCGCCATGGCTTGATTCGCCAGAGCCTTGCGCACGCTGAGCGCCGACGCCAAGGCATTCGTACTCTCCGTCGTCACCATCCGGACAATTTCAACCGCGTCCTTCGGCATCTCGTAACTTTGGTACGTGGTGCGGGTGTCGGAGGCGTACTGACGCCTCTGCCACTTGTCCATGCTGCGTGGCGTGCTGGCCGCGTGGCTCTGCTTGCGCCTACGATCCCATTTGTCATCGCCCAAGGCGTAGTTCGCCACAATATGGGGCGTGCTCACTTCATTCGACCATTCCTTTTGGGCCGTCGCTAATGCGGCTTGCACCAATTGGTCCACGAGCTCGTCCTGGCGAAACTCCGCGGGCAGAGACTGCGAAAGATTTTGCCGGAATTCCGCCCCGCGCACGAAGGTTTCGAATTCCGCTTTTGTAGCCGTGATCTTTGCCTGAACATCACCCTCTGGACTCTTCCATTTTGACTTCTCAAAGAACGCCTGCACTTGGCTCTCAAGCGTGGCTTTCAACGGACCTGCCGTGGTTATCCACGCCACGCTGCGGTGGGTCCACGCATCGTAAGCTTCGCGCAGCTGCGGATCGTCTAGAAGTTCTGGCCGGCGAGAGAAAGAGTACATGACATCTTCGAAAATACCCCATTGAGTATTCAGCGGAGCGCGCTCGAAGAGCTGGCGCAGCTGACGTGGCTCATCAGCCTGCACTTGCGCACGCGCAGGAAGCCCAACGAAGCTCATCAAAATCATCCCAAAAGGTAAGCTGATACGACGAAATGAAACAGGCATTCCTCGAGCTTAACATGTCGGCTTTTAGCGCCCGGAGCGGCAAAATCGCCGAAAATTTGACGCGTCGCCGGTATGTGCAGGAGTCGGGCGCCTATTTGGTTTTGAGCGAGGCGGCCAGGAACTCGCGGAAGAGCGGGTGCGCTTCGTCGGGACGGCTCTTGAACTCGGGGTGGAACTGACAGCCGAGGTACCAGCGGTGACCCTTTTCGAGTTCTAAGATTTCCACGAGGTTATGCTCTTTGTTCACGCCGCTCGCCACGAGGCCGGCGTCTTCAAAAGACTTGAGATATTCGTTTTGGAACTCGAGGCGGTGACGGTGACGCTCGCTGATCTTGGACTTTTCATAGGCCTTGGCCGCGAGCGAGCCGCGGCTCAATACGCAGTCGTAGGCACCGAGGCGCATGGTGCCGCCCTTTTTGATCTCCGCTTGGCCGGCCATGTAGCCGATCACAAAATCGATCTTCTCGGACTTGGCGGACTTCGCCGATTTGGCAGTGGTTTTTTTGCTTGTCGTTTTCGCCGTTGTTTTGGGCGCAGGGAGCTCGGTGGGTTTCACAAACTCCATGGAATTCGCATTCTCAAGGCCCAGCACGTTGCGGGCAAACTCGATCGCCATGAGCTGCATGCCCAGGCAAATGCCGAAAGTGGGAATGCCGTTCGTACGCGCGTACTCGAGAGCACGGATCTTGCCCTCGACACCGCGAGAGCCAAAGCCCCCGGGAATCAGAATGCCCTGCACCCCTTCAAAGAGCGGTGCGCGCGACTCGAGGCTATCGTATTTGGGTTTTTCGAGCGCCACAGCGTCAACGTAAGTGATCTCCAGACGCGAATCGAGACTCGCGCCGGCGTGCACCAGCGCTTCGTGCAGCGATTTGTACGACTCTTTGAGATCGACGTACTTGCCCACGACGCCGATCTTGAGCACTTTCTTGGGCTCTTCGAGGCGACGCATGAACGATCTCCAGGATTTGAGATCCGCCACTGGTTTTTTAAGCCCCAGACGATCGCACACGCGCGAGTCGAGCTTTTGCGCGTTGAGCTCCAGAGGAAGTTTGTAGATGTGTTCCACGTCGCGCGCGGTGACCACGTTATCGACGTCGAGGTTTGTGAAGAGCGCGATCTTTTCGCGAATGCTCTGCTCGAGCATGGTTTTGGAGCGGCAAATCAGGAAATCCGGCTGCAAGCCGATGCGGCGCAGTTCCTGCACGCTGTGCTGCGTGGGTTTGGTTTTGATCTCGCCCGCGGTGTCGATGTACGGCACGAGCGTGACGTGCATGTAAGCGACGCGCGAGGAGCCGAGGTCAAAGCGCAGCTGACGTGCGGACTCCAAGAAGGGCAGCGACTCGATGTCGCCTACGGTGCCGCCGATCTCGACGATCAGCAGGTCCGAGCCCTTGGCGACCTTCATGATGTGCTCTTTGATTTCGTTTGTGATGTGGGGGATCACTTGCACGGTGCCGCCCAGATAATCGCCGCTGCGTTCTTTAGAGATCACGCGCTCGTAGATACGCCCCGAAGTGATGTTGGAGTCGCGCGTGAGGTTTTCGCCGATAAAGCGCTCATAGTGTCCAAGGTCGAGGTCGGTTTCGGCACCGTCTTCTGTGACAAAAACTTCGCCGTGCTGAAAGGGCGACATCGTGCCCGGATCCACGTTGAGATAGGGATCCATCTTCAGCATTTTCACTTTGTAGCCGCGACGCTTGATGAGGAGAGCAAGGGACGCTGCCGTGAGGCCCTTGCCGAGACTAGAAATAACACCACCCGTGACGAATAAAATGCGACTCACGGAAAATCAGAATAGGTGGCACCCCGGGGAGGGTCAAGAATTTTTACGCGGATTTATTTTGTGCGCGCACCGCGCGAGGGCCCTGGACTTTGCGAGGCCCCTACTCAATCACACGCCGAGCCCAGGCAAAATCACGCACGTAGCGACCTTCGATCTTGTGGATACGCACTTCGCGATCGGCACGCGCAAGGTCGATGATCTCATCGCCGCCGAGGTAAATCGCCACGTGTACGATGCGCGAGTGATCTTTGGTCAATAAAAAGATCAAGTCCCCGGGCCGCCACGACTCGCCAGCACCGAGGAGCCGCCCGGCATTTTCAGATTGCTTAAAAATGTTCGAATCCACCTGCACACCAAGCGCATAGTTGTAGACCCAGGCTGTGAAATTGGAACAATCCAGGCCCCCCGCGCCTGGCACATGCCGTTTTTGAAAGGGCACCCCGAGAAATCGCTGCGCGGCGCTCACCACCCTAGCCTCGAGCCACTTGCGAGCGGCTCCCGGAACGCGCACGAAGTCTGCGGGAACTTCAACTTGCGGATAGCGCGTCGCCGGAGGACCCCAGGCGCCCCAATCGGCTTGCCACTCGGCAAAGGGCAAGTCGTGGCCATAGGGCGATTGCGGAATGAGATCGCGCTCGGCAAAATCTCGTTCCATCGCCGCACTGTAACGAGCGAGAGTCTCGGTGCAGATGTCCGAAAAGTTTGCATGAAGGGTATCGTGCGCGCGCGCCAAGGCGCTCGCAAACATCAGTCCCCATAAGCAGCTTCGAAAGGTCTTCACACGTGAGCCTGGGAATTAAACAAGGCAAGGATTTTTCGTCAACCGCCACGAATGGTGAAATGATGCAGAAACCTAGAGCGCGTCGGACTCTTCGTGCCAGCGACCGCGCCATTCGCGAAGATAGGCGTGGGGACGCAGTGCGTTTTTGGAATAATCCACCAAGAGATAGGTGTAGCGCGTGTATTTGCCGAGGGTGGCCCAGTCAAGGCTCGTCACTTCGGTCCAAGTGCCGGTGTTGAAATACTCACGGCCGTCTTCGAACTGTGAGTAGTGCGGCGTGTGCGTGTGGCCCATCACCACCGTGTGCACATCCGGATTTTGATCGAGGATGTCCTTAGCGGCGTCGCTCAGCTCGGGGTGCATCGAAAGCTCGCGGAAAATCTTGAGCGTCGTCACGATGTTCGTGGTGCGGTAGAGCGACTTGGAAAAACGCGTGGCAAAAAAGTAGAGCGCCGCACGCGCGAGCGTCTTGAGCGTCCAAAAGAAATCCGTCATCAACGACCAGCGCACAAAATGCTTGAGCGGGCGCACTTTATCGATGGCCGGGCGCTCGTGCTTGATCGGGATCACAAAGTTGATCACAAAGTGCGAGCCCCAAGGCAAATTGAGGATAGGCTCCTTGAGCCCTCGCGTGATGAAGATTTTCTTAGGGTCGAGGCGGTTCACGGTTTCGTACTGCTGGCCGTGTTCAAAATAAACGCCGTCCACCTGGTAAGAGAAATGCTTGAACTGCACCGGTGCGCCGACCTGCGACTGAAAGAGTTCCTTGCAGCCATCCCAAATGAAATCCACATCGTGGTTGCCCACGAGGTAGGTGATTTTCTTGTTGGGGCAGGCCACAAAGTCGCGCAGAGCCTGCATGAATTCCGGATGCCCATCGATGCAGCTCTTGAGTTTGGCGACCGCGATGGCCTCAGTGACGATCGGGGTCATGTAGCCCATGTAATCGACCTGGATGGTGTTGAAAATATCGCCGAGGAGGATAAGCTCGATCTCGGCTTCAAAAAACTTTCCCGTGGTGTAGTAGCTCAGGTACTCCACCCATTTGCGGTCGGCGATAAAATCCTCGAGGATATTGATCGAACCGTCGGGCAGCACGCGTCCTTTTCCGAGATGCAAATCTGAGACGACGATTTTGTATTTCGACACGGCTTAGATCATTCTAACAGAGGTCAAGCGGAGTAGGCCACCGCGGCGTTGCGAGATTTTCGTTTCGCTTCGAACAAAGCTTTGTCGGCGTCCGACAAAATTTTCTCAAAAGCCTCATCTGCCTCGCTAAGGCGCCCTCCGATGGAAACGGTAATGCGCAAGCTGGCCTTGCCCTGATGCCCGTCCACCTTAAAGAGGCGAGCCTCCACAAAGCGTCGCAGAGATTCGGCCCGTTCCATAAGGGTGTCGAGATTTTGTTCAAGAATCAGCACGAATTCGTCACCCGCGTAACGGTAGGCCTTTTCGCCGTGCGAAGCGGCCAGCGAGCCCAGCATCACGCCAAAATCACGCAGCACGCCCGAGGCGGCCAGATGCCCGTGGGCTTCGTTCACCTGCTTGAAATAATCGATGTCGATAAAGAGCAGCCCGTAGCGCGTGCCCTGGCGCGCGGCAAGGCTTTCGCGGAGCGCGCGCAGGTTGCCAAGACCCGTGATGTCATCGGTGCGCAGCTCGCGTTCCAGTTGGTGCTTATCGAGCAGCAGCTGGGCCAGAACTTCGGCATTTTCAGACTTCATGCAGCCTCTCCGCCGTCTGATCCGTCAGAGGATTGACGCTCAGATGTGGCGATGACCTCTTCGTCGATGCCCGAGAGCATGCCCTGGGCCATGCGCAGCGATTGCACCGCACGCTGGAGTTTTTCGCTTCGGTCTTCGGCCTTTTCGGTTTCTTCGACAAGGCGCTCTTTTAGAATTTCAATTTCAAATTGCAGGCGATCGATTTCGCGTTTCTGATTCAAGAGACGCGTGTCTTTGTTGGAGATCAGCGCTTCGGCGTCGCGCTTTTGCAGTTCGAGACGGTTTTCGAGTTCGCGTTCGCGAGCTCGGATCTTTTGAATGTCCAAACGTACACGGAGTTTGAAGTCTTCGAGCTTCTTTTCAAAACGCTTGGCTTGGAATTGCGAGTTCTCGAGTCGTGCTTGGTAGTCGCGCACCTTCTGAGAGGTGTCCGAATCGCTCGTGGCAACTTTGTGACGAAGCTCGTCTACAGTCTCCTGGAGCGCGCGGCGATCGGCTTCGATGTCGTCCACCTTGAGCATCAGCTTGCGTTTGTCGGCCTGCATCGCATGGTGAGAAGCCTTCATTTTGGCAAGCTCCGAGCGGAGAATGTCGATGCTCTTTTGCTTTTCGCGGTTCTCGCGTTCTTTCAAAAGGGCGTAGCGTTTGACCACTTGTACAGCTTGGGTGTCGTCGCCGGAGTTCTCGAGCTCTTGAAGCGAATCGATCATGGGCTCATTGCCGAGATCCCTCACCAATGACCCCGAAGGCAGTGATAGAGGTGCTTCGGCCACATGACTGCGTCCGCCGAAATTTACGGAGGCTTCCTGCAGTGACAACTCGCCAAGCGATTGATCGACCATCGGTTCAGAGACCTCTAGGCGCGACGCTGCAGGCGCATCGTCTGAGAGAATGTCGCCGAGATCATCAACGGGATCTTCGTCGGACTCACCAATGTGGCCCGCGTCACCGAGGTTCAAAACTTCCGATACGGGTTCGCCAAAGCGCAGAGCCGACGCATCGTCGCTAGCGACGATGGACGACATGCTAAAGCCATCAGCGGCCACAGGGGATTCATCTTTTTCGATGCTCATCGAAGCGGGCAAGCCGTCGTCTTCTACCGCGAAGGAGGTGGGCGCCTCGGCACCCTTCACCACCGACGCTACCGAAGGTTCTTTGAGCGAGGTTTCGTTGACGTTGAGCAGACCGGTGATCGACACGCCGGGTTCTATCGAAGGCACCGGCGGCAGGTTGGGACGCTCTTCGGGAAGCTTGGCTTCTTTGACCCACTTGACGATGCTCGGCACAGATTCGGGCGCGTCGAATTTCCAGTCTTTGTTGAAGGTGAAAAACTTTTTGAACTGAGCGGGCACAGTAGATTTCACGAGCGCGCCGGCGAGAAAGATTTTGTGGTTCTTAAAGAAGGTTCCCCACATGTCGGCCATGGGCGGCATGGCCGCATCGACCACGAGCACCACATGCGAGTACTCGGGCGCCTTGTACTTCAAAAGCGCCGGCGACGTGCCGATTTCCACTTGGATCTTTTGACCTTCGAGCGCGCGCACCAAATCCGCAACTTTGCTAGACTTGATGGCCGAGCTCGCGCCAAATACCAAAAAAATTCCCATATCTGAAAGACCTTTCGGCACTTTGGGGAGAAAAACTTAGGCCGTGGTCTATTCCGTAAAGATTGGCAATTTGAGCAGGAATTCCGAAGGCTTTGCGCCAAGCGTCAGGTCGCCGCCATGTTCGAGTGCGGCGTTGCGGGCCATATAGAGCCCGAGGCCCATACCACCCCCCACCTTGGTGGGTGCCAGGGGTGGAGCGCCGCCGCTGGACGCGGCACCGACATGCGACATCGAGCCCTTGGTTGTGAAAAAGGGCTGGAAGATGACCTCTCGAAACTCTTCGGGCACCCCGTTCCCACTGTCGCTCACCGAGATCCACACTTCCTGGCCGTGCTTTTCGCAGCGCACGTCGATGGCGGCCCCGGCACTGCCGTAGATCGCCTCACGGGCGTTTTTGACGAGATTGATGAGCACTTCTTTGAGCTGGTCGTGATCGCCGCGCACGCGAAGCTTGGCCGGTGCCGAGGCTGTAAACGCAATCCGGTCTTGCGCCAAAATCGGCGAGGCCCAATCGCCCACCGAGCCCACGAGCCGCGCGAGGTCCATCACCTCGATGCGCTCTTCGCGAGGTTGCGCGAGGCCCTTGAGTGCCCAGGTGATTTCGCGGGCCCTCTCACAGGCCTTGATCACCAGAGCCAGGGCCTCTTTCATGTCGGCAGGTTCTTGGGAGTCGAGGGCCCATTCGGCGTGACCGAGCGCGGCCCCCAAGACGTTGTTAAATTCGTGAGCGATGCCGGCGGCAAAGAGTTCCACTTCGGTGCGCTGCAATCGACGCGGGTTCGCATCGAGCTGCCCGCGCGACTCGCGCATCTCTTTTCGCGTTTTGCCACCACTTTTGGAACGGGCCATAAATCTAGACTATCGCCAACGCGGTAATTTAGGAAGCAGCAGCGGACGATCGCGAAATTCGCGAATGGCCTGGGTGTCCTCAGCGATGCGCGAGGCCTTTTGCCAGGACTCGAGGCCCACGGCGCGCTGCGCTTCTTTGGTGGCGGCACCCACGTGCGGGCTCAGCACCACGTTCGGCAGCGACACCAGGCGCTTGGTGAGGGCCTCACTCAGCTTGATAGGCTCTTCGGCAAAAACGTCGAGCCCTACCCCACCGAGGTGTCCGGACTCGAGCAGCTCCACCAGATCGCGCTCGTCCACAAGGCCGCCGCGCGCGGTATTCACCAAGAAAAACCCAGGACGCGTGCGTTCCAGCAGCTCGCGAGTCACGATGCCTTTGGTCGTATGCGTGAGCGGCATGTGCAGGGAGACCACGTCGACGCTCGAGAACAGCGCTTCGAGGCTGACCACAGGGAATTCGTCTCCCTTGTAAAAGGGATCTGCGCCCACAACGTCCATTCCAAGGGCGCGACCCATACGTGCCACGCGCAAACCAATGTTCCCCAGGCCCAACACGCCGAGCTTGGAGCCGTTCAATTGGCGGCCGCGCTTGGAGAGGTCGGCCTTTTTCCACTCGCCGAGTTTTGTGGTTGTGGTGGCCTCAGGGATAGCGCGAAAGAGCGAGAAGATCATGCCGATAGCGAGTTCTGCGGTCGACTGAAAGTTCCCCTCGGGCGCATTCCATACGGCAACGCCGTGCTTGTCGCAGGCGTCAAAATCGATGTTGTCGGTGCCCACGCCCGCGCGAATCACAAATTTCAATTGCGGCGAGGCTTCGAGCAGTGGCGCGTTCACCTTGGTGGCAGAACGCACGATGAGCAGATCACAGCCTTCGGCGCGCCAGGCGTCGGTCTCCACCCACTGGAAAGCGTCGGAAGATTTGAAAAGGGCTTTGGCGTCGCCATCGATGCCGTCGGGGGCCGCAACTTTGAGGGTCATCACTTAAATTCTCCAATTTTGCGGCACGCGACTTTCGGCGCTACCGAGTTCACGGTGGAAGGTGTTCACGGCGGCGGCAATGTCGACGTTTTTGCCTTTGGCGGCAAATACCCAGCCGAGAGCCATGATTTGGTTCAAGACATCCCAGGCGTCCATATAGCCGAGGTGCCCAATGCGAATGATCTTGCCCTTGAGCTCGTCCTGTCCGCCGGCCACAGTAAGGCCATAGGCTGTCTTGAGATCTTTATTGGCGACAAGACCTTCGGTGTGCACCGCCGTACAGGCGGGAGAATAGGCATTCTCGTCTTCAACAAAGAGTTTTAAGCCGAGAGCACGGAGCGCGGCGCGTGTGGCAGAAACCATTTTCCAGCGCGACTCAAAGAATTCCGGAATGCCCTGGGATTCGATGAACTTGAGCGTGGCGTGCAGGCCCGCGATGAGGGTGACGGCGCCCGTAAAGGCGGTGCTGCCCTCAGCTTGCGCCTTGCGCTCTTTGCGCAGGTCCATGTAGTAGCCCTGAATCGTGACATTCGCGGTGCGCGCCCAAGCCTTTTGCGAAAGCGCAATCAGCGAGAGACCAGGCGGCAGCATGAAGCCCTTTTGCGAGCCCGAGCACAAAACGTCGATGCCCCACTTGTCCATGGGCACTTCCACAATGCCGACAGCCGTGATGCCATCGACGATGGTGAGACAATCTTTAAGGCCTTGTGCGATCTTGGCAATCGACTTGAGGTCGTGACGTACCGAGGTGCTCGTCTCACTTGCGTGCACAAGAATCGCGCGCACGCCGGGGTTGGCTTTGGCGAGGCGCTCGACCTCAAGGACATCCACGCATTTGCCGGCGTCCACTTTGATCTCGTGCACGGCGAGTCCGTAAACTTTGGACTGTTCCACCCAGCGGGCGCCGAATTTGCCCGAGTTCACAGCGATCACCGCGTCGCCCCGGTTAAAGAGCGAGACGAGGGCCGCTTCCATCGAGAGCGTGCCCGAACCCGTGAGCATGAGCACGTCTTCTTTGGTACCGAAAACCTTCTTTAGCGAATCCCGGCATTCGTTCATGACGGTCGCGAACTCGGGACTACGATGGTAGTAGACACCCGTTTGCATTGCGGCGTGCACAAAATCGGGCACGGGCGAAGGGCCGGGCGTCAGGAGCCGAGGTTTAAAAAAAAGATTTGCGGTTGATGCCATTTATTTACCCCACTTGAGTTCGAGTTCTTTGTATTTGAGCAGCTGATCGCGGATGTCAGCTGCTTTTTCGAAATTGAGCGCCTTCGCCTCGTGCCGCATGTCGGTTTCGAGCGAGGTGATCTTTGCGCGGATGTCCTGGATCGTCATCTCACCCGCGCCGAGGTCTTTTTCGAGATCGGCCGTGAGATCCACATAGTCGTGCAGATCCAGACGATCGGTGATCAGCTGATCGATGCGATTCACCGTACGCGGTATGATTCCGTGTTTCACGTTGTATTCGTGCTGCATTTCGCGGCGACGCGCGCTCTCGTCCATGGCCTCGCGCATGGAGCGCGTGATGCGGTCGGCGTAAAGGATCACGTGGCCCTTGTCGTTACGAGCGGCGCGACCGAAGGTTTGGATGAGTGAGGTGCGCGAGCGGAGGAAACCCTCTTTGTCGGCATCCATGATCACCACAAGGGAGACCTCAGGCAAGTCGAGACCTTCACGAAGCAAGTTGATGCCCACCAGCACGTCGATCTTGCCCGTGCGCAGCTCTTTAAGAATTTCCACGCGCTCCAAGGTCTCCACTTCGGAGTGCATGTACTTCACGCGCATGCCCTGCTCGCGAAAGTACTGCGAGAGGTCTTCGGCCATTTTCTTGGTGAGCGTGGTGACGAGCACGCGCTCGCCGGCTTTGGCCCGCGCGCGCGCCTGCGCCAAGGCGTCGGCCACTTGCTCCTGCGCCGGACGAATTTCGATGGTGGGGTCCAGCAGGCCCGTGGGGCGAATGATCTGCTCTGTCACGCGGCCACCCGATTTGACGATCTCATAATCGGCCGGTGTGGCGGAGACGTAAATCGTCTGCTGCACCACCTGTTCAAATTCTTCGAACTTGAGCGGGCGGTTGTCGAGCGCCGAGGGCAGCCGGAAACCAAATTCCACGAGGTTGGTTTTGCGGGCGCGGTCGCCGTTGTACATGGCGCCGATCTGCGGCACAGTCGCATGAGACTCGTCGATGACCATGAGCCAATCGCCCTGGAAATACTCGAGCAGCGTGGGCGGCTTTTCGCCAGCCTTGCGACCGGAGAGGTGGCGTGAGTAGTTTTCGACACCCGGGCAATAGCCCATCTCCTGCATCATCTCGATGTCAAAGAGCGTGCGCTGCTCGAGGCGCTGGGCCTCGGCCGTTTTGCCAAGGGATTTGAGCTGCCCCAGCCTCTCGCGCAGCTCGTCCTGAATGGTGATCAGCGCTTGGCGCCGAGTGTCCGCGGAGGCCACGTAGTGCGAACCCGGAAAGATCGCCACCCTCGGCAGGGGCGTGTCGCGCGTGCCGCGAATGGGGTCGAGTTCAAAGAGCTTGTCGATCTTGGAACCAAAGAACTCAATGCGCACGGCGCGGTTGGATTCGTAAGAGGGAAAGACGTCGACAATGTCGCCGCGCACTCGGAAGGTGCCGCGGTGAAAGTCGATGTCGCTGCGGGTGTAGCTCATCTCGATAAGCTTGCGCAGCAGATCGTCCCGCCGCATGACCATGCCCTTGTCGAGCACCAGGAGCATCTCAAGGTAGGCCTCGGGAGAACCGAGGCCGTAGATGCAAGACACCGAAGAGACGATGATCACATCGCGCCGCTCAAAGAGCGAACGCGTGGCAGAGTGGCGAAGCTTGTCGATCTCCTCGTTGATCGCCGAATCTTTTTCAATGAAGGTGTCCGTGGCGGGAAGGTAGGCTTCGGGCTGGTAGAAGTCGTAATAGGAGACAAAGTACTCAACCGCGTTGTTCGGAAAGAGGTTTTTGAACTCCGAATAGAGCTGCGCAGCGAGGGTCTTGTTGTGGGCGAGGATCAGGGAGGGCTTTTGCACCTGCTCGATGACGTTGGCGATAGTAAAGGTCTTCCCCGATCCGGTGACCCCGAGCAGGGTTTGGTACTTCTCCTGCTCACGCACCCCTTCCACCAGATCGCGGATGGCGGTCGGCTGGTCCCCGGTGGGCTTGTATTCGGTAACAAGCTCAAATTTGGGGGAATCGTTGATCTCGCGCATTTATGGCCAACCTAGACCAAAACCCCCGCCTTTGTCGCCGAGCGGCGACCCCATTAAGGGATCTTTTTAGGTCATAGCTGTGGCGCAAAATGAAGATCTAACAGGGCTCAAACAATGTCCCTGTGAGGCCAAGGCAACGCCATCTTCACAAACCGTCTAAGTCTTGGACATTTCTAGGGTTGCTTCACGAAGTTTTCATGAACAATTAACCGCCCGCGGGTCAACATTTGCGCGATAGCACCGAAGCGTAGGATGTATGGCAACCTCACTGATCTTCAGCCCAACCATCAAGGATGTGCTACCGATCGAAGTCCTCGAAAAGCTCCGAATTCTTCCCATTACCATTCACGATGAGAAGCTCTGTCTCATCGCCCGCCGCCCACTCAGCAGCGAAGCTCTAATGGAACTCAAGAACCTCACCGGTTTTGAGGACTACGAGCTTCAGATCGTCGGCGAAGACGTCATCGAAGAGTACCTGCTGCGCTTTAAAACCGGCACGGCCTTCGATTTGAACTAGACCCCTTCTCAAATAATGAGTACCTTCTAAGGGTGCCCCAATTGCGATTTTCAAGATCTCTCATCGGCAGCCATTTTGGTGAGCCGCTTCTGAAAATCATCTCACGAGCATTCCTAAAAATAAGCGTTCTTCTCTTTTTATGCTTTCTTAACGTTGGACATTGCACAGGTCTCAACGAAGCGAAAGAAATGGTTAAGCTGGTTGCCACCAAGCTCCAAGCCACGGAACCTAGCCACGAAGATGAAAAAAGAATTTTTGAGGATTTCTCGGATCAACTAGAATCCTTCAATCTTGACGATGATGAAACCACTGCGCTCCTAAGGTATATGCGCAATGCAGGGTATGAAAGCATCATTTATACTCGGTATTACGCTTATGAGATGCGTGCCGAGAAGCTCATGGTTCGCAAAATCATCGCCGGAGAGAGCGACACACCACACGGAATTCATGAGAGCGATGCCCTCTACAAATTGCTTTTGTCTGAGATGTCTCTCATCGATGGCGTCAAAGGTAAGCGTATACTTTTTATTGGATCTGGAGCCCTACCTTACTCAGCATTAGCGGCTCAACGAATGTCTGGGGTCACAGTCGCGATGCTTGATTCCGACAAAGAAGCCCTGGAACTCTCAGAGCAGTACATAGAAAAAATCGGCCTTAAGGATAAATTTGAATTCCTTTACGGGGATGCTCAAAGCCAAGACGTTTCTCGTTACGATCTTGTTTGGGTGGCGGCGATGGTGAAGCCCAAACAGGCCGTGCTGGACGCGCTTCACAAAACGCTGCGCTCCGATGCCGTTCTGCTGGTGCGCCAAGCGCAGGGCGTAGGCCAGCTGCTCTACGGTGACTTTGAAAACTTTGATAACCAAGGTTTTAGGATCGAAAAGCAAGTCATCAATCAACTGGCTTTCCCCGTTTGCGGACAGCTTCTCAAACGACTCTGACTAGAGCGTTCTAAAAACGTTTGCCTAGGGGAAATAAATCAACAGATCTTGCTTAGGTCCTGCACTATTTCGTCCCCAAAAGATGTAGAGCTTGTCGTCAATCACACTCGCGCTGAGACCGCCCCTTATGGAAGGCGCGGAGCCGGCAAAACTAGTCACCTCAGACCAAGTGCCGTTGGCGCCGGCATTGGGGTCGTAAACGTGTAGATCTTGTCGGTAGCTACCATCATATCCCCCAAAGATGTAGAGCTTGCCATCGATCACGCTCGCGCTGTGGACGTTTCTTATGGCAGGTGCGGAGCCGGCAAAGCCCGTCACTTCGGACCAGGTGCCGTTAGCTCCAGCGCTGGGATCATAAACGTGGAGATCCTGTTTGTTAACAGTTCCATCAAATCCCCCAAAGATGTAGAGCTTGTCATCGATCACACTCGCGCTGTGACTACTCCTTGCTGATGGGGCTGTGCCCGTGAAGCCCGCCACCTCAGTCCAGGTGCCGTTGGCACCCGCACTGGGATCATAAACATGGAGATCCTGTCTGCGAATTCCACTATATCCCCCAAAGATGTAGAGTTTGCCATCGATCACACTCGCGCTATGGAGAAATCTTGCCACAGGTGCGGAACCCGCAAAGCCTGTCACCTCAGTCCAGGTGCCGTTGGCGCCCAAACTGGGGTCGTAAACGTGTAGATCTTGTTTGTAAGTTCCATCACTTCCCCCAAAGATATAGAGCTTGCCATCGATCACACTGGAGCTGTGGCCATTTCTTGCCACAGGGGCGGAACCCGCAAAGCCTGTCACCGCAGTCCAGGTGCCGCTTGTCCCAGCACTGGGGTCGTAAACATACAATTCCTGATTATTCACCGCACCAAAAGGCACCCCGTTATTTCCCCCAAAGATGTAGAGTTTGCCATCTATCTCACTCGCGCTGTAACTAGCTCGCGCCGAAGGAGCAGAACTAATGGCTTGCAACCAGGTGCCATTGGCGCCCGCCGCTGAATCATAGACATGGAAATCTTCTCTGTTATTTGAACCATCCATTCCCGCAAGGATATAGAGCTTGCCACCGATCACACTCGCAGTGTGGCTCATCCTTACGGAAGGAGCGGAACCCGCAAAGCCGGTCACCGCAGTCCAGGTGCCGCTCGCACCCGTGCTGGGGTCGTAAATGTGTAGATCTTGCTTGGCGCCGCCACCATTTCCCCCAAAGATATAAATCTTGCCATTGATCACACTCGCGCTGTGGCTACTTCTTATGGAAGGAGCGGAACCCGCAAAGCCGGTCACCTCAGTCCAGGTGCCGTTGGCACCTGTGCTGGGGTCGTATACGTGTAGATCTTGCTTATTAACTCCAGCAGCACTTCCCCCAAAGATATAGAGCTTGTCATTGATCACACTCGCGCTGTGGCTACTTCTTATGGAAGGAGCGGAACCCGCAAAGCCGGTCACCTCAGACCAGGTGCCATTGGCACCAGTACTGGGGTCATAAACGTGTAGGTCTTGCTTGCCACTCCCATCATATCCCCCAAAGATATAGAGCTTGCCATCGATCACACCAGCGCTATGGCTACTTCTTGCCGCAGGAGCCGAACCTGCAAAGCCCGTCACCTCAGACCAGGTGCCATTGGCTCCGGCACTCGGGTCATAAACATGTAGATCTTGCCGGTAACCTCCACCATATCCCCCAAAGACATAGAGCTTGCCATCGATCACACTCGAGCTGTGGCCATTTCTTGCAGCAGGAGCAGAGCCTGCAAAGCCTGTCACCTCAGTCCAGGTGCCGTTGGCACCCGAACTAGGATCAAAAACGTGTAAGTCTTGCCTGGGACCTGCATTATATCCACCAAAGACATAGATCTTGCCATCGATCACACTCGCGCTATGGCTATATCTTGCTATGGGGGGCACTGTAGAATCGACACCGTAGTTCATAAGCGCAAGGTTGACCCACTCGTTGGACTTGTAGAAAATCTTTTCGCTATTTTCTGCGGTGACTTCGACCACTCCTCTGCCATCTACAGCGAGGACATCATCCGTGGAAATTTTTGGAATGATGGTTCCCACGGCGCTTGGAACGTTGATGAGCTCGATTTGATAAACAAGATTGGGAGTGATTTCGGTGATGCTCCAATCAAGATCTGTTGCGGTACCGGCATTGATAATATCACTCGCCGTAAAGCTAGTGGCATCGATGGCTTCACTAAAGGTTATGGTATAGGAGACCGAGCCAAGGTTGTTAAATCGCTGAGCGGGTATTGTTTTGGCGATAGCCGCCGTAAGCTCCCCTGCAGTTACGCCAGGCGAACCAGAGCCTCGTTTCTTGGTGTTCATCAACAAAACGCTGCAGCCTGAGGACACCAAGCTTGCCACAATACACAGGGCTATCGAAACTCGTGATTTCACGTTCCACATCATTCAAGGTTACAGCATCTTCAAGTGGAGAAGTTGCTTAATTGGATGGGTTTATCAACAAAGCGCTGCAGCCCATGGGAAGGGAGCGGATTTGATGAATCATTGCACAAATTCATCAAACCTTAACTGGCAATCCCCCCCTCCCAACTTTTGACACTTTCCAATCCATCCCTAGTGATATGCTGTTCCTACAGATGAAGAACCGCATCGTTCTGCTATCTCTCCTGACCATTCCCCTACTACCGGCCCAGGCCATGACCCTGGGCCAGCGCTGCCGTTTGTTGATTGCCGGCTACGATCCGCCAACCCGCATCGCACTAGCCACCGAAGCGGTGAAAGGCGGGGATCTTGAGCTCCTCAAAAAGGTCGTCACCAGGCAAAACGCGAAGGAGATGGATTCCACTCGTCCCAAGGGATCCCAAAGTGGATCCCTCTTGCACCTGGCCGCCCAGGAACGCAACTTCGAGGCCTTGGACTACCTCTTAAGGACCGGTATGGACGCCCGCCACACCGACCTCGAAAACAAGATGGCCACAGACTACTTAGACCCGGCCATGCCCCTAGCCCTTAAGCATCGCATCCTCGCCGCCGGGGGCGCGTTTTCTAAGGTCAACGACCTCTCCCCAAATTACATGAAGCCAGCCGACCTCAAGGTGGCGGCAGAAGCCCTGACCGCACGCATCCAGCACGCGGCGCAAACCGCTCATCTGGACCTCGACGCCGCCTACCGCGAGCTCAGCGACCCCGAAATCCTGCGCGGCACCGGTTTTCATCTCGCTCACAACATGACAAGCGTCGATGACTACGACGACTTCATCTCGAACTCCTGGCAACCGGACCCGAAGTCCAGCCGACGCTGGTCTCTCTTTCGCGAAGTTTTTCCGCGCCTCAATGCCGCTCGCGAAAGTTCCGGTGACGGGGACCTTCGCAGTATCATTGGCGATATGGGCATCTCGATATCGCTAAAAATGGAACCCGGTAACGATCAGCCCGGGCATTTTGTGATGCTCTCGGTACCTATGGTTCCGGTTTCTGCGAACGAGCGACGCAGCATCTTTGATCCCCAAGCCGCCGCCTACTATGGCGCGGAGGATATGGCGAAAATTAAAAAAGAAATGGTGCTGATCGCCGCCGAAGAGATGATCCACGCCGTGCAGATTTTGCGCAAGAAGGCGGGACTCCCCCAGCAGATGAGTTCGTTCTTGCTCAGTCCGCAGGGCATGCCCCTCGCGACTGAAATGGATGATTACCAAAAGAAGTTTTACCTAGGTCACAATCTCTTGATGGAAAGCGACGCCTACATCGCACTCCAGGACCTCTTCGGCCCGGCCTTTGTGCCGCCGCATTTTCGTGAACGCTATCCCGTGCGCACCAAGACGCCCTCACCTTACGATCCAAACTTCTAAAAGTCCGGCAGCATTTCGCGCAAATGCCCTTCAAGCTTTTCAAAAAAATTGAGAGATCTCGCTTCGCCATTCCTCACCAGCGAAATGTTTACCGGTGCGCTGGCTCGATCTGTGATTTTGAGCGCCCTCACCTTTGACTTGTTCATCCCAATGACATTCGGCAGAAAGGCCCACCCCTGCGTCTTGCGCAGCAAATTGAGCGCCGTCTCGCTATCATCGTAAAAAAATTGGTGATCTGGCTTAATGCCTAGCTTTGAAAAGGACGGGTGGTTTTCCCAAAAATTTGCCCCCGTAGCAGTGCGAAACGAAACAGAAGGAAGCTTATTAAGCTCTTCGACCAAACGCCGGTGAGGCAAACGAAAGATGGGATGCTCTGACCTTAAGAAAACCTCAAAATGACCCTCGTGCAGCAAGGTTTCCGATATTTTTTCATGGTAGGAGGACCTAAAAACCAAGGCTCCATCGAGGATACCAGTCCTGACCTGAGAAAGGGCCAGGCCCGAATCCAGAGAAACCAATTCTGCGGTGAGCTGTGGATTGGCTTTTTTAAGCTTGAGTAGAGCTGGAACCAGCATCTGCTGCATTAAAAAATGGCTGGCTCCAATTTTGTAATGTCCCCGAAGGGATTGCGTAGATTCACCTTTAGGGTTTTCAATGCTCGCGACGTCGTCTAAAATTTGCTGTGCTTTTTCTAGCAACACCTTTCCACTGTTCGTGATTTTGATTCTATTGTTGCTTCTCACAAAGAGCGCATAGCCAAGGGACTCTTCTAAGTCCTTGATGGCGGCACTGATCACACTACCGCTGATATGCATTGTGGTGGCCGCTCGCCCTACATGTTCGGTTTGGGCTACTGCGACAAAATACCTTAGCCGATCTAGCGTAATCATGTTCTAAAAAACCTCACGTCTTGTTCTTTTTATACTGATATACAGATCATGTACCCCCGGTTTAGCTTCGCATCAAGTCTTAAGGAGAAACCATGAATCTTGTCCAAAAAATCTGTTCCTTAGCAGTGGCACTGAGCTTTGCCTGCGGATCTATTTCAGCATTGGCCATGGACACTCGGGTCTTTGCCTGTGAAGGCTCTGACGAATACGAAGAAATTCGAGTCAACGCCACTCCTAGCCAAGCCAGCATCGAGGTTCGGGAACCAGACCACGTGGTTTGGCGAACCCTGCAAAAGTTCTACAGCGCTCCTATCAACAAAATCGGCTTCGAAAATGACTACACTTTCGAAGAAAACCGCATCTCTGGCTACACGGTCACGCCCATCGGGGGTTTTCCATCGGGCGACGAAGGCTCGCAAGAAGTCTCCTTTGAATTGAAGCCAAGTGAAGATTCGAATCGATGGAGCGGAGTCTATAGCGACCTGCCCTACACCCAAATTCACCTAAACTGCATCGAGAGGTAACTTATTCATGAAATCTTTAACTTCTGCACTCTTAATACTGTCCACGAGTTTTGTGAGCATGGTTCAGGCCCACGAGAGCCATCCGATCTGGGACTCGAACACCGTAGAACTGATCTCTAAAGAAGTTGCTCCTGACGTCTTTGCCGTTTACGAAAAGGATGCGGACAAAAAGGCTCCCGAAGCTCGAGCCATGGCCACGAGCTCGGGCTTTGTCATCGGCGACAAGGGCATTCTCATCATCGACACCATGCTCACCAAACGTCTCTACGACCAACTGATGGCTTTGATTCGCAAACAAAGCTCGAAGCCCATCTTGTATGCCGTGAACACCGGGAACCACGGTGATCACAGCTTTGGAAACACGTGGCTCCCCGCCGAGACCAAAATCATTCAGCACCGCGCGACGCAGCTCAAACATCTCAACGGTCTGAAAGAAGAAATCTCAAATTCGATTGCCATTTTGGGCGCAGGCCGAGGGATTGAGAAAGCGGCCCCGAAACCTGCCGATCTGATCATCGACGAAGGCTCGCAATTGAGCGTCAACTTGGGAAACAAGGAAGTTAACGTCATCGACTTTAGTGAGGGCATCGCCGGTGGCGAACTCTACGTGTGGCTCAAAGCCGAAAATGTGATTTGGGCAGGAAATTCCGTAGGGGCCGAGGCGCCCGCGCTGCCGTGGCTACTCGACGATGACGCCAAGACTCGTTTGGCCACCTACAAAAAGCTTCGCGCACTGGTTTCCAAGGACGTGACCATCGTACCGGGACACGGCCGCCCCACTGGCATGGCTGCCGTGGTTTTCGCCGAAAATTACCTAAAGCATCTCTTAGAAAATGTGCAAAATGAGATCAAACGCGGCAAGGGCTTAGAAGAGATCAAGCAAAATGTGAAAGCCGAGCCCTTCACCGGGTATGAACTTTTTGATTTTGCCCATTACAAAATCAACATTCCCTCGATTTACTACATGCTTAAAAAAGTCCCACACCAGAGCCGCGTACAATAAGGTGAATGTTCCCTACGCGGTCTGAACTCGGCGACGGAGTCGCGCGATGGCAATGGCAAGCAGCACCCAAGTCAGCGGGCTCATCACAAGCCCCAGCCACAGCGACTTGCCGGCATCGATACCATGGCCTCCGATGGAGCCGCAGCAAGCCGGCTCGTCTTTCTTGGCAATCTCTGTCGTTCCATTGGAGCACGAGGGCAAGTCCGAGTAGCTGCTCGAGGCGAGCGAGCTCGTCGAAAGTGACGTGGTCGCTAGTCCCGTATCCGAAGAGGTCGGGTCGTAGACGTTGATCAGGTAATAAGGCGTGGGGGTCGAAGCCACTTCGCCTGCCGAGGTCAAGCAGCCGCCCTCGTTGCCGGGCACGGCGCCGCAGGTGATGGCCGAAGCCGTCACGCGGATCTTGTACTCGGTGCTGGGCGTGAGGCCCGTGCACTCGAGCTCGCCGTCGGCACCTTCCGTAGTGACCGCTGCGGTATCGTTACAGGTGGGCCCTACGGGAGCGATGCCGGTAATGGGATCCAGAAGCGTTGCCGTGAGCACGAGGCGTGTGTAGAGCGAGAGCGAGGCAATTTTCACAGTGAGCTCGCCCGAAGCGGGCGCCGTCACGAGGTAGTCGTTGCGGCCCGAGAGCGCGCCCGAAGCCGCGGCGCCGATGTCCGCCGAACGGAAGGTCATCAGGCGCGGCACATCGAGCTCCAAATCCGATTCGCCCGTGCCGATTGGCGCGATGCTCACAGCGCTCGTGCTGGCCTTGAGATTGAGGTAGCGGTTGGCGGTGCCGCCCGAAACCGAAAAGACGTTCATGTTTTTGCCGAAGTCCGGCGCTGTGGAGCTCACAAACCACGAGGGCTTGATCGAGGTGTTCATGCGCTGGCAGCCGGGGTTGGCGCAAAGGCCACCGTCCTGCGGAGCGTAACCATCGAATCCCGAATAGTATTCGTGAATGTTCGAAGATGCGGGACGATAAGAGCTCGCGTAGGCAATGTAATCGCCTTCGGGCAGACCGCAAAATTCAAAAGCGCCATCGAGGTTGCTCATCTCGCTCGAAACCATCTGCAGCGTACGCGCGTTCAGCACATAGATCGGCACGCCAAAGACGGGAGCGCCGTTGAGCGTAAGAGAGCCCTTGAGCGAGCCCACACCCGAGCTAGCATTTTGGTAGAGCGACCACATGCCCGACACGTCGTCCGACGAAGCGCTGTTCATGCCGTCTGACACCGCAAAGAGCATTGTCGAGGTGCGCGAAGAGGAGTGGTCCAAACCAAAAAGGTGACCCAACTCGTGTACCGCCACATCTTTAAGGTTCACGCGCGGAGGGGTGTTGTCGAGGTCGTTGGCGGTGGAGACATAGCGATAATCGTTGTCGTTGAACTGAATGTCCGCTTCGACGATCTGGCCCGTTGTCAGCGCATAGCGCACGCGTGTGAGACCGATCACACCGTCGTAGACTTCGATGGAATTGGCGCACGCCGTGTTGATTTTGGAAGTGAAGACGATGTTGTTCACACCGTCGGCTTCGCGATCTGTGGTGGTTTCACAGGCCGAGGTGGTCGCCACGGGGTTGTCGTCGCCGTCGAGCACAAGGTCGAGATCCGGAGCGATGCCCATGGCGCTCGTTCCAAACCACTGAGCTACCGATTCGCCCATCATCGTGTGCGCATCGCCCGTGCAACCGCCCGAGGTGCCGTCAAAAGAAATCCCGGAGCCCGCACTGAGGCAGCCCGTGAATTGATGCATTTTGAGAGTGAGCGACGAGGTCCAGCGGATGATGGCCTCTACCCCGCCCTTGTCGACGTTGTCCTCGTCGTACTGATAGAACGAGCGCTGACGAACGTGCGCAAAAGCCGCGGTGGCCACGAGGGCGAGCGAAGAAAGGGCGATGAGTTTTTTCACGGTGCGTACCCCCGAACCTGATTGATGAGATCATTGAGCGAGCTCAGGCTCTCCACCTGCTTTTCGGAGAGGCCCAAGTTCGCCGCGCTCACAAGACCCGCACGGCGCGAGGCTTCAAAGCGGGCGGAGGTCAGAAGATCGGCGTCCGAAACGTGATTGATGTTGGCGTCGCGCCACGAGAGCGCCCGGCGCACGCCATAGCGGTCGTGCACCACGCGGTATTTGCCCTGCTGCAGACCCACGGGCACCCAGCGCCCTGTCTGCGGAGATTGTTTTACAAAAAGCAGCACTTCTTCGCCGGGGCGCAGCTCTACCGCACCGCCCACGCGCTCCACCCATCCCCCCGCGCGCGAGGCACGCTGCAGGAGTTCCACGCGCAGCGTATCCGGAACCGAAACGCCTCGCACCCGCTCGTCAACCTTGACCTGCGCCACGCGCACGCCGTCCTCGAGCTCGACCGAGGTTACGGTTCCGTGCACTACGGCCTGCGCCCGCTGCGAGAGCTTCTGCAAATTCATAGGGAGTGTGGTCGTGGCGCCGGCCCCCCAAAGAATAGCTATATTCAAAAACAAAAGACCGTTGCGGAGCCCCCGGAGATTTCCCATCCCCTCTAGCCTAACTTAGGGCAACTCATTTATTTGCGTCAGAAATTCGATTGAAGCCTAAGAAAAAATTCCCTAAACCAATAGGCGGATGGCGAGGGCTCAATCCATACAAAAGTTCACGGCGTCGCTAGGTTTTCTGGCGGCCTTCGCGCTGGCGGGTTGCGGCCTCAAAATCGCCCCCAGCGAAAGCCCACGCACGCACGAAAGCGACACCTGCCGCAGTGTCAAACGCGAGTTTCCCTCGGCCAAAACCTGGTCTTCCGAACTCCTCACCTCGTTGCTCGCCTGTAGTGCCCAAGGTCGCGGGCTCGACGCCAAGCTCATGCCGAGCTTCAAAACCCAGCCCCTCGACACCACCGCGCGCTGGCTCAACGAGTCCTTCGACGATGCGAGTCGCGACGATTTGGTTGAGTTTTTAGACTCAGTGCCCCAATCCTTCGGCAAAACTCTGCACATCTTCTCACTGGCGGTGCCCCCCACAGTGCAGCGCTACTGGCCGGAGTGGATCAGCTGGACGCGCGCCGCACTCGACACCCAATCGGGCCTGCGCCCGGAGATCCTCACCGAACAACTGGCCATCCTGGCCAGTGTGCCGAGCGACTCGATCGACGCGCTGATCACGCTGATGGAAAAACTGCGCGCCGCAGACGACGCCGAGCGCGCCAAGATCTTTGAGCGCCTGACCAAAATCTACATCGACTTCTCGCGCGATCCCGCCCTCAAGGGCTTTCTTCTGCGCGGCATCGAACCTCTCGACTGTCTCAAGCTCGAGGCCGATCGCAAAGACACCTCTCTGATCTCTTCGGGTTGGTCGCTGCTCGTGGGCACCAAAGACGATCCTGTCACCTTTGGCCGCACCTTCGCTCAGTCCTACGGACTGCTGCAGAGCTTTTGCCGCGCCGAGGATATCCCCACGCACACCGAAACACATGCCGCACTCGATTATTTCGTTCGCCAGCACTCCGAAGTTTTTGCACCGGTGCTCGACATCGCCGACGGCTCCACACGCGCCCTCATTCCGCTCTTGCGCCAGTGGTCTCAGTCCACCATCACACTGAGTGAGGTGGAGTTCACGCGCCTCTTTAGCCAGCTCAACCACATGCTCACGCTCGCGCACAGCGCTCCCCCCGGCGCCTTCTCCGCCTACCTGCGCGTGCTCGCACAGTGGGCGCAGCAGATGACGCCGGACGAGATCACCACTCATGTGGAGATGTTCCGCCGCGTGAGTTGGGAAAAGTTTCGCGTCCCACGCCCTGTGATCGACGAATGGTCCTCGGGCGCCCAGCAGCACCGCATTTCATTTCTCGACACCCTCGCCACCTTCGTCGCCAGCGGCGCGCACCAAAAGATGTCCAGCCTCTTGCGCGTGATCAAAATCCGCGGCGCCGTCTCTACCATTCGTCCTCCCCGCCCGCCCTCGCCGCTCGCGGTGCCCGCGGTGCCGAGCATCGCCGATCGCCTGCTCACCTACGGCAACTCACCGATCGCGGGCGCGCTGCCCAAGTCGGCGCGTTTTTTGGAATGCCTCAAATCCCCTTCGAGCCAAGAACTCTGGAGTTGTTTGCAAAGTCGCGGCGAGAAGATCCCCTTCACCACAGCTCTCATGCGCCAAGAAAAAGCCTCACCGCTGTTTTTCTTGCTGCGCGACCCCGAACAACCGGGCCGCTGGCTCGGCCAGGGCTTTTTCGGCGCGAGCGCTTTGCCCCTATGGGCCGAGGGCATGAACAAGTTGCAAGGACTGCGCCTGCCCATCGAACATTTCGTGCGCAATTTTCCCTTTGGGGAGCTCACGAGCGACGAGCAGATTCACAAAACTTACGCGTGGCTGCGCAGCGCCCCCCAGCATCAACCCGAGAGTGAAGAGCTGCGCAAAGATCTCGGCATCCCCTTCCGCCTCGTGAACAACGATTTCAGCAGCCCCGTGTGGCAGCAATGGTTCCGTGATCCGAGCAAGTGGGCTCCCGTGCAGCGGGTGCTCACCGATCCGCATCGCGGCGCCAAGATCCTCACCGAGCTAAAAAACCTCACCCGACGCCGAGTCTCGGTGCAGCTCTTCCGCTCCGATGAAGAAGGCCTCACGCTCACGCGCCCGGCGAAGATCGGCATGCTGAGCGCACTCGACATTCTTCTCTGGGAAACGCCCTACGACATGATTCGCGAGTGGATCATCGGACAGATCCTCGATGCCAAAGCGCCCGGTGACTTGGCGATCGTGCTCACCAATGCCAAGTCAAAACTCCAGACCGCGCTCTGGGCCCTAGAGCGCACGCCCTTTGCCCGTCACGGCAAGCTGTGGAAAAAGGCGACAAACGCCCTGACGATTCTCGACGCCACGATCGCGATGCGCGTGGAAAACGAACTTTTTGCTTGGAGCGAAATTATGAAAGCGCTCGCCGCGGGACTGCCGCGCTCAGAAGCCGAAGTCTTTCTTGTGAATCTGCAAAAGACCGGCATCATCTCGTCGATTTCGCACCTGCTGCATGAGTACGATCCCACGGCGGCGCGATTTGCGTCCACACTCATCACCGTCTTCCACATGATCCGCGACGCGCGCGCCAGCGAACTCGCGTGGGTCTCTGCCGTGCTCGAAAACCAAAAATCCCACGGCCTCTTTGTCTACCAAATCCTCGCCCTCTGCCACGACGCTCTCGCCTCGCCCGCCTCGCACTTTCACCTCAAGCAGATGACTTCGCTCGTCAAGACAGGCTCCTACTGGATCGATCGAGAAAAACGCATCCTGCCCTTTAAAAAAGCCTTCGACACCATCGCGGGCCCCGAATCGGTCTTTAATCCGTGGATCTGGGTCTTTTTGCGAGAGATTCAGGACCCCCGCACCAGCGGTCATCGCCCATGGCTGCGGGTGCTCGCCTCGCTCGAGTCCTCGGAGGCGCGCGACGAGATCCGCGCCTGGATCGACACCGGCATTCCGGCCAACATCGGCTCGTGGATGGACGCCATCATATTGGCACCCTCTAGCCGCTTCTAAGCGCTAAACTATCCTCATGAGGAGTCTCCGCTCGTCGCCCCTGCTCGCCATGCTGGCCCTCGCCGCCGCGACCACCGCCACTCCCGCACGCGCCTACCTCACCTCTCTCAACCAACCGCATTTCGGCACCAGCCTGGGCGGCGCCTACGCCGGACAGATTTCGGCCTGGGTGGGCAACGGCTGGAACCTCGTCAAGGCCACCGTGCCCGCAGGCAGCACCTACCAATCCGGCTCGGGTTATGTGATTCCCGCGCGATTTGGATTTTATTATCGGGATCCCAACTTCACGCTCGAAACTTATTTGCGCTATTTCACGAGCTTCGGCTCGACGTGGACGATAGAAGGCGGCACGGACGGCAGCGGCACCACTCGCTTTAAGGGGGTTGGCGGGGGCCTCGATTTCGACATGCCCATGCTGGCCGGCGACCAGCTGCGTGCTGGCCTGGTGCTGAACGCCGAATACCTCTCCGGACGTGTGGTGCACAGCTTTGAGAGCTCCGGGGGTGCCGCGCAAAAGCTACACGCGAGCTCTAGCCACGCGCTCTTTGGCGCCGGCATCTTTGGCGAAGCCTATATCGGGGACCTCTGGGCCCTCGCTCTGCGCGCCCTCTACGTCTACGATCTCGGTGGCACCTGGTCGGCCACCCAATCAGGGACGTTTTTGGGCACCTCTTACACGGCAAGTGGTGACATTTTGGACTCAGAGGGGAACCCCCTCAAATCCAACTTTTCTCATTGGCGCGTCGAAGCCATTTTCAGATTAGCATTTTATTAGAAACCTAGGCTCCGATCGTGCTAAGCCATAGGGCCTCTGCACTATGATTTGTACTAAGCCTAACGCTCGTTTTTTATGCGCTTTCGCGATCCTTTCGCTAAACCTCGCGGCCCGCACCGGCTTCGCAGAGACGCCGAGCGCCGAAAACGCTCCCGCCCCCACGCCGCCCGTCGCCGAAACGCCCGCACCGGACGCGAGCGCGGCGCCGAGCGAAGCTCCCGCGCCCACCAAAACGGTGTACAAGATCGCCGATCTGGTAAGCCTCGCCGAAACGAACCACTTTGAACTCACCAAGAGCCGCACGGAATACGACAAGGCCGAAGCCGACGTCGACACCGCCCGCGCGAAACTCCTGCCCAAGCTCAGCTTCGAATCCACCAACCTCTACCGATTTCAGCCGAGCACCCAGTGGAATTCGCAGGCGGGCCTCGTGATCGAGCAAACGCTCTTCAACGGCGGTCAGCACTGGATGGAATTTGCCCGCGGTCAGGCCAAGCGCGATCGCATGCGCCTCAGCGCCCAGCACGCGCGTGAAGTCATGTCGCTCGAAGTGATCAAAGCCCTCGTCGAGTGCAGCACGCGCGAGAACCAGCTCAGCGCCGCCCGCAAAAAACTCGCCCTGCTCGAACAGCAGTTCGACATCGTGAACCGCCAGTTCCGCCAGGGCCTCAAGAACCAGCGCGATTACCAACTCCTCGAAGCCGACGTCGAACTCGGACGCCTCTCGATAGAAAAAACCCAGGGCGACGTTTACTCCGCCTACCGCGACCTCGAAAAGGTGATCGGGGCCGAGGGCCTGGGGCTCGACGCGAACAAGGTGACGCTCCTGACCGGCGAAAAGATTCTGCAACTCGCGCAGTGGAAACTCGCCCAGATCA
>DATLIP010000021.1:0-80850 GCA_035539375.1 Bdellovibrionota bacterium | reverse complement strand
CGCCCAATCGGTACTGCTTGATCAAATATCCAAGATCAAACAGCAACAACCCGGGGCTCGACCAGAATCGGGAGCTAAAGTCGGACAAAGCGGTACGTTTGCGGATGTATTGAATGACCGATTAGCCGAAACGACGAAACCGAAACTCGAAGAAGGCCTCAAGTTCTCTGCCCACGCCAAATCCAGGCTGCAGAGCAGGAACATCGACCTCAACGCTGAGGACATGGCCCAACTTCAGGAAGCGGTGAAGAAAGTACAAGCCAAGGGTTCCAAAGAATCTTTGATCCTCTCGGATAAGGGAGCTTTCTTAGTAAGCGTTTCGAACAATACGGTGATCACGGCGATAGATCGCGATTCGCTCAAAGAGAACGTATTTACGAACATAGACTCAACGATAATGATTTAAACAGAGTTAAAGAAATAGGGACCGAAGAAAAAAAACGAATGGCCGCAGTCGACTACTGCGAATTCTCTAGGATCTCCGATCGATTGACGAGATCCACTTCTTCGATCCCATTAAAAAAGTTAAAAGATTTTTAGGGGGATTTTATATGTCAGTATTAGGATCAATGGTAACCGGTGTTTCGGGCATGCGCGCTATGGGCACCAACCTCAGCATCATCGGTGACAACATCGCCAACGCCCAGACCACGGGTTTCAAAGCCAGCCGCGGTGAGTTCCAGGACGTGATCGCCACGAACCTCAAAGGTATCTTGGGCGGTAACCAAATCGGCCGCGGTACTCACCTCAACGCCGTAACCACCATGTTCGAAGGTGGTAACATCACTCCAACTGAGCGCGATTCCGACATGGCGATTCGCGGCAACGGTTTCTTTGTTCTGAAAGATCACCATGGTTCGGTATCCTTCACGCGTGACGGTTCGTTCCGTTTCGATGAGAAAGGCCGCCTTACCACCGCCGACGGTGCCAAGATCCAAGGTTACCGTGTGAATCCGGATAGCGAAAAGATTGATGCTGAACTCTCGGACGTTGAGTTCACCTCGAACACGATTCCCGCCAAGGGCACCGAACAAGTTCGCATCAATGCGAACATGGACGTGCGTAAACCTATCAACCCTCAGCAATTTTCGATCGAAACTGCCGAGAAGACTGCGGATTTTAACACCGCCCTGCGAATCTTCGACACTGCCGGATCGAGCCACTCGTTGAACGTGTACTTCTACAAAACCGGTGAGTACGAGTGGAGCTGGCACGGTCTCGCTGACGGTGCCGAACTTCAAAACGGCCAAGAAGGCGTGGAACAAGAAGTGGCTTCGGGCAAACTGACCTTCACCCCCGACGGCAAATTGGCATCGGACGAACTTCTGAATTCGAACCTCTCGTTCAAGGGCGCTTCCGAGAACCAAAAGATGGACTTCTACTTCGGTGACTCGATCATCACCCGTAACGGTACTGGTCTCGACGGAACCACCCACTACGGTTCGGATTCGCAAGTCTTCAAGCAAACCCAGAACGGCTACACGGCCGGCACGCTCTCGAACTTCTCGATCGACGAGAAGGGCATGGTTTCGGGCTCGTACAGCAACGGCGTCACTCGCCCTCTTGCTTACATCGCCCTGGGCCGCTTCGAGAACAACGAAGGTCTCTACAAACTCGGTCAGAACCGTTACAAAGAAGCGGTGAAATCGGGTCAACCCCTTATCGGTCGCGCCGGTGAAGCGGGTCGTGGCGACATTCTCGCCAAGAGCCTCGAAGCCTCGAACGTCGACCTCGCCCACGAATTCGTACAGATGATTCAGACCCAGCGTAACTTCCAAGCGAACTCGAAAACCATTTCGACGAGCGACGAGCTGCTGCAAGACATCATCAACCTGAAACGTTAATAAATTAGGTAGCGGGTTAAGGAACTAGGTTCTCTTCGAAAGAACCTAGTTCCTTAACCCGCTACCTATACCCGTCCCCCTCCTCGTCATTTCCCTGACGAATAATCCCGACAAAGTTTCGTCGTTCACTAATGGCATGTGTATTGCTTCAATCCCTTTGAAGGTGTGCGCTTTTTTGTCACCAAATGACAAAAAACGGACTGAGGGGGACATCAAGTGGCCGAAGACAACAAAGCAGGCGAAGCGGAGACTCAGGAAGAAGCCGCGGTACAGAAAAAAGATGACGGGGCGTCAAAAAACGCCGGCGGTGGCGTCAATCCAAAGATCATTTTTGTGGCGCTCGTCATCAACGTTTTGGCGCTGGTGGCCGTCGCTTTCTTTGTTTTCAAGAAGAACGCTGAACGCGCTCACGAGCCCACCCTGAGCGACATCAAAAAAGAATCTGATCACGACGCGGCCCACAAACCCGAAGGCGCTGCCCCCGAAGAGACCAACTACATCAAGGAGTCCTTTACGGTAAACCTCGCCGATGCGGACACCCAGCACTTTGCCATCGTGGACCTCGCGATCGAAGTCACCAACACCTTTGTCAAAGAAGAAATCGAGCGCTCTAAGCCCAAGGTTCGAGATTTCATCGTGGTATTGCTCTCGAGCAAAACTCTCGACGAGATCTCTACGGCCGACGGTCGTGAGTTCTTGCGCGAAGAAATTCGTAATAAAATTAACGGATACCTCACGAAGGGCGAGATCAAGAGCGTCCTTTTTGAGAAATTTATCATTCAATAGGCGGAGACGGGGGAACGATGAGTCAGGTTTTATCCCAAAAAGAAGTCGATGCGCTACTGAACGCGGTCGTCAATAAAGAGGTCGATACCAATCCGGAAGGTGACAGTACGGCCAGCAACAATGTGATCGCTTATGACCTTGCGTCGCAGGATAAGGTTATCCGCGGGCGAATGCCGACCCTCGATATCGTGTACGAACGCTTCATTCGCGCGTTCCGCATGAATCTTTCGGGCCAGTTGCGCAAGCTCGCGACCCTCAGCATCGCTGCCACGGATTCTATGAAGTTCGGCGAGTTCACGAACACCCTACCGCTGCCGAGCTGTATGTCGATCGTTCGTTTCGAAACTCTGCGTGGCAATGGCATCGTGGTGCTTGAGTCCAAGCTCGCCTACGCGTTTATCGATTCGTTTTTGGGCGGCACGGATCGTCCCTACCAAAAGAATGAGGGCAAGGAATTCACCACGATCGAACTCTCTATCGTTCGTCGCGTTGTGAAGTCGGCCCTTGAAGATCTAGAGAAGGCTTGGGCTCCTGTAACGCCGATGAAGATCAACTTCCTTCGTACCGAAACGAACCCGCAATTCGTGGGTATCGTGCCCCCTTCGGACATTGTGATCGTGACCACGCTCACCATCGAGCTCGAGAACGTCTCGGGTTCCCTCTCGATCGTGATCCCATTCTCTACCTTGGAGCCGATTCGCCAGAAGCTGCTCAGCGGTTTCCAGCAAGAGGTTATCGAACGCGACGATTATTGGGCTCAAATGATGGTACGCCATCTCGAAGAAACCGACCTCAACGTCAGGGTCGAACTCGGTTCTAATACGGTTCCACTAAAGCGCATACTGGAGCTCAAGCTCGGCGATGTGCTTCCTCTGCAGACAGACGCATCGGCAGAGCTCGCGGTCGAGGTTGAGGGTGTGACGCGTTTCCGAGGTCTTTTTGGATCGAGCCGCGGTTCGCGCGCGATTCAGGTAACGGAGATCGTAGAAAATCCGAACAAAGAATTCTTGCGTAAGAAAGCAGAGCTCGAACAAGCGGCTGAAGCCGTGGTCGAAGACTTTGATGAGTTTATTTAAGGGCAACGGGGGAATAGCAAATGGTTGATGAAAATGATGTACAAGACGAACAATTAGAAAGCGCCGCGGAACCCGAAGAACCGAGCGTTGCCGAGAAGGGTGCGGAAAAACTCGACCTTATTCTCGACATTCCACTCAAGCTCAGTGTTGAGGTCGGTCGCGCGAAAATCATCGTGAACGATCTGCTTAAGCTCGGTCAGGGTTCGGTAATCGAACTCTCGAAGCTTGCCGGTGACCCTCTCGAAGTGCTGGTTAACGACAAACTCATCGCTCGCGGTGAAGTGGTCGTGGTTAACGAAAAATTCGGCGTACGCCTGACGGACATCATTTCGCCCGTCGAGCGAATCGAGAAATTGGGGTAGGGCTATGGACGCGTCGTTAGCAGGAACACTTTTTAAAATGGTGACGGCTCTGGGGGCAGTGCTCCTGGTATTCGCCGCTTGCGTATGGGTTTTCAAAAAGGCTCAGGCCAAGATCGGTACTTCCAAAGGCAAGGTTGGCAAGGCGAGCACTTTTGAAGTGATCTCGTTCTTCACCATCGGGCCCCAAAAGACGCTCTACATGGTACGCGTCGAAGACCGCAAGCTCCTGCTGGGCGTCACAAATCAAAGCATCTCACTGCTCACCGATTGGGACGATTTCGACTCTTCGAGTGGCGGTGCGTTCCGTTCTTCAGGGGCACCGGCCACCGAAATCAAAGACTCAGCGAGCTTCGCCAAGGAACTCGAATCTTCTTTTAAAGGCATGTCGCGCGTATGAAGCACCTCAAACCACTTCTAACGATTCTCATCGTGATTCTCGGAGTCTGGGCAACGAGCGCGCATGCGCAGCTCGCGATTCCGAGCCTGCAGCTGGGAGTCAAGCAGACTTCGCAGCCCGGAGAAGTGGTGGGTGTTCTGCAAGTGCTCGTGCTCCTCACGGTGCTTTCGCTGGCGCCGGCGATCCTTATCATGATGACATCGTTTACGCGTATCATCGTGATTCTCTCGTTCTTGCGCCAAGCCCTGGGCACGAACTCTATGCCCCCGAACCAACTACTCGTAGGCCTGGCGATGTTTCTAACCTTTATCGTGATGGGGCCGACGATTTCGGCGGTGCACCAGAACGCGGTCGTTCCTTATATGGACGGCAAGATCACGCAGCAAGAAGGCCTCGCGGCGGCGCAAAAGCCGATCCGAGAATTCATGCTCAAGCACACTCGCGGTAAAGACGTCGAACTCATGATGCGTCTCACGGGTGACGATGCCAAAGTGAAGTCGGTTGAAGAAGTTCCTTTTTTCACCCTTGTGCCCGCCTTTATGATCTCCGAGCTCAAGACGGCCTTTCAAATGGGCTTTGTCGTTTATTTGCCCTTTCTCATCCTCGACATGGTTGTCGCCTCGGTGCTCATGGCCATGGGTATGATGATGTTACCTCCGGTGATCATTTCGCTGCCGTTCAAACTGATGCTCTTCGTGCTCGTCGATGGCTGGCAGCTCATTGTGGGTTCTATCGTTAAAAGTTTTGCCTAAAAAATTAAAGGCAGGGGGATCTTATGAACGATTTGTGGGTACTAGACCTCGGAGCAAAGGGACTCAAAACCATGCTGCTCGTGGGCGGACCAATTTTGCTGGTGGCCCTAGTGGTGGGTCTTGCGGTGTCGATTTTTCAGGCTCTCACGCAGATCAACGAAGCGACGCTCTCCTTCATCCCGAAGATTCTCGCTGTTGCCGGCACCCTGCTTTTGATGGGGCCGTGGATCCTGCGCGTGCTCGCTTCGTTCACGACCGAAATTTATTCGAATATGGATCTTTACTTAAGGTAGCCGGAGGGATTTGTGCCTAGCGACGCGATGTTCACCTATCTCTTGTCGATAGCGTTGATATCCGTGCGCGTGGCTGCCCTCTTCGTGGCCTTTCCCTTTTACGCTCACACGGCGATCCCCGCGATGGTCAAGGTGTTTTGCACCATGGCCTTCGCCGTGGCTCTCTATCCGGCAGTGGGTCCCACGCTGCCGCAGTGGTCTGCGTCCAATTTGCCGCTCGTTTCGGAAATATTCTCCCGCGTGGTCATGGAGTTTGCCGTGGGTGTGGGCATGGGTCTTGTCGCGCGCTGGATCTTTTCTTCGGTCATCGCCTCGGCTCACTGGGTCGGAACTCAGATGGGGTTTTCGATGGGCGGCGTGCTTTCTCCCGATATCGGCGAGGATTCTTCTTCGTGGGCAGAATACCTGAACTGGATGGCCATTTTGATTTTTCTGAGCGTGGGCGGTCATCACATGATCCTCAGCGCTCTCAAGGATTCGTACCTAGTGAACATGAACGACGCCATCTCCGCGCTCGGTTCGGCAGAACGTGGAACAGCGTTTTGGATTGAGACCGGTTCGACCTTTTTTGCCTGGATGCTCAAACTCTCGGCCCCCATGGTGGTCGTGGTTCTTTTGCTGCAAGCGGGTCTCGGGGTGCTCTCGAAATTCGTTCCGCAGATCAACCTGTGGATCGTCTCCATTCCCATCACTTTGGGGGTGGGGGTGCTCGTGTTTACGATGCTCTCGCCGATGTATGGCGATGCGCTCACAGAACTCTTTAAAGTTGAGCAGGAGTTTCAGTACTCCTGGCTCAAATATCTAGGTGCGGGGTGATACGTGGCTGATGAAGACCTAGATGATAAGACAGAAGAGGCCTCGGAACATAGGCGGGCCGAGTGGAAAAAAGAAGGTCGGGTATCGCAATCGCGCGAACTCAGCTCGGCTCTCATTCTTCTTTGCGTGCTGCTCGCGATGTACGCCTTCTCTAGCTGGTCGATGAAAGGCATGGCCTCGGTTTTCGAGGCCTCGCTCGGAGAGCTTCGCGAATATTCGCAGCGTGACTGGACTGTGTCGACAGTGTCGTCGATCACTTTTTTTGCTCTGAAGTCGTTTCTGCTGATTTTGCTGCCCATCGGCGTGTGCTCATTTGTTATGGCGATTCTTTCGACCATCGTGCAGACGGGCTTTGTTTGGAGCACCAAATCGCTCGAGCCGGATCTCGACAAACTCAATCCGATGAGCGGGCTTTCGCGAATTTTTTCGTTCAACGGCGTCTTTGAACTTATCAAGGCGGTTATCAAGCTCGGCGTGGCCTTAGGCGCTCTCTATTCGTTTTTTACAGGTCTCGTGCGTGAGGTGCCCAACATTTGGGCAATGAACGTAGGCGGGATCATGATGTTCCTTGGCCCCCATATGTTTCGCATGCTCTTGATCGTAGCCATGGCGATGTTCGTCATCGCGCTTGTCGATTTTGCCTACCAAAAGTTTCAGTTCGAGCGAAGACTCCGCATGACCAAACAAGAAGCCCGCGATGAGCGCAAGCAATTGGAAGGTGATCCGGCCATCAAGGGCCGTATCCGTGCCATGCAGCGCCAAATGGCGAGTCGACGCATGCTCGACGCCGTAAAAACCGCTGACGTGGTGATCACCAACCCCACACACATCGCTATCGCCATCCTTTTTGACCGTGAACAAATGATGGCACCCAAGATCGTCGCCAAGGGCGCAGACCATATGGCCGAGCGTATCAAACAAATTGCACGCGATAACGGCGTGCCTTGCGTTGAGAACGTGCCGCTCGCACGAGCGCTCTTTAAGGCCCTCAAAGTGGGCCAGATGATCTCGAGAGAATTTTACAATGCCGTGGCCGAAGTTCTGGCCTACGTGTACCGCATTAAGGGGAAGGTAAACTAAGGTATGGATCAGATTCTAGCTAGACTGCAGGTGGTCTTCCGCAACTCGGACGTGGTGCTCGGCGTGGCCGTGATGGCGGTGATCGCGATCATGGTGCTTCCTATGCACCCGATCGTCATGGACTTCGCTCTGGTACTTTCGTTTATGATCGCCCTCGGCATTTTGATGCTCGCGATTTACACCGAAAAGCCATTGGACTTTTCCGTATTCCCTACGCTGCTTCTTATCACGACGCTTTTTAGGCTCGCGCTTAACGTAGCTTCAACACGTTTGATCTTGTCCGAGGGACACATCGGCGGCGATGCCGCGGGATCTCTGATCGGTGCCTTTGGTGAAGTCGTCATGGGCGGTAACTACGTGGTGGGCTTTGTGGTCTTCGTGATTCTCGTGATCATCAACTTTGTGGTTATCACCAAAGGTTCGGGTCGTGTGTCTGAAGTCGCGGCCCGTTTCACATTGGATTCTTTGCCCGGTAAACAGATGGCGATCGACGCCGACTTGAACGCCGGTATCATCAACGAACAAGAAGCCAAACGCCGACGTAAAGAGCTCGAAGCCGAAGCGGATTTCTACGGATCCATGGATGGTGCCTCGAAGTTCGTCCGTGGTGACGCTATTGCAGGTATCCTTGTTACCATCGTGAACATTGTCGGTGGTTTGATCATCGGAACCCTGCAGAAGAACCTCGACATCGCCACTGCCGCCAAGAACTACACACTACTCACGGTGGGTGACGGTCTGGTATCTCAAATTCCGGCTCTCGTGATTTCCACCGCGGCTGGTCTCGTGGTGACCCGCGCTTCGGGAAGCGATACGCTCTCCAAACAGGTTTCTGCGCAGCTCTTCAACAACGAAAAGGTCTTTTACATCACCTCGGGCGCACTTTTTTCGATCGGGATCTTTTTGAACGGTGCCTTCTTCCCCTTCTTTGTTTTGTCCATGATGTGCCTTGGTTTTGGCCTTCTCCTCAAGCGCAACAAAGAGAACAACGCTGCGGTAGCCGCCAAACAGGCAGCCGAATCGAACCTTGAGACCAAAGACAAGACGGTGGAACCGTCTTCAGTGGACACGCTGCAAATTGAAGTGGGCTATGGGCTCATTTCGGTGGTCGAAGGCACTTCGACCTCGTCTTCGGACCTACTCGATCGCATACAATCGATTCGCAAGCAGTTCGCTCAAGATTTGGGCATCGTGGTACCCACGGTGAATATCAAAGACAATCTCGAACTCAAACCGGGTGAGTACGTCATCATGGTGAAGGGGGTCGAGACAGCACGGGGCGAGCTCATGGTGGACATGCTCATGGCCATGGATCCAGGTGACATCACCGATCCTGTGGACGGCATTGATACCAAAGAGCCCGTCTTCGGACTCGACGCGGTTTGGATCACCGAAAAGAACAAAGAGATGGCCCAACTCGCGGGTTACACCGTGGTCGATCTTTCTACGGTTATCGCCACTCACCTCACCGAAGTTGTGCGCAAGAGCGCCTCGGACCTCGTGGGCCGTCAAGAAGTGCAAGCGCTCATTGACATCGTCAGGCGTTCGCATCCCAAGGTGGTCGAAGATCTCATCCCCAAAGAGCTTTCGCTCGGCGTGGTGGTGCAGGTTTTCAAAAACTTGCTGCGTGAAGAAGTGCCCATTCGCGATCTCGTTTCGATTCTGGAAGCTCTTGGTGATGGCGTTCTCGAAACCAAAGATCCCACAGCGCTCACCGAACTCGTGCGCGCTCGTCTGGGTCGCATCATCACCTCTCGCTTGCTCAATGAAGACGGAGAGCTTCCTCTCGTGACCTTCACCAAAGATGTCGAAGAGCAGCTCATCAATGCCGTACAGCCCGGAGATAAGGGCACGACGCAGTTCCTTGCGGACCCAACACTTATCAAACGTCTCGTACCGGCGACCAACAACAAGATGGATTCGCTAGGCGGTCAGGGTGTGCACGCAGCTATTCTCGTGACGCCAATGATCCGTCACCACGTCAAACGAATGTTGGACCGATTCTTGCCTAATGTTTCAGTAGTGTCACATAACGAGATTCATCCGAAGCTCCGCGTTCGGTCTTTTGGCAACATCGATATGGGTCACTGACAAGATTTAGTCGTTTTTGGGGGAATTCATGGAGCTAAAAAAGTTTGAAGCGCCGACATTGGCCGAAGCGCTTCGCGTGATTAAGCGGGAGCTGGGCCCAGAGGCCATTATTCTTCAGACTAAGAATAAAAAAAGCGGATTTGGCCTGATGAACTCGGCTTCGGTCGAAGTCACGGCTGCCGTGAGTCCCGACGCACTAGACCGTAAAAAAATTGCCGAGCGCAACATGAATGCGCAACAAATTGACAGGCTCTACCAAAAACCTGCCCAAAAAATTGTCCAAGCTTATGACGTACTGTCAGGTTCTCGTCTGACGCGCGAGCTCCAAGCTCGCAGCGCCGCCGAAGAGGCCTTCGAAGAAGAAAATGATTACCAAGCGCCCGCTGCCCCAGCGCCGCAGCCGCGCAGCTCCATCGCCAGCCGCCGCTACATTGACATCACCGACGACGAGTCGCCTGCCGAAATGCTCAGCCAACGCTCGAGCGATCGCTCTTCGCTGCGTTCGGGTTATGTGCCTGCCGCACGCCCAGCAAGTCGCAATTTGTCGTCGGACTCCGGCGTGCTCCCGCGCGTGCTTGCGCCACTTGTGGAAGCCGGAATCGATGAGAAGCTTATTAAAAACATGGCTGACGAAGTGAAGGCCATTATGCTCAAAGAACACGTTCTCGAAGAGCGCGTGTTGAAGCTGCACCTGGCGCGCATTCTGATGTCGCGCATCCGCGTGGCAAAGCCCCTCGCGGAGCGCCTGCGCGTGCCCTCGACCCCAAGGATCATTTCCTTTGTTGGCCCCACAGGTGTGGGCAAAACCACGACCCTCGCCAAGATCGCCGCCGAACTCTCGCTCAACCAAAAGCGTTCGGTGATTCTGGCGACCACAGATACCTACAAAATCGCTGCCATCGAGCAGCTGCAGACTTATGCGAACATCCTGCGCATTCCGCTCGAAGTTTGCCCTAACGCGGAGTCGCTCGACCAGCTGAGCTCACAGCTCGGCTCTGAAGAGGTGATTCTGGTGGACACCGCCGGCTACGGCCCTAAGGACATCGCCAAGATTCGCGAACTACAGGACACGCTTTCGCAGGTTCGCACGGAAGTGCACCTTTGCATGGCCGCCACCACGCGCGACATGGACCTCGTGGAAACCGTCAAACGCTATCAGGATTTCCACTTGAACTACCTGCTCTTTACAAAGATCGACGAAACCTCTTGCTACGGTAACGTCTTCAACGTCGCTGCCAAAACCCAGATGCCCCTGAGCTATTTGACCATGGGCCAACGGGTTCCCGAAGACATTGAGGTGGCCACGAAAGAGCGCATTGCCGACTTCTTGCTGAACATTTCCGGGGGAGGAATTTAGTTGTGGATCAAGCGGATCGTCTGAGAGCCATATCGTCGTCTAAGGGCGGCGCCACGCGAGTCATTTCAGTAACCAGCGGCAAGGGCGGAGTGGGAAAAACCAACGTCGCCGTGAACACCGCCATCTTGATGGGCGCCAAGGGGCTACGTGTCCTCCTTATCGACGCGGACATCGGCCTGGCGAACGCCGCGCTCATGCTGGGCATCAACAATGCGAAAACCATCGACGACATCATGTTCGGTCAGTCTTCGATTTTCGATGTTTTTGTCAAAACCCCTTTCGGTTTTGACCTTTTGCCGAGCTCGAGCGGTGTGCGCAAGATGCTCGCCATGGACAACTTCTCGCAGCGGGTGCTCTTTGACCACCTCAAGGGTGCCATGACTGAGTACGATGTGGTGATCTTCGACACCGCCCCAGGCCTTGGCGACCATGTGCTCAACTTCAACGCTTCGGCCCACGACATTGTCGTGGTGACCCATCCCGAGCCCACAGCTCTGATGGACGCTTATGCCTTAATCAAAGTGCTCTCTGAAGAGCGCAAAGAAAAGCATTTCAAACTGCTCGTCAACCGTTCACGTTCGCTCGCTGACGGGCTTGATGCTTTCAAAAAGATCACCGATGTCGCGGATCAGTTTCTCAGCATCTCGATCGATTTCCTCGGGTCCATTCCCGAGGATCCTTCGGTGAGTGACGCCGTGCGCGCGCAGCGACCGGCCGTCATCAAGTCCCCCAAATCCATGTTTGGCGTCGCCCTGGACCGCATCAGCGACAAATTGTTGTCTTCGGCGAAACGGCAAAAATCCTCGTTCCTATGGGACAATGACGAAAAGAGGGTTGGATCATGAACGAAGCTTTAATCAAAAAATATAAAGCCAATAAGAAGAAGATCACCAATCCGCAAAAAAACAAAATCGTGCAGGAGTACGCTCCGCTTGTGAAATTCATCGCGCAGAAAATCGCCATGCGCTTGCCCGCGAACATTGAGATCGACGATTTGTGGTCGGCCGGTGTGATTGGCCTCATGGACGCCATCGACAAGTACGATCCCTCGCGCGACAACAAGTTCAAAACCTACGCCGAATTCCGTATCCGCGGCGCCATTCTCGACGAACTGCGTGCGCAGGACTGGATTCCGCGCTCGATGCGCGAAAAGGCCAAAGGCATCGAACGCGCCTTTCAGCGTCTCGAGCAAAAGCTCGGTCGTCCGGCCAGCGAAGAAGAAGTGGCGCGCGAACTGCACATGTCGCTAGAGGACTTCCAAGAGGCCCTCAACCAGTGCAAATCCATCACCCTGCTCTCGATCGACGAAGCGGGCACCTTTGCCAATGGCGACAAAAAGAGCCTTCTCGGCGTGCTGCAGTCGAGCCGTGAGTCGAACCCACTGAATCAACTCGCCGGTGCGGAGCTGCGCGATCAGGTCGCGAAGGCCATCGAAGAGCTGCCCGAAAAGCAGCGCATCGTTTTGTCTCTTTATTACTACGAAGATCTCAACCTAAAGGAAATCGGTCAAGTCCTCGACGTTACCGAGAGCCGCGTGTCGCAGCTGCATACCCAGGCGGTGATTCGTCTGCGCGCCAAGCTTGCTGAGATGATCCAGGATTCTTCGGCGGATTACGAATAGGCGGAACTTTTGCAAACGAAAACCTCGGCGAGCGACGAAGGCATCGACTTCGTGGTGCTGTGGGTGGACGGCAACGACCCTTCACGCCAAGAACTTTTAAAGCACCACATCCGCGAGGCCACGGGCACCGCCCATCTCACCGACCCCGAAGGTGCGGCTAGCAAAAAACGCATCCGCGACTGGGGAACCTTTCCCTACTTCTTTCGTAGCCTTGAAAAGCACGCGCCCTGGTTCCGAAAGCTTCACCTCATCACGCCGAGTCCGCTGCCCGTATGGCTCAATGCCGACCACCCCAAGCTCAACATCGTGCGCGATGAGGATCTCTTTGCGGACCCTTCGCACCTGCCCACCTTCAACTCCAATGCCGTTCAGGCGCATCTCGACAAGATCCCGGGACTTGCCGAAAAATTTGTGCTCTTTGACGATGACGTGTTCTTTTTGAAAAACACTCCGGCCACGCGATTTTTTGAGAATGAGCTTCCGGTGGATTTTGTGTGTTTGTACGATCGCCGGCCCATCAAACTCAAAACGTTTGCCTGGGGTCACGCTCTCTCGCAGACTTTCGAAAAGGTCGAGTCGCATTTGGGGCTCACCGCTGAGCGGATGCTGCAATTGCCTCTCGTGCATCCCAATCACGACGACAACTTCAACTCCTACAACCAAATTCACATTGAAAAGCTGAAGTCCGGGAAATTCGAACATCGTCCGTCGTTGATGCACCTTTTGCACGTGCCACAGCCGCTCTTGAAGCGCATCGTGGTCGAAGTGAATCAGATTTTTGCCGAGGAATTCGCGCGCACTTCGGCGGCTCGCTTTCGCAGCCCCGACGACATGCTCTGGTCGGCCTACCGCTATTGGCACCTGGGCACCAACCAATTTGTGCCCCACCATCGCTATTTTGAGTCGGGTTATGTGCCCCTTTCCCAAAATCTCGAGCATGTGAAAAAAATCTACGCACAGAACGACAATCCTGAGGTCTTTTTCACCTGTTTTAACGACGAGCTGAATTCTTCGGTTCCGGAGGCGGAAGAAGAGCGCATTCGCGAATGGCTCTTGGACATTTTGCAGTCCAAATTTCCTAGCCGTTCGTCTTTTGAGTGTCTTTGAGCGCCCTCAGTGGGTGAGGGCGCCCGCGGCCCGCACCCGGGCCACGCAATCATCGTAACTTCGAACGGGTGCCGGCTTAGCGAGTTGTTCGCGCCAAACTTTAGAAAAGTTGAGACTCTCCTCGAAGAGCGTTCGAATGCGTCGATTCGCACCGATTTGTAGAGTCACGGCCTGACTTTTTGCGTTCGGATCCAATGTACCCGAGTTGGATTGATCAAAGCGTCTGGACTCTTCACTCAGGGCACCTTGGTAGAGCTCCATCAGCGCGCGTTCCTGAGTGGTTGTGGAAGCTTCGGGAGTGAACCCGGCGGAATTGGCTTCGATGAGCCCAGCTTGAATCAGTTCATGGCGAACCGCGGTAAGACTCTGTTGTCCCTCGAAATATTCCCGCAACAGGCGATTCCAAGTGGCGAGGCGTATGTGAGGCTGACTTTTTTCGAGTGCAATGTGCTTGGGCAGCCCCGAATTCTGCAGGCTTTCTGCGAGGCCGATCTGGATTTGGTTCAGTTCACGGAGCGCGGCGACGAGTCCAGATCGCTCATCGAGCGTCTCGGCTACTTGTGAAGAGCGATTTTGAGCGCTGCGGCCCAGGAGAAAGGCATGCGCAGGTGAAAGAGTGGGGTCGGCGTGCGCGTTGCCAAGGGTGATCGCAAGGCTCATTCCCATTAGCCAGGCTTGAAGATTCCCCATGGTTTTCATTGTAGCAAATTGCGCTGCGGGGAGACGTCAAATTTCTCTTGAGTCTATGTGTATTCCGTCATAGCACCTTTGCATGTGAGACACCCAATCGTAGTAGGCTTGCAGTACGGCGACGAAGGCAAAGGCAAAATCACAGACACCTTAGCTCGTCAGGCCGATTTCGTAATTCGATTCAATGGCGGTAACAACGCCGGACACACCCTCTGGCTTGAGGGCAAAAAACTCGTCACCCACTCAGTACCCAGCGGAGTCCTCTCCTCACACGCCGTGAATTTCATCGGCGCGGGCTGCGTTTTGGATCCGGTGGCCTTCACCAAGGAGCTCGAAGAGCTCGTGGCGGCCGGCGTGGATCTGGGGCCCGAGCGTCTCAAGATCGACTTCCGCGTTCACCTCATCTTTCCCCTGCACCGCAACCTCGACAAGGCGCGCGAAGGTTCCGCCACCGCTCAGCAGAGCATCGGCACCACGCTGCGCGGCATTGGCCCCACTTACTCGACCAAAATGGATCGTATCGGCGTGCGCGCAGGTGATTTGCTCGAGCCGGACGTCGAAGAACGCGTCGAAAAGCTCGTTCGCCATGCGAACTTCACCCTCAAGGGCCTCGGCTTGCCCGAGACCGAGCTCAAAGAAAACCTCGAAGTGCTGGCGCTAGCCAAATCCCTGATCTCTAAGCATGTCAGCCGCGAATTTGCGCCTTTCTACAAATCTCGCGCCACCAAGAAGTGCGTGCTCGAAGGTGCGCAGGGGATTCTCCTCGACCTCGATCACGGCTCTTATCCTTTCGTCACCTCGTCGAATACCCTCGGCGCTTACGCCGCGGTGGGCACGCCCTTTCCCCTCGGTGGTCTGGGCCCCGTGGTGGGCGTCGCCAAGGCTTACCTCACACGCGTGGGCAATGGCCCTTTCCCTACAGAACTCAAAAACGAAACCGGCGAGCGCATCCGTCAAAACGGTGGCGAATTTGGTGCGACCACTGGTCGTGCCCGCCGCACCGGCTGGCTCAACCTCGACGAATTGCGTGCGGGCGTGCAGATCGCTGACGTCTCCACCATCGTGCTCACCAAATCGGACGTGCTCTGCGGCGAGAAAGAAGTTTTCGCCCTGCTCGACGGCGAGCTGAAACGTTTCGAAGGCTGGCCAAGCCTGACAGAAGGCTCGGCGCTGCACCCGAATTTTGAAACTTTCGTGGCCTTCATCGAAAAAGCGATGGGCATTCCGGTTTGTGCCATTGGCACTGGTCCGGATCGTACGGACGTCTACTGGCGTCACAAAGACTACAACTTCTGGCCGACGTAGGCCCGGGGTTGGGGAGCAAAGCGATAGATGTTTCTACAAGAGCTTTCGGAGTATTCTCTGCAGAGTCTGCGGATCTTTTCGTACACGGCATCGATGGGTTCGCTGTCGGAGGCGGCCATCGCTCTGGGGCTCACGCAGCCTGCGCTCTCGCTACAAATCCAGAACCTTGAAAAGCACCTTGGCTTTGAACTCTTTGAACGCCAGGGGCGCCGCAACGTGCTCACGCCGCGCGGTCAGGCCTTTTTGCGCAAGATCTTGCCTCTGCTCGAATCCCTCGACCGCACGCTCATCGACATCAAAGAAGAGTCCTCCGAAAAGCGACCGAAGATTTTTCTGGGTGCCGTAGAGGGCATTGGTGAATTTTGGCTCGCTTCGCGCCTCAACAAATATTCCAAAACCAGCGGCAAAGAGATTCGCTACATGATGGAAATCGCCGAGGGCGAGGATCTCGAAACCTATTTGCTCAATGGCCGCCTCAACGTGGTCGTGACGCCTTCTAAGATCAACAACCCGCGCGTGGTTTCGCAAACTCTTATCGAAGAGCGCCTAGTGCCCGTGGGCACTCGCGCGCAAATCGAAAAGCTTGAAAAGGCGCTGAAGACCAAAACCAAAAACAATCAGCGTGTGTGGGAAGAGTTCCACTGGGTCGGCAACGAAGACTCGCGCCACCCCGACAAGTGGGCCGTGCGCTGGTTCGAAGCCATGGGCTACGATGTGGATAGGCGCTTTAAGTTTTTCCACCGCGTGAACTCTTATCCTGTGATCTCCTCTCTACTGCTGCAGGGCGATTGCCTTGCAATTTTGCCACGTCACACTGTGGAGCAGCAGATCGAAGACGGCAAGCTCGTCTCACTCGAATCCAAAGCCTTTCCTCCACTGCGCAACCAGATGTACCTCTCGTATCGGCAATCTTCGCTCAATGAGCTGCACCAAACCTTTGTCGATTGGCTCATCCAAGAGGGCAACTAGTGAAAGGCCTCGCTCTGGGGCTCGCGCTCCTGGCCACGCTCTCCGCCCGTGCGGAGATTCAGATGGCGATCACCTTTGATGATTTGCCGCGGGTGGGCCCACGTACGCAATCTGAGACCGCCACTAGTATTGTCAAGCGCGTGGTCGACGTGCTCGCCAAACACGAGATCCGAGGCGTGGTGGCCTTTGTCAACGGCGAGCGCATCAATGGCCCCGACACTCGCGCGGCGATGCAGCTTTGGATCGACTCCGGACACTTTTTTGGAAACCACACGTGGTCACATCCCGATTTGCACAAAAGCGAAGTGGCCGCTTACCTAGAAGAAATTTCGCACAACGACCAAACGCTCGCGCGGCTCTACTCTGCTTTCTATCGCAAAATTTTTCGCTATCCCTTTTTGCACGAGGGAGAGGCGCTCGCCAAGCGCGATGCCGTGCGCGCGCACCTTGTTAAGCTCAGCCTTCCGATCGCTCAGGTGAGCGTGGATTTTAACGAATACCTCTGGAATGGCCCTTACCTTCGCTGCCTCAAAGCCGGTCAAAAAGAAAAACTTGCCTGGCTACGCGAAACCCTCATCTCAGAGGCCACCGAGAATTTACGTGGCGCCGAGATGCTCTCGCAAAAGCTCTTTAGCCGTTCGATCAAGCACATCACACTTTTTCACCCCTTTGAATTTGACTCCTTGGTGCTCGACGAGATCCTCACCCGCTGGGAACACGCAGGAGTTAGGTTTGTCTCACTCGACGAGGCCATGAGCGACCCGGCCTACGCCATCAACCCCAACATCATTGGCCCAAGTTGGACCTTTTTGAATCAAGTGCGCCGCTCGCGTGGCTTAGAAAATCCTCCCGAATTGCAAAAGATTTACGATCGATCCACTCAACTCGAGGGCGAGCTTGCGAGGGTTTGTCGTTGAGCTATGAGTAGCCCCCTCTCTTTTATGGCAGGTTTATTGCTTTGCCTCGCGCATGGACATGCGAATCCCTTTGACGGACGGCTTGATCGAGAGCAAGTGCAATCTCGTCTCGAGACTTTGGTCAAAGAGCCAGGGGTCTTGGTAAATCGCATTCGCATCGATGATCAGATTTTTTCTTTATACGCGACCGAAGCCGATTATCATGCTGATCGTCCAGAAATCAGTGTCAGTCTTAATTCCCGGCCCACAATGAATCGTGAAATTCGTAAAAATGGATTGTCTGGCAAGCATATCGTACTCGATCCTGGACATTTTGGCGGCGCCTTGTCGGAAGTCGAAGAGCGTTACGTACGCGCGAACCTCGATGGCACGAGAATTCACTTTGATGAGGGAACGTTGACGGTGGCGACGGCCCGTATATTGAAAACCAAGTTGGAAAAGGCTGGGGCTCGAGTAACGATAACTAAAAATGTTGTCGGTCGAGGAGTCTTAGACCAAGGTTTTTACGATTGGCAGGCGAGCCCCGAATTTGAAAAAAGTGTCGACATGAAAGTCGCTAACATTGAGGACCCCAAAGAACGCGCCCACGCGAAGCGTTGGTGGATGAGCGAGGCTACGGACGTAGAAAAATTTCGACTCCTTTTTAATGTTATGGATATTGAAAAACGGGCTGAGATCATAACAAGCCTAAAGCCCGATTTTACGCTCTTTCTTCATTTTAACTCTGGAGCCGATCGAGATCCCATCAGTGGCGACAATCTCTTAACCGAAGACAACTATAGTGTGATTTTTGTGGGTGGAGCCTATGTCCAGGGTGAGCTGGAGTCGAAAGAGGCTAGGAGGAATTTTGTTCGGCAGCTATTCACGAGCGAAGTTTTTGAATCGAAAATAGCTTCCTCGTATTTGGTGGAGGCCCTAGAGAAGGATTTGGGGATATCTCCAGTTTCTGAATACCATGAATATGCCCAAGAAGGTTATCTAAAAAAATACTCGCTGAAGTTGAGCGATGGTGTCTATGCCCGCAATATGACGCTCACGCGAAGGGTGCCTGGTGTGATTGCTTATGCTGAGCCCCTGTGTCAGGACAACGTGCATATGATAAATTTGCTGGCCCAGCGGGGGCTGCAGGTCGGTGATTTGATCACTTCTCCATACCTTTTGAAAGTGGCGACGGCGTACTACAAGGGCATTGAAAAGTATTTTGGGCATCCCGCCGCTGAAGAAGAGCCCAGGTGACTCATTTTTTTGCGCGCAGAATTTTAAAGACCTTGGTCGAATCGTAGGCCATGCCGAAATAAATGACGGCCGCGATCCAAAACACACGATAATCAAATTTTAGGGCGACGAGAGAGCCGACGATGGAACCTGCGACAAAGCAAAGGATGCTCGAAGCGCGCATGGATACCAGACGACTCTCGAAACGAATCTGATCTGGATCGTTGCCGGTGGTTTTAAAGACCACCCGCGCGAGACTGATGCCGAGGTCGGTGGTGTTGCCCGTGAAATGCGTGGTGCGCATGATCGCGCCTGTGCGCTCGTTGAAGACGGCGTTCTGCGCCCCAGCGCAAAATGCGATGATCCAGATTGGCAGTGGGCCCGAAATGCCATGCCGAGTGCCTAGGTACATCATCGCGACAGCGAGCAGCGTGAAGACCCATTCGTAGCGAGGGTTGTTGCGCGTGTGGGCTTGGCCTTCGATCCACACCGTTGAGAGCAGCGCTCCACAGAGAAAGACGAGCGGTATGAAGAGCCACCATGCGAGCTCCGAGAAATTCATCTGCTCAGCCTCCAGACCGATCTTCGAAAAGATTCCGGTCAGGTGCGTTAGGTATATCGAAAAGAGCACAAACCCCGCCGAGTTGATGACTCCGGACTGAAACGAAAGGGTCATCCAGTAGTAACCAAGGCGGCGCTGTATCATAGGGAAATGGTACACCTCTCGGTGGGGACGGGTAAAGGGGACGGGTTAAAGTACCGGGTTAAGGTAACGGATACCTTCTGACAGAAAGCTCTCGGAGGTGTCAGCGGATAGACTTTCGCTTGCGGGGGAAGGGGCGTAGTTTTGGTCTTACGGAGAGCAAAGACATGAAAAACCAGATTCTCGGATACCTCGGCTCAAAAGTTTTTAGCAAGGAATACCGCTCGGTCCTCGAGGCCCAGCGCTCCCCGCTCAAAGCACAAGACGAGGCTTTCGCTCGCCTGAGGTCGGCATCACAGTCAACGGTCGTTAGTTTTAAGGGGGGCCTTGAGACGGAGGGACTTGTAAGAGCAGACTGGATTCGCCGTTCCCGACTCAGCGATTACGAAAGCATCGAGACTCTGGTCAAAGAATGTTTGCAAGGACAGAGGGGGGGGCTCTTCCGCGGAGCCCCCGCTTTTGTGGGTTTGAGCTCCGGCACCACGGGTCACAATTCCAAACTCATTCCTTACTCGGACGATTCGATGGCCATCTTCAAACGTTTTCAAAGAAAAGTCGCCGCCATCGTGCACCGAGAATCCGATCTCAACCTTCTTAGCGATGGCCGAGTCACTTGGGGCACCAACCCCGAGCTCTACCTCGACGAGGCCGGTATCAGCCATGGCTATGTGTCGGGCTACCTCTCGATCAAATCTCCGGGCATTCTGCGCCGCACGAATTATCCTAGCCGCGAAACCATGCTCATCAACGACATGGAACTTAAAATCGAAGAAGCTCTCGCCGAACTTGTGAACGTGAACCACATCCGAGTGATTTCGGGCGTGCCTTCGTACTTGATCCAGCTGCTCGAGGCGCTCTGCTCCGCGCTCGGATCTATCGACCTTGCCACGCACTGGCCGCAAATGGACACCGTGGTCTATTCGGGCACCACGATCGCTCCCTACCGTGAGCGCATTGAGAAACTTCTCGGCAAAAAAATCCGCTTTGTCGGCATCTACGTATCTACCGAATGCCCCTTTGGCTTTGAGATTCCCGAGTTGAACGGCGAGCGCAGCGGCGTCTACTCACTGAACTTTGAAGACGTGGTCTTTTCCTTTCGCGATCTCGAAGCTCCCGATGACAAGCTCTTGGCTCTCGAAGATCTGCGCGTTGGCCAAGAAGTCGAAATCCTTGTCAGCATGCCCAACGGATTGATCAATTACCGCACCGGCGACTGTGTGAAAGTCGTCAGCACCGAACCCTATTTGTTTGAACTCTGCGGCCGCATCGGTCAGGCGCTCAACGTCTCCACAGAAAAAGTGTCTCAGGCTCAAATCGCTCGTAGTGTCGAACGTGTGAATTCCGAAATCGGTGGCGCCATCACACACTATTTTGTCGCCCCGGATCCCGAGGCCGGCGCCAAGCCTGCCTATCACTGGACGCTCTTTGTAGATCCCCACTCGGCCTTTTACACGCGCGGCTCACTACTCGCCGAATGGCTCGATGCTTCGCTCATGAAAGAAAACTCGGATTACGAAGAAAGTCGCATCACGAACAAATTTCTCGGCGCTCCCGCAGTGGACGTGCAGTCTTCTGAGTGGATCCGCAACTATTTCCAAAGGAAAAGTGGCAAGGGACAACTCAAAATGAAAACGACTTTCGAGACGCTCGAACAGATGAACACCTTCTTAAACGAAGTGCGCCGCGAAGCTCCCGCACTTTCAGAGAAAGCGGTGGCTTTATGAACGCGCTTTGGGCTTATTTTCTTGGCATGGCGGTCGCCGTCCCGATGGGACCCGTGGGCACCCGTCTCTTGCGCATTCCCGACCGCAAATGGTACCGTTGCTTGGCGATGATGCTCAGCTTAGACCTCGCTCTGGCTACCTTATTGGTTCTCGCTTCAGAAGCGTTCCTTAGCGTGACGAGTCACCCTTGGGCGAAGCTTCTTTCGGGGCTCTTTCTTATTGGCTTTGCTCTGCATGGACTTAGCAAGCGCAAGCCTGAGGTCGGTCTCGAGATGGTCGAGCACCCCGCCACGATTCGCGGCGTGCTGAGCCTTGCGCTCGCCAACCCGGGCACCTATTTGCTCATGGCTTCGGCCTTTTTGTTTTTTGACATGTCGGCCTCGACGAGCTTCGCGCTGCGCTGGCTCACCCTGGCGGCCTTGAGCCTTGGAGCGATCTCGTGGTACCACGTGGTGCGCACGATCTTTGTTCGCCAAAGTCCACGGATACAATTTCGCATCGAGCGAGCGCTCTTTGTTGTTGTCGGCACTCTCGGTGCCTTCACCTTTTTCACATCACTCAGCAAAGTGGCGCATGCCTCGAGCCTTTCACCCGTGAGCTGCGTGCGCGTTGCGCATCACGGCGCCTCACTGCGTGAGGATTGCACGGTGAAGTTTTCGGGTGGCGGCTCCAAAGTGGTTCACGCCCTGACACTCCAGGGAGCGGGCTCTCAAATTGCTTATGACCACGGCTATTTGATGGCGCTTGAGGCCGAAACGGGTGTGCTTATGCAAACCCACCAAGCCATCGGCGAAGCCCTACAGCAGGGCTCCATTGTGGGGCGCGGTCTCAAACGTCAGATCTTTGAGTGCATGCGCTCGCGCGTGGAAAACTCAGTGAACGAAGAATTTCTCGCCGATATGAACGCCTTTTACGATGGCTATTCGGCCCGCATGCGAGAGCTCGGCCGTGGCGCCAAGTTCTCCCGTGCGGACGTCAGCCAAGCTGCCCTCGCCATCGAACTCTCGATCATCATGGAGGGCATGGCCCGACGCTCAGAAACCAACCAAAGCGCCGTGCTCAGTGAGATGGCTTCGATGTGCGGTGTGCGCATCCCGCTCGTACTCGTTGAAGAAGTTTTCGGCATCTTGAACCCCTTCAAACACGGCGGTCTCAAGCTTGGCTGCATCGGCGGCGTGCTGCCCGAGGCCCAGTCGAGCCTCGGTTCTCTGACTCATATCCGCAACCTCGACGGCAACCTCGTGGAGACTTGGAACAAGGCACCGGTGGTAGCACTGGTGAAACGCCAAGGGTCTTATCCCTTTGTGGCGGGAGCCACAGCAGGGCTCATCTACGTGGGCGGCATCAGCGGTTACAACGCGCATGGCATTTCGGCCTCGTTGCACGAGATGTCCACAGAGCGCTACCAGAGAGCCCACGGCGGACGCCGCGGCATGCTTGCCCCTGCGGTGATGCAAAAGATTTTTGAACGCGCCAAGAACCTCGACGAAGCCATTGCGATCATCCGCGCGGCAGGTCACTTTGGTGCTTGGACATTTCTCGTCTCCGATGCCAAAACGGGAGAGGCCGTTTCGGTGGAGGTTTCGGGCTTCCGCGTGAGCGTGGCTCGCCGCTCGCAAAACCGTGTGATGGCCCAGAGCAATCACTTCGTCGCGAAAGACATGGGCGGCGAAGCCTTTACGTATTCCTTTAACAAACAGCTCGAATCCTGGTCGCGCTACCAGTTTATGGAAGCTTCGCTGAAAGTGATCGCCCCCGGAGCGGGCGGCGTTGATCAAATGATCGACGTGCTTTCGGGCCACCGCGATGTTTACGAAGGTCGACGCGCCTTTGGGCGCACGGCCACAAAAGCCTATACCATCATGTCGAACATCATGGTGCCTGAGGCCGATCAATTTTGGATGACGGCCGGTGAGCGTATGCCCGCCTCGCACTCGAACTTTGTCGGTTTCCACGTGGACTTCGGCGCCGCTCGCCTGAAACCCATCGAAGCGCGACGTACCGATCAGTACCTTGCGATTTCCTCCTGGGAGCGCAGCCTCGCTTCCTATGTTGACGCTCGCCTCGCCTACGTGCACGGCGATAAATGGAAAGCCATCGAGCACATGAAGCGCGCTCAGACGCTCGCTCGCCAAAGCAAGATCAACGAGCCGGTCTACCTATATATTCTGGGCAGGCTTTACTTTGAAGTCGAGCGTTACGACTTGGCCGCCGTGGAGTTCAATCAGCTCGTGGCCCAAACGGGTTCGTTACACGATTTTGGCAAGGCGATGCTTGGCCTCTATCAAATGGCCAACATGGTGAATTCGGGCTACCCCCGCGATGCGACCTTTGAGGGCTATGTGGATAAAACGGGGAAAAGGCTGTGGACGCTCTACAAAAAGCACTGGCACTTTGATCTCAAAAAGAAAATCGACCTCTACGACCAGCTCCGTCAGGGTAAAAAAGTGAAAATGCCCGAGATTGATTTCGTCACTGTAGAGTGAGGCTGGCCAAAAAAAACGGCCCCGGCGGGGGTGGTCCGGGGACTTGTGCTATATTGAGGAGCCATGTCAGGCGCCAAGACTTCGACCAAGATTCTTCTCATCACCCTGCTCTCGCTTTTTGGGATTTTTTACTTCGCCGGCGACATCACGGTGAACCCCGCGAGTCGACTCGCCACCATGGAATCCCTCGTGGATTACGACACCTGGTACATCGACCAGAGCGTTTTTAAGAGCATCGACTCGATCCAGATCGAAGGCAAAACCCTATCCACCAAGCCTCCCATGCTCTCGTTCCTGGGTGCCGGCGTTTATTGGCTCTACCAACAAATCACCGGGCACACCTTTGCGACCCACAAAGCCGAAGCCGTTTACATCGTGAGCCTCTTCTTTGGCCTTCTTGCGCATGGAATATTCCTGCTCTTCTTTTGGAAGCTCCTGCAGCACTGGATGCGCGACAAAACTCACCTAGTCATGGCCTACGCGTGCGGCGCCCTGGCTTACCTAGGTTATGCCTACAGTCCGTCGATCAACAACCATTCGCCGGCCGCGGCTTGCCTTATGGCCGCCTTTTATTTTGCCTTTAAAATTCGTCATCTCAATTCGCCTCTGCTGCGGGACTGGGTTTACGCCGGTCTTTTTGCGGGCTTTTCGGTGACCTTCGATCTGGCCTCGACCTTTTTCTGCGTGCCCCTCTTTTTCTACCTCTGCTCTAAGGACGTCAAAAAGACCATCGTCTACTTTGTGCTGCCCTCGCTCGCCCCGATGATCGGGCATTTTGCGTTGACCTTTTTTAGCACCGGATCCTTACTGCCGATTTACGCGCGCCGCGATCTCTACGCGCACCCCGGCTCCTACTGGCTCAACCCTCAGGGTCTAGACGCCCTGGACGAGAACAAGTTCAAATACTTTTTCAATTCGACTTTTGGCTGGCGCGGGGTCTTCCTCATCAGCCCGATCCTTTTTTATGGACTCTTGGTGCTCAAGCGAAACCTACAAAAGGGCTCTGAGTTCTACCGTGAATACCTTTTAACCTTTGTATTCATGATCGCCCTGACGATCTTCGTCACCTTCAAGACCAACAACTATGGCGGCATTTGCGTCGGTTCGCGTTGGTACATTGTGGGCATGCCGTTCATGACCTTGTGGGTGGTGCATTGGATCGAGTCGCGTTTTGGACAGCGCGGATGGTCGCGCACGCTCTTCATCGCACTCTTTGTGGTGACGATGATCACCGTGATCGACGGGCTCGATGCGCCCTGGTCGGAGGCCGAGATCTCGCGAGTCTTTTCGCGCTACCTCTACCAATAAAGGCTTAGCTGGCAGCTTTGGTATTGTTGATGAGCTTGAGGTTGCGCATGTAAATGCCCAGGTTCAAGATCGAGGCCAAAAAGAAAACCAAATCGCGGCGCACGTAGGCATAGGCTCCGAGAATCGTGGTGCCCAAAATCGAGTAGTACCAGAATGAGAGCGGAATGTAGCTCTCGCCTTTTTTCTCTGAGGCCACCCACTGAACGAAGAAGCGTAAAAAGAAAAAGAATTGGCCCAGGAAGCCGATGATCGACCAAAAATCGAGTTCGAATTCTTTAAGAAACGACAAGTTCATAAGATTAGCGCCTTTCGCCAGAGAGAGTTTCGCGTACGAGGTAGGTCTTGCGACCCGAAGATTCAAAATAAATGCGCATCAAGAGCTCGCCCACGATGCCTAGCACTACGGCCTGAAAGCCGATGATGATAAAGAGCACCGAAATCACCAGCAGTGGACGGTCGCCGATGCTGTGACCGCTCATCTTGAGTGCCAAGAGGTAGGCGAGGCCGAGGCCACCAAGCGCAAAGAGCAAAAATCCCGAGATGCCTAGCAGGCGTCCGGGCGAGGATTTGAAGGGCTTTTTGGCGAAGTTCAGCATGAAGCCGAGGGTGATGATGTCGAGTAGCACCTTGAGACTGCGATTTTGTCCGAGATAGGCCGAGGTGCCGAATTGTCGATCTTGAAATTCCACGTCGAATTCGAGGCTACGCTGGGTGTACATGTGGACATAGTCCGGAATGAAACGATGCATCTCGGTGTAAAAACGAATCTGTTTTGCCACGGTCGCCACGAGGCCTTTGGTGCCTGAGCCCCGATCTTTGCAAGTGGCGCCCGAAACTTTGGAGATGAGCCAGTTGGCGAGTTGACTCTTGAGGTTCTTGAGGGATTTCTTTTCACGCTCGTCGTCGGAGGGCTTGGCCCAGCGGTTCACGCGATTCGTATTCACAAAATCGTAACCTTCGTCGAGATGCTTTTCCACGGTGAGCAGGTGCTTGGGATCGGTTTCCAGATCTGCCGAGGTGAAGAGCACGTAGCGTCCGCGGGACGCATCGATGCCCGCCTGGTAGGCAGCGCTCTGGCCAAAATTGTCGATAAGATTGATGCCCACGAGGTTCGGGATCTCTTGAGAGACTTCGCTGATCGCTTTCCAAGTGCCGTCGCGGGAGCCGTCGTTCACAGCAATGATCTCCACTTCCGCACTGCGCTCACGGTAGAGCTGGGCGATGGCGCGCAGGGTTTGGCGCACGTTCCCCTCTTCGTTGTAGCATGGGATGACGATCGAAATTTTGGGGCTCACGAGTTCAACATTACCCGAGCGCGCAGGCATATCAAGGCAAATGAGATCCACCTACGAACATGTAGGTGGTGTTGAGTAGCAGCACGAAAAAAATCCCAAGCCATAACGTTTTGGCCCGCGGCGAGAGGCCCGAGAACACAAGCAGCGAAGGCGTTGCGAGTACGGGAATGCGATAGATAGACTGCGCGCTGGTGCCAAACCACAGTGGCACGAGGATCGCCGATGCGGCGACAAATGCGAGGGTCCACTTGCGGCGTTCGGCGGGCGAGGTCGCGAGGCTTTTGCGTAGCAGGTAGATGGGGGCCACAAAACACCACAGCACATAGAGCACGGCATCGACACCCTTGCCGTGCAAATTGGCAACAAAAACCCAGGGCATCGCAAAGCCGCGGCCCCATTTTTTTTGGGCTGTGAGCCAAGCAAGGGGATCTCCGAAAGCCAGGTGGTAATAAGCGAGCACAAGGGCGAGCGAAAGCGCACTGATGGCCAAGAAGGCCCAAAAGTTTCGGCGTGGCCAGTAGAACCACGACCACAAGAGCAGGGCTCCGCCCACCGGTACGGCAGCGTGCTTGGAGAGCAAAAAGAGCGGCATCGCTACGACGAGCGGCGCGATGCGGACTTGGTGCAAATTCCAAACGCAAATCCCAAGGAGCGCGATGAAGAGCGACTCGGGGTAGGGCGCGTAGCAAAAGACCACCGCTGGATAGAAAGCAAGAAAGAGCACGCCTTCTTCAAATCCAAAAGTCTGAAAAATGCGGCGCCAGTAGTAGAGTGCCACCGCAAAGGCGAGCGCGCTGATGACGGTACCCAACAAGGGGAGCGCAGGGCCGCTAAATTGAAAAAGTCCCAGGAGCCAGGCATAGAGTGGGAAAAAGGGTAGGAGCGTTTCACTCGCACCATGCCCCTCGGTGGCGATCTGCAAGTAATGTTTGGCGTCCCAGTGGTAGAGCATGCTCTGCAGGCGTTCGAAGAGGGAGAGCCCCGCGTAGATCGAGTCAGAGAAAAGGACCTCTCCGTGGATGATCCGCAGCTGCGGCAGGTAAGTCACGAGCAGCGCTCCTAGGAGCACCAGCCCTGCACTCAAGGCAATGATCGCAGGCGTGGAGAGTCGGCGCAAGAAATCAAGCACGGGCCATGTCCTCACGAGTGGCCACGATCATGGTCAAGAGCGAAAAGAAGATCAGGGAGGGCATGGCGCGATCCATGTGCAGGGCGGTATCGCCGAGGCCGGTGATCAAAATCAAAACAAAAAACCATCGCAGCGGGAGAACGGCCCGCACGGCGCAAATCATGAAGAGCAAAAAGAGAGCGATCCCCACGGCGCCGCTCTCGGCCAAAATTTGCACGTAGGTGTTGTGGGCTAGAAAGCCCGAAGTTTCGACCCGCATCCATTGCTGGAGCACGGGGTGATCAGCAACGGCCACTTTGTTGTTTAGCAGACCGACGCCCCATATGGGCGAATCAAGAAAATGCTGCCAATTGATTTTCCAGATTTCCATGCGACTGAGCACCGCGGGGTCGTTCAAAAATTTTTGCCAATCGAGACGGCGATAAAATTTGGAAAAGGTGAAGAGGTAGGCGAGCGCGCTCGTGGCGCTGGTCAGCAGGACCATGCCGGCCAGACGAAGGGAGCGCCGGGTGACGCTCAAGTGCAGGATCATCACCACGAGGTAGGCCATGTACAAGACAAAGATCGGAAATACCGAGCGGGTCAGGGTCATGAAAAAGAGGTGCGAGGCGATGGCGATGGGCATGAGGTAAATCAGGCCCCAACGTCTGTGGTCACGAAGTGCAGAGAGCAGTCGCTGACCGAAATAGATCAATGCGGGCATGATGGCGGCCGAAAGGTAATTGGGGTTTTGGTGAAAACCGTTCACACGGCGCAGTTTCAATTCGTAATGCTGGTGCCAGCAGCGGGCCCACAGAACCAGGTAGGCCACCACGAGCAGAGCCTCGATCCATCGCAGTTGACGATCGCTGAGAGAGCGCCTGGGCGGGTACGTGCTGAGCACCCATCCGAGAATCATGACGATGTTGCCGAATTTTGATAGCCAGGCATCGGCCGGTATCAAAAAGAGCACGCCAAGGCTGAGCCACAGCGCGTAGGCAAAGCCCCAGCGCAAGTGCCAGGGCAGGGGTTGGGGGCGGGCTTCAAGAAATTTTTGTGAGATCAGCAAGGTGATGAGAAAGACGCCCACCGACATGAGCGAATTGCTAACAGCGCAGCCGACGCCAAGCACAAGAAGGGACGGGAACCAAAAACGTTCGGTGACTCGAGCGAGGTTCATTGTCCGAAAACTCCCGGCGTGTTGGACCAGTGCACAGGATCGATGAGCCTGAACTCACAGCCCGTCCACAGGGTGACGCCTTTTTCTTGTTGCAGGGGACAGAAACCCAAGGTGCGCAGATGCGACTCAAAGGCGGGATCGCCGAAAAGTTGTACAATGAGGTTCGTGCTCGGATGCGAAAAGTTGCTCTCGCTCGCTAGTCTCACATCGCGCTTGAGGTACCAGCTCCAGTTTGCCGATTTTACAAAAGTGTCTTTTTGACTGCCAATTTCCACTTTGTGTAAAAACGAAAGGGTGTAGGGGGTTCCGCGTTGATCCATCTCGTCGAGGTGACGCTTCAGCGAAATGGCGAGAGGGTGGGGCTCGCCGATCTTGCGAATCTTGAGGGGCACATAGTGAGAAAGCATGAGGGCGATCACGGCCAACACGGAGGTGATGCGCATGAGACGAGCGGGAAGTCGCGGACGCTCTCCCATCAGTTCTGCGAGCCCCAGCGACACGAGCCAGGCGGCCCAGGGAAGAATGGGGATGAAGTACTGAGCGGCGACGCGATTTGCCGGAAAGTACATCAAGACAAAGCTCAGCGCGGCGATGGTGGGGATCGCGAAGCGAGGCTCGAGAATGGCGCTCCAAGAAAAGCGTGTCGACGATGGGGAAGGTCGATGGCGGCGGCTCCGAAAGCCTAGCGCCAGCGGCACAAGCACGATCAAGAAATTTGTCTGCACAAGCAGGTGCCACCAGCCCCCGGGTCGCAGAAGCTTGTTCAGCTGGTATTGCTGAGAAAATCGACCGGACCATTGGCGAGCGAAGTAGGATTCAAAAAAATCTGGCACCGAGGAGTTGCGAATGGCGAGCCAGTAGAGACCGAGCGTCGCTGCGCAGGTGGCGAGGCAAAGACCGGCAGCAAGCACCGCGGGACCTTTTTCCGTTCGCCGGATCGCACGCAAGGTCAGGTACGCCATCACAGGACCGAAGCCGAGAAAGCTCATGCCCTTGGCCATGGCACAGAAGGCGAGGGCCACGCCGGCAACCATGGACCAAGCCACCTGTGCGAGTCTTTGAGGGCTCTCGAGCGCGAGGTCTAGGGCGAAGACGGCCAGCACGCCAAAGAAAAAGAAAATGGGGTCGAGGTAGACTTGGCCGTAGAAGCGCGAAAAGAGCGCCATCGACCACAGCACCACAACAAAGAGATAAGGCGCTGAGGAGCCGGCGGGGCTGCGACGGCGAATCCACAAGAAAAACAAATAGAGCGTGAGGGGGTAAAGCAGCTGGCCCGCCGCGCGCAGAGCCCAGTCGTGGGTGCCGAAGAGGCGAATGAAGAGGCTGTAGATCCAAAAACCCAGGTGGGGGTGTTCGGCAAAGTAGGGCTGGAATTCAGGAATCCCAGAGTTCAGGTGCAGCCATTCGCCGCTGAGAACGATGTTCTTGGCCACGTTGGCGTAAAGCGCACCGTCAACCGAAAGCGAGAGGAAGAAGTTGTGCAGGGACGTGGCGACGAATCCGAGCAAAGCGATCCAGGCCAAGGCTTTACCCGCACGAAACTCCTGCATGAACGGTACTTTAATCCTAGCTTTAAGGATTTTCATTAAAAAAGGCGCCGTCGCCAAAAGGCCTGACTTGCCTCTTGGGTGCGGCGAAGTTTATAAACATCCCATGACCACGCTCGTTACCGGTTCAGCCGGCTTCATTGGTTATCACGTCGCCCGGCGACTTCTCGAGCGCGGAGATCGTGTTGTGGGTCTCGACAATTTCAACGATTATTACGAAGTCGGGCTCAAAGAAGCCCGAAACGCTCGCCTTGAGTCCTTGTCGGGTTTTCAGCTTGTGCGCGCCGACTTGGCCGATCGCCCGGCGATGGCAGAACTTTTTGCCAAACACAAATTTCGCAAGGTCATCCACTTGGCCGCCCAAGCCGGCGTGCGCTATTCGTTTCAAAATCCCCACGCCTATGTGGACGCCAACCTCGTGGGCTTCATGAACGTTCTCGAAGGGTGCCGCCAGACAGCGGTGGAGCACCTCACCTACGCTTCGTCGAGCTCCGTTTACGGTGCGAACGAAACGATGCCTTTTCGTGAATCTGACAACGTTGACCATCCGCTGAGTCTTTACGCGGCCACCAAGAAAGCCAACGAGTTGATGGCGCACACCTACAGCAACATGTACGGCATGAGGGTCACTGGGCTGAGGTTTTTCACAGTCTATGGTCCCTGGGGTCGCCCCGACATGGCGATGTTTCTTTTCACACGCGCAATCTTGGCCGGCAAACCCATCGACGTTTTTAACGAAGGCAAGATGCGCCGAGACTTCACCTTCATCGACGACATCGCCGAGGGGGTGGTGCGCACTTCAGATGCGCCCGCTTCCCCCAATCCCCAGTGGAGCGCGGCGGATCCCGATCCGAGTAGCAGCTTTTTGCCCTACCGCATTTACAACATCGGCAATCACGAACCGGTAGAGCTTCTCTATCTCATCGAAGTGCTCGAAAAGGTTTTGGGCAAAACTGCGCAAAAAAACTTTTTGCCCATGCAGCTGGGCGACGTGCGCGAGACCTATGCTGACGTGGAAGGCCTGCGTCGCGCCGTGGGCTTTGCTCCCGCGACAAGCATCGAAGACGGTGTCGAGCGATTTGTAAAATGGTACCGCGATTACTATCGCGTTTAGCCTAGCGAATGCGCCCTAGTAGGGGCGCTTCTTTTCCCACTCAAAAGAGGTTCGGCAAATGAGGTCGATGTCCGCGTGCTTGGGCTTGAATCCGAGCAAGCGATTGGCTCGCTCTGGGGCGGCGTAAATTTCGGCTGGGTCGCCCGCGCGTCGTTCCGTGGTCTCCACGCGGTAGTCGACGCCGGTGACTCGTTTCATCGCCGAAGCGATCTCGAGCACCGAGTAGCCTTTGCCGTAGCCGAGGTTGAAGGCCGAGGAGTCCCCGCCGCGCTGAAGGTAGTTCAGCGCCAGCACGTGGGCTTCTGCGAGGTCGGATACGTGGATATAGTCGCGCACGCAGGTGCCGTCGGGGGTGTCGTAATCGGTTCCGAAGACGGTGAGCTTTTCACGTTTGCCGGCAGCCACTTCACCACACACTTTTACCAGCTGCGTTGCTCGGGGCGTGCTTTGGCCGGCGCGACCTTTGGGGTCGGCTCCGGCGACGTTGAAGTAGCGCAGCAAGGCGTAGCGCATCGAGGGCCGCGCGGCCGCGCAATAATCTTTGATGAGCATTTCGGTAGCGAGTTTCGAGGCTCCGTAGGGTGAAATGGGTTCTTGCGGACAAGTTTCATCGACGGGAAGTTTTTTGGGATTGCCGTATGTGGCGCAGGTCGAAGAAAAGACAAAACTCTCCACACCGCCAGCCTCGGCACAAGCGCGCAGCAGCGTGAGCGTGCCGTAGACGTTGTTTTCGTAGTACTTGAGCGGCAGTCGAGTGGATTCTTCCACTTCGAGGTGAGCGGCGAAGTGCATCACCGATTGGATTTTGTGTTTGGCAAAAACTCCGGCCAAAAATTTTGCATCGAGAATGGAGCCTTCGTAAAAGGGCACGCCTGCGGGCACCGCGGCCCGAAATCCAGAATAAAGGTTGTCGACCACGATGGGCTCCAGGCCGGCGTCGAGGGCGGCAAGAACAGTGTGCGATCCGATGTAGCCGGCTCCGCCGGTGATCAGGGTAGGCATGCGCCGGAGTATATGGGACAAAGGCCTCGCTTGCGACCCGAAAGCGCATTAAAACGAGCCCGCGATGGTCCAGAAAATCTTGGTCACAGGGGGCTGCGGTTTTATCGGTTCGGCCTTTGTCCGCCACCTGATTGAGAGCGGTCAGGAGCGAGTGATCAACGTCGACAAAATCACTTACGCGGCGATCCCCGGAGCCCTGGCCGGTGTCGAATCTTCCGCTCGCTACCACTGGGAAGGTGTCGACATCACCGAAGCTGAGGCGCTGGCAAAAGTCTTTGCCGAGCAGTCTCCCGACGCCGTCGTTCACTTTGCGGCCGAGTCCCATGTGGACCGTTCCATCGCGGCTCCGTCCGATTTTGTGAAGACCAACGTGCTTGGCACTTTCGAGCTTTTGCGCGTGAGCCTTGAGCATTACCATTCGCTCTCGCCCGAGCGGCAGCAACGCTTTCGCTGGATTCACGTGTCCACGGATGAGGTCTTTGGCCCCTCGACCACCGAGCTCGACGAGGGTGCGCCCTACCGCCCCTCCTCGCCCTACGCAGCCACCAAGGCCGCCGCCGATCATCTCGTGAACGCGTGGCGACGAACCTACGGGCTGCCAACCTTGATCGCTCGTAGCTCCAACAACTATGGCCCTTACCAACTGCCCGACAAACTTGTTCCCAAGGCGATTCGCAACGCCCTGAGGGGCGAAGGGATTCCTCTCTATGCCGACGGGGCCCAGCTTCGCGACTGGATGTATGTAGACGATCACGTGCGGGCGTTGCGCGAGGTGCTATCGCGCGGCGAGGTGGGCGCGAGCTACCATTTGGCCAGTGGTCAGCGAACTTCAAACTTGGAAGTGGTCGAGCGCATTTGCCAAATTTTGGACCAGCAAAAACCTAAAGCCGACGGGACCTCTTACGCCTCGCAAATCGTTCACGTGGCGGATCGACCGGGACACGATTTTTCTTATGCGATGTCGACGGATAAGGCTCGGCGCGAGCTGGGTTGGAGCGCGTCTACGCCGCTGGAGCAAGGCCTGCGGCAAACGATTCAATGGCTTTTGGAATCACCAGGCAGACTTGGCTAAGGTGAAGGCCGTGCGGAGCATGATCCAGAGATCCAGCATCACGCCGTACTTCTTGATGTAGTACAAATCGTAACCCAGCTTCTGTTTGATCTCGTCGTCAGTGTCGAGCGAGTAGCCCTGAGAAATTTGCGCGAGTCCGGTGAGCCCGGGTCGCATCAATTGGCGAACTTCGAAAACGGGAATCTCATCGCGCATCTTTTGCACGAAGGTGATCATCGCGGGGCGTGGCCCGACGAGCGACATGTCGCCGATGAGGATGTTGATTAGTTGCGGAAGTTCATCGAAGTGCAAGGGGCGGATGATGCGCCCAATCCAGGTCACGCGCGGATCGCGTTTGTGAGTCACTAGGGAATCGTCCGTGTTTTCGAGGCGCAGGCGCATCGTGCGGAACTTGAACATCTTGAAGGTGGTGAAATGGCGGCCCTGACGCTCTTGAACGTAGATGATAGGGCCCTTGCTTGAAAGCCGAACGGCGAGCGCAATGAAAATCATCAGCGGCAAGAGTGGGATCAGCGCGAGGGACACAAGGATGATGTCCAGGAGTCGTTTGACAAAGTTGATGATGGGCTTTTCGAGGTTGAACGATTCAGCCATCAGGGCGTGAGAGTCGAAATTGTCGGTAGGGTATCGGCGAAAAATCTCGGCGTAAAAACGGCGCTCGTCGACCACACGGATGCCAGACTGCATGCTATGGATCGTCAACTTTGTGAGTTCCGCGCTGTTCTTGGCGTGTTGGCTAAATACGAGCGAGGAAATGCGACGCTCATCAAGGAAATGCACCAGCTCTTCGGGGTCGTCGCTCGCGAGGCGGCGCGACACTTCGTCGCCCACCGACTCAACGTACTCGTAGGGTTGGTGGGGGTTGCGTGCGCGCAGTTGCTGCGAGAGTTCGTGACTTTCGGCCGTCATTTCTCCCAGGATGATAAAACGGCTGGGGTATTTGCGAATGAGATGTGTCAGTAGCAAGTGCAGAGAATAGATGCCGATCAGGGCGCCCAGGCTTCCGTAGAGCAACGAGATGCGGCCCACTTTGATAAAGAAAATGAACTGCAAAAGCGCCAGGCCGGCGCACATCGCGAGGACCCAGGAGAAGATGCAGAGTCGCAAGGATTCGAGTTTCGAGATGCGGGTTTCGCGGTCGAAGAGTCCGTTGCCGAGCCCGAAGAGCGCGAAGCTAAAGCCGAAGGCGAGTGCGGCGATGAGGTTGTGAAAACGGATCAAGGTGTCGCTGGAGTATTTGCCGAAAAGGGTGAACGCGTAAAAAAGAGCGATGCCGATGATCAGATCGGCGAGTACCCAGGGCCATTTGGCGTCGGAAACTAGAACCTGAGTCAGGGCCCGTCGACGTCGTGAATAAGTGATGGAGCTCGCAGAAGCGCGAATCTGAGTGGTACGCACGGCCTTTTTTTAGCACGCTCCCGGAGCTTGGGCAAAAAACTACGACAAGTTCAGTGTCGCATCTGCCGCGTCGATGACTTCGGGTTGGTGCGAGACAAAGAGCACGGTCATGTTCTTTTTAAGGGTCTGAATTGTTTCAATAATTTCTTTTGCCGTGGCCTTGTCGAGGTTGGCGGTGGCCTCGTCGAGAATCAGCAGCATCGGCTGTTTGAGCAGGGCGCGCGCCAGCGAAAGACGTTGGCGTTGGCCCATAGAAAGCCCTTCACCGTCTTCGCGAATGGTGGCTTCGAGGCCGCGCTCGCGAAAGAGCGTGTGCATGTGTGTTTGTTTGAGGACCGCCTCGATCTCTTCTGCGCTCACCTCGCGGTTGAGTCCGTAAACCAAGTTTTCGTAAAGCGTGCCTTGAATCAGGTAGGGCATGGCGCCGACATAACCCACGTGGTCGCTGTAGAGGTTCATGAAATGGGCCGGCCCTTCGCCATCGATGGTCACGTCTCCGCGCGAGGGCGAAACAAGACCGAGAATCATCGAGAGCAAGGTGCTCTTGCCGCTGCCGCTCGTGCCATAGATCACCGAAAGGGCGCCGCTGCGGATCTCAAAATTCACGTCCGTGAAAAGGGCTTCCTTTTGTTGTGGCCAGGTGAAGCTCAAATTTTGGAGGCGGATATTCGGGGCCGTCGCGGGACGCGCGGTAGCGCCCACGGCGCTTGTCGCTGGGCCGCCGCGGCCGCGCGAGCGAAGCTCCAGGGCCGAAGTTTGGTGCAACGCCGCCGAACGAAGCGTGGGCTCCAGGGCGTGGAACCACTCTTGCGAAAGGCGCATCTGAGGGCCGTAGGTTTGAGTCATGTTGAAGTCGTAAACGAAGCTGCCGCCATACTGCACGAAACGCATGAAGAGGTACAAGAAGCTGAGCAGTCCGCCGGCGTTGGTTCCGAAATAAGTTTGGCTGACGTAGATGATCACCGCCAGCATCGCGATGCCGAAGAAGGGGGGCAATGTGGTGGCCAAGCCCGAGAACATCGTGGCCGAAGCCGTGGCCTTGAAGGAGGCGACGAGACGCTTGACGATTTCGTTGCACTCCTTGGCTTCGGTCTTGCTGATGCGAATGAAAATCAGGTTGCGGAACACGCGCTCCAGGCCCCGAGAGACAAGGCGCTGTTCTTCGGGAACCCGTCGGGCGTAGTCCTTGATGCGCTTGCCGGCGTAGTAAACGGGAACTCCGACAAACATCATCAAGACGAGCGAAAGCAGGGTTTCTTTCCACGACAAGATCAGCATCATGGTGCCCATCGCTACCAGAATGAGTCCGTAGAGAATGGCTTGGGTGGAGTGGTAAACGCCCCAACCGGTTTTGGGGAAGGTGTCGATGTAGCGAGCCTGGACCTGTGACGAGTTGGGTGCCGAGAAATAGTCCACGTAGAGCATTTCGTAAGCGGCGACGATTTTGAGGCGGGTGTCGACGATCTCGCGCACCATCACCGAAGACTGGCGGTTGAAATATTGTGAGACGCCGCGCACGAAGCCGATGCCCGCCAGGGCGATGCAAATCTGGATGAGATCCAGATCGGCCATGAAATCTGGCACTAGGGAACTCGCCATAAAGGGGGTGACCCCCATCTTGTTCAGCAGGATCTGCAGAAAGCCGGCGAGGCTCATTTCGACGGCTGCCAGGAGCAGCGAGGCGACGATACCAATGAAGCCCCAGGTTAGCCCCGCGCGTCCAATGAAGCGGAAATTTTTAGTGAGTTTTGATGCCATATGAAATGCGTGGTGCGTGTGGCTTCAGTGTTAACATGTATCCCGGGCTTGCTCTACCGATACGGCGCACCGAGTCGTTGTGGGGGTTTCCTTTGCGGAGTTTGGAGTGAGGCGCTAGGGCGTGTTTGCATTTCCTTGCAAGTGCCTGAAACCCTAAATTTGTCTCAGACGCGAAGTGAGGAGTGATAAGGGTGGTTCCCTTTGAGCGACGAACGACAACGTATGAGGCAAATTTAGGATTTCCCGCAGGGTCGGAGAGAATTTCCCCGCAGACGTTGTCGGCTCTCGCCAACGTGGAACCACCACGCCACCTTCGAGCCTCCTAGCTGCGAGCAAATTCTCTCTCGACAGGCACTTGCAAGGAAATGCAAACACGCCCTAGAAATACTCGTGCATGATTTCCATCGTTATTCGCACTTTGAACGAGGCTCGGTACCTGGCCCAAGCGCTCGAGGCCTGCCGCAAGCAGGTCGACGCCGGCCCCGTTGAAATCGTGATCGTCGATTCGGGCTCTACAGACGAAACGCTGAAAATCGCTCAGTCGTTTGACTGCAAGATCGTGCACATCCGCAAAGACGAATTTTCCTTTGGCCGCTCGTTGAATCTCGGCTGCGCGGCTGCGCAAGGCGAATTCCTGGTTTTCATTAGCGGGCACTGCGTGCCCTCCACTCGCGATTGGCTCAAAAATCTCGTGGAACCCCTGCGTCGTGGCACGGCCGCTTATACCTATGGCCGCCAGGTCGGGGGCGACTCGAGCCGTTTTTCGGAGACGCGACTTTTTCTGAAGTACTTTCCGGAAAGCTCTCGAATTCCCCAAGAAGGTTTTTTCTGCAACAACGCCAACGCGGCTCTGCTGAAAAGCCAGTGGGTAGAGCAACCCTTCGACGAAGAACTCACGGGGCTCGAGGACATGGACCTTGCAAAGCGTTTATGGAATCGCGGACTCAAGATCGCTTATTGCGCCGACGCTCCCGTTTACCATTACCACCACGAACAATGGAAATCCGTGCGCCGTCGTTACGAGCGCGAGGCCATCGCGCTCCAAAAAATCATGCCAGAAATTCATGTGAGTTTTTTGGATTTTATTCGCTACTACCTGAGCGCGGTCTTCATGGATTTCGGAGCGGCGATCGAGAATCGTTGCTTCTGGGACAAGTGCGGAGAGATCCTCTTGTTCCGATTGATGCAATTCTGGGGCTCTTATCGCGGCAACCACGAGCATCGCAAACTGAGCCGCATGGCCAAAGAAGTATATTTTTATCCCAAAGGATTTTGAGAGGAAGACGTGACCATGTCTAAAATCATCGCCCTATTGCCCATGAAAGCGCACAGCGAACGCGTGAGCGGCAAAAACTTTCGCCTGCTCAACGGGAAGCCCTTGTTTCGTTGGGTGCTCGACACCATGCTCTCGGTTCCCGAGATCAGCACTGTGGTGATCAATACCGACGCTCGCGAGATCCTGGCGAAAAACGGCCTCGTGGACTCGGAGCGGGTCAAGATTCGCGATCGACGTCCCGAGATTTGCGGAGACTTTGTGAGCATGAACAAGATCATTGCGGATGATATCGAAGCCATGCCCGCCGATTTTTACCTCATGACCCACACCACGAATCCGCTGCTCAGCGCGGAGACCATTCGCGAAGCGATCCGTCGCTTTTCTGAACCCAAGCGTGAGTTTGATTCCATCTTCACGGTGAACAAACACCAGACAAGGTTTTACCGAAAAGATCTGAGTCCCATCAACCACGACCCCAACAACCTGGTGCGCACGCAAGATCTGGAACCCTGGTACGAAGAAAACTCCAACCTCTACGTGTTTACCAAACGTAGTTTTGCGGCCACCGGAGCACGGATCGGGGCCAAGCCCGCGTTGCTCGAAATGCGCAAGACCGAATCCATCGACATCGACGACGCCGAAACCTGGGATCTCGCCGATGCGGTGATTCGTCATACCCACGGAGACAAAAGCCCATGAAAATTCTCGTCACCTGCCCGCCGATGATCGGCCGTATCGAACATTATGGCGAAACCTTTCGCCGCAAAGGATGGGACGTTTTTTGCCCACAATTCAAGCAAGTCATGGGCGAGGCCGAGCTTAAAAAGATCCTTCCCGAATACGACGGATGGATCATCGGCGACGATCCTGCCAACCGCGCGGTCTTTGGCGCCGGAGCTGCCGGACGCCTCAAGGCGGCTGTGCGCTGGGGCGTCGGCGTGGACAATGTGGATTTTGCTGCAGCCAAAGAGCTGCAGATCCCCATCGAAAATACCCCGGGAGTTTTTGGCGCTGAGGTGGCGGACGTTGCGCTCGGTTATGTGGTGATGCTCGCCCGAAGCTTGCACAAGATCGATCAATCGGTGCGCAGTGGAAAGTGGTTCAAGCCCGCCGGACAAAGCCTTGCAGGCAAAGTCATGGGCGTGGTTGGCCTCGGGGACATCGGCCGCAATGTGGTGAAGCGGGCTCTCGGTTTTGATTTCAAGATCATCGGTTACGATCCCTTTGCGACCCCGGCTTCGCTCGGTGAGCTGGCGCCCCGCGTGCAACTTGCCAAGTGGCCGGAGCGCCTCGGGGAACTCGATTATTTGGTTTTTGCTTGTGCCCTGACTCCCGAAAATCGCCACATGCTGAACGCCGAGCGGCTCGCCATGTGCAAAGCGGGAATGAGCATCGTCAACGTCGCCCGCGGCCCTCTCATTCAGGAGTCTGCGCTGATCGAAGCGCTGCGCGCGGGACACATCGGAGCGGCGGGACTTGATGTTTTTGAAAAGGAACCCCTCGATGCCTCTTCGGAGCTTTTGAAATTTGAGAACGTCATCGTGGGTTCGCACAACTCTTCGAACACGGTGGAAGCCGTCGACAAAGTGAGCCATATGGCGATCGACAAGATGGAAAGATTTTTGCGCGAAAAGGGAGCTCTCCATGGCTAAGCTTGCAGCCGTGCTCGTCACGGGATCTTCGGGCGGCATCGGCGCAGAGCTGGTCAAAGCTCTGCGCGCCAATCAAACCTTTGTGATCGGCTTGGATAACAAGGCCCCGAAAGCCGAGGGCCCCGATCTTTTTGTGTCGGTAGACTTGGCGGATTCCGCTTCGCTCGAGGCGGCGCTCACTCGCGTGGAGAGCGAAATCAAACAAAAGTCGCTTCATCTGCGCTCGATCATCAACAACGCCGCCTATCAAGTCGTGGCTCCTTTGGATGTGGCCAGCGAAGACGCATGGTTGCGTTCTTATCGTGTGAACACCTGGGCGCCGGTGCGCATCGCCCAGCGCCTGCGCCCACATTTGGGGACGCAAGGCGAAGGCAGCGTGATCAATGTGCTCAGCATTCACGAAAAGCTCACCAAAGAAAAATTCGGTGCCTACGCGGCTTCCAAGGCGGCTTTGGCTTCGGTGACCCGAACGATGGCCCTCGAGTGGTCCCGCGAGCTGCGCATTTTTGGCGTGGCGCCGGCCGCTATCGACACGCCCATGTTGCGCCAGGGTTTTGAAGATGCTGGTCGCCCCGAGGGTTTGCGAGAGCTGAACGAGCTGCATCCCACGGCGCGCATCGGGACTCCCTCTGAGCTCAGTGTGCTGTTGAATTTTTTGATTTTCGAGGCGCCATCCTTCATGTCAGGCTCCATCGTGCCTTTTGATGGCGGCATCGGGGGGAAGCTCTATGACCCGGCCTAAGGTGGCCGAGGGTCTGCGCATCACCTTCTTGGGGCAGGCGGGCTTTCTCTTTGAGGGCCCCGAGCGCAGCTGGATCGTGGATCCCTACCTCAGCGATGCGGTGGGCGAAGCTTTTGGCGATCATCTGCGGATTCCCGCCTCTCAGCGAGAGCGTCGACTGGCGCTGCTGCCCAGCAAGCTCGATTATTATTTCATCACCCACGAGCACCTCGATCATCTCGATCCTCAGACCATCGCACTCGTTGCTCAGCGATCGGGACCTTTTACGATCCTCACATCCGCACATTGCGCTTCGCGACTTCGCAAAGCGGGGTTCCCCCGCAAGGTGAGTCTGCGCGTGATCGACGAAAGCTGGACGGAGCTAGAGCAAGACTTTGCCTGCCGCCTAGTGCCGGCCGCGCACCCGAAGCTCGAACGATTCTCCGACGCTTCGCTCCGTTTTGCAGGTGTGATGTGGCGTTACGGCGCACAGCGACTCTACCATTCCGGGGACACCTCTCCACACGCCGAGATCTTTGCAAGCCTTGCCGGTGAGCGCATCGATTGCGCCTTTTTGCCGATCAACGAGCGAAACTTTTTCCGGGATGAAATGGATATCGTCGGCAACATGAGTTGTCGCGAGGCGCTATACTTTGCTCGTCGCATCGGCGCCGTGCAATGGGTGCCCTTTCACTGGGATCTTTTTGCGGCCAATCGTACGTCGCGCGCGGAACTGGATGCTGCGCTCAAGACCGAGCAAATCGAGTCCCCTTACCGCTGGCAAGAACCCGAATCCTCTTGGACGCTGGGAAGCGGAACTTAAGCCTTGTCCGGCCCCTTTGCCGTTGCCAGCACCGAGCAGATGTGTTTTTTTTAACCTCCGGAAAAATTAAAGATTTTTCGGGGTAAAGAGGATTAACAATGGCTTCGCTGAGTTGGGCTTATCAATTGCGGTACGGGTTGGGCAGAATCAAAAAAGCCCTACAGGAACGCCGCGATCGACGAGATTGGAACGCAGAAGTTTCCGAAGAGATCAAAGTTTCTCGCGCGCGTCTGCGAGAGCTCAAAAACAAGTACCGCGGTCAGCGCTGTTTCGTGATCGGCAATGGACCCAGTCTTGGCAAGATGGACCTCAACTTGCTGCGCGATGAGTACGTTTTTGCGAGCAATGCCTTTTTCTTGAAGCTCCCCGATCTGAATTTTCGTCCGCAATTTTTCAGCGTCGAAGACCATCTGGTGGCAGAAGACTATCGCGAAGATTTTGCCAATCTCAAAGACACCTTCAAGTTTTATCCCTACGATCTGCGTGAGACCCTGCGCTTCGATGACAACTCGGCCTACGTGCTCTTCAGTCGCGCCTATGACGTGATGCTTTCGGAAGAGAAATTCCCGAAATTTTCTTCGGATGCCCTGAACGAAACCTATTGGGGCGGCACGGTGCTTTTTTTCAATCTGCAGCTCGCGGCTTTCATGGGCTTCGAGAAGATTTATTTGATCGGTGTGGATCTCACCTACAAAATTCCCGAAGGCATCAAGCAGCGCGGCAGTGTGCTGATCTCGACGGCCGACGATCCGAACCACTTTGACCCTCGCTACTTCGGAGCCGGCAAACGCTGGCACTTGCCAGAAACCGAGCGCATGCAGCGCGCGTTTTGGCGAGCCTGCTGCTCGCTGCGCGACGAAGGCAAGGAACTCTTCAACGCCACCGTCGGGGGCAACCTGCAACAAGTACCCCGGGCGAATTACGAGGATCTCTTCAAATCGCGATGAAATCTTCTCCCAAAACCGCGGTCGTGATGCTTTCGGAGATAGATTGGGACTACCTGTGGCAACGCCACCAGATCTTTGCTCAGCATTATTCCGAGCGCGTGGATGAGGTCTTTTACGTAAACCGCCCCGGCATGCGTTTGCCGCGTTGGCGTGAATTGCCTTATGTCTTGCGCCGGGTGTGGGGAGCTTTTTTTGCGAGTTCTCCACGCGCGAGTGGTCACGAACGCGTTCGCGTTTTGAGCCCGTTGCTCTTTCCGGGCGAAGGTTGGCTCGCGCGCGTGTTGAATCGGATGATCTTTGTGCCGCGTCTTCTGAAAAATTTTCGTGGTTTTGACAAGCTCGTTCTGCACGTTTACCAACCCACGACCATCACTCGTCAGGTGATTGAGTCGTGCCGCGGAGCCTACGTGATTTACGATTGTGTGCAGAATTTTGAAACCCATCCCGCCGCCGGTGCACGAGTGCGCGAGACCGAAGCTTGGCTCATAAGCCGGGCCAATTTGATGATTGCCGACTCGCTCAACCTCACGAGCAAGCATCGCCCCAAGCGTCCGGATTTGCTCCAAGTGCCACCTGGAGTCGATGACATGTTCCTTGGAGCCGTGAACGCCACGGTAAATTCGGCGCCAACGAAGATTTTATATTACGGCAATATCCGCGCGGATCTGGATTTTGAGATCATCAACGCGCTGGCATCGCAACCGCAAGTTGAGTTGACGATGATCGGCACGCTCGCATCCGACGTGCGCGACCGTATCTCGCCACGAGTTCGTGTCGGATCCAAAATTCCGTACCGCGATTTGCCCGAAAAGATTCGTGCCGCCGATGTGCTGCTTTTGCCCTACGCTCTGAACGATTTCACGCAGGGCATTTTGCCGGCGAAGTTTTTTGAGTGCCTCGCCTCGGGCAAGCCGATCTTGGCCACTCGCTTGCCTTCCATTGAACCCTTTGTAGAGCTGGTCAACGTGGTCGACGGTCCGTTGGATGTTGAAGCAAGCCTGCGCCGGTTGCACTCCAAAGAAAACGCGGCACTCTCTGAGAGTCGCATGGCCTTTGCCTCTCAGAGTTCCTGGGGCGGACGATTTCAATCCTTTTTCAGTCGGGTGAGTGATGAGTATTTGTCGCAACGTTAAATTCGATTTCGCGAAAGTGATCATCGTTGCCTTGCTGCTGGTCACCCTGATGCCCTACTTCAAGCCCAACGATCTGGGGTCCTTTTTCTTGAACGTTCCCGAGCAATTCTCTTATGCTCTGGCTCTAGGGCTCATCTCTCTGTTGCCAGTGGGCTTGCTCGCCTCAGGTAAGATCACCGTGGCCGATTTGCGAAGCGCGTTTGCGCGAATTCCGTGGTTTTGGTTTTACGTCGCGCTTCTCATGCTCGCTTGTCTCGTGCGCTGGCTCAGCGGAGTCGGTTCGCTAAATTTTCAGGGCTTTGCTCGTTTGTACTCTTATATCGTCACCGGAGCGGTAGGGCTCTTTGTGGTGCCCATGCTCATTGACACTCGTGAGCGGTTTTTGTTTTGGCTAAAGGGCATTGCCCTCATCTCTTCGCTCGTCGGCATCGCAGGTGTGATGGGCGTGATGGAGGTGGAGCCGTTCTCCTCGTGGATTCTTCGCGACGAAATGATGGAGTTCATCAATTTGCCCTCTACGGCATCGGTTTTTTTTGAGCCCAACATTTTCGGCTCGGTGATGATGTTCGGTGCGATCGTGAGCACCTACCTTCTGCTCACCACATCGCAAAGTCTTTTTTCACTGAGCCTCTACCTAGTGGCGATCGCAGCAAACCTTGGCGGCGTCTTTGTCTCGTGGAGCCGCGCTGCTTGGCTCTGCTTGGCAGTGGCTGGCGGACTTGTGGTGCTGAGTTATATGCCGAAGTTTGTTCGCGCCTTTTTGGTGGTCTCGGCCTTGGCGGCCACGGTGGGTGTGTGTTTTTGGCTTTCGTACCAGGAGAGCCCTCTTAAGGACGCCCTGATGCTTGAAGATGTGCTCACGGGTCGCCCAGAACTTTGGCTCGCGGGTCTCTTTGCGATGGTTGAGCGACCGCTCTGGGGCTTGGGGCTTTCGCACATTGACCTAGGAGAGGTTCTGCAACGCGCAGGACACAATCACATCACCACGCACCAGGTCTTCATTGACCAGGGTGTGATGTCCGGGCTGCCGGTGATGTTCGCTTACGGATGGCTCTTTGTTTCGGTGTTTCACCGACTTCAAGTCATGCCGAAATTGCAGCATTCGATGAAGCTCTTTTTTGTTTGTCTCTTTAGCGCAATCTTTCTTTTTATTCAGTTTTCACCCCACAACATCGGCGGAACCTCATTCTTTGCCTTCCAGATGACCGTGCTCATCGGATTGATCTTTTCGCCCAACTTTAGGGAGACCCACCATGCTCATTGATGGCAACGACTTTGAACCCGAGATTCTAGAAACAGACATCTGTGTGATTGGCACGGGCATCGGCGGCGGGACGCTGGTCAATGGTCTCGTGGCGGCCGGGCAGCGTTTTGTGGTGGTGGAAGCCGGAAATTTCGGCAAAAACTCTACCGTGCTAGGCACCAAGAAGGTGGGGCGCGATTTCGGTTTGCGTAGCACCACTCACGTGGGAGTGGGCGGGACCTCAAACTTGTGGCATGGTGTGCTTTCTCCGCTCGACGAAATGGATTTTAGCGCCCGCGATTGGGTGCCGAACAGTGGATGGCCCATCGGTGCTCAGGATCTCGAGCCCTATTACCAGGACGCCGCTCAAGTTCTCGGCGTGGAGACTTACGAATACTTTTCTCCTGCGGCCCTCTCCGAAACTCTCAAGGAGAGTCTCGACTCGCTGACCTTTCATCGTTCGGTTTTTAAGAACAAAATTTTTCAGCAGCCGGTGCCACCGGTCAACTTCAAGCATGTCATCAAAAAACTTTTGTCCCGCAGCGAAGATCAGCACTGCCTTTACAACGCGGTAGCACTAGAGCTGCGTGCCGAAGGCGCGGGGACTAACGTAACCTCGCTCGTGGTGGGCCGCGCGGGCACAGGCAAAACCTTGCTCGTAAAAGCCAAACGTTTTGTGGTCGCCGCGGGAGCGCTGGAATCCCCTCGTCTCCTGTTGAATTCGCGTCGAGGCGCGCTCACCCCAGCGCTCGCCAACGAGAACATTGGCCGCTATCTGATGGACCATCCGATGGGCAACCTCTGCCAGGTGGAACTTAAAAAGCCCCTGCGCGCCCACATTTATTCGGACACGCGTTATGGCTCGAACATGAAAATCAAAACGGGGCTCGAGCTGCAAGATGAGCTTCAGAGAAAGCACCGCCTTGGCAATCACAATTTTTTCTTTCGGGCCTCTTTCAAGCGCGGCATTCACAACGACTCCGAAAAGATAAAGCTCTCACTGCTCGCCTTCAAAGACGGCGGGGTCTCACTGCGTGACGTCTGGAAACTCCTGACAAATCTCAACGTGGTGGCGCAAATTCTGGCCTATAAGTTTAGCCTCAACGTGAAGTATCGCTTTGCGGATCTCTTTTTTCTCACCGAGCAATATCCCGAGCCTTCAAACCGTGTGATTCTCTCCGAGACCCGCGATGCCTTTGGCTACCCCGTGGCCGAGGTGCACTGGCACGTGCCCGAATCTGAGATCCAGCAGATGAACCAGTGGTTTCGTCTCGTGAAAGAAGAGACCTTCCCAGATTCTCACTACGAGTTTTCGCACGCCGAAAAAGATCTGAATTGGAACGAGATTTACACCTCGGCAGCTCACCACGTAGGCACCTTGCGCATGGGGGCTACGCCCACTCAAGGTGTTGTGGATCGCAATCTTCAAGTTTTTGGAGTGCCCAACCTCTACGTTTGCGATGGATCGGTGTTCACGACTTCGGGCAACGTGAACAGTGGATTCACCATCGCCGCCTTCGCGTGTCGCTTGTGTCATCATCTCGCGGGCCAAAAGGTCAGCGAGCAAACACGGCCGCTTCGTCTCGCGATCACCGGAGGCACGGGCTTCATCGGTTCTGTCTTTTTGCGTCAGTATGCTCAAAACTACGCTGAGATCAAATCGCTCCAGCGTTCGGATTCCGGCTCTCTGCCGAATTTGCAGGTGGTACGAGGTGACCTTGCCGCGAGCGCGGCCCTGGGTGAGCTCGTCGGTTCGGCCGACGTTCTCTTGCACATGGCCTTCGATGCCACCTACGGCGACAATCGCGGCGCAGCACGCACTCTGATCGAGTCTTGCCGCAAGTCCGGGGTGAAGGGCATTGTCTACCTTTCTTCGGCAGCAGTTTACGGCACCGAAGACCGTGACGTGGTGATCAATGAGAACACTCCCTACACCGAGTCTCGCGATCCCTACGCGAGCGAAAAGAAATATCTCGAAAGCCTTTTTGCTGCGGCTGCGGCCGAAGGGATTCGGGTTATCATTCTCCAGCCCAGCATCGTATACGGTGGCTCGGGCGGATGGGACCGCGCCAGTGAAGCGGCCGCGCACGCCAAGCGCTGGATCTTGCCCTACGGCGGCGAAGGGCTTTGCAACGCGGTACATGTCGATGATGTCGCTAGCGCCATCGAAAGCGCCGTGCGAGTGGCCGCGCTGCCCGCCAACAAAATCACCCCCGATCGTGTGATCGTGGCTGGCGGCGATGTCACCTGGCTTGAATATTATCGCGCGCGTCTTGCTTCGGCCTCGCCCGCGGTAGAGAGCGCGCATGCCAAGTATTCCGAATCTCGCCCCAAGGCGCTCATCTTCAAAATGTGGTTTGAAACCTTGATCGGTCTTGTGCTGAACGCGCTCCTGCCACGTTTGTACCGCCTCAAGAAATCACGCGCGGGGGCAAAGCCCGCCCCTGACGCGCCGAAGACGTATCCCGAAGTTTATAACCCTCAGGCCATGGCTCGGCGCTATCACGCCCAGCGTGGACGACTGAGCTCGGTGCGAGCGTTGCCACTCTTGGGTTATAGACCTCGAGTCAAGCTCGACGGAAGCCGGTGATCCTCGCCATGAGTTTTGACGTGCTGATGTCTGTGTACTTTCGCGAAGAGGCCGCAAATTTGCAGCGTGCCCTTGAGAGCGTTTGGGACGAGCAGACGTTGAAGCCCGATGCGATCGTGATCGTCAAAGATGGACCGCTCACGGCGCCCCTCGATGAGGTCATTGAGAGATGGGCTCAACGGCTGCCACAAGTGGTGCGCATCAAGGCCCTTCCCAAGAACCTCGGCTTAGGGCCCGCGCTCACCGCGGGGCTAGAGCTTTGTCAGAGTGAGTGGGTGGCACGTATGGATTCGGACGACGTCTCATTGCCCCAGCGCTTTGCCGAGCAGATGGCTTATTTGAGCCAGCATCCCGAGTGCTCGGTTTTGGGCGCCTGGATTGCCGAGTTCGATCGCGACGAAGCCCAATCCGGCTCGCTGCGACGGGTGCCCACCGAACACGCCGAAATTTTGAAATTCTCGCGCTGGCGCTCTCCGATCAACCACCCCAGCGTGGTTTTTCGCCGTCGGGACGTTTTGGCCGAAGGTAGTTACCACGGCGTTTTGTTTTTTGAGGATTACGATCTCTGGACGAGGTTGCTCGCCCGAGGTTATCGTTTTGCCAACTTGCCGCGCGTCTTGGTGAAAATGCGCGCCGGCAACGCCCAGCTCGCACGCCGAGGTGGGCGAGGTTATTTTGGTTTGGAGCTCAGCTTTTTGCGTAGGTTGCGCCAACGTGGAATTTTGAGCTGGTTTGATTTTGTCGTAGCAGTGGTCGCCAAAGGGGGGGTAAGAATCCTTCCGTTGGGACTGCGTGGTCAGATTTACCGAACGCTGCTGCGAAAACGTGTCGACGGAGGAACGGATGAACATGGAAGTGGATCTGCAAACGTATAAAAATTTTGTGACCAAGCGTTGGCTGGCGTTGTTGGTTTTTTTGGGTCTTTGTATCGGTGGCGCCTTGGTGGCCACCAAGATGCCCAAGGAACAGTATCGATCTTCGATCGTTGTGGCGATTGGACAATTGCCTTGGCCGGGGCATGCCCTCTCGCAAGGCTCGGATCAAAGCGCCCTCTTGACCATGGTGGAGCACCCCTTGCTCTTTACCAACCGCATGAAAACGCAGTACACCGCTCAGGGTGGTTCGGCTTTTGTCAGCGACGTGAGGATCAATAAAATGTTCGGCAACCTGGTCACGGTTGAATTCCGTGGTTCGAGTGCCGCCAGCGTCGAGACCTTGATGCAAAAAGTGATCACCGACATCCGCGCAAGCGACGAACGCACTCTGAGCGAAGCGATGTCGCGTCTCGGGGCTCTTAACTCGTCCGCAGATTCTTATCTCAAGTGGAACTTGGAGAGGCTCGGAAGAACCCAGGTCGAAGTGGAAGCCGGCGGCGTAAGTCTGGTTTGGCGGCCCAAGGCGAGTCTCAACATCGCCTTTGCGCTTTGCATTTGGCTCTTTGTGGTCGGCGTGCTTCCCATGCTCTTTTCGCGTCGCCGAGAGACTTAAGTCGAAAGGTGAGCATGACACCCGAGTTGAAGGGGTTGCTGAACTCCATTTTTAATCTCGAGTCGCAAACTTCCAATGTCGCGGGTGTCGGCCGCGTGCAAAATCTGGTGGCGACTTACCTGTCTCGCATGGGTTTCCAATTGCGCTACGCTTACGCCGAGGGCAAGGACGCGACAACGTCCGCGCCCTTTTTGATTGCCGAGCGCGGCGTCTCCGCCGGAACCAAAGACGCCATCTCCTTTGTCTCACATGCGGACACTGTCGATGGCTTTGAACACCGTGTGGATGTGGACAAGTCGGGGAAAATTGCGGTTGGCCAGGGTGTTCTCGACGACAAAGCCTGCCAAGTTGTGGCGCTGTGGGGGCTGCACCTTTTTTTGCAAAAGCACCCACAAAGCCAATTGCCGCTGAGATTTTTGTCGAGTCCCAACGAAGAGGTGGGTTCGACGGGCTTCCACAGACTCTACGCCGAACTTTCGCGCAGCTCTCGCCTTGTGTTGGGCTTTGAGCCCGCCTCTGAAAAGGGCGAGATCATCATCTCGCGCCGAGGCAATCGCTGGTACCGTGTGATCTTTCGCGGCCGCGAAGCCCACGCGGGACGCGCTCCCCACAAGGGGATCAACGCCGCTTACGCGGCCGCTCGCGCCATGGTAAAACTCGAAGCCCTCAACGACTACGCACGCGGTGTTTCTGTGGCCGTGGGTTCTGTGAGTGCGGCTCGCGAAGCCTACAACGTGGTTTGCGGTGAGGTGGAGCTACGCATCGATTTTCGTTTTGAAGATTTTGCCGCTCGAGATCGCGTGGACCAAAAGATTCGCAAAATTTTGTTGTCTCCCGTGCGCGGAAAGTCCTCGCCCACGGGTCTTGTGAAGGTGAGTCTTGAGCTCGTCGACGATTGTCCACCGATGAGCTCCACAGAGGAGTCGCGCCAGCTCGCCAAGCTTTATGCCAAAGGCGTGCGCAGCGGAAAGGCGCGCGCCATTGCGAGCGGAGGTTCGGCCGACGTGTGCTTCATGAGTCGTCCGGGGCTCACGATGCTCGATGGGCTGGGTGCCGTGGGCGGACGCATGCATTCGACCGAGGAGTGGGTAGATCTGGATAGCGTGGAGATTCGCGCCCAGGCGCTCGCGGAATTTTTGTCTAAAATTTAGAAAGAAAGGTTAGGAGTTCGTGCGCAGCGCTTTGCGCGCTTTGAGCACCACGGGTTGGGTGTCGATCTCTTCGTGCTGAACGGGGCGGCTTTGGCTTTGGATAAGGGCGGCGGCGAGAGCGGCCAGACACAGTGCGACGTATAAGAACGAAAGCACTCGTTTGGGGGTATTGGGCCGGCTCATGGGCCCCAGGCTAGACCCGCTGAGTCAAGCGGGGGTACTTAATAAGTCTTAATCGTCGGCGGCGCATTCAGGGATGGCTTCTGCCCAATCACGCGAGGCGCGGATGGCAGATACGGTGGCCACTTTGAGGCTTTGGATCCATTTCAAGGCGACGGTGAGGCGTTTTTTCATGGGCCTTCTTATACCGACTAATGACGCGCAGTGTCAACGCTTCTTTTGGGCTCCGCCTAGCGATAGAGGCGCCAAATCTGGTCCGAATCGTCGTCCGATATCAGCAGCGAACCGTCGGGAAGCTCGGCAAAAGCCACCGGGCGCCCCAGGGTGCGCTGGTCCTCGAGAAAGCCTTCCACAAGGGTTTCGGGGGCTTGAGCCCGACCCGAAGAGGAGACCTCCGAAAAGAAGACCCGGTAGCCGGCCTTCGTGGAGCGGTTCCAAGAGCCGTGCTCGGCCACAAAAAAGCCCCTGCGGTATTTGGCAGGAAACATGGTGCCCCGGTAAAAATGCAGACCCAAAGGAGCCGTATGGGCTCCTAGCTTCAGCTGAGGTTTCGAGAAGGCGGCACAGGCCTTTTTGCCAAATTGGGTGTCTGGGATCCCGTCACCGTGACAGTAGGGGTAACCGAAATGCTCTCCAACCTTCGTCAGGCGGTTGACCTCGCAGGGGGGCAAGTCGTCGCCCATATAATCGCGACCGTTGTCGGTGAACCACAGGTTGCCGCTTGCGTCCCAATCAAAGCCGACGCTGTTGCGCACGCCGCGCGCGACGACTTCCATCTTTTTGGTGTCCACATCGAGGCGCGTGAGGCTCGCGTAGGGATCGCTCTTTTCGCAAATGTTGCAGGGCGCGCCCACCGGAATATAGAGCTTGCCGTCTGGGCCGAAGGCGATGTGCTTCCAGCCGTGGTGCGTGTCCGTGGGATAGCCGTTGTAGACCACCGTACTTGTAGGCGAGGGAAGCTGCTTCACCACATTTTTAAAGACTCGAATCGTAGAGACCTCGGCGACGTAGAGATCTTCGCCTCGCATCGCCACGCCGTTTGGCATCTTGAGATCTTTGGCGATGGTGAGCACTTTTTTGGTGGCGATTTCGATCGCGTAAATTCGGCCTTCGCTGCGCGTGCCCACAAAAAGCCAGCGCCCGTCGGCGGAAAGGGTCATGGAGCGCGCATTCGCAACACCGGAGACATATGACTCTATTTTAAATCCGCCGTTCACTTTGGGGCTAAAGGAATGCGCCAAGCCCGCGTTCAGCAATAAAAATAAAAGCGCGGTTTTGGCGTTCACGAGAGGTCTCCTCGGGCCATGGTGATTGCAAAGGAGGGGATCACGTCGAGCGCGCGCATGGGCCAGGTGAAGGACATTAAGTTTTTTAAATCTACGATGTGCATGCCCGCGAGTTCCGCGGCGAGAAAGCCGGGAGCGATGTCCCAAATCATGCACGGCGCTTTGCGCACGTAGGCCTGGGCCTCGTTCTTTAGCAGCAGAAAAAATTTATAGGAACTTGAGATCGGAACGATGCGCGCATCGTCGGCTAGGTGCTGGGCGAAGCTGCGGATCTGCTCTTTGCGCTGATCGTTCATGCTCACCCGAGCGCTGGTGAGCACTGCACGAATGTGCGGAGATTGCAGGGGCAGCGTCACGGGGTTTTTGTGACCATCGGCGCCGACAAAATACACCCTATGAGTAGCTCTATCGGCGACAAGAAATTCTTCGCTCGCAGGATGGTAGATCATGGCCCACTCCACTTGACCCTGCACAAAGAGGGCGACGTTGATCGCGAAGTGATCGGTGCCTTCGATATAATCGCGGGTGCCGTCGAGAGGATCGATGCACCAAAAGCGTTCACAGTTGGCGATTGTAAAATCTGTGAGCTGCGAGGACTCTTCAGAGAGGATGGGTGTGTGTGGCTCGAGGTCGAGGAGCGCCGCTTTGATGAGACGGTGGGAGTAGAGATCCACTTCGGTAACCGGACTCGTGTCCGCTTTGTCACTCACCGCGAGCGCGCGTCCCCGCTGCTGCATTTGGTAGCGTCCCACATCGCGTAGGCACTGGGTCAATTCGCGCTCGAGGCGATCTTGAAGGTCCGTGGACATAAAAAAAACCTAGCACATCTTGCGCCGCTTGCCCTTGACTCTATAAAACGCGCCCCCACATTTTAGACGTCAACGTTAATTACCTAGGTGAAATTAAGAACGGATAGATAAGACAAATGGACTCTAGGAGGATTTAAAAAATGACCAACAGCTTCTTTAACTTGATGACACGCCCCACCGAACGCACCGGCCGCACGCTGGACGAACTTTTTGGACTCACGAACCATCTTTGGTCCGATGTGGCCAGCGACGAGAGTTCTTTCTTGCCTTCGGTAGATGTGCAAGAAACCAGCAAACATTGGGCGGTGATGTTAGACGTGCCGGGTGTCAAAAAGGAAGATATCAAAATCGATCTCGAGGGCCGCCACTTGACCATTCGTGGTCGACGCGAAGCGGTTTCGACAGCCGAAGGGGATGACGATGGCAAGTGGTCCCATGTGGAACGTCGTTACGGACAATTCACACGTAGTTTCTCTCTCCCCGAACTTGCCGAGGTGGAATCCATCAAGGCGGATCACCGGGACGGCGTGCTGAAGATCGTGATTCCCAAAAAGGCTGCAGCTGCAAAAAAGCTGATCGAAATCGCCTCCGAATAAAATTCGGGCGCGCCTAAGATATCCCTTGAGAACCGAGTGGCGGAGCGATCCGTTACTCGGTTTCTCCGTTTGCCATGTAGTGAAGAATTTTTCGGCACAACTCGATGTTGTGTCGGCGCAAGTGGGGTTCGGTTTTGGGGTCGGTGAAGGTCTCGACCACGGACTCAACGCTGAGGTTGTTTCCTGCGGATTCTGCGCGTTTCATGTGGGCGTGCACGTCAACAGCGAAAGCCAAAATGCGCACCACGGGTGGCAGCAGGTCGGAGCGCACTTTGCGCGGAAACCCACGGCCGCTGAAAAGTTCGTGGTGACCTAGAATCATTTGACCGACGATCTCTGGCAAGTTTTTAAACTTTTCCATCACAACCGCGTGCGATTTGCGTGGATGCGCTTCGAGCATGGCACGCTCGTCGGCGTTCAGGCTGTCGGGATTTGAGTACCATTTTTTCTTGAGATCTTCGGGAGCGCCCACGAGGGAAATGTCCATCAAAAGGCACGCGTAGCTGAGGTCTTTGAAAACGCCTCGAGTTTTTTGACCTTGGGCCACCGCAAAGAGAATTGCCAGCGTGCTGATGGCCGAAGATTCGTCCATGATGCTTACGAAGGCCGGGATATTGCGCAGGTGCCCGCGCACGTCGCCCACCTCCGGAGAAATCACGCTGCAAATTTTGTCAGAGAGCTTGTTGAGGCGTGAGTCCTGCAGCGAGAGGGAACCGGGTTTGGAGCCGCCGATGTCGCTGTAAATGTTTTTGAGTTCGTGATCGATGGGTTCGGCGAGAACTTCGGCCTTTTCGGTGCCAAAGAGTTTTTTGATGGTGTCGAGGTGTTCGCTGCTTTGGGCGCTGATCGTGACTTCGGGTTCTTCGGTTTTGGGGCCACCGGCGACGGCCACGAGGCGAGCGGCTTCGTACGCTTCGGCGTCGGAGTGGAAGCGTCGCTCTTCGGATTCCACTTCGGGCGCGCTCGTATTCTCTTTGGCTATCACTTCGGGCGTTTCACCGGGTGGTGCTTCCACAGCGGGCTCGCTGGTAGACTCTTCAGCGTAAAAAACGGGATCCACATGATTTTTGATTTTGTCCACGTGACTGGGCTCTAACGATTCGCCTTTGGTTACCCACTTGATGAATTTTTTGCTAGTGGGAAGGTGCACGTAGAGATCAACGAGCGAAGCGCCGTCATCATTTTTAGGCGCGACCTCGGGCTTTACGCTCTTGTATTTGCCCTTTTTGTCGTCACCCGATGAAGAAGCGGCCATGAACTACCATTGGATCACGGGCCACTCGAAAAATCAGGCCAAAAGATTGACCTAGGGCGTTTCTTCTTTTGCGAACAACGCGTTGACGATTCAAAAAGGTTCTTATCGCGAAGCGACGACTGAGATTTGCTGGTTGCAAAAGAAGGAGAAGCAACAAAGAGGAGAACCTTCTTGAGTCGTCCCTTTGGGCTGGTTCCTTTTTTGCCATATCAGCGTTGCAAGCTCCTCAATTACATCCAGTAAAATCGATCGCTTGCGCCTTGATCTTGCAAAAAATGAACACAGCAACGCGTTGTTCGCAAAAGAAGAAACGCCCTATCGGAAGATTTTCACCGTTACTTGCTTGCGACGGTCGCCGAGGAAGGCGGCCTCTTGGTTGCGCTGGCGATTGCTATAATTCGACGAGTTATTGACGTAGGCCAGGGCGTCTTTCCAATGCATGCTGCCGGTGAACATGTCGATGCGGGGGCCGTTGATGGCGCCTCCAACGTCGGCCACTTCCCAGAATCCGTCGTGGTACTGATTGGTGCCTGGGATGCGCAGGCCGTCCGTCGACGGGATGTAGATCTGCTGACCGATCTCGAGCTTGATGCCGCGACGGCGGTAATAATCAAAATCCAGCGCTACCGAGCGCCAAGGCTTGAGCGCGTTGTTGCTTTTGCCAAGGCCGTATTCGGCGTCGGTGACTTTGTAGCGTGGCGTGCCGCCGCGGTGACGTGAGTAGTTCACGGTGCGACCGTCGGCGAGCACTCCGGCGCCTTGCACTTTGAGGGCATTGTAGAAGGCCTCCGAAACGCGTGCGATCACGCGTCCGCTGGTGTCGAAGAGACGGTAGCTTTTGCTACCGCGGTAGCGCGAGTCGCTCTCGCTAGGTGTGAAGTAAAACGTCGCTCCCATCATTTGCTGCGAGCGAAGGCTGCGCGAGGAGGACGAGGAAGCCTTGGGCTTAGACGACGGACGGTATTGCTCTTCGGCGCGTCGGTGAGTTTCAGGAGTTTTGTCGGCCAGCACCGCAGCTCGTGGAGCGTTCTCTCGGGCGCGCTCGTGAGCCGGTGAGGTCTTGGCGTTTTCGGTGACCTCTGCGATGAGTTTTGCCGAGCGCGTGGTGGCCGGAATCACGAAGGCGTCAATGTCGATCACCGAGCCGAGCTTGGAACCGGCGCGGTAGATGAAGTTTTTGTTGCCGTTGCAGCCGTACTTGAGGTCGCCTGTGTGGCGAGCGATGGAGGCGATTTTGGCGTCGACCCAATCTTTGTAATTGGCGCTGCCCTCGGGGCCTGCAATCTTCAGCGCACCGTTGCCAAATTCCTGCAGAAAATCTTCTTTGGTGTAGGCGGGTTTGCCGAGATCGGTGAGACGTTTGTTTTCTTGTTCGTAGAGCTCATGAATGGTGCTCGAAAAAAACACCGCCACGTCGGCCATCTCACCCGAGAGCTCTTCAGCTTTGCCGAAGATACCGGGAATTGCGCTGCGAAATTCTTTTTGTTCTTGTCCGGGCATCAGTGAGTAAAAGAGGTTTTCGGAGAAGATCTTGCGCACGCGTTCTTCGCTCACCGCAGATTTGCCCGCGCGTTGCATGCCTTCGTTCCAGATTTTGAATTCCATGCCGTCGCAGAGAATCTGCGGCAAGAAGCCGTCAACGACTTCAGCGGCCGCTGCGTCCTGGATATCGACCACGGGCGGGAGGATGGTTTTGGAGCCGGCTCTGCCATTCGTGTGGGTAATGCTTTTGGCGTGGGCAGGCATAGCGCCGTTAAGGCTCAGCACCAAGACGATCGCGATATGTTGATAGCGGTGTGCCATGTCTCCCATCCCTAAGCTATGAGAAGCACGAAGGATGCCACGATAAGACGTTGAATTTTAAAGGTAAAAATAGCCGTCCCGGGCCCATCTTTTGGGCGTGTGTCTAGCCTTTGGACACCGCGGGTTTAGCGTGAGCGGGTCACGGCTGCACGGGCCTGGGCCGAGGTCGAAACCACGGGAATATTACCCTTGTAAGCGTAGAGGAAGGTGCCGGCCGGCAAGTTGGGGGCGCCGGTGGCCTTGTCTTTTCCGCGCACCCATTTCGCGTTGGCTTCGGAGAGCGCAAAGCAACCGTCGCTGCGACCCGCGGGCTCGTTGGGGGCGTCGGTGACATAGGTGACACCACTCTGGTTGCGTCCCGTATGCACGAGAATACGACGGCTGTAGGCGTTGGCGTTGTGGGGTTCGAGTCCGTAGACGAGAGTCGGGTCAGGCCGTTCCGACTGATTTTGTGGTTTGGGTCCGCCGAGGAGCATGGCCCCGTAGGTGCTGGCTTCGGAGCCGTTCACGTTCGAGAGAAAGGCCGTACGCTCTCGCTCCTGACGGTAGAGGCCTCCGCCATCGCCGTGACCCATTTTCATGCCCGTGGCGTTGCCCGTGAGCAGGTTCAGAACCCAGAAACGCGGTTCGCTAGAGTTTTCCGTATAGTCCACGACCACCATGCGCTCGTCGTTGGTGACTTTGCCTTTGTCGCGAAATTCATAGTAGCGATCCATCGCTTCGGAGAGAGCGGAGCGGGAGACGCCTTGGCGAATGAACTTTTCGAAGTGGGCAAAGCGGCGCGAGCGCGACTCTCGGCTTGCGGTGCGCGTGGCCTCTTCGGCGGGCTTCGCCTTTTCGTCGTGGCTTACCGAAGCGAGTTGACGAGTGGCTTCGACGGGTTTTTTGGGAGCGATATTTGATGCGAGCTGCACGGCGGCCGGTGTGGTGGGAATCATGAAAGCCGAATCGTTCACACCCTGGGCAAGCATGCTGCCCTGGCGATGCAAGAAGTTGCGGTTGCCTTCGCAGCCGTACTTCATTTCGGCCGTGACGGACTCGATCTCGGCCATGCGAGCGTCGATAAAGGCTTTGAGGTTCACGTCTTGAGCGCCATCTTTGACGTTCAGCGAGATCTCGCCCGAATCAAAGCGATCAAAGAACTCCGCTTTGGTAAGCGCGACTTCACCGCGCTTGGTGCGGGCGGCGTTTTCCTGAGTGTAAAAGTTGTGTATGTCGTGGCCAAAGAAGACAGCGAGCACGCGCAAATTGTCGAGAACTTTTTGCGATTTGCGGTAGGCGTCTTTCAGGTATGCCGAACCTTTGGCCTCATCGCCGGGCTGGAGCGAATAAAAGATCTCCGAGGCGAAGGCCGCGTTGATTTGATTTTCGTTCATCTGGGCTGCGAGGCTGAGGTTGCGGTTTTCGTTGCCTAGCTTGAAGGTCTTGCTCGTGCAGACGATTTGCTTGAGGTAGGTGTCGACCACCTCTTCGGGTTGGCGCTTGATGAGCGCTTCGCCGCGCTTGGCGCCGGGGTGGCTTTGGATGGCCAAGACGACATTTGGCAATAGGATGAAGAGGGCAAGAACCCGGAGAACTTCGCGCTGAAATGTCGTCGTTCTTCGAAACGTCATGGTCCCTATATCCGCTCGGATTTCCCCGTGCGGTCCCCACCTTTTAGTTTAGGGGAAAGCGAGGGAAACAATAAAGGCCTAATTGCGTCCTTCGGGATAGAAAATGGCCTCCAGAGTGTCAAAACAAAAGCGCTGTTGGCTAAAACTTCGTCAGCCAACCTCAAGCCAGGCGCGCTGCGGGCTGCGCCCGAAGACCTTGTTCAAGAGGCAGAGCGCGACAAGATAGCCGTCGAGCAAGAGTGAGCGGTGTTTGCGGTAGTACAAGGTGTAATGCAGCGGCTGGCGGTTGGTGCTTTCAAAATAAGTCGGTTCTTGCTCTACCAGCTCGTAGTGCGAGACGATCCCAGGGCGCATCGTTTGGTCGAGCACGGCTTCAAGTGAGACTTCGTTCGCGCCGGTGGCGACGCGCGCACCCGGAGTTTTGAGCGGCGAGCCCACGAGGCCGAGGCGTCCGCGAATCACCTCAAGGAGCAGGAGATATTTCCACATGCCGCTCTTCCAGCAAAAACGCTCGAAGAAAGAGTTCTGTGCGTGCATACCCACTTTGAGTTCTTTTTGCGTCTGAGAGTTGTGTGCGTTGAAGATGAGCACTTTAGCGACAAAGGGTGTGCGGTTGAGGCCCAAAAATGATTGATGGCCGATGGCGTGGGTGCCGAGGCGCATCGAAGCGATAACGTAGAGCAGAGCGAAGAGCGGAAAGAGCAGGGCAAGCACGAGCATTGCGGCGACGGTGTCAATCGCTCGGCGCAGGGCGTTCTGCGTGGGGCTGCCGTCGACCTGCAAAGCGCGCAAAAAATCGTCGCGCTTGGATCCGATGAGTGCCGCGCTCTTGGTGACATCTTCCCAGAGGTCTTCTTCAGAAATGCAATCAATGCTGGCCTTGCGGGCTTCGATAAGGAGCAGCTCTTCGCTTGGGCTCGGCGCGTGGGTGGAGGTCAGGACGATGGTGGAGATGTTGTTCTCCACGAGTGTGCGGATGACTTGCGAAGGGTCGAGCGCGCGCTGGCCCGAGATGAGATGGTAGAGTTTGTGGATGTGGCGGTAGCTGACGACTTCGCGCGGGCGTCGCACTTCTTTTAGGAGCGACACGGTGGTGGCCGTGGGCTCTCCCATGATCACAAAATGAAAGGCGTGGTTGCGCAGGCCGCGCGCCAGGTACCAGTGCGCGAAGTACATCACCAGGCCGGCGCCGATGGAACCGATGGTGGTGCCGGCAAAGGGCTGCTGGTCGGAGCTGAGCCACAGCGGAGCAAAGCCCAGAGAAAAGGCATAGGCGAGCACCCAAGACTTGAGCGAGAGCAGCAGAGACTGCCAGCGATCAAAACGGAAGCGCACCGAATAGAGGCCAAGGGTGTAACCTGAGGCGCAGAAGATAGAGGCAAAGAAAAAGGCGCTCAGGTACGAGGCCTCGTGAAAGGCCGCTTGGATAGCGAGGAAGACCGCAAAACCCACGACGAAGTCAAAGGTCGCGATCGGCGTTACCGAGCGCGACATCATGAGGCGATCGAATTGGTTTTGTTTTTTTACAAAATCCTTAATTTTGTCACTGGCGAAATACGCGTTGCTTTCTTCTAAGTTGAATTCCTCTGCCATGACGTGCTCTCCTCCTCGATGTGGTCGCAAATGATGTGTTCAATGAGCGAGTGGGCTTCCTGAATGCGCGCGGTCTCCGTGCTCGGCACGTTGATCAGCACGTCGGCTAGGGTGCCGAGTTCGCCGCCATTTTGGCCGGTAAACGCGATCACATGAATTCCCAGGCTCTTCGCGGCCTTTGCGGCGGCGATGATGTTTTTGGATTTTCCGCTAGTGGAGATGGCGATGAGCACGTCGCCGTTTTTGCCGAGCCCTTGCAGCTCGCGGGCCATGGCGGTTTCGTAGCCGTAGTCGTTGGAGGCGGCGGTGAGTACCGACGCGTTTGCGCCCAGGGCAACGCTACTCAGAGCGCGACGCTCGCGCTTGAAGCGCACAACGATTTCGGCCGACATGTGCAGGGCATCGGCCATGGAGCCGCCGTTGCCGGCCCAAAAGATGCAGCCCCCGGATTGCAGCGAGAGCGAGGTGATGCGGATGGCCTTTTCGATAGGGCCAACAAGGTCGCGGGTCGCTTCGATGAGCTCGATGTGCGAATCCATCGTTTTCAGAATCTGCGTGCTGCGGCTCATGGGCCATATTCTACTCGAGAAAAATGAAATGCCGTAGCTCTCGGGGGGAGGCTACGGCATTTTTACTGGATCCCTCTAGGGCTTTGGGGGAGAGGGTGAGAGATCCAGTATCGTTTAGAGTCAAAAGCGGTCAGGTGGGGCGTTCCGATCATTCGGTAACGTTCACCGGAAGCAGCTCGTATCTCTCGGAGGTCTGGGGGTCGCGCGCGAGTTCGGGGAGCGAAGGCGTGGCGACATGGTTGGGATCGACGGTGGTCCAACCCGATTGCAGGGCGCTCTCGACCGCTTCGGGCTCGGCGCTCACACGCGCGACGTGGAAGAGGTTGCGATCGCAAGAGCATTCTTGGCAAAAGGCGCGGTCGGTGAGTGCGCCAAGTTTGGCTTCGATCACCACGGCGTCGAGTTTTTCGAGATCCTCAACGGCGCCTCGGAGCGAGGGCGGCAACTCTTTGGTGGCGCATTGCGTTTGTCCCGTGATGCGCGCGAGCCAAATGGTTTTGATGTCTTGCTTGGCGGGCCGCGTCTCGGCCGCACTTGCAGCGACGCTGAGCATGAGAGAAAGGCCAGTGATCCCGAAAAATTTCCACCCCTGAGTTTTCATGTCCACAAGGCAAGCAAAGGTCGTGCCAAACACTAAGTGATGGAATTTCTAAATACCCGAAATCATTGACGCATTGGGCCGTGGTTCCAAAGCGAAACTTTTCTGGTGCCAAGGGACCACTTCTTCGCGCGCGTCATGTCTTGATGCGCGCAGCGTCCGAGCTGAGAGCTCATCTCAATACCTAGCAACAAATTCTGCCGGAGCGCCCACTTAGCTTAGCCGCGAAGCGACGACGGAGCGTGCTGGTTGCACGTGATGGAGGAGCGACAAAGGAGAAGCTAAGTGGCCGTCCGGCCCGCAGGGCAAAATGAAAAGGGTGCGATTGCGTCGTTGACGGCTCCTAGTGTGGAGCCACCACACGGCGTCGCCGTCGCCTGGCACTCTCACCCTTTTGATTTTGCAGAACTTGTTGCTAGGTATTGAGATGAGCTCTAGAACCTTCGGCTTCATGGATGCGAGTGGTGTCGATTACAGTGGATTGAATCCCAAACAACGCGAAGCGGTCGAGGTGGTCGAAGGTCCCGTGATGATCTTGGCAGGTGCGGGTTCGGGCAAAACGCGCGTGTTGACGAGCCGCATTGCGCATCTCATTCACGTGGGCGCGGCCTTTCCGGGCGAGATCATGGCGCTTACCTTCACCAACAAGGCGGCGAGCGAGATGAAGTCGCGCGTCGAACGCCTGCTCGGCGCGGACATGCTCCGTCACAACGAGCTCTGGGTTTCGACCTTCCACAGCACCGGCGCGCGCATCTTGCGCCAGTATGCCAGTGGCGTGGTGGGCGCGAGCGTTGGCGTGCAACCGGGCTTTACGATTCTCGACGACAGCGATCAGCTCTCGGCGATCAAAGACTGCATGGACCGCGTGGGCCTCAGCGACAAGGTGGTCGCGCCCAAGGCGATTTTGCACAAGATCAACGCGCTCAAGAACGAGGGCATCTCGCCGCGCGATTTTCCGACGCAGAACCTCAGCTTCATGGAAGCCAAAATGGCGCCCGTGCTCAAGGTCTACGAAGACGTGCTTGCGGCCAACAACTCGCTCGACTTTGGCGACCTGCTCCTGAAGACCTACCAGCTTTTTAAAAAGAACCCCGACGTGCTCGAAAACTTCCAAGAGCGCTTCCGCTTTTTCTTGGTGGATGAGTATCAGGACACCAACCCCATTCAGTATCTCTGGCTCAAGCTGCTCGCCGAAAAGTACCAAAACATTTGCGTGGTGGGCGACGAAGACCAGAGCATTTACAAATGGCGCGGCGCGGACATCCGCAACATCCTCGACTTCGAAAAGGATTATCCCAAGGTCAAAGTTGTCAAACTCGAAGAGAACTACCGCTCCACCGCGAACATCATCGGCGCCGCCAACCGCGTGATCGCCAACAACACTCAGCGCAAGGATAAGAATCTCTTTACGCAGAACTCGGCCGGGCGTCCTGTGGAGTTTCACTTCGTGGAGCGCGACCTGGACGAGGCCCGCTTTGTGGCAAAAACCATTCGCGCCCTGGTCAACGGCTCGCAGCCCTTTAACGAAATCGCGGTGCTCTACCGCACCAACGCACAGTCGCGTCTTTTGGAGGATTCGCTGCGCTACGAGCGTTTTCCGTACAAAATTTTCGGGGGCCTCAAGTTCTACGACCGCGCTGAGATCAAAGACGCCGTTTGCTATTTGCGCCTGCTGGTGAATCCGCGCGACGACGTGGCGCTCTACCGCATCATCAACTCGCCCGCGCGCGGCATTGGCAAGTCCACCATCGACACGCTCAAGATGCATTCCTTTCAGGCTGGCATGAACGCGCTCGACGCGATCGGTGATCTCATGATGACCGATAAGCTCGGCTCGGGACCCAAGAACAAGCTCAAGGGCTTCGTGGACCTCTACGCCAAACTCGTGGATAAGAAGATCCAGCTGCCGATGACCGAGTTTTACTCCTACCTCCTCGAGGAGACGGGTTATCTGAGCGCCTTGCGCAAAGAAGAGAGCATCGAGTCGACCTCGCGCATCGAAAACTTACAGGAACTTGCGTCTGCGATCGGGGACTTTGAAGAGCGCATGGTGGAGCCCACCTGGGAGGGCTTTCTCGAGGAAGTCGCCCTCATCACCGATCAAGATCGCGGCATGACCGACGACAATTACATCACCATGATGACCGTGCACTCGGCCAAGGGCCTGGAGTTCTCCACGGTCTTTATCGTGGGCATGGAAGACGGACTTTTCCCCAGCATTCGCGGCGACGTTTACGACGTGAACCCGGATGATCTCGAAGAGGAGCGACGCCTCTGCTACGTGGGCATGACCCGCGCCGAGAAGCGCCTCATCATGAGCGGCGCCAAGGTGCGCCGCGTGTTCGGGCAAACGCAGCTGCGCCGCCGTTCGCGTTTTGTGGACGAGATGCCGCTCGAGCAGATGCTTGTGCACGAGATCGACGCGGCCCCGGCACGCTCGCCCTTCGGGGGTACCGCCTGGAGCGGTGCGGGCGGCGGCACTTTCGGGGGCCAGCGTTCGGCACCCAAGCGCAGCGCCCCAACTTACGATGATTTCAATCAGGACAGCGGCGACGAGTTTGGTGGGGCCTTTGAGTCCTCTTCGCTCATCGGACCCGGCGCGGCCGAAGACGGTTTTGTTAAGGGGACACGTGTACGTCATCCGCAGTACGGCGAGGGCGTGATCCTCTCTCGCGACGGCATCGGCGACCGCATCAAGGTGGGTGTGGAGTTTCGGGGCAAGGGGATAAAAAAGTTCGTTTTGCGCTTTGCCCCTCTCGAAATCCTAGCCTAGGGCGGGTTTGCATTTCCTTGCAAGCGCCTGCCGCGAGAGAATTTGTTCGCAGCTAGAAGGCTCGAAGGCGGCGTGGTGGTTCCACGTTGCCGAGAGCTGACAACGCCTGCGGAGAAATTCTCTCCGGCCCTACGGGAAAGCCTAAATTTGCCGCATACTTTGTCGTTCGTCGCTCAAAGGGACCCCCCCCTTATCGCTCCTTTCTTCGCGTCCGCGACAAATTTAAGGTTTCAGGCACTTGCAAGGAAATGCAAACACGCCCTAGCTTTGACCCATGGCCGATGACATCGCCGCACTCCTCGCTCGAGCGTCCAAACTTTCACGCTTAGACATGTCCGAGTCCGAACTCGCATCCCTGGTGCCGCGCGCCGGTGCGATCTTTGCGGCTTTCGACAAGCTCGCGCAAGTTGACACTCAGGGTGTGGAGCCGCTCTACACCTTTCGCGAAGCCATCGAACTGCGCGCCGACGAAGCGAGCGCTGGTCTCGAGACTTCGTCCCTCTTGGCAAACGCACCCGAATCCGAGTCCAGCCACTTCGTGGTTCCCCGCGCCGTAGGTGGTGACGATGTCTTTTAAAGAGCTCGTGCGTTCGCTGCATTCTGGGGAAACCGATTTTCTTGATTACGCCCTCGAGAGCCGCGAGAAATCCCTGGCTTGCCAACGGGAGACGAACGCTTTTTTGCAGGTTTTTGACGAAGCCGAGATCGAGCGCCAGGTGCGCCATGCGCAGGGCCTCGTTGCCGCGGGGAGCGCTACCGCGCTCACGGGCGTGCCGGTGGCGATCAAAGAAAATATCCTGGTGCGAGGATACCGAGCCTCGGCCGCCTCGCGCATGCTCGAAAACCACATCGCCCTCTACGATGCCCACGTCGTGCAGCAACTGCGCGCGGCGGGCGCGATTCTCGTCGGCACCACGAACCTCGACGAATTCGCCATGGGCTCTTCCAATGAAACTTCCTACTACGGGCCTGTGAAAAATCCTCGCGACCTGAAGCGAGTTCCGGGCGGATCGAGTGGAGGCTCGGCTGCGGCCGTCGCCTATGGCGCCGTGCCGCTCGCCCTAGGCACCGACACCGGCGGTTCGGTGCGCCAACCCGCCGCCTTTTGCGGAGTGGTGGGTTATAAGCCTAGCTACGGGCGAGTCTCGCGCTATGGCGTGGTGGCCTTCGCCTCGTCGCTCGATCAAGTGGGCATCTTCGCTCAGGACGCCGTGGGCGCCGCCGCGCTCGCCGAAGTCATCGAGGGCGTCGACGAACGCGACGCCACTAGCGAGAGCATGGGGACTCTGAGCCTTGAGTCGCTGCTCACCCAGCCTTACGATTTTGCCGGTGCCAAAGTGGCCATGCTCAAAGAAACGCTAAACACCCGCCTCGATGCCGACGTGAGCGCCGCGTGGGGCTCGGTGCAGTCCAAACTCTTCGGGCTCGGCGCGCACCTTGCGGAAGTTTCCGTACCTGCCTGGCGCTATGCCCTGGAGACTTATTACCTGCTCTGCTGCAGTGAAGCCTCGAGCAACCTCGCGCGTTACGACGGAGTTCGCTACGGTCACCGCGCTGCGGGCATCACGGATCTCGACGATCTCTATGCCAAGTCGCGCGCCGAAGGCTTTGGCACCGAAGTCAAACAGCGCATCCTGATGGGCACGCTCGCGCTCTCTTCGGGTTATTTCGACGCTTATTTCAAAAAGGCCGCACAAGTCCGGCGCGTGCTCGTGAACCAAATGAACGTCTTGTTTAAGAAATACGACTTCGTGATCATGCCCACCACGCCTACCGTGGCCTTTCCGCTCGCCTCGCTCTCTAGCGGCACGATGGAAATGTACGAGAACGACGTGTTCACTGTGGGCGTCAACGTGGCAGGCCTGCCTGCCGTCTCGGTGCCCGCAGGAGTGCGTGGATTGCCGGTCGGCATACAGCTCATCGGCCCTCGCGGATCCGACGAAAAACTTTTGCGTGCGGCGAACCGTCTGCAGGAGCTCATCGCATGAGCCAGAAGCTTTTTGAAGCCGTGATTGGTCTTGAGATCCACGCGCAGCTCATGACCAAACGTAAGGCTTTCTGCGAGGCCGGCGTCGATGCGGACGCGCTCCCCAACCAGCGTGTGGGCATCGTTTCGGCCGGATTGCCCGGCGCGCTGCCCACGCTGAACCGCGAAGTGGTCACGCTTGCTGCTGCCGCCGCGATCGCGCTCAATTGCCGCGTGGCGAGTCGTACGATCTTCGAGCGCAAGAATTACTTTTATCCCGACTTGCCCAAGGGTTATCAAATTTCTCAGCTCGCCTTTCCCATCGGTTCCGATGGATATGTGGATATCTACGGGGAAAAGTCCGAAAAACTGCGCGTCGGCATCGACCGCATCCAAATCGAAGAAGACGCCGGCAAGTTGAGTCACACCGGCGCCAAAACCTGGGTGGATCTCAACCGCGCCGGTACGCCGCTCGTGGAGATCGTCTCGCGTCCTGACATCCGCACTCCGGCCCAGGCCGCGGCTTATATGAAGACGGTGTACAACGCCCTGGTCTTTGCCAAAGTTTGCGACGGCAACCTCGAGAAGGGGAACTTTCGCTGCGACGCCAACGTGAGCGTGCGCCGTGTGGGCGAAGAGAAGCTCGGCACTCGCACCGAGATCAAGAACGTGAACTCTTTCCGCTTTGTCGAAAAAGCGATCGACTTCGAAATCGCGCGCCAGATTGCGCTTATCGAAGCCGGCGGCCGCGTGGTGCAAGAAACGCGCGGTTGGGACGCGGGCACGTCGACGACCTACACGATGCGGGTCAAAGAAGACGCGCAAGACTATCGCTACTTTCCGGATCCGGACTTGCCACCCGTCGTGCTCAGCGAGGGCTGGGTCAAGGGCGTGCGTGATTCCATGCCGCCGCTGCCCGATCAGATCGTCGCCGAACTGCAACAGCGTTACGGACTCGATGTGGGACTCGCGCGCACCCTGGGCGCCGATCCCAAGTACTATCAGTTTTTTCAGAGCCTCCTGACCGCCGATGCTGGCCTGCCGGCCGATCTCGTGGCCAAGTGGATTTGCGGAGACTTGAGTCACGAACTGAAGGTCTATCGCAAAGAGGTCGACGAGCTCCCATTTGTAGCGGCGCAACTTGCCACGCTTTTGGGCCTCGTGCACGAGCAGCGGGTTTCGGCTCAAAACGCCAAAAAGCTCTTGCGCCTGCTCTTTGATCAGCCGCAAGTGGATTTGCCGGCGCACCTGCGCGAGAAGGGGCTCGAGCAGATCTCCGACCGTGCGCAGCTCGGCGCTTGGATCGACGAAGTGCTTGCGGCGCATGCGGCGGCGGCCGACCAGTTGCGCGCCGGCGATCTGAAGATTTTCGATTTTCTTCAGGGGCAGGTGATGAAAGCTTCGCGGGGCCGGGCGAATCCGGTACTCGTTTCGGAAATTTTGAAGGAGAAACTCGCATGAACTTGTTGCGTCGTCACCTTTGCAGATTTGGACTCGGTGCCCTCACCCTCACGGGCGCTACGGCCGGGGCACGCATGTACAACTATGGCGATTTGCCGGTGGGCGAGCGCGCCGCGGGCATGGGCATGACCGCGGTGGCTGCGAGTTCGGACGTGGGCGATGCTTATTGGAATCCCGCCGCCGTTGCCGATCTGCAGGCACCGATGATCGGAGCTTCGGTCTCTTCGTATTCGCGCATCGACGCACGCACAGGGGAGGACGTGAGCGTTTTTGAATCGATCAAAGATTCGCTAGTGCGTGGTTCGGTGGAAACGATTCCCGCATTTGTTGGCGGAAACTTTAACACCAAGGGCTGGGTATGGGGCGGAGGCATCGTGATGCCCTCGACGCTTTCCTTTCGCGGCACGCTGAACCCCGATGACGGGATCATTTCGTATTCGGCCAAGAGCCGCGCGACGCATTTGCTTACCTTCGCCTCGCGTCGCAAAGGCACCTTTTCGTACGGCGCTTCGCTCACAGTGGCGAGCTTTACCGAAGAAGAAAATTCTTTCGAACTCTCCTCGGACGCTCCGAATGCCCTACAGAATACGGAATATTATTATTCGCTAAACACCTTGATCGCGGGACTTGGCGTTGTGTGGGACGCCTCGCCAGGATGGCGACTTGGCGTTTCCACCTCGCTCCCCGTGCGCCTTTTGGGCGGTGATGGGTCCTTTGCCGAAGTGCGTTCGGGCGAGACAGACCATACGGTGAAAAAGTTTTCACTCGATCGCCACCCCTTTCCGATGCGCTTCAGCGCCGGTGTGGAGTGGATTCCCGAAACGGCGTGGACCTTTGCCTTTGACGTTCACGCTTATACAGGGTTCACGCGCAACCTCGCCGCTTCGGCGCCTTACTCGCTGCTGAGTGTCTCCGCCAAACCCGTGGTGAACCTGAACCTAGGCGTGCAGTGGCGCGGTTGGAGCCGAGTGGGCTTGCGCGCGGGTCTCTTTACCAACTTCTCGTCGTCTAAGGAGAAGTTCTCGCGTTACGCGACTCTGCAAGACTCGGTAGACATGTACGGGGCGACGGCGGCGATCTATTTCCCAACGCCCAACGGATCCATCTCCATCGGTGGCTTTATGCAGGGCGGGCAGGGGAAAATGACCGATTTGACGGCCGACGGCGGCAGCGTGGGCACAGTAAAGCGCACGATCTACGTTTACGGCGCGATCCTAGGCTCAACGTACCTGTTTCTTTAGGCCATTCGTGCTAAAAGAAAGCCTACTATGGCTCAGCAAGCGACGGAAAAAAGCTTAGGCACCATCTTCGGCGAAATCGATTCCAAATGGCAAAAGAAGTGGCACGACACGCAGCTCTTCCGCGCCCTCTCGCCCAAAGAAGCCGGCACCAAGCCTAAATTCTACTGCCTCGACATGTTCCCTTATCCTTCGGGTCAGGGCCTTCACGTCGGTCACCCGCTCGGCTACGTCGCCTCCGACATTCTCTGCCGCTACAAGCGCATGCGCGGCTTCAACGTGTTGCATCCCATGGGCTGGGACGCGTTTGGTTTGCCGGCCGAGCAGCACGCCATCGAAAAGGGCATTCACCCGGCGATCACTACAGAGAGAAATATCCAAACCTACAAGCGTCAGCTCTCGGCGCTCGGACTTTCTTACGACTGGAGCCGCGAGATCAATACCACGGATCCGGCTTACTATCGCTGGACGCAGTGGATTTTCAAAAAACTTTATGAGCGTGGGCTCGCCTATCAAGCTGAAGTTGCCGTGAACTGGTGTCCGGCGCTGGGTACGGTGCTCGCCAACGATGAGGTCATCGACGGAAAATCTGAGCGCGGCGGTCACCCCGTCGAAAAGCGTCCGATGCGTCAGTGGGTATTTAAGATCACCGATTACGCCGACCGACTGCTTGAAGGTCTCGATCGAGTCGATTGGCCTGAGTCCACCAAAGAACTGCAGCGCAACTGGATCGGCAAGTCCGTGGGCGCAAAGATTCATTTTCCCCTGCAAAACGACAGCAGCAAAACGCTCGAGATCTTTACCACGCGACCCGACACGCTCTTTGGCGTGACCTACATGGTGGTGGCGCCCGAGCATCCACTCCTTGAGCGCCTTGTGACAAGTGAGCAGGCGGCCAAGGTGAAGGCCTACGTGGATGAAGTTGCCAAGAAGACCGAAATCCAGCGCGCCGACGCCACCAAAGAAAAGACCGGGGTCTTTACCGGCGGCTACGTGCTCCATCCTCTCACCCAAAAACCAGTGGCGGTGTGGGTGGCCGATTACGTGCTCATGGGCTACGGCACGGGTGCCATCATGGCGGTGCCTGCGCACGACGAGCGCGACCGCGCCTTTGCCGAGACCTTTTCGATTCCCATCGTGGAAGTCATCACCGAAGAAGGCAAGCTCACCGGCTCGCCCGGTGAATTCCAAAATCTCAATGGACTCGCGGCCGCCGACGGCGCGCAAAAGATTTGCGACACTCTTCAGAACAAGGGATTGGGGCAGCGCTCGACCACTTACCGTTTGCGCGACTGGATCTTTGCGCGTCAGCGATATTGGGGGGAGCCAATCCCCGTGATTCGCGTGATGGAAGGCCCGGACGCCGGCAAAGTGCGTCTTCTCGACGACGATGAATTGCCCCTCACCTTGCCGCGCGTGGAGTCCTACCAGCCTTCGGGCACCGGTGAGTCTCCACTCGCGACTGTGAACGAATGGGTGAACGTCAAGGATCCGGTGACAGGCGCAGCGGCTTTGCGCGAGACCAACACCATGCCCGGCTCGGCGGGTTCGAGCTGGTATTTCTTGCGCTACATGGATCCGCACAACGCCAAAGAGCCTTGGTCCAAAGAGGCCGAAGCTTATTGGGGTCCGGTGGACTTCTATCTCGGAGGTCCCGAGCACGCCGTGGGGCATCTGCTTTACTCGCGCTTTTGGCAAAAGGTTTTCTTCGATATGGGACTTGTCACGCACGACGAGCCTTTCCAAAAACTCTTTCACCAGGGCATGATCCTCGGCGAAGACGGTGAGAAGATGAGCAAGTCGCGTGGCAACGTGGTCAACCCCGACGATGTCATCGCGCAGTACGGCGCCGACACCTTCCGCATTTTTGAAATGTTCCTTGGCCCTCTCGACAAGGCCAAGCCCTGGCAGACGGCCAACATCGAAGGCACCTACAGATTTTTGGGCCGCGTGTGGCGCTTCTTCACCGACGGTGAGGGCAAGCTCTCGACCAAAATCCAGGATCTACCCGAGACCCAGTGGCCCGACGCCTTTCGCATCACCTTCAACCGGACCATCGAACAGGTCACGCGCGACGTGGAATCGCTCTCCTATAACACGGCGATCTCCGCGCTCATGGTGCTCATGAACGAAGCTTACGCTGCCTTCGGCGATGCGGCCGCAATTCCGCGCTATTTTGCCGAAGTTTACACAAAGCTGCTGAGCCCTCTGGCTCCGCACCTAGGTGAAGAGCTTTGGGAACTTTTGGGTCACGATCTCAGCGTCGCTTACGAAGCCTGGCCTACTTTTGACAAAACCAAGACGGTTTCCGATTCGGTGACCATCGGCGTGCAAGTCAACGGCAAGCTGCGCGACCAGATAGAAATTTTGCGCTCCGATAGCGAAGACAAGATCAAAGAGTTAGCATTGTCTTCCGAGAACGTTAAGAAGTGGTGCGAAGACAAGCAGATCGTAAAAGTCATTTACGTCAAAGAAAAAATAGTAAGCGTGGTGGTGAAATGACAATCTTTAAGAAGATCATTGACCGACAAATACCGGCCGACATTGTTTACGAAGACAAATACTGTCTCGCGTTTCGCGACCTGAAGCCTCAGGCTCCGACACACATTTTGCTGATTCCTAAAGAGGAACTCAAATCGATGGCCGAGGTGGAAAACCATCATGCCGCGACGCTGGGGCACCTCATGGTCAAAGCTTCGGAGATCGCCATGAACGAAGGCATCGCCTCTGAGGGCTACCGTCTGGTGGTCAACACGAGGGCTTTTGGCGGACAGACCGTTGATCACTTGCACATTCATATTTTGGGCGGAAGACCGTTCTCTTGGCCTCCAGGCTGAGTCGTTTATTGTTTAGGCATCTAAGGTAGGAGGGATTTTTGTGAAAAAGATTTTGTACATCGGGTTAGGGCTCATCGGTACCCTCGTGGTTCTCTTGCTCTTGGCGCCACTCTTCATTTCGGTAGATCAGTTTCGACCCAAGATTGTTCAGGTCGCCGAATCTAAACTCCGCGCCAAAGTGGAATTGGGCACGCTCAAGCTGCGCCTTTTTCCCAACTTCAAAGTGTCTTCGGAATCGCTCACCGTCACTCCGCGTGCCGAGAGCGGTTTTGCCGCTCCTGTGCTGAAGAGCCAGAGCATGTCTTTTGAGGCATCGCTCCTCTCGTTGCTCACCTCGCCGAGCCTTGCGGTACATATTAATCAGCCAGCGATTGCGATCCTCAGCAAAAACAAAAAGACCAATCTAGAGGCGATCTTGCCAGAGGCGTCCCCCGAAGGCGCCACGCCTCCGCCAACTGAAGGCGGCGCGAGCCCCGACGCGGCCCTCTCCGAGCTCCCCCCTTGGGTGCGTAGCCGCGTGGAAGCCGCTTCGTTCTCACTCTTTGTGAAGGAAGCTCACCTTTCTTACGAAGACCAAGACGTCGCTAGCAAAACCGATCTCTCCAAAGTGGACTTCTCGCTCGAGGACATCGGGCTCAATCAAACCATGCTCGCCAAGTTCGGCGCGCAGGTGGACTTCAAGGGCGAGGGACTTAGCGCCAACGGCCCCATCAAGGCCGAGATGGAAATCGTTTCCAAAACCGCCGCGAACCATGTGATCGAACTCACCATGAAGGGCTCTAAGGACCTTTCGGGTCTTGAGTTGCGCATGACAAACCTCTTTGTCAAAAAGGCAGGCATTCCCTTTGGCGCATCTTTTGCGGGCAAAGTGAACGCGGGCAAGGTCATTGATGTGGACTTTAGCGCCATCGGCCTAGAGTTCGGCACGCTCACCATCAAAGGTCATCTCAAGGCTAGCGATGTCACGAGCGCAAGTGCTAGCACGGTGGATCTCAGCCTCAAGTCGAACGCGCTGAACCTAGCGGATCTCAAGAGTTACAGCCCGCTCGTGGCCGATTACAAACTTCTCGGTAAGGCCGACTTCGCGGCCGACGTGAAGGGACCTCGCGCGAATCCCGCGCTGAACGTCACTCTCAGCGCGAGCGGCGTACAGGGCTCTAGCCCCGAACTCGCCACACCCATCAACAACCTCTCGGCGGACGTGCGCATCGGAGGCACGCTCGAAGAACCCGTGGTGGACATTCGCAAAGTGCAAGCGGCCATCGGCAAGGCCTCCGATATCGGCCTGCGTGGTTCGATTCGTGGTATCAAATCCCCGGTAGTTGACCTTGCGATCGATTCCAAAAACCTCGATCTCGATGAGATCATGGGTACGCCGAACAACAGCAAGGGCGGAACTGCTGCTGGCAAGTCTGCTACAGAGGCGGTCTCCACGCTTCCACTCGACGAATCGCTGAGCCAAATGGCACCGACAATCGATGAGTCGCTCAAAAACCCGATGCTCGACACGCTCAAAGCCAAAGTGCAGACGAAATTTTCCAAGGTAAAATTCATGGGCGCCGAATACCTTGATGCGGGTCTTCTGGTTACTGTGCAGAATCGCAATCTGAATCTTTCGAAGACCTCGCTGCGCGCTTACAAGGGCGTGATTGCCCTGGCGGGGGAGATGAAGCTCGTGCCGGTGCAGACGGAGTTCAAGTTCTCGACGAACCTTTCGAACATCGCCATGGCCGATGTCGTTAAGGCGCACGCCCCGGATTGGGTGGGGGCCCTGAGCGGTTCCGCCCTCGGACTTTTCGAGATCTCCGGCCAAGGCTTCACCAAAGCCCAATTGCAAAAAAATCTGCGCGGCACCGTGCGCGGCGAGATCAAAGATGGTCGCACGAACCTCGCGGTGGTGAAGGTAGTGAACCAGGTGCTCGACGCCGTTCCCAAAGAGCTCAGCTCCGCTCTCTCCTCGCAGGCCAAGAGCACCACGAAGAACCAGTACATCGAAGGGGATTTTGAAACGATGAAGCTCGACGCGAACATCGTGGGCCGCAAGGTCAATCTCAAGACTTTCGATACCGTCTTCAAATCAGCCCAAGAAAAATTCGGCAAATTCCGTTTTGCAGCGGATGGTTTTGTGACCTTCGATCAAGACGTTGACATGACAGGCACAGCCTTTTTCTCGCCCGACATCGTGCGCATCACGCAGCTCAAGGGCAAGAGCGGTCAGGTGGAGGTTCCGCTGAAGTTCGGCGGCAAGATGTACGAGCCCAAAGTGGACGTCATGTACTCGGTGAAACGCATCACCGAAACGGCCGGCAAGGCGGTGCTCAAGGAGCAGGGCAAGAAAGCGGTAGAAAAATTGCTGCCCGCTCTCGAAAAGAAAGCCCCTAAGGCCATCCAAAAAGACCTCAAGAAGGGCCTCAAAAAGCTCTTTAAATAGGCGCCCGACTCCCCCACATACCGGCACCGCGTCAACCAGGACTTAAGGTTGACGCGGAACTCAAGGGTAAAAATTTAAGGGATGATCTTTTTCACGAGCGCGAAGGCTCGTTCTTTCCAGCCTTCACGGCGATAGAATCGCATTCCGGCTTCATTTTCGATCACGCAGCAAAGACGTAAGATTTCGCATCCATGCTTTTGCGCGAGTTCTTCGGCGTGTTTTAGTAGGACCGCACCAATGCCTTGGGAGCGCGTATTCGCATCCGTGACGAGATCATCGATGTAAAGATGCGTTCCGCGCACCAGGTCTGTATATAGGCGCGTGCTCACGAGACCTAAAACTTTTTGGTCGTGATAAAGAGCCCACAATTCATAGCTCTCGTGCTGCATGTGGTTCAAGCGAGTACGAAAAGCTTGGAGATCGAGATGTGTCCTGAGTTGCTTCATCACGGAAAAGGCTGCGTCCATTTCGGATTGGCTCTGGGGTGAAATTTTCCGAATCTCGGGTGACATAGAAAATTCTTACCATGGCCCACGGCACACTGATTATCTTTACTCCGAAAACGACACCTTGTGACGCGGTGCCGGTATGTGGGGGAGTCGGGCGCCTTTTTTAGGCGACGGATGGGAGTTCGTCGGGTTCTGAGGATGAATTCATGTCTGCCTCTTCGCACTTGTGTACCAAGATGCCGCCCGCTTTGCCTTTGGCGGCGGCCTTGATGGGCGAGGAAAAGCGCAGGCCCAACGTGCGCACGAGCGCCACAGTGCTCGAGCTGACGAGGAGATCCGTTTCGTATTCTTTGGTGAGCGACTCCACGCGGCTTGCGGTGTTCACCGCATCTCCGATCACGGTGTATTCCATACGCGAAGGCGAGCCAATGTTGCCCGCGACGGCTTCACCAGAATTGAGGCCCATACCAATTTTGATCTCGTCCGCGCCGCGCGCGAGGCGACGGGTGTTGAGCTGAGCCAGTCGCGTGCGCATCGCCAGGCAGGCGCGCATCGCCTGAACGGCTTCGGCGTGCGGATCGTTGGTGCCGATGCCCCAGATGGCCATGATCGCATCGCCCACGTATTTGTCGACAACGCCATTGTGTTCTTCGATGACGTTTACCATTTCGGTCATGTATTCGTTGAGCATCGCCACGACCTCTTCGGCGCTCATGTTTTCGCTGCGCGAAGTGAAGGAGCGAATGTCGCTAAAGAAAACCGTTACAGGAATGCGCTCGCCGCCGAGACCCGCTTCTTGGTCGCGCATTAATTTTTCGGCCACCGCTTTGGAGTGGAATTTGCCGAAAAGGTTTTTCAGTTTTTCACGTTCGGCGAGGCCCTCGGCCATCTGGTCAAAAGACTGCGATAGCATGCCGATCTCATCGTGTTTCTTGGACTCCGCGCGGGCGCCGAAATCGCCAGCGGCAATTTTTTTGGTAACCTCAACAAGCTTCAACAGCGGCTGGGTGAGCGAATCCGCAAAGAGCACCGTGGCGAGTAGAGCCAGGCAAAGAATCGCAAGACCCAGGAATACCGAGCGTGCTCGGATCTTGTTGGGCGTGTCGTAAATGCGCGCCTCGGGGATCAGCACCGTGATGGCGAGGCCCGGGATTTGGGTTTTCTTGAGAGAACCAATAAAAGGAGAGCCGTTGTTGCCGAGAACGCGAACCTGGAAGTTGTTCAGCGGCGACTTTTGGTTGGCTTCCACAAGCGCTGAGGGAGCGTTACGAGCGCTCGTCATGCCTTCGACCACGGAGTTGGCCGAAGAAAAGAGCACGTCCCCGCTCGAGTTGAAGAGCAGCAGGTGCGAGCTATCGTCGAGCTTGAAGATCGATCCAAAGTGTTCGGGGGCGATGTCGATGACGCCGATGCCGATCACTTTGCCGGCGGCGTTTTGTTTCCAGGGGAAGATGAGCTTGATGCTGTTCGAAGCATTCACATCTTTGCGCAGGTTGATTTGTTCGGGATGGTCGAGATCCATCGCCAGCAGACCCGAGCCTTCGATACCGAGCTCTTGGCCTTTCTCTGATATAAAGGAGCGTTCGATTTTGCTCGTTTCGAGGTCCACACCCCGCAGGGCGAGGATGTCGGCACGACGACCGAGAAGACCGCGTAGGCGAGTTTCGGATTCTTTTCCGAGGTCGAGATAGGATTGGGAAATTTCCAGGGTCTTGCGAATCTCTTGGTCAAATTGATTCGCGAGGAGAGCTGCGGAGTCCGTGCTGGCTTTCAGTACGAAGTCGCGCGTGTCGTCGACCTGCAGGCGCGTGGAAATGCTCACGACGGCAAAAACCGTCAGCGCCAAGATGAAGGTCACGCCGAGCGATAGCTTCAGGCGCAGGCCCCCCTTTTCGGACATATAATCGAAAACGCTTTTGACCAAATTTGTTTTCATCTAAGCCGTTATCGGCCGATGGCCCCGAACTTCTTTAAAGAAGGGGGCGTCAAATAGATGACTGGGACAAAGCTTTAGTCCCTGGGCGCGAAGGCCGAAAACTAGACGTCATGAGTACAAGTCGACGACCATTCTTTATGATCACCGTGTTGGTGTTTGGCGGTCTTGCGCTCTTCTTTTTTGCTCTTTATCAACGCGAAGTTGAAAAAGACCTCATGCCTGGGGGCTCCGAAGTCATCGGGCATATCGTTCAGGTCGAGCTCGACGTGGCCCGTCGTTTGAATTCACGCCTTTTGTGGTCGCAGCTCGAATCGCGTTCCACGGTGTATCGCAAAGACACGATCCGCACGGGCCCCGGCTCGCGCGTGCTCGTCAAGCTCAAGAACGACTCCTCGATTGCTCTCGGTGAGAACACCCTGGTGGTGCTCGAAACCGAAAACGAATCGCTCTCCTTAAAACTTGCAGATGGTGATGTGGAATTCAGCGGTAACGTGAGTGTCGCCCTCGATGGCAATACCAAACTACGTGCCGTCGACGGTACCTTGCGCATCAAACGCGATGCCAATACGGGCAAAGACAAAGTGGCCGCGGTTTCTGGTAAGGCCGAAGTCATGAGCGACGGACAAGTGGCAATCGTGGAGCACGGCGAAGTTCTCGTCAAAGGCCAAGAGGGCGCTTTTCGTATGACCAAAGAGTCGATGGAAGAGGCCGGCCTCAAGGAACTGGGACTTAAGAACATCGAATCGCTCGACAAAGCCAATACCGAGCTGCAGGGCAAGCTGAACGCGCTGAATCCTAATGCCAGCATGGTAAAAGAGTCGGGCAAGAACCTTATGCGGATGAAGTGGGAAACTCCCAAAGAGGCTTCCAAGTATCTTGTGAAGGTGGGCAAGCAAGAGTACAGCGTGATGGATGGCAAATTCGACATCGCGATGGACGAGATTGCCGAGCACCTGAACGAACCGATTTCGGTACGTGCGATTGGTTCGGGAGCCGAGGGAGCCGAACAAGCGATCAAATTGAGCGACGAGACCAAAGACCTCGTCATCGCCGTGGGCTCCGTGCCCAAGGTTCGCACCCCTTTCCGAGGCTCGCGCATTTTGGTGCAGAAAAAGAAAATAACGCTCCGTTGGACGGATACCCAACTTAAACACAAAGACTTTATGCACTACACTGTAGAGATGAAGTTTCCCGGTGAGGACGAGTGGGAGTCCTTCAAGACTAAGACCTCCAATTTGGATTTCCAGTTCCCCCGCGTCGGCACTTACGAGTGGAACGTGCGCGCGAACTTCAAAGAACACGGTGCGGGTTTCCCCAGCGTGGCCTCGACCTTTGAAGTGGTTGGCGGCGCCGACTTGGCCGCGCCAAGCATTGCACCGGCTTCGGAGACTAGCCGATGAAACGCGTACTCTTTATATTCCTCGTAGCCCTTGGCTGTGAGGTGGCTTTTGCCAAACGCCTCGACATCAAATGGAACGCGATCCCTGGTGCTGCTCGCTATGAATACGAGTTGAGCCGCAATGAAGCGTTCACGGGAGAGCTCGTGCGTTCGGGCAGCACCAAAAATCAATATTTTGTGACGGACCTAGGTCCAGGCATTTATTTCTTGCGCGTGCGAAGTCTCGGGGAGAATGACCGAGCCGGAGCGTGGTCGCAGGGCTCGCGCCTGGTGGTCGAGGCTGACACGCTCACGATCCAAAAGCCCGCGGCAGCCGAGAACATCGAACTCGCCTCTGAGATGGCGCCCTTCCTTGCGGAGTGGTCGGCTATCGAAGGCGCAGACGACTATCTGGTGCAAATTCAGCGCGGCAAAGAAGGGCGCAACATCATTTCGCCCACCAACTCAGTACGCCTCGACGGTTTGCGCTCGGGGGCTTGGACCATCAGCATTGCCGCACGATCTGGTGGCCAAGTGGTTCAAAAATCCTCTGAAGTGAATTTTCGTGTGACCATCAATCCCAAGCCTCGACCGGTGATTTATTCCCCCGTTTCGGGAGAAACCGCAGTGGCGTGGGACAACTTCACCATTCGCTGGCTCAACCGTTCACCGACGCCCAAGTCCGAAGTCGTGATCAAGCGCATGGGTGACAAGGGTGGGGTTGTAAGTCGTGAGATCGTCTACGGCCGGGCCGAAACCCTGACTCCCAAATTGCCGCCTGGTCCCTACCAGATTTCGGTCCGCAATTTGTATGACAACATGGCGAGCGAAGCCGGAGTGGTCGACGTGACCACCGTGGAAGATGCTATGGGTTACCATGCAAACTTTTTCGGTGTCAGCGCCCATGCCACGCTCGGTCCCACATGGGGATCCACCGGATTCCGTTCGGCGGCCTACGGCACGGAGCCTGTGACAAACAAAAACTCCAGTGGCGAGCTCGAAATGCGTCTCGTCGCAGATCTCACTGAGAAGTGGGGCGTTGAAATTGGCGGCGGCATTCGCGGCGATCGTTTCCGCGATCAGCGCGAACTCAGCACGCTCACCGATGCCTACATCATGGTCGATGCGCTTCGTCTCAACACGAACGCATACCTCGGCGTGCGCCATAAGCTCGAGCCCTTGGGACCTTCAAAACCGCTGTGGCTGCGCCTCGCTCTTTATTGGAATCAAATTGAAATGCCTATCGCGGGAACTGGAAGCACCTTCGATGCGGCTTCCACTTCAGAACCTCGCTTTGTGATCACTAACGCGCGCACCTGGGGAACCATGCTCGGCGGTGAACTGCGCTGGGGTGGTTACCGATCGCGTTGGGATGCCGTGGGTCGCGTCGATTTGCTGGTGCCCATCATCGGGCGAGGAGCCGTGCTTGCCACCGGTGGTGCAAGTCCTTGGTGGCCGGGGTTGGAATTTCGCGTCACGCCGCGGGTGAAGGTGTCTTCGGACATGCGCCTGGGGCTCACGCTAGGCGGCCGTCTGCAGGCGGTCACACTCAAAGAAAGTTCGGGCGAATCGTCGAAGTACTATTCGCGCCGCATTTTCTTTATGCCGAACTTTTCTTGGGATCTATAAAAATTATTCGTAAAGTGATTTGAGCCTGAAGATGTCGCCCGTCGAAAAGGGGTGATCGTAGAGCAGGTTCGAGACCGTGGGGTACATGATCGAGTCGCGCTCATCGAGAACGTGCGTAAAGCCCAGCGCGTGCATGCACTCGTGAATGAAGGCCACTTTGGTCCAGCGGTCGTCTGCACTGACGCTCTCTTGGTAAGATCCGTTCATCACGTGAGTGCTCACGTGTTCGCCATCGCGAGCCGCAGCCGCTTCGAGCGCAGACTCTTCGGGGGGTGTTTCTAAGTTATAAGTTTTGGAATAGGTGGAAACTCTATAGAAGATGTCCGCTTCGGTGATCTCGTTGCCGCGGTTGATAAGCACGGTCATCGCGTCGGAATTTTCTTTGCCTTTGGTCGTCGCCCACGGCCAGGGTTCGGGCAAGAAGTAGATGCCGTTCACGCCATCGCCAATCACGTTATCAGCAGACCCCTCAGCGCGAGGGGCGGTAGATTTTTGGGTTTGCACGTTGATCTTCACGCGCCCGAGTTGAGCGTTCAGATCGTCCTGACCGGCGTGGATGTGGGTGCGAAGTTCGTCGGGTACGGAAGTGTCCGTTACGAATTGTACTGTGGTGCCCGTGGGCCAGCTGACCTTATCGCCAGATTTGGTTTTCAAAAAGCCACTGCCGTCGTCGACGAGCTCGCCACCGCAGCCGCTGAGTGCCAGCAGCACGACCGCCAGCAGTAGCGAAAAGCTGCGCCCATCGGAAAAAGGAATTTGGCTAGAAGGTTTCACGCGATTTAGAGAATGCAAAAGCAGGCCACGCTGTAAATGCATGAATTTTATGCCGAATCGCTCGTCTTTTGGCCCCCTGGAGCCGTTTTTGGGCCCGGCGCTGTCTAAACTTTCGACGCCATCAGTGGTATTTTGGAGTCTCGATGCGACTTCGGTGGTGGGTTTTGTTGGCGACGGCGGTGATTCTGCTCGCACGCCTGCCTTCGCTCGCGCCGCTGGTTCTCGACCACGACGAATCGACCTATATGGTGATGGCCCGCGAGTGGCTTCAGGGAGCCGTGCTCTACGTGGATGTGTGGGATACCAAGCCGCCGGGAATTTTCCTCGTTACCGCATTCGCACAGACGCTCTTTGGCACCACGGTCGTCGCCTTTCGACTTTTCAGCTGGAGCTTTGTGGCGCTCGGGGCTTGGGCCATTTTTGCGATCCTGCGCCGCCGCCTTGGAGAGAGTCCCGAGCGTGCTGCGTTCTGGGCGCTGCTCTACCCTGCGCTGCTCACGACCACGGCCATGGGCCACGCCGCGAATTCCGAACTCTTTTTTAGCGCCTTCACCCTATGGGGGCTCTACTGGTTTTGCGAGGAGCGTGCGATGCCGCGCTTCGTGGCGGGCCTTTGCTATGGCGTTGCGATCGTCATCAAGCTTTTTGCGGCCTTCGATGTGCTGCCTCTGCCGCTCTTCATGCTTCTGCGTCTGGCTCACCGGCGCGGCGAAGGTTTGCGGCGTGAGATTCTCCAGGGGCTCGGCTTCGTGCTTGGTCTTGTGCTACCCGCCCTCACGCTGTGGTGGTTTGCGAGTACGAGTTCCAGTGGGCGGGCCTCAATAGCGGCTTATCATTATGTCTTTTGGGAGCTGCCGGCCAAGTATGTGACGAGTCCTTCGTGGGGCGACTTTCTGAAATTTCTCGAGCGCGGTCTTCTCGTGCCCTTTTGGGCGGTACTGATTCCTGCGTTGATCGTTGTTGCGGGCGCGCGTCGCTCCGCCACGCGCACCTTTGTGAGCTTCGCTTCGCTCTGGCTCATCGTGCTGCTCGCGGCCCAGATCAAAGTCGGAAAGTTTTTCCCGCATTACGGCATTCAGTTTTTGCCCGTGGTGCTGCTTTTGGCATCACAGTGGCGTCCCACACTCCGCATTTCCACAACTCGAATTGCGGCGGTGGCCCTTGTGGTGGTGATGGCCTTTGGTCTGAGCTTTGCGCGTCGCTACTTGGCGCGTCCCGACGGCGTGCGCACCCTCGCTCAAAGCCTGCGTCCGCATATTGCGCCACGCACCTTGCTCCTTTTGGCTAGCGAGGAATTGCCTCAAATTTTGTATTTGGAACTCGACGCCCGGCCCGCAATTCCCTACGTGCATCGCACCCTGCTCACGCAGCATCGCGCTGTTTTGCCCCAAACTGTGGACGAGATATGGAATGAGGCCCTAGCAAAAGGGCCCGATCACGTGCTCGCGCGCGGGAGCGGGAGCGCCAAGCTGCGCGCAGCGCTCATAGATCGTTATCGTGAAGAAGATTTTCGGGTGGGCAAAGATCGCTACACCCTGTGGACTCGCAAACCGTAGGGATGTGCCCTAGCGTTCGCGAACGTTGACGTAGTTTTTGAGATAGCGTTCGATCACGGCCGATTGTGCGTCGCTCACATCGAAAAATTGCAAGCCGAGGCCCATGGGGTGCGTGCCGATGCCGTCGCAGCGCCAGACGACTTTGGCCTTGGCGTCGAAATAGGCGTCGAGATCTTTAAAGATGATGCGGACATGGACGGTGTCCCCTTTGGGGAGGTCGATTTCGGTGCACAAAAAAAGCCCCGTGAGCGAAATGTTCGCGGTCTTTTCGACCACGTGGTGCTGCAAGTCGCGGTACCAGAGCTCGGCCCGCAGGGCGAGTTGATAGCGAGGTTTTTTACGCTGGCCGAGGGGGCCGTCCGACTCAAAGTTATCCATGCTCTTAGGTCAATTATAGCTTAGGCGTCTTTGTTTTTGTCGCTGCCCTTGGTCTTATTCTTGGCAGTTGCAGCTTTGGCACTTTGTTTGACGGGAATGCGGCCGAAGAAGACCTGGCCATTGATTTCGGTAAACGCGTAGAGCTTGCCGTTGAGGTTTTGGTAAAGAACGTTCACTTCTTTTTTGGACTTGGATTTTTTTGATTGTGCATTTGACATATGAGTCTCCTCCTTGAGAATCTTGGTCACAGTTCTTGTCGACCTAGGAGGTACAAAACTTGAGCAACTTACCCAGTGCCATCGCAAAAAGAGACTTACTTCATGGCGCCAAAAATTCGTCGCACGC
>DATLIP010000020.1:0-6796 GCA_035539375.1 Bdellovibrionota bacterium | reverse complement strand
CTTTTTTAGAGCAAGCGCCGAGACCCAAAAATCCTACTGCGACCATTGAAAGCAAAAATAATTTTTTCACGAATCCTCCTGAATACAAGTGAGTAACTTGATCGGTAGTATATTAGATTTATGGGGAAATTTCGCAAATGTTTTGTTTCCTTTGTTGCGCTATGCATCAGTTTGCCAGCACTCGGCGCTGAGAAAATCGCCCCCGAGTGGTCCGCGATGCGCGTTCCTCATAGGGAAATTTCGGTGCGAGTGATTTTTCCGACACGCATGGGCGAGCGCCGTGCCGCCGAGATTTTTCGCTTCGTACAGGAGTCGCTCGCACGGGTCGAAGCGCGCAACCAGGGCCACTTCGAAGAGTCCTTCGAGATCCTCCTCGACCCGAGACCCGCCTTTCACAATGGCCTGGCCACCGTACTACCGCGCAATTTTATATGGGTGCACACCGTGCCCCCACAAAACAATTCCTCCATCGGTTTCAGCAACGAGTACCTCAGCTCCACGCTCACACACGAGATGGCGCACATGTACTACCTGCAAAAACGGCGCGGCCTTTTCCGCGCAGGCGCCTGGGTTTTTGGCAACCTCTCCACACCGCTCGGGGCCTGGCCCCGCTGGATGCACGAAGGCTGGGCTACCTGGGTAGAGCAGCGCTTTGCCACTGACGACAATGCCCCCTACCTAAACTTTTTAAAGCGTACCTACGCGGATTACGTTTTGGAGCATCCGGGGTACCGACTCACCAATTCTCTGCTCGAAGGCTCTGCCTCGCTCCACCAAACCGAGGCCGGAGAGATTCCCTACGCCTTTGGCTACTCCATGCTCGATAAGATCTTTGCGCAGATCAAACCCGAAGATTGGGCGCAGCACTCGTCCTCTTCGCTAGGCATCAGTTTTAGAAGCAGCGCGCGCTCGAGCGGTTTTTCTATGGACGAGATCTTCGCGCGTACCGAGACCGAATGGCGCTCCGAAAAGCCCAACGTGCGTCACCCTGCCGCAGTGGAGGTTCACGCCGCCCCGACGATCACGAGCCTGAGTGGCGCTCTTGCCCTAGAGAACGATGAGGGCGAGGTCTCCGTGCGCCGCCTCGCGGGTCATCGCGCGGGACTCAAGATTTCTTGGCCACACTTTCACTGGCACCTTGCACATCTCGTAGAGGTGCCGAGTCGCAAGAACACCTTCGTAGCGGCTTTTTACTCAGCGCCACGCACCGGAACGGCCGGCACTCGCTTGCGAGTGGGGGTTTTTCAAGTTGAGAGCGAAACTTATCCATCACTCGTGCACAAGTGCACACTGGTGGAACGCGACGACGACTTTGTGGTGGCGCTCTCGGCCACGAGTGCCGAAAGCATCGAAGTTCGACTCAGCCCCAGACTTATCAGCGACGCGACAAGCACGCTCGAAGAAAGTCTCGCCCTGCACCCCGACTGCGGGGCCGGCGCAAGCTCCGCACCGGGACTCACGCTCAGCACGCGTCCTTACGATACTCAGACCTGGTACCTGCAGCGGGGAAGCGAAAGCTGGTCCCTCAGCGGACTGGTTTCTCCTCGACTCGAAAGGCCCGAAACCTGCCGCCAGGTTTTTGGTTTTGCCACCGAGATCTGCCTCGGCGGCATTCACAACACAGGGGCCTTTCGCGATCCGGTGATCATCGCGCGTCACGCGCAAAAACTCACCTGGCATTACAAAAAAATGGCCACGCGCACGGGCGCGCAGGCTCTGAGCTTTAGCGAGAGCGACGCGTACTGGGTTGAAAAGTACTGGGATGAAGACCGCATCTTCGCGTTGCCACTCGCCACCCTCGCTGGCGAAAGTTCAGTGCCATGGACAGGCGTGCGAAGCGTTAGCGACATCGCCACTCCCGCACCCGCCAGCGCCGAAACGCCTGCCATCGAAAGCTATTCCACACTCTCTACGCTGTGGCCGCACTACTGGATGCCGCGACTCTACGCCACGCAGGGCGGTGTGATCGTGAGCGGCACCACCTGGTTTCACGACATCACCAAGACCTACGAAGGCAGTGTCGACTTGGGCTACGACACCTTTTCGCGCGCCCCCTACGCGCAAGCCGGTTTGCAGCGCAAGATTGGGGACCTGGTCTTTCCGCAAAGCGTGGACGCTTCGGCGGCCTACCTACGGGACATCTCTCTCGGCGTGCCCATCGACCAGGGTGTGGTACAGGCGGGCGTGTCGGCAACACTGCCTCTGAGCTCTTCGCTCAACGTAACGCCGCGACTCTCGATTGCCGGCAAGTGGCACCGCATCGACGACCTTCGCAAGAGCTTTCTCGTTCCCGGACTTTCGACCTCCTGGCAATATCGCGACGCCACAGACCCCGGAGATCTGAACGTCGACCAAAGCGAGCACCGTTTCGGGGTCTTTGCATACGCCCGCACGGCGTGGATTCGGCGCGGAGAAGTTTACGCCGAAGCCGCCCTCACCCACGAGTGGCCTCTCTCCTGGGCCTTGCACCTGGAGTACGGTCAAACGAGTCAAAAAAATCTTCCCTACTCGTATTTTGAATGGGGCGGCGCCTACGCGCTGAGCCTCGCGCAGCCCGCTTTTGTGTCGCGTGGTTTTGCGCCGCGCATGGCGGCCACCACCCAGGTCGGCCGCGCCGCTCTCGTCACCGGTTGGCGCTGGACCGATCGGCTTGGCGGTCTTGGCTGGTCGCGCTTTGACATCGAGAAACTCACGCAGGATCTCTTTGTGGAATCGGTGAGCTTTGACCGCATTCGCCCTGGCGGCATGCAAATCGGTCGCGACTATTTTACGAGCGTCGGCACGGAAATGAACTTTTGGATTCGAACGCTCTTTTACCTACGCAGCCGCGCCTTCGTAGGTCTCTATCGGGGCCTTGGAGATTATGGGGAGACCCGCGTCGGAGTGGGCTTCGCCTCAAATTTAGATATTTGAGCCCCCGGTGTTATGATGGTCTAGCTATGCTTATCACTTGCCCTTCGTGCGGAAAAAATCACGATTCGAACAAGCACAAAGGTGCTTTCGAAATTGACTGCGACTGCGGCTATTCGATTTTGATTCCCGACGAAGAAGCCATCGCCTCGGTAGCCGAGGAAGGTCCGGGCTTTCAGGCACCGCCCATCGCGCTCGACGAAGAAGACAATCAGCTCGCCGTCAACGTGGGCGAGGGCACAAACCTAGCGACTCCCGAACCCGAAGATCAAGCCTTCGCGGCCTTTGACGGCGCGATCAGCATGACCCCCGAATCCGACCTTCCCACCGGCATGGTTTACGATCCCGACGAAGCTGCCGCCCTGGGAGAATCCAAAGACGCTTGGTCCGAGAGCCGTGAAGCCGAACCAAAATTCCTCGACCCCTTTGAACAAGAATCGCTCGACGAAAGTCCCGTGGCCGAAGAGTCTCTCTCGGCGCTCGAGATCTCCGCTGTCGACGAAGCCGCCGAACGCTCCCCTGCCCAAGCGCTCTTACAGCGCAATCAATCGGCCGCGCTCGGTCATCTGGTGGGTTCGGTTTTTGATCTCAGTTTTGCGGGACGTCCCGAAGCGGAGCTGCTCAAAATTGCCGCCAAGTGTGAAGAGGTGCTCAAGCAAAATCCCTGGCTTCGTCAGCTCACGGTCAAAGAAAATTCCCGCTGCGAACCCGCAGACTTTATCGAACGTAAAAAGATCACGCGTGTGCCCGAAGTGCTGGCCTTAGAACTCTTTTTGTATTGTTTCGAAATTGGCGGCAAATGCTCATTTGCTGCGGCAGAGCCCCTCGAGGCGCATGCCCCGTGAGCCCTTGAGCAAGTAAACTCCAGGTCCCGAGAAAATCTTAGCGCGATCGGCGATCGCCTCCTCGAGCGTGTCGTAAGCATTGCGCACTTGCGACTCAACACCCATCTGTTTGACAGCCTTGGCGAAACGCTCTCCGATGAGCGTGATCGAGTGAGGTTTTACTGAAATCGCGTAATCGAGCACTTGGTTGTGCACCACGGATTCTTGATCGCCCAAGTCAAACATGTCGCCCAGCACGAGATGAAAGGGCAAGTCTTTGGCCCGAGCGGCATCGCCGCTAGAATCGATACCGGCCTTCATCGAGGCCGAATTCGCATTGTAATAATCTTCGTAGACCCAAACCTTGGGAGCGTGTTCGCGCAGCACACCGCGCCCTTCGGGGACGGCAATGGTGTCGAGGGCGAACTGAATTTCTTTGTCGTTCATGCCGAGCATCTTGGCAACACTCACACAAAGCGCGAGGTTGCTGACAAAATGCTTTTGCGTAAAGGGCTGCTGGAACTTGGCGAGCATGGTGGGCGTGGCCTTGATGGCTTTGCCTTCGCGCACTAGGCGTTCTAAAAACTCATCGCCCTGAGGCACCACCACGCGTCCGCCGTAATCCACACACCAATCGGCGAGAATGCGCTCTTCGCGAAACACGCCTTCGAGGTTCTTCAAAAGGTTCAAATGCTCTTCGCCAATAGAGGTGAGCACCGAAATGTGTGGGCGCACGATCTCCACATGGCGAATCATGTCGCCGGGACCATCGATGCCCACCTCGATAACAGCAAGGTCTACGGGAGTGCCGTCCACGGGGTGAAGCTGCTCGAGGGTTTTGGGAATGCCGAGTTCACCGTTCTGCGAAGCTTGGGTTTTGACAATGCGAAACTTCGAAGCCAGCAGATGCGCCAGGAATTCTTTTGTGGAGGTTTTTCCGTTGGAACCACCGATGGCGATCACCTTGCCGGTGAACTTGATGCGAAAGTTTTTAGCGAGGTGACGATGTGCGAGATGCGCGTCTTCTACAAGCACCGTGCGCTCGCGCATCGACTCTGGAAGCGCGGCGTGAACGCTTTTGTTTTGCGTCACCGCAAAGGCACCGGGCTGGGCGCTGAGAGTTTTTTCGATGAAATTGGCACCATCGAAAGCCTCGCCGCGCAGGGCGACAAAGATGATCCCTTCACGCACTTGGCGCGAATCGGAGACAAAGCCGCGCGCCTTGGCGCAGAGCACGTCGAGATCAGAAAGTTGCTGCGGAAGGAGGCTCACCGAAGGGGTCATACGTTTAGTATATACTCATTCACGAGCGACTTGAACTCATTCCCGCGCTCTTCGAAGCTCTTGTATTGATCGAGACTCGAGCCACCGGGTGAGAGCAGCACCACGTCACCGGGCTGCTTTTCGTAGCGATACTTTTCAAAAAATTCGCGCAGCGTGGCCACGCGTGTGCCCTCAAGACCAGAGGCTTTTTGGGCGCGCTCGGCGCTCTCTCCAAAGAACCACGCCCGAATAAACGGGTACTTTTGCAGCTGCGCCAAATCCTCCCAAGGCAGGTCTTTGTCGCGGCCGCCCAGGAGCAGATGCATGCGGGCCATTCCGGCGGTGCGCATGGCTTCGACCGCCACGAGCACCGAGTCGATGGTGGTCGCCTTAGAGTCGTTCACAAAAAGGACTCCGTCGCGAAATCCGCAGTTCTCTAGCCTGTGCGGCAGCCCCTCGAAACTCATCAGCGTGGAATAAGAAATAGGCGGCATCTGCAGGCGATCAAGCACTTCGGCCGCGAGGTCGAGGTTCTGCTCGTTGTGTTTGCCGAGCAGGCGCTGCCCCGTCCAGGGGCGGGAGCCGGCCCACCAGAGGCGGCGATCGTCTCGATAAAACTCATCGGTAAACCAGGCCACGAGGTCGGGACTCGACGGGTTGAGGATCATCGCACCCGAGCAGCGGTCCCACAGCGAGGCCTTGGCCTCGTAATACTCTTCGACGCTGGCATAGCGGTCGAGGTGATTGCGCGAGAAGGAGGTGATCACGCCAATGTCGACCCCGAGGCGCAGCGATTCGAGTTGGTATGAGGAGAGCTCGAGCACCAGAATTTCGGCGCGCTCGCGGCGATTCGTGAGCACATCGTAGGCGTAATCGGCGAGGGGAATGCCGTAATTGCCGCCGAGAAAGACCTTCTTGCCACCCACTTCGATGGCCCGGGCGAGCATGGCGGCGGTGGTGCTTTTGCCGGCCGAACCGGTGATGCCGATGACCTTTTCGCTCACCGCTCCGGTCTTCTCGACGAGGGCGGAGTGCGCCAGGTCGAGCTCCGAGTAGAGGGCGCGGTCGGACTTGTGCTGTAAAAAGGATTGTATCCAGGGGTTCCCTCGCGGGTAGCCCGGCGAGAGCACCACAAAATCGGGGTCAAAGCCCAGGGCCTCGGCGGGCTTTTGGAAGTCGGCCGTTTTGGCGGGCGACTCGTCGAAGGTTTTAAGCTGGTCCGGGCCAAAGCCAAAGACCTCCGTGAGCAGCCGCTTGGAAGAGAGGCCGCTTTTGCCGAGCCCGACGATGAGGACCTTGGATTGCGGATCGAAAATTTTCATAGTCATTTCTTGCGAAAGAGCGCTTCGGCGGCGCTGAGCAGATCGTTTTTAGAGGGTGCGGTGGGACCTGTCGAGGCTCCCGCCTTTTTGGGTGCAAAGGAACCGCAAAAATTGCCCTTTTCTTTGTCGCCCACACGCTCGTCGATGGTCTCCCGGCACTCCCATTTATGGGAAGGGCTGTAGAAATCGCAGTTCACGCAGGAGTGCAGGTCGCGATGGCATTTTGGGCAGGATTCCCGAAATCCGAGGGCTCCGCTCACATCGACCTGGGTTTGGCAGTGATGGCAGTTCATGGGGAAAAGAAGGATTCATGGTAGCTGAGGGCGGGATCGAACCGCCGACCTGTGCGTTATGAATGCACCGCTCTAACCATCTGAGCTACCCAGCCACGAATTTACACCATGCGGAAATAGCAGACCCCGCCGCTTTGGGCAAGCCAGTTGCTTATGCTATTGTTCAGCTTTGGAGGGACCTCAT
>DATLIP010000019.1:0-34739 GCA_035539375.1 Bdellovibrionota bacterium | reverse complement strand
AAGCTTATCGGTGCCAAATCGCGCAGAGAGTTGCTCGCGCACCATGAGCGCTTTTGCCGTGCCCCCTGTGCAGCAGACGCGGTCGATCTGTTCGGCCTTCAATCCCGCGCGCGCCAGGGTTTCATCGAGCGCAGCGAAGATGGTGCCAATCTCCTCACTGGTGTCAGATCTAAAGTCCGTACGACTCACGGGTTCATGAATGTCGATGCCCGGATATACGAAGTCAATTTGAGTGGAGTCCACGTCGCTAAGGCGTCTCTTGCCACCTTCGATGGCTTCGAAAACCGAAAAGCCTAGCTGGTTTTCGAGCAGCACCGCGAGCTGCTCCATTCGCAGGTCATCTGCAGGGCCCAGTGACCAACGCTCCACCTTGCGCAGAAAATCGCGGTTCTCGGGAGAGTTTAAAAAGTTGATGTACGCCGTGGAATACAAGTACGAGCTCATCCCGCGCGGCATCGTGAGCACATTGCTGCTCATGGGCAGTTGGTAGCGCACTTCGGAGCCAAAATGTTTCGCCACTCGGTGCCGCATCAGCGCTCCGTCAAGAGCATCACCCGCCACCGCCGCACCGTGCACAGCGATCACATCTTGAGGGCGAAACTCCTTTTGCGTGAGCTTTAAGATCGTGAAGTCCGAGGTGCCCCCGCCAAAGTCCGCCACAAGCACAATCTCTTCGCCGCGAATCTCTTTACGAAAGCGATAGGCGGCGGCAATGGGTTCGGGCAAAAACTCCACGCTCGTGAAGCCGGCCAAGCGGGCCGCGGCCTCGAGGCGCGAGTGCGCCAAAGCATCGGCCTCGGCATCGTCGGAAAAGGCCGCGGGCCGGCCGAGCACCGCACTCGTGACGTCTTGGTTAAAGTGCGCATTGGCGCGCTCTTTCATTTCGCGCAAAAAGCGAGCGACAAGCTCTTCGAGTTTCCAAATGCGCCCGTTGATCACCGTATTTTCAAAGGAAGCGATGGGCAAAAAGCGTTTGAAGGATTTCAAAAAGCGGCCGTGCATGGAATTTTCCACATAAGCCGCAATGGCCGCCTCTCCAAAACGCGGTGAATCCCCAGGAGCAAAGTACATGAGAGATCGAAACACGCTAGGGTCGCTGGCCGCGGGATCCAGAGCAATAGGATCAAAGACTTGAGTGGCATTAGCAGCCCCCAGGAGTGAGTTCGAGGTGCCAAAATCGATCGCGTAAATCACGCGCGCATCCTCTCATTTTCGATGGACCGGCGTCAACGAAGTCATTAAGGAATTTGCATGAAAGCTCAAGACGTGATCGAACTCATGCAACTGGAACCTCTTCCCGGTGAAGGGGGTTATGTCCGCAGAACTTACGAATCTAAACAGAAGGTGCCTTACCAAAACGAGCCCCATCCCGTTGTCTCCGCAATTTATTACCTCATTACCGCTGATAACTTTTCGGCATTCCATTTGCTGGAGCGCGACGAGATCTTTCATTTTTACGCTGGCGACGCCATCGATTTTGTTCAAATCAAAAATGATCAAGCGGAGACGGTGGTCTTTGGCAATGACATCGCGGGCGGTGAAGTTCCCCAGATCGTTGTCGAAGGTGGCACCTGGCAGGCCCTTCGCATTTCCCCACGCGCTAAGACTCAGCACGGCTGGGCTCTGGTCGGCACCACAGTTTCTCCGGCTTTCGTGCCGGCAGACCACGCCATCGCCGATCGAGACGCGCTACTTCGTAAATTCCCCGCCCTGGCTAAGACCATCGAGAGGTTCACGCGTCACCCCAACTTGGACTCGAAGTAATGGAATTCACAAAGATTATTGGAGCCAGCGGAAGCCCTTAATATTCTGAGCTTTTTCTCCGAAAATATGGGGTGTTTCCCTTTGCTCTTTTTATAGCGCTGCTTTTGGCGCCATCGGCGCACGCCACGAGCGAGACGCCGCCGAGCCTGCGTGATCCGCGGGTCAAGGCCGAGGTCTGCGCGGCCTATCTCGCCGCCTTACGAAATCCCGCCACCTTTGACCGCATCGCCGAAGACGGCCCCTACCAAAAACTAGCCAAGACTTTTGGACCCGGCATCGTCGATCCCTCAAATCCCCACAGCCTTAGCCATTTTGAAAACGATGTGCTCTCGTTTTTTGAAGTCGATCCGAGCTTGCGCGACCTCGACTACCTCACCGAAAAGTGGAAGATGAGCCGCGATGAAATTACGGACGTGCTGTTATATTACGGCGTCGAAATCTTCGATAGCGATTTACGCATTCTCTCCAGCGACCCCAGCCAGAGCGAAGCCCGCCTGCGCGAGCTGAAACCAGAACTCACTTCGCGTGCTCCGGCAAGTCCGGGCGCCAAAGCGAACCGCGCTTACTACGAAGACGCCCTCGCGATAAAAAGCATCCCCGAAATGGCCAAAGAGCTTGGCATCACCGAACACAGCGTCCGCCGCCAACTCTCGGAGCTCGACCTCTCCGTGGCCGAAGCCTTTGCGCGCAAGCGCGGGGGCCCGGGCGTGGGCGAAGACCAAGCGAGCCGGTTCTTTAGGCACTACTTGGGCGAAGAACGCCGCGACATAGGTTGGGATCGTGTGATGATCTGGCAGGGGCGCCCCTTTCTCGAAGAGGAACTGCTCGTACGATTTCGCCGCGAAGGGGTGCCACGCTCTGAAATCGCCGCTCGACTCAACGAACTGGCACACGTCACCGATCCCACCTCGCCCCTCCATCGCACCGAAGGCTCCGTGCAGGGAAAACTCGGCACCTTGGGCTTCGCGCTAGGCGGCGCCAAACCCAAAGATCAAGTTGCGCATTATCTGAATCGCTACGAGCACCAACGCAAGCTCGTCGACATCGCCGTAGCGGGCCTCCGTCAAACGGGACGCTTGCCAACGATCGAGGAGCTGCGCGCTCTCGGAGGACGCAGCGATTATTTTGATCAAGCACGCCAGGCTTTCTCGGGGCTTCGAAATTTTTGGCTGGCGGTGCGCAAACAGGCCCACGACGAAAAGGTTCCCTTCAACCTCCTCTGGCTCACCAAGAATCCCCACGGTGCCCCCGATGATCGATTTCAGAAAGCGCTTCAGCAAGACGCCCTGAACCTCGCCGAAGCGTGGATTCAAAAAAACGAACGACACTTTACCATGTTCGAAATTCCGTTAGAAGGCCTCCCCTTCCGGGGTCCCCGTTTGGTTAGCACCTCCGAGTATGCGCCAGGTAAGGGCATGTACGGCATCTTTGCGTCCTCTACGGACTTCTACCGCGATCTCATCGCTCATTCTAAGCAAAACGGAAATGAGGTGCTGATCTTTAACATCTCCGAACAAGACATCGATTCCGGACTGCGCAACTTGCAGCGCCAGCAGCTCATCGAAGTGGCCGTCGACTGGAGCGTGCGCCACGGGCGGCTCCCGATAACGACACTCGACTTTGCTCCCTCGCCCACCGATCGCCCAGTACTCAAAAAGGATTGGATTGAGAAAAATGGTCCTCTGCCCCTAGCGTTTGGCAAAGCCTTTTCTAAGCACGGCATTTTTAGCAACTCTCAGCAATTCTACTTGGCTTTGATGAAGCAGCTTCCCGACAACGCCAAGGGCTTCCACTTTTTGGACATTCTTTTTGACGGCGACTACTCGCCCGAATACCGCGCCCGCCTGCAACGAGAAGCGATCGTGCGCGAAGCGCAGTGGATCAAAGCCAACGGCGGAAAATTGCCGCTCCAGCGGGACTACGGCGACGAAGAAGGCAAGATTCGCGTCAGCTACACCAAAGTGAATGGCCAGTACCCTAATCCCGCACGTAGCTTTTTTAATTCTGCCGAAGAACATCGCGAGGCCTTGCAGCGTTACTGCGACGAAGAGGGCATCCGAATCGTTCACAAAACCAAGGGCTACACCTCCGAGGAGCGCGAACGCTTGCAGGAAGAGGCACTTAGCATCGAGGCCGCCTGGGTCCATGAGCACGATGGCCGAATGCCGCGCCAGGGCGATTACGGATCCAAAGAAGGGCAGATCCCCCTCAACTACGCCAAACTCAACGGTGGCAAAGTGGCCATCGAGGCAGGCCTGCATATCTTCTCCTCCTACGAATCTCACAAGGCGGCGCTGGAACGACGCTGCGATGAGATGGGCATAGGTTACGAGTCTAGATAAGTCCGCGCTCGGAACGGCGATTGTCCTGGCGTGCCCTGGCCCCGCCTGCTAAGCCTTGGCCCCATGAAAACACTCTATGAGACCACGGTTCACGTTTCGGGCGGCCGCGAAGGCAAAGCCCATTCTCTCGACGGCAAGCTTGAAGTTTCTTTGATGACTCCCAAGGAACTCGGCGGCCCTGCCAGCGGCACTGGCACCAATCCCGAGCAGCTCTTTGCAGCCGGCTACGGCGCCTGTTTCGAAAGCGCTGTGCGCTTTGTTGCTCGCGGCAAAAAGATCTCCATTCAACAGGCCTCAGTCGAGGCCACGGCAAAACTTCTCGGCAAACCCGAAGGTGGCTTTCAACTCGCGGTAAGATTGCTCGTAAAGCTTCCCGAACTCGATCGTGAAACTGCGCAGGCCCTCATCGACCAAGCGCACACGGTATGTCCTTATTCGAACGCCACACGCGGCAACATCGACGTTGAGATTGCGCTCGGGTAACAAATCACATGAGTTCTTTCGCTAGTTTCGGCCTGCTCGGCACCCTTAAAAAAACCCTGCAGGAATTGAAGATCACAAAACCTACCGACATTCAGGTGCGGGCCATCCCCGCGCTAATGGAAGGACGCTCCGTTGTGGGCGTGGCCGAAACCGGCGGCGGCAAAACCCTGACCTACGCGCTGCCACTCTTGCACCAGCTCAAAAGTCTCGAAGCCGATGGCAACCCCGTGAGTCTCGAATCCTACCCGCGCGCAGCGATCATCGTGCCCACGCGCGAGCTGGGAGAACAAGTCTCCAAGGTTTTTAAAAACTTCACCCATACCACGCGCTTGCGCGTGCGCGTGGCACTCGGCGGCACAACTATGGAAGTCGCCCGTCGCAACGTCAGTGGCTCCTTCGAAGTCCTTGTGGCCACACCAGGGCGTCTGATTCAGCTGCTCGACAAGAATCTCATCAGCCTGCACGACGTGCGCACACTCGTCTTTGACGAAGCCGACCAAATGCTCGACCAAGGTTTTCTCTCAGACGCCAAGCGCATCGTGAGCGAATGCCCGAGCGAGCGCCAAATGGCCCTCTTCTCGGCCACCGTTTCGGGCTCCGTGCAAGAACTCATCCGCACGCTCTTTGCCCACGCCGAGCTGATCCGCAGCTCTGGAGCTGATCGCGTGGTGGCCACGCTCACCACCGACAACCGCAAGATCAAAGACGGCAAGCGCTGGCCAGTGCTCGAAAAAGTCCTCGCGCAAAAGAGCGAGGGCGGCACGCTGATCTTTACAAACACGCGCGAGCAATGCGACAAGCTTGCCACCGAGCTCGACGAGCGCGGCTACCCCTGCGTGATCTACCGCGGGGAGATGGACAAGATCGAACGCCGACGCAACCTCAAAGCCTTTCGCGATGGAAAAGTGGAACTGCTCATCTCCACCGACCTCGCCTCGCGTGGTCTCGACGTGGAGCACGTGGGCCGCGTGATCAACTACCACCTGCCCAAAGAGCTCGAGAACTACATTCACCGCTCGGGCCGCACAGCGCGCGCCGGACGCGAGGGTCTTGTTATCAACTTCGTCACCGAGCGAGACCAAGCGCTGATGGCGCAGGTCGAAAAACTAAAGCATGGCCGACGCTCCTAGACGCAAAGACCCCCTCGAGGGCAAAACCCTCGAGACGATTCTCACCGAACTTGTCGCCCATTACGGCTGGGACTTGCTCGGCCAAGAACTGCGCATCAACTGTTTTATCAAGAACCCCACCATGGCCTCGTGCCTCAAAATGCTCCGCCGTACTCCTTGGGCGCGCAAGATGGTGGAAGACATGTACCGGGCCTATCTCGACGAAATCGACGACGCGAGGTAAACTTTTGGTATGACTAAGAAAAGAGTTCTCATCCTCTTCGGCGGCAAGTCCGGAGAGCACGAAGTGAGCATCGTCTCTGCAAAATCTGTTTGCCAAGCGCTCGACCGCAGCAAATACGATGTCGTGCTGGTGGGCATCAACAAAGAAGGCCGCTGGTTGCTGCCCGACGAATCGCGCCTCCTCGCTCAAAGCTCGAACCCCAAACTTGTCACCTTGAACGCCACCGAAAACGCCGTAGCGATGCTCCCCTACCACAGCGCTGGTGGCCTCGTGAACGCCTCCACCAAGAACGCCTCTCCGAGCCCCGGCGGACTCAATTTTGACGTCGTGCTGCCCATCCTGCACGGCCCCAACGGCGAAGATGGCACCATGCAGGGCCTCTTAGAGCTTGCCGACGTGCCCTATGTGGGCGCTGGCGTGCTGGGCTCGGCCGTGTGCATGGACAAGGACATGACCAAACGTGTGCTGCGCGATGCGGGCCTGCCGATCGTGCCCTATATCTCACTGAAGCGCTCGGCCTTTGAAGCGAGCACCGAAGGCCACCTCTCGCAGGCCGAATCCGAACTCGGCTACCCTTACTTTGTAAAGCCCGCCAACATGGGCTCCTCTGTGGGTGTGGGCAAAGTGCGCAATCGCACCGAGGCGCTTGAGAAAATCAAAAAGGCTTTTGAGTACGACACCAAAGTGCTCATCGAAAAGGCCGTCTCCGCACGCGAACTCGAATGCGCGGTGCTCGGCAACGACCACCCAAAGGCGAGTGTCATTGGCGAGATCGTTCCGCATGGAGAATTTTACAGCTACGAATCCAAATACGTCGATGAGAACGGCGCGGAGCTTTTGATTCCAGCGCCTGAACTCAGCCCCGCACAAGTCAAAAGCCTGCAGCACATGGCCGTGCAGGCCTTTGAAGTGCTCGAGTGTCGCGGCATGGCCCGCGTGGATTTCTTTCAAGACAAAAACACGGGCGACTTCTACATCAACGAGCTCAACACAATCCCCGGCTTCACACCGGTGAGCATGTATCCCAAGCTTTGGGAAGCCACGGGCGTGCCCTATGCGCGCCTCATCGACAGACTCATCGAGCTCGCCTGCGAGCGACACGCCGAGAAGGCTCGAAACAAGAGCAGCTTTTAACGCGTTCGCAACACGTCGCGCCTTGGCCACGGGCCGGGCGCGGCCCTACACTGAAGTGCGGAGGACCGCACCATGAGAGTTATTGGCATCTGCGCCATCGTTTTAGCCGCCACCACCGCCTCGGCCGCGGGCCGCGCGCCCAAAGCGGGCGATGCCGCCATCTACATGACCACCTATCGCGAGTCCCCGAGTGATCCCGTGTACACCTCGATGTGGTCTAAGGAAATTCTCGAAAAACTCGAAGATGGCACCTTTATGGTGGCGTGGAGCACCGAGCGGGGCGAAGAAAGCCGCACCAATGTTTCCGAACTCGGACTCTTTTACATCTACGACCTCGCGGCCTTTTGCGAGGCGCAAAATTCACCGCCCGAACACCCCGCCCAACTCGAAACCCTGCGCATCGCGGCCGGCACCTTTCGCGCTTGCCGTATCACCGTCACGAACACCGGCGTCTCCACGCAGTGGTACGCGAGCGAAGTGCCCTTCGGGCTCATCAAAGAAGTTAACCTCTTTTCGGACAAGAGCGTTCAGACGCTAGAGCTGAAGAAGTACCGCCGCTAAAGGAGACCCACAACATGAATATCGTCCTCGGAATTGTACAAACCCTGCTCGCTCTGCACACCGCCATGGGGGCCGCCTGGAAGTTCTCGAACCCTGCCGAAGCGAGCGTGCCTTCGCTGAGCGCCATTCCTCACTCGGTTTGGCTAGGCCTCAGCGTTGTCGAAATCATCGCTAGCCTCGTGCTGATCGTTGCGCTTTTTGCCAAGCCGCTGGCCCGCTTTGTGCCCTTCGCAGCGCTCTTCATCGCCGCTGAGATGATTCTCTTTGTCGGGGTGCATGTCGCGTCGGGTGAGCCGAACTACAGCCCCGTGATCTACTGGCTCGTGGTAGCACTGGTCTCGGCCCTGCTCGCAGCCGGACGCCTGGCCCGGGCGCACCGCCCTTAGCTCGCCATGATGGCTTTATAAAAAGCATAGATCGCAACAAAACCCATTCCTAAGCGAGTGGTTGCGAGGGCGCGGAAAATCATAAAGTTCGTTCGGTAACGCGCGAGGGTGATTCTAAGAAACTCGGCTCGGTCGTAGCGAAACGACTCGCCATAATGGAGAAAGTAGCCGTGCTGAACGTTGCTCAGGCTGCTGAAGAAGGCTTGCACCTCTGCCTCATCTAGCGCAAAAGCCTCGAACTCTTCGGAGGCAAGGCGCTCCCCGGGCGGGAGCTCGCTCAAGCGATCGAGTCCTGTGAAGAATTTGTGTAAAAATTCCCGCTGTTCTTCATCGAGCTTCCACTCTCGAGCAATCAAATCGCTAACAAGACGCGGATGATCGGGATTCGAGCGCATCCGCTGAATCAAATCGTACTGAGCGTTGTAAGCACTTTGTTCCAGCGCCTTGTCCGAAAAGTGGAACCACATCTTTAGCCAGCGCACAGGCCAAGGCTGGGTGTCTCGCTTGACCATATCCACCGCGTGCACCCACTCGTGAAAGATCGCGGGGAGCGGAAGGTAAGCGCCTTTGACGTTTTCATTGAAAAACATGTACCCATCGCGAGAGGCGTCGAAGAGCACCGTTTCGCTGGGCACAAAAACCGTGGACGCCACGCGTTTTAGGAGCAGCATCTGTTGGTCGGGAGTCAATTGGGCAAAACGCTCGTCCACCTCGGCGCGAAAGGCATCCAGGAACAAAGCTTCGTCGGCGTGCTGGGGCTTGGGTGAAATTTCGAGAACCCGGAGCAGGAGAGTGGAACAGATTGGGTTGGCCCGCGCAGCAACCGAAAACACCATAGCGGTGAAGGCCAAAAATAAATTGAGAGATGCGCGCTTCATAAATTCCGTTGAGCCCCCCACCCGGGCGGCAACGCGCATCTTGTAGCGATTTGGCGCGGCCGGGTCAAAGGGATTCGCCCGGGCCGCACGCCTCGCAACTAGGGTTCGATCTTCATCGGCTTGCCGGTTTCGATCAGCGACTTCAGGCCGCTGAGCACTGCAGGCCATCCGGCCGAAATCGAAGGCAAATGCTTGGAGTTTTGTACAAAGCCCTTGTGAGTGACGGTGAGCTTCACCTGATCCCCACCTCCGCAGTCTTCGATCTCGAGAGTCACCCGAGTCGGAGGCTCATGGGAGGCAACGGTCTTGGTTTCGCGAAAGGTGTAGGCCAAAAGACGCGGACGCTCGGAGCGCAACACTTCGCCCTCGACCAAGGTTTCGCCGTCGCGCAGGTAGCGCATCGCCGAGCCGACGAGCCACTCGCTCTTCACTTCGATGCCAAACCAGTACTGACGCGTGAATTCGGGTGTCGTGAGCGCATCCCACAGCTTCTCGGGCGTGGTGCGGATGTAGGTCACGTAAACAAAAACCTCTTCATTTTTTGGCATGTTTCTTCTCCTTCGTTTGGGGTTCTTCGAGTGCCGCCTTGAGCGCATGGATGGCGTCGAGACGAGCGTTTTCGAACTTCTTGATCCAGCGGGCTTGCACGGCGTGAATGGGAACAGGGTTCAGATAGTGACGCTTTTCGCGCCCACTCCACACCACGGTTACGAGGTTTGCCGACTCGAGAATGCGCAGATGCTTCATCACCGCCTGACGGCTCATGCTCGGGGCAAAGGGCTCGCAGAGCTCTCCCAGGGTTTGCCCGCCCCCTTGGTAGAGGCGGTCAAGAATCGCGCGGCGGCTTTCGTCGGCGAGGGCTTTGAAGACGGCGTCCATACCTTATTTATATGTAACCAAATGGTTACTTGTCAAGGGCTTTCTCAAAGACAAGATTCCTTGACGCTCGCTTTTAGCCCCAAAAAGTGTGCGTCGATGCGCTAAACTCCTCATCATGAAACCCGAAGTGCATGTGTGCGGAAACGTCCAAAAACCCGTGGCTGAAGTCTTCGACGCCGTCTACAACCCCATCAAACTCAGCGGCTATTTCACCACCGCCGGCGCCAGTGCGCCCCTCGAAACCAACACCACCGTATCCTGGGAATTCGCCGATTTCCCCGGCCCTTTTTCAGTCTACGTTGTGGAATCCAAAAAAAACAAAAGGCTCGTTTTCGAATGGGAAGCCAACGAAGGCGCCGAACCCACCACCAGAGCGGGCTGATGAACATGCTCTGCTGCCTCAAGGCCTACGTCGAGCACGGCATCAACCTGCGCGAAGGCTTCTTCAAGTAGCACTCAAATCCTCCGTTGCGCTCGCTCTAGAGCTCGATCCAGTAACGGCGCTTGAGCGGCACACCACCGCCCGGGTCGAAATGATTTTCAAAGACGCCGCCCTGCTTTTCGATGACACGCGCCGAAGCGTCGTTATCTTCGTTGCAAGTCACGAGCGCGCGCGCGATGCCGAGGCGACGGGCCTCCTCAAGCCCCACACCGAGCAAATGGGTGGCAATGCCCTGGCCTCTATAGGGCGGCACCACACCGTAACCGATGTGGCCGCCGACATTTAAAAGAAAGTCGTTCAGCTGGTGCCGCACGTTGACTCGGCCCACCAGGTCTTGCCCGACAAAGGCATAGATTGCTGTGCAAGGCACCCAACCTTCGGGCAAATTCACGCCCTTTTCTTGATCCTGCAAGCGTTGCACGAAGTCTTCGTAGCTTTGCCCTTCGGCCGGCTTTGACCAGAGAAATCCCGTATTCGAGTAATCCCAAAGACTTGTGGCGTGCTCAAAAGCGGCACGGTCACTCATTTGTAGTCTGCGCGTCGAAATGAGAAGCGTCATAGCCCTTACATTTTAACGTCGAGAGCCCTCTGCTCCAATGGCTAAATTGAAATCTCTTAAACTTCGGCGATCGGTGCTTCGATCTCTTGAATGGATTTCAGCACCGATCGCAGCAGCGCAAGGTTGTGGCGCCGGCGGTGAGGCTCGATCTCCGCACTCGCAAAGCTCTCGACCACTTGCTGCAGTGAGAGCTCCTCGCCGCGATGTTTGGCGCGTGCCATGGTCTCGTAGGCATCTACACCGAAGGCCAGGATGCGCACCATGGGGGCGAGCATCTCAGAGCGCACGCGGCGCGGATACCCCTCACCCGAGAAGAGCTCGTGGTGGCCCATCACCATCTGAGAGACCAGGTCGGGCAAATTGCTAAAAATCCGCTGCAGGATCTGGATCGATTTGCGCGGGTGTTCTGAAATCTCGCGTTGCTGAACCTCATCCAGCGATTTGGGGTCACAGACCATGCGCTTTTGAAAATCCGCGCCCAACTCGGCAGTCGAGATGTCCATCAGGAGACAGGCGTAGGCGAGATCCTTGTAAATCGCGCGACTGCGCTGCCCAGTGGCCGTTGCCGCGAGCGAAGCGATGGCGAGCACGGCAGTGCAACCTTCCATGATCGCGATGTAGGCTTCGATGTTCTGCAGCTGGGATTTCATGGAGAGCACCTCGGGGGCCACCACCTGCAAAATCTTATCCCCCACGACGTCGAGCTTGGCGTCGGAGACCGACACCTTCTGCGTGTTGCCGATGACCGAACGGTAAAAGTTTTGGATGTCTTTGGCGACGGGACTCTCCACATTGTCGTCTTCTAAAGCCTCTGTTGGAGTGCTGATCTGCGCCGCAATGCGGGTCAGGGCGGAGTTCTCTACCCAGGCGGTATCGCTTTCGCTTTGCGCAGAGAAGCGCTTGATCTCAAGCGCTTCTCGTTTGCGAGTGCCTGAGGTCACTTCGAGGCGCGCCAAGTCGATGCGCGTCTTTTCCCCCTGAAAGCGCTTCTCGTCACTGACTTCGCTTTCGTCCGCACCACCAAAACTGTGTACGGATTCGCCGTTGGAACGACGAGCGGCCAGAGACGGACTAAAGAAGACGTTCGAACCGTGGCGCGCGAGTCCCTCCACGTGACGCTCTTCTACGGCATCTCCCTCTTGGATCCAAAGCACGTACTTGCGATTTTTGGGGAGCAGCACGTAAAGGTCATCGGGACTGGCCTCGCTCACCTCGGCTGGAACAGCGTCGAGTTGGGCCGTATCGAATTGTGGGCCGCGGATGACTTTAGATTTTGGTTTCTTCACTCTTTCAGACTACGGGCAAGGTCCCCAAGGCCAAAGTTGCAAAACCACAAGGATCGCCAAAAGACCTCAACACCTAACAAGCAGAGTCATTCTAAGAAAAAAGCTTTAACTGCTGGGGATCCGCTCCAGACTTGGAGCGCAGCGCTTCGATAGAATCGGCACTGAGCCCGCTGGCACGCAGATGCCGCACGAGCGCACCGCGCCCTCGCTGCATCACATAGACCTCTTTCGCGCCGCACTCCTCAACCGTGCGCAAGAGTGCGGGCCAATCGGCATGATCCGAAATCACAAAGCCCTTTTGAGGGGCTCTCCCCTGCCAGCGCCCCTTGCCGCTCATCCAGCCCGAAGCAAATGCCGTCTCCAGCGGCCCCACCTGGCGCGCAAGCTCCTCAGAACCCGCATAGGAGGGCGGCGCCAAAAGCAAACTGCCACGAAGCTCTCCCGAGGCGATGGCAGCATCGTCGATCACGCGCGTTTCCGCGAGCGCGATGCCCTCGCGGCGATAGCACTCCGTCGCCTCGTGCAGCGTGGTGTGAATCCACACGGGCTCCGCCTTCATCCACGGGAGCAGTTCGGCCAGAATCCGCTGTGATTTTCCGATGGAATATCCGAGCACGACGCTCGTCACGCCGCGAGAGGCATTCTCGCGCCACCAAGTGTGAATCTCTTCGCCGATGCTGAGTTCCCTGCGCCAACAAAACGCTGGCGTGCCGAAGGTCGCCTCGGTCACAAGCACATCACAGGGCACCACCTCAAAAGGCTCGCAGCTTGGATCGCTCTCGCGCTTGTAATCGCCCGTCACCACCCACACCTTGCCGTTCACTTCCACACGCACCTGCGAAGAGCCCAGCACATGTCCTGCCGGATGAAAGCTGAGGCGCGCCGAGCCTAGGGCGAAGGTCTCGCCATAAGCCACTGTGCGCACTCGAATGCGCTTGCCGAGCCGCACACGCAAGAGCCCCTCGCCCGAAAGCACACAAAAGTACTCACCACTGCCACGGCGAGCGTGATCCGAATGAGCGTGAGTGACAACCGCACGGTCTACCCCGCGCACGGGGTCTATGTAAAAATCCCCGGCAGCGCAGTAGAGTCCGCGCTCGTTGAGTTCAAAGATGGGAGCAAATCTCATCGCGCCTCCCTCAAAGCGTCCGCACTCGAGTCCAATGTTCGAGCAATCCGCCCCCATCTCCGAGCAGCGGATCCTGGCGCGGCAGTGGCACCTGGGCGATGTTTCGATCGGCACGAGGACGATCACCGGCGCGGCCGCGGAGCGTGTCGTAATCGCGACCCTCGGGGTAAGCGCCAACCACGGCAAAGTCTTCGCTCGCATCGAGACGCTTGTGGCCCACACCAGCCGGAATCACGATCACATCGCCGGCCGCAACGCGCAGTTCTTGACCGCCTTCGCCGCCGAGCTTTAAGAGTGCCGTGCCGGCATACACGCCGAGCACTTCGTGCGAGGTGCTGTGGTAGTGGTGAAACTCGTAAACGCCGTTGCGCCAAGAACCGAGCCAGCGGTGGGCCGCGAAGGTGGCCTCCAGCCAACGTGCGCCGTCCTCATCGCGCTCGGCAAAGGCATCCCGGTACAAGAGCAGAGGCAGTGGAGAATTAGGAATAATCCCATCGTCTCTAAAGAAAAAAAGCTGCGCCGGACTGAAACTCATAAAAAATTGACCACAGCCGCGACAAGCTTTTCGATGCCGCGAAAGATCTCCACAAGCGGCGCGCCGTCGTGCATGTAGGCAGGACTCGTGACCACTTTGTGAGGCTCGTCCACGCAGCACTCGTCGGCCCGAGTCACCACATGTGTGTGTCCCAACTCTACACAAGCCTGCGCGGCCCCCGAATCAGCCCCTCCAAGCGTGAGACGCAATCCGCGGTGCGGGAGCGCCAGAGCGAGTGTCATGGGAGCGATACAAACCGCACCGATGGGCTTCTTCGCGTGAAAAAAGCCTTCGATCTTTTGTTGAAGCTGAGGATGCGTGTGACCCTTGGCGCCCTCGAGCGCAAACGTGCAGAGATTTTTAGCAGCGCCGAATCCACCCGGAATGATGAGCGCATCAAAGGCCCAGGGATCGAGTTTTTGGAGGTCTTCTACTTGGCCGCGCGCAATGCGAGCCGCTTCGACAAGCTGGTTGCGCGATTCGTTCACGGGCTCGCCCGTCAGACAGTTCACCACGTCGCGCTGGGCTTCGTTCAGAGCAAAGCACTGCACGCGCAGCTGCGGGTGTTGGCTGAGGGCCCAGAGTACCCCTACGGACTCGCGAATTTCGCTACCGTCCTTAAATCCAGAACCACAGAGGACCACGGCAATTTTTTTTGCGTTCGACATAGGCACCAAACTTAGCGTCCCGCTGGGGCTTTGGCAAAATCAAGTGATGGGGCGAAGCGCCTTAGCGCTTCGCTTTTTTGAGCCAGTCGAGGTGACGGCGATCGTAGTGAATTTCTTCGCGCTCGTTCGCAAACGTCAAATAGCCGGGACGACGGTAGCCCGCGCGTTCGATTTCGTAGAGATCGCGCAGGTCTTGAAGATCGAGCGCCGTGTCGGGGTCGCCCTTGCGAAACTCGGCGTAGCCGGTTTCCTTTTTGGTGCGCTTGATCGTGCGCTCAATGAGCGCCTTGGGATAGAGCTCTTCAAGAGCTTCGCGCCAACCCGGAACTTTCTCGAGCGACTTTGCGTTGTGCGTGAAGATTGTCGTCTTAAAGCGGATTTCGCGGATGATGTTGCGATGGGCTTCGCTCTCATCGTACCAAGAACCGTACAAAAAATTCTCCACGTGATCGGCTTCTTTGATGCCGGCGGGAATGAGCGCATTCCACACAATGCGGTGGTAGCCCCAATTGTCGTGCACGGCTTGCGAATCCTCGGTGCCGTTCTTCACGTAGCCTTCGGTGATCTCCCGCAAGCAACCCATAGAACGCGGATAGCCGTTGGCGCCCGAAAAGGTGCCATGAAAAGCCGTTTCGGAGTAAAACTTGCTACCGGGCCTCGAGAGCATCAAGGCATAGGGCATCCACGAATCGTTGAACGATTTGGAGCGACGATTTTTGTCGACGCCATAGAGCTCCCAGCGCTGAGCGGGCGTGGCCTCTCCCTTTTTTTTGTTAGCATCGCCCGAAGAAATCAGACCAATGCCGCGGATTTGTCCATCCACACTGAGCACCGAAAACTCGAGTCCGATGCCGTGCAGTTTGGTGCCCGTGAGAAAGACGTCGATGCGCGCATTTTGATATGGCAGAAGCTTGGAATCGACGACTTCGGCCTCCGAAGGTGTGTAGCCGTCTTCCAAGTTTTTGCGAATTTCTTTAAAGGTGAGAAGGCCCTTGAAATAGGCTTCGCGAATCGCTGGCAGGTCGTAGTCTGCGCCTTCGGCGGGCTTCTCGAGAAGTTTGAGCGCGGCCACCTTTTCGGGTGGCAGCACCGGGACCACCGGAGCGGGCATGGGCGGTACCACGATATCGGGCTCTACTGGGAGCGCTTTGGGGACGTGCAGAGGCTGCAGCGAGCTCGTCGGTTCGAGGGGGCGAGGCGGATTGGCCGAGGCCACCGAAGTCAGAAGGATAAGAGCAAAAGACGGGGACCTAAACACGGCGACTCCTTTGGTATAGAGGGAATCACCGTGCTAGCAAATTCCTACGCCTCGCGTCAACGACGAAGCCTTGGGTTCCGGACACCTATTCCTGGGTTTTGAGGTTTTCCAGACGCGAGTTCAAACGCGCGCTGTAATAGTCGCAGTAATCCCACTTGGCCTTGCGAAAGGCGTTCAGCGAAGCGCCGTCTTCAGCAGGCGTTTTGGTGAGGTCTACGAGCTCAGCCAGCTTTTCGCTTTCGGCCGAAGCAAAGGTAGAGCTCACCTCACCCGGCTCCCCTGCAGGAATTTCGCGCGCGTAAAGGGTGTAAAAAACGCTCTGCTCGGGTTTGTAATCCGAAGGAGCGTCGGTCCACTCGGCCAGGGCGCGGTTGTAACAAAGGCCCACGGCCTTGCCCACGTTCTGCACGAAAGCGTAGTACTGATGATCGACGGGCGGATCGAGGTGCTCCCCACCGGTTTCTGAAGCACAGCCGCCGAAGAGCTTGTGTCCATAAGCCGCGTCCGAGTATTCGGCGTCAAAGGGCATCGTCACATCGCTCATGCCATCGCTGCCAGCGTAATTCAGTGTGCTGGTGAGAAGGGTCTTGCCGGCCTTGGTTTTGGCTTTGACTTGAATGGTTTTTTCAAAGGGCGCAACCGTAATATTGAGATCCGATCCGACGACCGTGGTGATCGTTTTGTTGCCGGGATCCTCCCAGTCGATGGCGGTTTTGGTGAGCTCGCCTTTGTCGAGGTCGAGCGCTAAAGTGAAGAATGGTTCGGTAAACGCGCACTCGAGTTTCTTGGGGCCGAGCTCCACAGCTGCAAGGGCTGGCGCTGCCGTCACCACGAACCCCGCTGCTAACAATGTTTTTCCAATAGTCGATGTCTTTAGCTTTGACCTCATCCCACGATCTCCTTCTTGGATTTGGTCGTAAAACTGAGGTACTCCTCCCTCAACTTAAAAGCCCTTAAGAGAACTTTCGCTGCAATGTAAGATTTAGTGAGTGGCGCTGGGTGCGACCGAGTGCGTCTCGACGAGCAATTTGCCAGACGAGACTTGGACAGCCGAGAAGTCGGTGAAGGTGATCACAAAGAGGCTGCCCTTTCCTGGCTCACTTTGCTCGAGCCAGAGATCGCCACCGAGCATCTGCGCCAACTTGCGCGAGAGCGCGAGACCAAGTCCTGAGCCCCCATAGCGACGTGTCATCGAATCATCGAGTTGCGAAAAGGGCTTGAATAGCTGGTCGCACTTTTCGTGCGCAATGCCGATGCCCGTATCTTGAACAGAAATCTCGACGCGATCTTCGTCTGCCATGCGCGCACTCACACGCACAAAGCCTTTGCTAGTGAACTTTACGGCGTTCCCAACGATATTTACCAAAATCTGGCGCAAACGGTGGGCATCGCTGACCACGGGCGCGGAGAGGTCGGGGTCGACGCTAACAATCAACGTCAGCGCTTTTTCTTGAGCGAGCACATCCATGCCTTCGGCGACCTCGCGGATCAAGGCGTCGAGGCGCAGGGGTGCCTTGCGGATCGTGAGCGACTCGTTTTCGACTTTGGTCAGATCGAGCAAGTCGTCGATGAGCATACGAAGCTGATCGGCATTGCGCTTGATGGCGTTCACCCACTGGCGACTCTCCCCCGTAGGAATGCGCATCAGCAGCAACTCGCTGAAACCCGAGATCACTCCAAGTGGCGTGCGCAGCTCGTGGGAGACGTTGGCTAGAAATCGACTCTTGGCGGCATTCGCCATATCTGCCTGTTCGGCGAGACGCTTGGCTTCTTGATAAGGACGAGACACGCACTTCAAAAAAACCGCGCGGAACATCAACGAAAACGCAGCGATTTTGTAGAGGTGACCCGCGATCGCGAAGAGATCATCGACCAATCGGTAGAGGGTAAAGAAGACACCGGTCATCGCGAAGAGCAGCGTGCCACAGGTCATGAGATGCGCGGTCATGCTCTTGTACTCGTCGAAATCCGGACGAAGAGAGTTGCGGTAGAAGAAACCAGCCGCCGTAAGCACACCCGCAGTGGCTACCCATTCGAAAATCACCTTCACCTGCGAGAGTCCCGTTTCGGCGCTGAACATCACCGGAAGCTTTTCGGGAAATCCGAGAATGACTACGTAACCCACAACCACCCACAAGGAATAGGCGATCATCCACGGCACGCGATACTTGTAGTAGTTAAAACTTTGGTTAAAAGAAATGGCCACATAGAGCAGCGCTGCGGTGTCCGTGAGCCGTGCTGCAAGCCAAAAGTAAATCGACTTGTTGGCACTGCTCTCGGTGACAAATTGAGGCATGCCCGGAAACGAAAGCACGTGACCAAAATCAAAACAGGCCACGGCAAAACTAGCCAGCCCCAAGAAGAGAATGTTACTGGAGCCGACATGGCGGTGGGTAAACCAGCCGAGCACGAAAATGGCAAAAGCCATGAAGATGCCTATCGATTCGGCGAGTATGTGTAGCGGCAAGTAGAGCGAACCGAGACGGAAGAGCTCCGCACCAGGGGGAAAGACGAGAATCAGGATGAGCAGAAGGGCAAAAAAACCTACCAGTGCCCAGGTTAATTTGCGCTGTTCCTGCATTCAGCGCAGGGTATAGCGGAAGCAGGCCTTTGGCGCGACCCTTATCTGAAGGAGGGCTGGCGGAACCCCTGCAACTTATCCAAAGCATTCACGAAAGTCTTACCCACACCGCGATTGACAGCCCCGGGTGTGGTCGTTACCTTGCGGCCTTCATGTCCATCGGTTCGGAAGCCCTGATCTTAGGCCTCGTGCTGAGCGCCGATGCCTTTTCGGCCTCCGTCGCCATGGGCTTTCGCCCTTTCAACTCCCGCAATGTCGTGCAATTCGCTTCGGTTTCGGCCGTGATCGCGATCGTCGCCCTTTGGATGGGAGCCCTCGCGGGAACCCATATCCTCTCGTACATCGCCGCCTACGACCACTGGGTGGCCTTTCTTTTGCTCGCAACAGTGGCCTCTCACATGGCTTTTGAGGGCATCATGGGCCTCATCCACCCCGCGCACCCTGTTTGTCGAAACGCCCGATTCCACAGCCTCGCAAAGATCCTGATGGTCAGCTGCGCAACCAGTCTCGACGCCCTTGGCGTGGGCATGAGCCTCGGCATTAGCAGCAAACCCATACTGCCATTTCTGTCGTGGGTGGCGATCTGGACCGTGACCGCTACGGTGCTCGGGCTCTACTTAGCCCGCAAATTGTCGCTGAGATTTGGCCCCGTGATTTCACTCATCGGGGCCGCAATCCTTGGATTCATGTCCCTGCAGCTGCTCAAGATCTGAGTGCAGAGCTTATTCGCGTTTGGTTTCTTCTTTTTTACGTTTCATCTCTTCGCGAGCTTGCTTCATTTCTTTGTGCATCTCGCGACGGCTTTCTTTGGCTTCGGCGCGGCACTCTTTGAGCGCTTCGCGAGTTTCCGAACGGATCACGCAGCTGCGAGTACGCTTGAGGTCTTCGATGCGCTCATCGAGCATCTTGAGGGTCATCGTCTTACCTTGTTCAAAATTATCGTTGGCGTGCGCAGCACTCATTGCGAAAAACGCACCTGCGGCCAAAACCCCAACGAAACTGAACTTACGAATTTTTTGATTCATCGCTAAAAATCCTCCAGGTTTCTCACTATACCGAGCTTTGACCAAATTCCCAATCGGTGTAAAAATCTTATTGCAATGATCACGACTCCACACGCACGCCTACAGCACCTGCGCACCTTGGCACGACTCCTCGACTCTCAGTTCCGCGGTCCACTGGGAAGCCGCTTCGGATTTGACGGCCTGCTGGGACTCATCCCCTTTGTCGGTGACGCCGTCACCACCGGCGTTTCGTTTTACATCGTGATTCAAGCTTATTTGCTGGGCTGCACTCCGGCCACGCTCCTGCGGATGGCTCTGAACATTGCCCTCGACAACCTCATCGCCTCCGTCCCCGTGCTGGGCAACGTTTTCGACTTTTTCTGGAAATCCAACGACAAGAACATTGGGATTATCGACGCCCACCTGCGCGATGCCCCAGCCACAGCCCGCCGCTCGAGCCTTGTCATCGTCTCGATGGTGCTATTGAGCCTGGCCATCATCGGCCTGGGAGCGTGGATCACCTACCTCGGACTCGCGTGGGCCTGGTCGCTGCTGCAAAGCCTCGGCGGTGCCACTTCGGCATCTTTCTAGGCCCGCAGAGGCCAACTCACACCTTGACCCTGCCTGGGGTGATGACCTAGACGTAGCGCGGTGAAAACTCGGTTCACATTGATCTTATGGACCTCGATTCTCGGCCTTACCCCGCAGATGGCAAGCGCCATGTTGCCCTTCCGCGACTGCCAAAGCATCGTGCGAGATCTTTCTGGGATCACCGGCGTCCAGGTTTATGACCCAAACCACGTGCCCGCAGACTTTTTGGTTGATCGCCTCGACGAAGTCTCGCTCGAAACCATTCATCGCAAGCTGCGCGAATCCGCCGCTCGCCGAGATGCCAGCGTCCACGCCGACTTCGCTCACTATATAGATTTGGTAGAAGCGGATTTGCGCCTCGACCTCAGGCGCCTCAAAAAAAACTTTCCTTTGGCTCGCAACCGCTATTACAGTCTCTTTTCGCCTCTGCAGCGTTTTGCTTCAACCTTTCGCAACAATGAGGCTCGTCGCTTTCACAATCAGGAAGTGAAGCAAACCCAGAGTAGCATCCGCGCTCGCGAAGCCCTGCTACAACAAATCGATCGCCTGCGCACAAAACTCCAAGGCAATCTCCAGGGCCTCGAGCACGATGCGATTCTTGAAGACATCAAAACCATCCGAGAGCTCTCTCAGCTCAGCCTGGGCAACAACGAAGCCAATATCGCCACGGTCATCGCCCTGACTGGAACCGAGGGCGCCCTCACTCAAGATTTTCATCGCATCACACAACTCTACAAAAACCTGCGTCTCCAGCACAACGAAGAGAATGCGGCAAAGATCACTTACTTGCTCGTCAAGGATGGTCACGATGATTCACACTCCCGAAGCGCTTTCCAAGCCTTTTACGACGATGTAGCCAAACGCGACCGACGCAAAGTTCTGGACCCCGTCGCCAGAGCCACCCTCGCCATCAGCCGCTTCGATCTTGATGCCGACCTCGAGCACGCGAAGTGGATCGAGCACTTGGATCGCACGCTTGAGAACGCTTGGTTTTTCCGACAAGAGCTGGGACTCACTTCGTCCACTGATGCTATAGCTGTCGCCATCGCCTCCTTCCATTTTGGAGAAAGCCTTGCGCAAAGTGCCGACTCTTTCCGAAAGCTTGAGACTTACTTGAGATCCCTGGGACTGGGCCGCAACGAAACGGTTGTCGCATTGCTTACGCGCTCGCACTTCACTCTGCACCCCGAACTCGTACGATCCGATTTTCTTGACAACCTACGAAGCTTTTCCGAAAAAGTGCGCGAGGAAGACCTTGTCGAACCTCATTACGCGAGTGCGGTGATGAGCCTAGCTCAAGCCGCAACGCTTCTCCCCGACCCACCGCTCGCAGCGATGTGGGGCGACATGCGGCGCATGCAAAATGATTTGAATTGGAGCGCCAGCGAGTCGGCCATCGCCTCTGCCGTTAAAAGCTTGCGTCAAGCAAAGGTGGACTTGAAGCAGCTTCCCCTTTCGGTACCTCGCCAGGACGACGAGTGGATGCTCAACTGGCACCTCTCTACGCAAAATCTTTTTAATTTAGATCATCACCCTTACCCTTATCCCTAGAGACGCTTCATTCGTCCTTACATTCGAGCTTTTCTTTGCGCGCCATGAGCTTGTCCGTTTTGCCTGGCACTTTAGGGGTGTCCGTATGCGAGTCGGAATGATTGAGATAAGTGATGGCGATCATCAAGAGACTCGATAGCACCATCACCACCGGCAGCGGCAGTCGGCGCACGAGACGCACCATAAACCAAAGAGCCACGGTGGCCGAAAAGATCGTGAGCGAAACGTCGATGGGGAAATAGCGATAAAAGGGGATCGAAAAGACAAGCACCCCCATTACCGAGGCAAAAAAAGGTGCAAAGAGGGCAAAGAACGCGGCGATCGACATGTAGGCATAAAGGTCGACTTCGTCTTCGTCCTGCACGGCGAACCACAGGGGAACACAGATACCTACGGCGTAAACTAGCGAAAAGAGAATGAAAGTTTCATACCAGACGCCGATCGTGAAAACCGGCACCATGGTAAGCAGCAGCACCACCAACCACAAAACCTTCGGATTAAGATCTTCGCGACGGGAGAACATGATTAAGTACTTTACCAGTTCGCGGAGCCGCTCTCCCTAAAAGATCTTACATTTAGAAATCTTTGAAAGTCCTTAACGAGTTGTGCGCAACCACTGGACTTTATGTCCCCCATCGAGAACCTGGGACACGAATTCTTGGTAGAGCACATCGGCCTTGTCGGCGTCTTTGCGACAGAGTTCCAAGAACTTATCAACGTAGTTGAAATTCTCGAGCTCTAGTAAATGATCTTCATGTTTGGGCTTCAGAAGTTCGGCCTGCAACATTCCCAAGGCAAACTCGCGGAGCAGGCCTGCCAAGGCCTCCGTTTGCTGACGGTGTTTTTCGAGAACCGGCTTGGTCAGCTCTTCAAATTTTTTCACTTTTTCATCTTCATCAAGACGGGATTTCTCGATCACAGCGCGTGTCAAAGCGATTTCCTGGTCGCGCGCGACATCGAAAGCCTCAAACTTTTTGCGAATGTCAAAGCAGCGCTGGGCGCCCATGCCGACGCGTCGATCTTGCTTCACCTCTTCGCCAGCGCGAAGATTCGAAGTCAGCCCGAGGCCAAAGAACGTCAGTAGGAGAAGGTTTCGGATCTTGGTAGGACTCGTAAAATTCCTCATAACTCTCCTTTTGTCGACTTAGGACTTACACCCTCAAGCGGAGCTTTATCAATTCGCAATCTCGGGAGCGTCGTTAAGTTTTTGCACCACATCGGCCGCGAGGCCACGAACAAAGATATAGAACTGCACGTCGTCGGTGTTTTCTTGCTCACAGAGTTCCTTGAACTGGCTTGCAAAGCTATAGGTGCTTAGGGAGCGCATCAGGTCGCGATAATTTTTGCGTTTGGCAAAGGGATAAGTCGCCATCTGCAAAACGCCCTTGGCGTAGGCGTCAAAACCCGACGGCAACAGCTCAGAGACCGCATCCGAGAGGAAGGTCATCTCCTGGCGCACCTTCTCGAGGTTGTTCTTTTGCTCGTCATCAAAATTCCCGGGAACTGTGGCATCTTTGCGTGCTTTTTCGAGGAGCTCGTGGACTTTGCCAAAGGCTTCGAGCTTTTGCTCAAAGTCCCGGCAGCGAATCGAGCCAGGGCCGAGAACCGCAAGCTCCACCTTCTCGGCGAAAGCCATGTTGACACAAAAGAGCATAACGATCCCCAAACAACGTTTCATGGCCCTCGGAGCTAGCGATGGGACGGCAGCGTGTCAAACGCTTTCCCGCCCTACTGCCTTAGGATGTGAGTTTGAGACCTACGAGGGACACCGCCAGCAGCAGTAGGCACAACAGGCGCGCAAAGGTGGCTGGTTCTTTGAAGATCACGATGCCCAAGATGGCAGCGCCTACCGTACCGATGCCCACCCAAATGCCATAGGCCGTGCCGATGGGCAGAACGCTCGCCGCGCGGCCGAGCAAGTACAAACTCACGGCCATGGACACCACCGTGAGTACGCTCGGCAGGGGACGCGTGAAACCTTCGGCGAACTTGAGCCCGATGGCCCAGCCCACTTCAAGCAGTCCAGCGATGACGAGATAAATCCAAGCTTGTGTGATTGACATGAAAAAATCCTCCGCGGCGTCGTCTTGTCTTGACCGGGTACGGCGCACCTCGTCCGGATTTTTTTGTCTTAACTGGCGTTCAAAGTATGCCAGCGCTAATCTTTAGGGTCTATGGCAAAAATTACTTTTCAGGGCAAACCTGCGCACACTTCCGGCACCCTTCCCGCAGTTGGTACACAGGCTCCAGACTTCAAACTCGTTTGCACCGACCTCACCGAAGCGACACTCGCTGATTACCGCGGCAAGAAAAAGATTCTCAACGTTTTTCCAAGCGTCGACACCGGCACCTGCGCCGCTTCCGTGCGTCTTTTCAATCAGCATGCCGCCAAAGTGCCCGACATCGTGGTGCTGAACATTTCCAAAGACCTGCCCTTTGCCCAAAAACGCTTTTGCGGCGCCGAAGGCATCGACAACGTCGAAGTGCTCTCGGCCTTCCGCAGTGATTTCGCCCAAAACTACGGCGTTGAAATTCTCGACACCGTGCTCGCAGGACTCTGCGCGCGCGCCGTGATTGTGCTCGATGGCGACGACCGCGTGATTTACACCGAGCAGGTGCACGAGCTCGTGCAAGAACCCAATTACGAAGCCGCCCTGCGAGCCGCTCGCTAAGCCCTACTCCTCGAGAACGAAGTCGCGATCCCAGCACTGCCGGGCCGCAAAGCTCTCGTCGTGCGAGACAAAGATCAGCGCCCCACGGTACTGCGCTAAGAAATCTTCGAGGATCCTTCGGCTCGGCATGTCCAAATGATTTGTCGGTTCGTCGAGCAGTAGCAGCTGCACCGCGGGCCTTCGGCCGAGCGCCACCGCCAACTCCACACGCACGCGCTCACCGCCACTGAGCCAAACCAGGGGACGCCGCTGCTCGTCGCCAGCAAAGCCCAACCTTCCCAGCAGCGTGCGAGCGCTCGCTTCGTCGGTACCGAGGCGAGCGCAAAACCATCGCCAGAGCTCGATTTCTGAGTCGTCGTAACTACGCAGTCCCTGGTCAAAGAGGTAGGCCGGCACCCCGACCTCGACGCGAGACCAGCGACCGCGCTTTCGCGAAGCCTCATCGCCCACGATGGCGCGCAGGAGCGTGCTTTTGCCGCTGCCGTTTTTTCCGCGCAGCCAGAGCCGCTCGTTGCCGTTCAGCTCCAGGCGAAGCCCCCCGGCGCCCTCGACAAGGAGAAGGCGCTTGCCAGAGGGCACCTCGTGCGAATCGCTGTCCCAGCGAAAGGTCGACACTTGTCGCAAGTGGTTTTTGAGCGAATCTAGAGAGTCTTGCTGCGACTCCAGCCGCTCTGCCTGCACCCGCTCCCGCTGAGCAAGGGTATTCTGCGCCTGGCGCTTTTTGGCGCCGCGAACGATTTTGGGCAGCCCACTCTTCACGCCGTCCCGCTCCCCGCGCCTCATGCGGCGGGACTGGTTTTCAAGAACCTCGCGGGCCCGCTCACGCTGCTTTCTCTTTGTGGATTCGAGGCTTTCGATGGACTCTTTAAGGTGCCGCTCCTCGCGCTCGACCCTTTCCATATATTCGTCAAAGCCAGGCGGATGGCGCTGCAATTGACCATCCTTGAGTTCCCAGATCTCGTCCACCGCATCGAGCACCAGAGGATCGTGCGAAACCACAAGCAGCGCGAGATCGCTGCGCCCGAGCAAGGTGCGCAGGTATTCACGCGCATCGGCATCGAGGTCATTGGTGGGCTCGTCGAGCAGCCAAGTGAAATGAGCGCTGGCCTCGGCTTCACGCAGAAGCGCCAGCCGCCCCTCGCCGCCACTGAGTTGGACCTCTCCGCCATGTTGAGGCATGTAAAAAAGTGAAGTGCCGTGGGTTAGATTCAAATCATGCAGCAAACGGCTTTTGCCGCTGCCGTTGGCCCCCACGAGCGCCACCCGGCGCCCGTGCGGCAACGTGAAATTGAGCACGCGTAACATAAAAACTCCCGAATGAACTTTGTGGTGTTTGGAAAAAGTGGAATTTAAGCGCGTGCGATTTCCATAGGCGTCCCGTTAGTAGGGGACTCTCTTATTGTACGCATTTGGGCGGCAAAAACAAGCTTTCTTTTGAAGCGCATTCGAGCGGCAACAAACGTCAATTAGGTGCCACGCCTTGCGCCTTCACAAAAGCCACCGGTATTCTTAACCTATGGATAATTTCTGGGATGACATCGGAACCAAACTGAAAACCGCGTTCGAAGACGCCAGCAAAAACGCCAAGGCCGAACTCGCCATGATCAAGAACATGCCCGGCGTGCTCGCCTACCTGAGCGACATGAACGGCGAAGAGCTCATGCTGCTCCTCGATCAAGCGCGCAAGATCAAAAAACGCAAGAACCCCAAACACCCGCCCATCAACGGCGACTTTTACGACACCACAGCACTACTTAATGCCGAAGAGCAAAAAGTGCTCTACGCCGTGCGCGACTTTATGCAAAGCGAAGTCGAGCCCATCGCCACGGAATACTGGATGCGCGGTGACTTCCCTTTTCACATCCTCGAAGGCTTCAAAAAACTCAACCTCTGCGGCCTGACACTTGACAAGGCCTACGGCGGTCGCGGCATGTCGCACTTGCTCGAAGGCATGATCGGCGAAGAGATCGCGCGCACGGACGTCTCCACCTGCACCTTTTTCGGCGTGCACGCCGGACTTGCCATGCACTCGATATACCTCTGCGGCTCTGAAGAACAAAAAAGAGAATTCCTCCCCGACATGATATCGCTCGACAAGATCGGTGCCTTTGGACTCACCGAACCCGACGTGGGTTCGGCCGCTTCGATGGGGCTCAAGAGCACCTGCAAACGCTCGGGCGACACCTGGACCATCAACGGGCAAAAGAAATGGATCGGCAACGCGACCTTCGCCGATCACATCATCATTTGGGCCAAGGACGAAGACGATCATCAGGTAAAGGGCTTTATCGTGGATCGCGTGACGCCGGGACTCACCACCGAGAAGATCGAAGACAAGATGTCTCTGCGCATCGTTCAGAACGCTCTGATCACCATGGAAAACGTCAAAGTGAGCGAAGAGCGCCGCCTTCAAAATTGCAAAAACTTCAAGGACACCGCTCGCGTGCTCAAGCAAACGCGCGCCGGCGTGGCCTGGCAAGCGGTGGGCTGCGCCCGCGGCGCCTACGAACACACACTCGACTACACCATGAAGCGCCAGCAATTTGGTCGCTCCATCGCAGGCTTCCAGATCACCCAAGATCTTCTCGCCCAGATGCTCTCGCAGATCACCGCCATGCAAACCATGGTCTCGCGCCTCAGCCAGCTGCAGGATCAAGACCTGATGAGCGACGAACAGGCCTCGCTCGCAAAGGTCTTTTGCACGGTGAGCTGCCGCCAGGTGACAAACCTTTCACGCGAGCTGATGGGTGCCAACGGCATCCTGGTCTCGAACAAGGTGGCGCGCTTTCTCGGCGACTCCGAGGCGCTCTACTCCTACGAGGGCACCAAGCAGATCAACAGCCTCATCGTGGGCCGGGCGATCACCGGCATGAGCGCCTTTACCTAAAAAGGTTGATAGTCGGCGCAAACCTAGGCAAATAGAGGGTCTCGATGAGCACCCCCACCCCGCACTACGATGCGATCATTCTCGGCGCCGGCGGTGCGGGGCTGATGTGCGCCTTGCGGGCCGGACAGCGCGCCCGTCGCGTTGTGGTGCTCGATCACGCCGAAAAGATCGGCGGCAAGATTCTCATCTCCGGCGGTGGTCGTTGCAACTTTACCAACCTTGGCTCCACGCCCAAAAACTATCTCTCTGAGGCCCCCGACTTTTGCCGCACGGCCATGAGCAAATACAAGCCGGCCGACTTTATCGCCATGGTCAAAGCGCATGGCATTCCCTACTACGAAAAGAAACTCGGGCAGCTCTTTTGCAAACACTCGGCAAAGGACATTGTGAAAATGCTCACACTCGAGTGCGAGCGCGCCGGTGCGGAAATCCTCACCAGTACCAAGATCGACTCGGTCACTTCTTTAAAATCCGATTCTCGCGAGGCGCCTCGCTTTGCGGTGCTCACTTCGCGCGGGGAATTTCGCGCCAATCACCTTGTCGTCGCCACCGGGGGCTATTCGATTCCCAAAATGGGCGCCACGGGCCTGGGTTTTGAAATTGCCAGGCAATTTGGACACCGTGTGGTGGAAACCGCGCCCGCCCTAGACGGCTTTGTGATCACCGACCACGAGACCAAAGCCTTTTGTGATTTGGCGGGAATCTCTCTGGACTGCGAGATGAGCTGCAACGATCTCTGCTTTCGCGAAAATTTGCTGTTCACACACGTGGGCATCAGCGGCCCCGCGGCTCTACAGGCCTCGTTGCACTGGCTGCCCGGGCGCGAGGTGACAATCAACTTGCTACCAGAAACGCGCATCGACACCTGGGTACGCGAGCGAAGTCGTGCGCGCACCAGCCTGCGCAAAGCGCTCGGCGAAGTCTTTGTCACTCGCTTCGCCGAACTTTTTTGCGACATCTACCTGCCCTTCGCCTCCACACCACTCGAACGGCTGAGCTCCCATGAGATCGCGACCCTTGCCGAGCGCGTGCACCGCTGGCGTATCAAACCGAGCAGCACCGTGGGCTACCACAAGGCCGAAGTCACCCGAGGCGGTGTGGACACCTCCGAACTCACCGCCAAAACCCTACAGTCGCGCCGCGTGCCGGGGCTTTTCTTTGTGGGTGAGGTCGTAGACGTCACGGGCTGGCTAGGTGGATACAACTTTCAATGGGCCTGGGCCTCTGGATGGAGCGCCGCCGAAGCGCTATAACAAGGCCTTCATGGTCTCCGAGCTCACCACCACGCGTCTCTTTAAAGCCGTACAAAGCAGCGCCTCCCCGACCCTCTGGTCGCAAGGCGTGACGCTCACGCGCGGCAGCTCGCAATTTGTGGTCTCCTCCTTGGGTGAAGACGAGTGCGTGATTCACGTGCGCACGCCCGGCACCCCGCTGAGCCCCAAGGTGATGCTCTGGCCGCAAGACGAAGACTGGGATTGTGATTGTGGCGATGACCTGCCTTGCTCGCATGTGGCGGCAGCGGTGATTCTTTTAAAGCGCGGCGACCTCGCACCTCAGGCCTCGGGCAATACCGACGCCGTCATCACCACGGCAGCCCCGGAAGTGAACCAGATTCACTATCATCTCAAACGATCGCCACAGGGACTCAATCTCGAACGACGCATCGTGGGCCCAGGCGTCGATCGCGCCCTGGACACGCCACTACTGGCTTATACGGCGGGCGTCAGCGCTCGTCGCATCAAGGGGCCCGAAGTGCTCGCCTCCAAAACCGATTACGCCGTAGACCAGCTGCTGCGCTCCTACCACGGCACCCCCCTCGAACGAGCCCGCCTCGAAGCGCTCTTTCGCACCTTCGAAGCCGAACAGAAGATTTTCTTAGACGGGGAATCCGTGCAAATTTCGGACTCGCGCCTTGCCGCCAGCTACGAGTGCGTGGACGAGGCCGACGGTTACCGATTGCGCCGACTCAAGAACCCCCTCGTTGTCGAGGTGCTTCCGCATGGCGTGGCGCTATGCCTGGGGAACGTGCTGCGTCTTTTGAATCCCAAATTGCTGAACGCCGAAGAGTCAAAACTCGTCGACGGAGAGGGTTCCTTTTGGCCAGCGAACAAAGAAAACGTGCTCTTTTCGCAAGTGCTTCCGCAGCTGCAAAAGAAAATTTCCATCACGATCTCAAGCCTCAAGCGCCCACAGAGCGTGGAGCTCCCACCGGAGATTCACCTGACGCTCGAAAAAGAAATCTCGCCCGAGGGCTACTCAGAGCTCTCTGTGCTAGCGAACCTCGTTTACGGTCAGCCGCCCATGGCGCAGCTCAACCCCGCCACTTTCGAACTCACTCCGATTCAGGGCTACCGCTCCGAGCGGGCCAGCGAAAACACGGTGATCCTGCGCAACCCTTCGCTCGAAAAACAGCTCCTGCAAAAGCTGGGGCGCGAACTGAACTTGCAAATCGGCCGCCGCGTGCTCTACCGCGGCTTCGAGGCCATCGACTTTGTTCGCAAAACCAAGGAGTGGAAACCCGTGGGCGATGGCGCCTCGGCCTTCACGCCCGAACTGCGCCAGCTCGACGCCCGCGTCGACGTCGAGGAATGGAAGAGCGGGGCGAGCTCACATTACGGCCTCGACGTGACCTTTCTATCCAATGGTCCCGAAGGGCCAGCGGAGCTCGACTTCGCCCGCGTCTTTAAGGCCTACCAGCAGGGCTCGGATTATGTGCCGCTGCTCGATGGCTCCTGGGCCCAAGTGCCCAAGGATTGGCTCACGCGCTACGGAAAAAAGATTCAGGACTTTCTGGTGGCCCGTGAGGCGGGACGTGAAGTTCCCACTGCGAGACTGCCCGAGCTGGCCACGCTCTGCGACGATCTAGGCACCGCCTATCCCGATTCGGTGAAACATCTAAAATCGATGCTCGAGAACTTTCGCGCCATCGAAGACGCCACCCTGCCGCGCGACCTCACCGCCACACTGCGCTCCTATCAGCGCAAAGGGGTCAACTGGCTCTGCTTTTTGCGCGATGCGGGCCTCGGCGCCATGCTCGCCGACGACATGGGTCTGGGCAAAACTCTGCAAATGATCTGCGCTCTGCGAGGCAAGTCGCTCATCGTCGCCCCCACGAGCGTGATTTTCAATTGGGCCGCGGAGATCGCAAAGTTCCGCCCTGGTCTCAAAGTGTGCCTCTATTACGGCGCCCAGCGCAGCATTGACGAGACGGCCGACGTGGTGCTCACCTCCTACGGCGTGCTGCGAATCGATCAGGAATTTTTACGTGCGCAAAGTTGGGATTCCATCGTGCTCGACGAGGCCCAGACCATCAAAAACCCCGACTCACAGGTCACTCGTGCGGCGCACTCTCTCTCAGCCCCCTTCAAGGCCACGCTCAGCGGCACTCCAGTAGAAAACCGCCTCGACGATTTGTGGTCGCAGTTTGCTTTTATCAACCCGGGCCTTCTGGGAACGCGCAACGAATTTTACGAAAAATACGCTCGGCTCATCGTGCAGGGCGAGGCGCATGCGGCGATCGATCTGAAAGCGCGCATCAAGCCCTTCATCTTGCGGAGGCTCAAACGCGAGGTCGCTCCCGAGCTCCCGCCACGCACCGAAGTCGTGCTGAACTGCGAACTCGACGCCCAGGAGCGCGCCACTTACGAAAGCCTTCTGGCTTCCACCCGCCAAGAGGTGCTCCAGAGCCTCGAAGGCGGTGGCGGTAGCGTGATCAAAGCTCTCGAGGTCATCTTGCGCCTGCGCCAGGCCTGCTGCCACACGGCGCTGATTCCGGGCATGGAAGCCGAGACCTCCTCCAAGGTGAACCTGCTCCTCGACACGCTCGAAGAATCTCTGAGCGAAGGCCACCGCAGCCTCGTCTTTTCGCAGTGGACCTCGTTTCTTGACCTCATCGGCGACCAGCTCAAACGCAGCGGCATTCGCTACTCACGCATCGACGGCAGCACTGCCAATCGCCAAGCTCTGGTGAATGAGTTTCAGCGCGAGGACGGCCCCCCGGTGATGCTGATCTCCCTCAAAGCCGGTGGCGTGGGCCTCACGCTGACGGCGGCCGACCACGTCTTCATCACCGACCCCTGGTGGAACCCGGCCGTCGAAGACCAGGCCGCCGACCGCGCCCACCGCATCGGCCAGGAGAACCCGGTGATGATCCACCGCCTGGTGGCCAAGGACACCATCGAAGAACGCATCGTAGCCCTCCAGGAAAGCAAAAAGGGCCTTGCCAAGGCGGTGCTCGACGAGGGTGGCGCCGCTCTCAGTCTGACCCGCGAAGACCTTTTGAACCTGCTTCGTTAAAGATCCAAAAATGCTCTAGACACCGCGCCCTCACGTTGAGTATCCCTCCGCGGGTGCGCATCGCTGTTCTCGTCATCGCCTTCGTCTTAGCCACCCCCGCCCGGGCCATCACGTACTTCTACAATTGCCGTGCTCTGCTCGCCCTCGCCACCGAACATTTGCCCGCCCAATTGAATGACATCGAGGGGCTAATCTCGGCGAGCGCGCTTCCCAAAGGACAAGTCCGCCAGCTCGGCAACCGCAACCATCGCGTCTTTCCGCTGGAGACGGTGCCCCAAGGCCATATCTTCGAATCTCAGTTGCACCAGCTGATCGACCTTATCTTCGCAGAAGCCCTCGCCAATGCCGAAGGGGTGCGCGACCAGCGCACGATCGACGATTACATTGGAGCTCGCGAAGTGCTCAAGCAATACGCCACCTTCTGGACCGTCGCATATACCGAACCCCAGTGGAAAGAGTTTTTGCCCGGTGAGCACAGCCTCGAACAGACCCGCAACCATCAGCAACTCGAAAAAATCGCACGCCAAGAGCTCCAGGCAGCGGGGGATTTCATCAGGGCCTACGACCTGCCCTTTTCCGCAGGAATCCCGATCCCCTCTTTCAGCATCCCCGGCCCACGCGGCCCTATCGCGGTGCCCTGGGCAGTGCGTGCGATCGCGCCCCCCAACGGCGGCCTCAACCTCAGCTTTCAGTACCTCGGTGAAGCCGCGCGCAACGTGACCTTTAGCGAAAACTTCTACCGCAAAGTCGGCGACGTGTTAGACTCCAACCCTGTCGAGGTGCCAACCAAATCCATCGTCGCGCACTCCATCCGCGACGGCGAGACGCTGCATTTTCGCCAAGTCATCGAAGCGCTTCAAAACATCAACATCGAAACCTACGGCCGCATCGACACGGTAAAATTCACAAAAGCCGTAGCCACCAGCATCAACTTTCGCATGTTCCTCGAACTGAGCCGCATGGCGGGCGTGGGCAAAACGCTCTCAGCGCGCGAAGTGGAAAAAGGATTTCTCGAAAAGCATCCTGAGCTCGCCGGCACTCTCCTGCGCGATGGCAACACTTACCCCGTTGCTGCAAACCTCGAAGTTTTTGAACAGCTCTTCTACGACATGAACGACTACTATTACGGCAACCTCAGCCACGGCGACGCGGATCGCGTGCGCTTTCTGGGCTGGAATGAGTTTCGCCACCTTGCAGGCCAGCTCTACTCCGACTTCGACGAATCGAAGTGGAAGCGAGCCACCCGCACCGTGCAGAATGCCATCGATAAAAGAGAGACCCACGGATTCGAAAGCCTCTTTCACATTGCCGACAGCGAGGTGGCGCTGGACGATTCCCACGCGTTCTTTGACCAACGTGTGGGCACCGATCGCCTCGAAATGCGCCATCAATTCGATTACACGATCTTCAACAACCGCATGCGCGTGAACGACCTCAAGATCCGCAGTCTTTGGCTACACCTTGAAACCACCAGCGACGGCCTTGAGAATGCCGATCTCCGTGAAACGCATTACCGCGTGCTCGCGGGCCGCCTCACCGAGTTGCTCACGGCCCAGCCTTAGTCTTCGCCGCGCTCAAAACGCTTGCGGGCCTTCGCGTCCGCACCCAAGCGTTTCCACTTTTGCCGCGCCTCGCTCTGCAGCGCCTTGCTCTGGCGTCGCCGCTGAAAAGCCACTTCTCGGCGAAGCTTCTGGTAACTCTCATAGCGTTCTTCGCTGAGTTCCCCCTCTTCGAGCGCCGCACGCACGGCGCATCCCGGCTCCGAACCATGTGCACAGTTTGTAAAGCGGCAGCGACCGATGAGTTCCTCGATCTCGGCAAAGCTCTCATCCAAACTCTCAGCATCACCCGTGAGCGCGATTTCGCGAATCCCCGGCGTGTCGATCACGAGAGCGCCACCCTTCAGTCGGTGCAGCGAGCGCCCCACTGTCGTGTGCCGGCCCTTGTCGTCGTCTTCACGCACGCTTGCGGTGTCCTGCACCTCGCGCCCGAGCAGCTCGTTGAGCAGCGTGGATTTGCCCACTCCCGAAGAGCCCAGCACCAAATAGGTCTCGCCCGAACGGAGCGATTCGGCCAGCGCACGCACCGAGAGCGGCTCGTGCATCGAGACGGGCAGAACGTCGACGTGCGGGAATCGTCGCTGCACCCGATCCGTGAGCTCGCCTAGCTGCTCGGCGCTGACCAGATCCACCTTGCTCAAGAGCACGCGCGAACGACCGCCGCTCGCGCGTGCAATGACCATCGCCCGGTCGAGACGACGCTCGTTGAAATCCTGATTGCAGGAGATCACGATCAGGATCTCGTCGACGTTGGCGGCGAGCACTTGCACCTCACCCGTGGTTCCGGCAGCCGTGCGCTCTAGAGCGCCGCGCCGATCGTAAAGATGCTCAATGCGCAGGCGATCGTGCACATGCTGTGGCGAAGCTTCGAGCCTTACCCAGTCGCCGACGGTCGGATAATCCGCCGCCGCGTGGGCGTCGTGGCGAAAGGCGCCGGTCACCTGCGCGAACCAGTGGCTCTCGGATTCGGCAAGAGCCACACGGTACCAACCGCGGTCCACGCCGATCACGCGTGCCAGGCGTGAAATTTGGACATCCTCAATAAAGGGCATGAGCCCCCATAAACTTTTTAAAGACATGCGTACCTCAGTCCGAGCCTGAAAAGGCTCGGGAGATCTGCGAGAGACTTAAAGGAAGTGGTGTTCTTAGAATAGGTGCGGAAGATCGATCGCCGTGAGGGCTCTCGTCATGGACTCACGGAGGACGCCGCGCCCAGAACATTCTCAGAATTCATAAAGTTTTCCATAGGCGAGTCCTCCTCTGCTTAGACTAGATACGATTGTACCGATGATTTTGACTTTTGCGCAATAAAAAAAACCCTCATCCGCAGCCCGAAGGCGCGAATGAGGGTTTTTAGCTTTTGCTAGAGGTTAATAATTCTTACGAATTACCAGCCGCCGCGGCCGCCGCCGTCGCGATCACGACCGCCGCCGAAGCCACGACCACCGCCGCCACCGCCGCCGAAGCCACGACCGCCACCGCCACCGCCGCGGCTATCGCGGGGAGCTTGGGGTTTCGCTTCAGAAACCGACATAGGACGACCACCGTTGTCGATACCGTTCAGTTTCGAAATCGCTTCAAGAGCTTCCGAATCCGACGACATCTCAACAAAGCCGAAGCCTTTGCTGCGACCGGTTTCACGGTCGGTGATGATTTTCGAAGACTCTACAGTCCCACACTGAGCGAACAGCTCGGCCAGCGACGTATCAGTCGCTGCGAAAGGTAAATTGCCAACAAATAATTTTTTTCCCATTAAACACCTCCTAAGGCTTGGGTTGCACGGAAGAGGCGGAACGGACTGTCCACGGACTCATTCACTTGCATAAAACCATTTCTGCATAGCATAGCCATAAAGAGGGAACCACTATGTTTCAAGAAAAACACCTTTCGTTTGGTGATTAACCCTTGAAACTGCTACAAAAGAGCCTCATTCATGATCGC
>DATLIP010000018.1:0-25543 GCA_035539375.1 Bdellovibrionota bacterium | reverse complement strand
GCTATGGACAGAAAAGCCAAAGTTTTGTTCATATTAGCCCACTCGTGGTCCCATAGTTAAATGGATATAACGGCTCTTTCCTAAAGAGCAGTTGTAGGTTCGATTCCTGCTGGGACTACCACCGTGAAGGGAGTCCTTGCGCATGAAATTTGTAAGCTTCGAAAATTCCTCCAAACAAAAATCCTGGGGTGTATGGGCCCAAAACGACAAGATCGCCGATCTCTCGGACCTTGCGCCCTCGCTGCTCGAATATCTTCGCGACCCGCATCGCCAGCGCCACGACGCGCTCGTACGCGAACGCGCCAAACAGGGTTCGCTCGAAACTTCGAACGTCAAGTTTTTGGCGTGCGTACCGAACCCGCCCTCGATGCGCGATGGTTACGCCTTTCGCCAACACGTCGAAGCTGCGCGTCGCAATCGCGGCGTGCCAATGATCGAAGAGTTCGATCACTTTCCAATTTTTTACTTCACCAACCACCAAGCGGTCACCGGCCCCGGCGCGGTACGCGTGCGTGAAGAACACCTCAAAAAACTCGATTTCGAACTCGAAACCGCGATCGTCATCGGCAAGGAATGCCGCAACGTCAAAGCTGAAGATGCCGACAGCGTGATCTTTGGTTACACGATCATGAACGATTGGTCCGCGCGCCAACTGCAAATGGACGAGATGAAGTTGAACCTCGGCCCTGCCAAAGGCAAAGACTTCGCCACCTCGCTCGGCGCCTGGCTTGTCACTCCCGAAGAGCTCGAAGCCAAACTCGAGCGCAGCAACAGCGGCGACCGCTACAAATTGCTAATGACCTGCGAAGTCAATGGCGTCGAAGTCTCTCGCGGCAACATGGGCGACATGAGCTGGACCTTTGCGCAAATCGTCGAGCGCGCCTCTTACGGCGTGACGCTCTACCCGGGCGATGTGATCGGTTCTGGCACCGTTGGTACGGGATGTTTTCTAGAACTCAACGGCTCGGGCATCACCAACCAGTGGCTCAAAGTGGGCGACAAGGTAGTCCTCAACGTCGAAGGCTTGGGCTCGCTCGAAAACACCATCGTGCTCGAGGGTTAAACACATGACAACGCACGCCACACTCCTACCCGAAACCCTGGAACTCTACGGATACTGGCGCTCGTCCGCATCGTGGCGTGTGCGCTGGGCACTCGAGCTCAAGGGAGCGCTCTACGAATACCGTTCTGTGAATCTCCTCGAAAAACGTCAGCACAGCGCGGAGTTCAAAACGCTGAACCCCAACGCTTCACTGCCGGTGCTCGTGATCAATGGTAAGCAGGTCATCGCGCAGTCGATGGCCATCATCGAGTGGATCGAAGAGACCTACAATCTGGAAGAAGCACAGCTTTTTCCGGGGGATTTTTACCGTCGAGCCAAAGTTCGCGAGCTCTGCGAAACCATCAATTCCGACACGGCGCCGCTGCAAAATTTGCGCGCGCAGTTTTTGCACAGTCAAAACCCTGACGAACGCACGGCGTGGGCTTCGCACTGGATTCATCGCGGTCTCGAAGTTTTCGACGCGATCTCCAAACCCCTGCGCGGCAAGTGGTCGGCGGGAGATGAGGTCACAGCGGCAGATCTGTTTTTGATTCCGCAAATTTACAACGCTCATCGCTTTGGCGTTGATGTGAAATCGAAGTTCCCCGAACTGCAAAAAATCTTCGAGCGCGCGCTTCAGACTCCCGAATGTCACAAGGCGAGCCCCGAACAGCAGATTGACGCCATCAAATAGCTGACGATAACGCCGACTTTCTTACGCCAGGATCCGCATCGCCGGTGCCTATACTGGAGAGATGTTTGACTCGCGTCAGAATCGACAACTCGTTACGACCTTGCTGCTGGCTACTCACGTTCTGGTTTCAGCATGCTCCACCACGGCTCACCAGCAAGCCATGCGAAGCGCACCGCGCGAACTCGCGCGCATGCCCGATGCCCTGAGCCACGCCACCACCGTGCGCCCCGCCGCTCCCGCAGCCCTCGCGCTCCCCGAAGAGACCGTGATGCCCGAACCCAAAGTGGGCGACCTCGCCCGCGAGTGGCGCATCCATCCCTACGAGCTGCGCAAGCAAACTCTCGCGCTCGAACAATTCATTCGCAACGGAAGATTCCCCAGGCAGTACTGCGTGAACGGTCGCAGCAAAACTGTTCAGTCTGCCAAACTCTGCGCGCAGGTGTATCAAATTACCGCTTCGTACAAAAAGAACACACGCCCCAAAGCTAGCAAAGCCAAAAAGGTCAAAACCGTGGCCCGCACCGGCCGCTCTTATCGCATCAACAACAGCAATCTCGCCTGGGCCCAACACCTGCACTTTGACGACATCATCTCGTCCATCACGCCGATGTCCACACAGCAAATTCTCAACTGGGTGCCCCGCCTGGTGCAGCACCGCGGTTGTCCGCGCAACCTTTCGGCGGCCGGCATTCGCAAACTCGAAAACCTCTTGCCGAGCAACGAAGCCAAGCTCGCCATGGAAAAACTCTACGCGCACGCAACGACTTGCCTAAAGCCCAGCGACGAAGCTTATGCTGTCACGCACTTTCGCCAGGGACTCTTGCGCATCATCTGGGGCGACCACTCGCGCGCGCGCATTTCCGCCTCGCTCGCACCTAACGGCGCCAAGGGCGAAGAGCTGCCTCGCGCACTCTTTTGGGCCGGCCTTGTGCAAACCGATCCCGTGCTCAAACAGCAGTACTGGACACGCCTCTTGAACGACCATCCGCTTTCGTTTCACGCGCTCAACGCGCACAAGCAAATGGGCAGCGATCCGCTGGCGGACGCCTCCATGCGCCCCATCGTGACACCCTCGCGCGACTCTAAAATTCCGGCCGTGGCTCTCTCGCTGCGCTGGTTCGAAGCGCTGATGCTCGGTGGCCGCGAAACCGCTGCAAGCCGCTTGGCCTTTTGGACCGCCAACAATTTCCGCGATGATCTGAGCCTGGGCAACGTGATCTACATCACGCACCTCAAAGCCGATAAAAATACACACCAGTCTTCGTTCGGTTTTGTGTGGAACCAAATCGAACAGAATCCCGAGAACATGAATGAGCAAACGCTCAAACTGCTGTTCCCGTTGCCGTATTGGGAAGTTTTTCAAAATGCTAGCGGTGCCAACGACCCCATGCTGCTCGTGTCGGTGGCAAAGCAAGAGAGCGCTTTCAATCCGCAGGCCCGGTCACCTGCCAACGCTCGCGGTTTGCTTCAGTTGCTTCCGGCCACGGCCCACGCCCTCAGCGGCAAGCACGAGAACCTCTACCGCCCCGACATCAACGCCAAGCTGGGTTCCAAGTTTTTGGGCCGCATGATCAGCAAATTCGACAGTGTGGAACTCGCTCTGGCCGCCTACAATGCTGGCCCCATGCGCATTCCGACCTGGCGCAAGCGCTACCCCACCAACTCGTCGCTGCTCTTTATTGATTTGATTCCGTATCGTGAGACGCGCAACTACGTGGCAAACATCTTGCGCAATAATTACTGGTATAGCCGCCTCTACGAAGAGGCTCCCTTCCGGGCGCCCGCCCAGCGCGCGCGCAACCAGTCGGTGCTGGTCTCGTCGCTGATTCAAAATACCAAGGTTTCGGCGCCGGCTCCTGTGGCGAGCGCGAGCCTTGAGCCCCAAGCCCGTTAGATCGGAAAGTTTTTGTGAACGGCCACGAGCAAAAAGAGCACGGAGATGCCGATCACCACGAACTGCAAAAAGAAGCCCCAGCGCGGCATGAGCGGAAAGCGCCGCTGCGCCCAATCTAGGCCCCAGGCCGCGAGCCAACCCACCAGACCAAAAACGAGGGCCGATTTCATACGATCTGAGGCAAAAACCAGCGACCAGTTGGTGCCGATGCTCGTCGCCTTAAAGCGAAAGAGCGCGATCAGGGCGTAAGCCACACCGGCATTGATATAGGCCGCCGAACGCAGCCCAAAGAGCATGGGAAACATGGACAAAATCAGCGAAACAAAGGCCCAAAAGGCCAGGCCAATGGCGAAAGGCTGAGCGAGGGCGAGCAGGGAGTCGAACGAAAGAATCATGAGTTCATTTTAGGTTTAGGTTGAAGTCCTTGCCAGCCCTTGTTAACAAAGTTTTTCGCCGATTTAGACCCTAAATCGGCCCAGCGTGCGCTTGCACGACAAATGGAGAGGTGGCCGAGTGGTTGAAGGCGCACGCCTGGAAAGCGTGTTTACGGGAAACCGTAACCAGGGTTCGAATCCCTGTCTCTCCGCCATTTTTTGCGGGTTCGCGTCACTTCTGTCCAGAAATTAGCTTTTTCCCATCTTTCGCGATCAGCTCCAGCGTCGCTTTAGGAATAAAATCCCGCCTCACCCACAAATTGGCCAATGCGACATCCAATTGTTTCATGGAACAATAAGCCGCTCCGCCTGTTCTACAGCGCAACCACAGCCAGCCATGCACATCTTTTTCGTCCAAGAGATCGGGCAAGCTCGACCAGAGTTTCATTTGAGCCAAAACGGGTTCTAAACGTTTCATCATCTGCTTTGCCGACGCCACGTCGCCACGTTTTTCCTTATCTTCGATCAAGAGCGCCACGCGGTTCAGCAGTTCCACAATCCGCTGAGTGCGCATTTCCCGATTGTTGGGCGCAAGGAGAGCTCCCAAACCAGGTTGCCGCTGATACACATGCAGAAGTTCGTGCACGCAGGTCAGCGCATCGAAGCCTCTCTTGAGCATCACCACGCGCTCGGCGTGAAAGGTTTCGGCGTTCTTGGTGGACTTAAAAAACGCGTCGTAATCTTGTTCACTAACTTTGGCGGGTCGCTGGCCCACGGCCACGACGTAACCCCGCTGGACGATCGCCTTTTGGCAGTCGGGGCCGCTAAGCGCGAGGAGCTTAGTGGCCTCCGCTTCGCCGAGGGAGAAACCGGTGCAGAAGGTGTTCGTGTTGCCTGCCATCTTTGGGAAACAGTTTCTCGCCGTATCATTCAGGGTCGACAGCTCTGCCGCTTCGCGATCTAGCTCCGTCGCCAATGTGGAAAAGTCTTGGATATCTTGGGCCGCGATCACCGGACCCGCTGCGAGCAAAAAGATCAGGAACATGATGTTGCGCATGTCCCTGATTTTAACATTCTTGCGCTTTGTCTAAGCTTTGGTCAAATTTATGTCGCTGGGCCACAGAGAAATGGCGCTTCTCATTGATCGTCCCTCCGAATGGAGCAACAATCTGAAACGGATAGAGGCTTTCCAAAAAATGACCCTCAACCCCGCATTCACGACTCGGCATAAATTCTATACCGACCCCCTCACTGTCGAACGTACCCGGAACTTTTTGCACGCGATCCATCCGCAAATTTCTGGGGTTACTATGTCGCACTTTCTCTGGCACTGGGATCTGATGAAGTCCGAGAACCCTGCCACCCGACGAGCTACCGACCTTTGCGTTCCGATCATCCAATCGATTCGCTAAACGCGCCAAGAGTTTTTCATGTTCACTGGTGCCAAATCCGCTTATCATAAAGCCATGGGAAAGTGTCTCGTCTGGCTTCTCTGCGCACTCGCTGTGGATCACGCCTTTGCGGCCACACCTTTGCTCGACGCTAGCAAAAGCTGCCTGACTTTTATCGAGTACTTGCAGCGTTTCGAAGAAGCCCGCGACACGGCCGCTCTCCACGGCACCTCGATGCAGACCTTCGACGAGCTTTTGCGCACCTCGCACCTCCCACCAGATAAGGACGGACGCCTTTACTTCATGCCCAACCCACACGGCGCCGAGCTCGCCCGCGCCCTCAGAGAGGGGCGTCTCGATCCGGAATCCTATCGCAAGTCCATGGAGCACCGTAAATATAGCCATTACGATTTGCTCAAGGCCTTCAAGGTCGCGGACATCTACGCTGGTAACCTGGCCATCAAGTATTTTGTCGCCGCTCGCCTGAACCTCAACCCGCGTAGCTCAGAAGCTGCGCGTGCGGATGGCGCCGTGCTCGAGCAAGCACCAGAAAACATTCCCGGTTCCCTCAGCCACAAAGAGAAATCACAGCTCATCAGTGAAGCCCTCCAGATCTCGGGAATCATCTTAGGTTTCGACGAAGCCAGCATGCGCGAATATCCCTTCAAAACCGCCTCGGATTTCACAAATTTGGGATGGGACGAAGGCCTTGGCTTCGATGCCCCCGGGGGCCTTCATCTGCGCCACCTCGCGGCCGTTTGGACTCATACGCCCGAACAAAAGCGTACCGTAGAAGACAAGCTGCGCGCGCGTGACCTCTACGTGCCGGTTTATCTACTGCCCCCCGCTACGCCTAAGCGTTAGCCCGTAAATCTTGCCGCTTCACCAACATGCAGCGCCTGCTGACCCAGTATCTGAACCCCGACTGCAGCACAATTGCTGCAACACAGAGGTTTCAATACTAGCTATTTAGGGCGAGCACTGGATAATGTTTCTATGCGCAAATTAAAGCTTGGCCTGTCGGTCTTCGTCGTCGTGTCCGCAACGCTAGGGACAGGTGCTTGTAGCGTGCTGGTAAACAACAAGAAAGTGCTCAAAAAAGCTCAAAAGGCACTGACGGTGACGGCCGCCGACTCTTCGCTCACGAGCGACCTGGACGTGACACAGTTCCGCAGCCCCTACGAACTCGCGTACGCGCGCACCTTTCCCACTCTCATCGAAATCACCGGCGGGCGCGTCATGATCCTTGGTGGAAGCAACACCACCGCCACGGAGATCTTCGACCCCGCCGGCAACAGCGGCCTCGGCACCCTTTCGATGGGGCCTTCACTTAACGTGCTACGAACAAACCTCAGCTTTACCAAGCTCAACGATGGTCGCATTCTCGCTGCCGGCGGTTACGCCAATAGCACCGGGGTGGTTACGGTAGAGATTTTTGATCCCACGGCCAACAGCGGCGAAGGTGCTTGGAGTCTCGGCCCTGACTTGCCGCTCAAGCGTTACGCCCATACGGCCACCAAACTGAACGATGGTCGCGTGCTCCTCGCGGGCGGTCGCAGCACCGGCGATACCAACACCTCCGTGATTTTTGATGCGACAGCCAACTCCGGTGCCGGCTCATGGACGAACGTGCCGTCCTCGATGCCGGCCGGCGCGTACTATGGTCACGAGGCGACGCTACTGCCTGATGGACGAGTCATGGCTTCGGGGGGTACCAACGGAGGCTGGCCCTCGGCGACCGCCATCTTTAACCCAGCGGCCAATGCGGGCGCGGGCGGTTGGAGTAGCGGGACCTCCATGGGGGTTCCGCGCTGGCTACACCAAACAACGGTACTTCCTGATGGTCGGGTCCTCTTTACAGGCGGTACGGGAGCCAGTGGTTCTATCACTTCGGTAGAATTTCTCGATCCCACTGGAAATTCCGGCGCCGGGTCTTGGAGCGCGGCGACCGCACTCCCACTCAAACAAAGCAACCACCGTAGCGTCTTGCTCGACGATGGGCGCGTGCTACACGTGGGTTCGGATTTCATGATGGGTTCCGATTCGGTGCTCATCTTTGATCCGACGGACAATGCCGGAGCCGGCTCTTGGACTCCTGTGCCCGCCTCCCTCACCTCCCAGCGCGACAGAGCCGCCGTACACAAGCTCGCCAATGGCAAAGTGCTGCTCGTCGGTGGCCAAAAATATGCAACCACCAACACTTTAATCGCCACCAAAAATATCGAAGTTTTTGATCCCGCCGGTAACTCAGGCGCCGGGTCTTGGCAAACTTTGGTCGGAACCTCCACCGTGAGCAAACGCATATCGTCCGATGTGATACCTCTCGACGATGGACGCATTCTCTTTTTGAACGGCACGGGCTTAACGGGTCAGCGCAAAGACGTCACGTTTCTGGACCCCTCGGCCAACGATGGCACGGGCGAATTCGTTGACGGCCCCAGCATGGATGTGGCGCGCTTTTACGCTCCCCCAATCAAACTCAAAGATGGTCGGGTGATGGTCGCCGGAGGTGACGACGGCATCAGTTTTTACACGAGCTACTCTACGGTACAAATCTTCGATCCCGCTGCCAATTCGGGCGCCGGCGAATGGAGTGCCGGCCCCAGTCTTCCGGTCGCGCGTTCGCGCTACATCGCCAGCGTGCTGAGCGATGGCCGCGTGGTGCTGTTAGCCGGGTACTCCGGTTGGGCCACGGCGCTGACCTCCACGGTGATCTTTGATCCCGAAGCCAATTCCGGCGCAGGAGCCTGGCAGACTGGCCCCTCTCCCCTCGACACCAACCGCTTGTTAACTTTTGGCCCGGCCTTAATCCCCCTGCCGGATGCTCAGTTGCTACTTTTCGGCGGCCAAGTTGCGACGGCCGAAATTTTTGATCCTGACGCCAACGCCGGAGCGGGAGCATGGGCCATGACCGGTAGTACGAACTTTCCGCGGCTTTCGACGACCACCATTCGACTGAGCGACGATCGCGTGCTGACAACCGGTGGAATGCACGATTTCTCGGATTACATAAGCTACACCGTTCGCGACGAAACCGAAATTTATGACCCTTCACTCGGCACCTGGAACAACGCCCCCGCTATGCTCAACGTGCGCTACGGACATGGCCTGGTGGAACACCCCAATGGGCTCGTCTACGCGTTTTCGGGCTACACAACGGGCATGCAAAGTTTGACAAATACCATGGAATCTTTTGATCCGGCCGCGAATTCGGGAGCGGGCGAGTGGTCAGCTGCCGCTCCCACCTTTGATCCACCGCTGTATGTGCGCGGGCTCAACGTGCTAAGCGATGGTCGCATCTTGATCCACGGATCCGACGATCAGCAGTCCTACGCTTACCTTTCGCTCTTCGAAACCACCACCCTTTCGGTCACGGGTGGCATCCCGCCCTACACAGCGGGCATTCTCTCGGGCCAAGGCTCGCTCAAGGTGAATTCCACGACCGGTAGCATAACCCTCATGCCCACCGACTTCGGCAACATTAAGATTCAGGTTACCGACGGACGAGGCGTGAAAGGCACGGTAGAGGTTTCGGTGAACTAAACGCCCGAGCAAATCGCTTCGGCCACCTTGATACCATCAACGGCAGCCGAAGTGATGCCGCCGGCAAAACCGGCACCCTCGCCAGACGGGTAGAGATTGATAAATTTCGGCGAATGCAAAAGATCCTCGTCGCGCACCACGCGCACAGGCGACGAGGTTCGACTTTCCACACCGTGCAAGATGGCGTCGGACGAGATGTAGCCTGGCATCTTGCGATCAAAATTATGCAGGGCCTTCACAAAAGCCTCGGTGAGCTCCGGCGGGTAGATGTCGCGCAGGTTCACCGCGATCACGCCGCTCGGGCACGAGCTTTTGCCGAGGGGACCCACGCGGTTTGCAAGAAAGTCTTCCACACGCTGAGCAGGCACCTGGATGGTGCCACCGGCCTCAATCACCTTTTCCTGAGTGCGGCGTTCGATGTCGGCCTGAAACTGCAGGGCTTCTCGTGGGCCATTCGGATACCACTTGTCTTTGTGCACCGTGATCACGATGCCCGAATTGGCAAAACGCGAACCATGATTGGAGTTGGACATGCCATTGACCACCATGCGGCCGCTCTGTGCCGAAGAGGCGAGTACATAGCCCCCCGGGCACATGCAAAAGGAATAGACACCGAGCTCCGTCGTCTCGTCGTGGCAGGTGAGTTTGTAGTTGGCCACCGGCAGCTCGGGGTGCTCCCAACGCGATCCGTACTGCGCTTCGTTGACCCAGCGCTGGGCGTGCTCGGCGCGAAAGCCCATCGCCACGTTGAGCGTGTCACAGGGCACGCCGCCATCGAGCAGCTTGTCGTAGATGTCGTGCGCCGAATGGCCCGTGGCGAGAATGTAGTTGTCGGTCTTCAGCGTGCGGCCGTCCGCCGTGATGAGTGATTCCAGCCGGTCTTCGCCCCACACAAAAGTCTCGGCGCGGGTTTCAAAGTGCACCGGGCAGCCGTTTTGCTGAAGATACTTGGTGAGATTGTTGATGATGGTACGGATCTTGTTGCTGCCGACGTGCGGATTGGCGAGGTAGAGAATCTCTTCGGGAGCCCCGAAGCGCACCATCTGTTCCATCACGAAGGTTTTGTAAGGCGATTTGATGCGGGTGATAAGCTTGCCATCCGAAAAGGTACCCGCGCCACCCTCACCAAAGCAGACGTTCGAGTCGGGGTGGATCTTGCCGTGGCGCCAGTGCTGGGCGATGTCTTTCATGCGCGCGAGCACGGGCTTGCCGCGTTCGATGAGCTGACAGGGCATCCCCCGTTCGAGGAGCCAAAGGGCGGCAAAAAGCCCGGCCGGTCCGGCGCCAATCACCGTGGTGCTCGGGCGTTTTTCTGAGGCGACCTTGGTAGGCATCTCAAAGGGGTAGGGAGGAACTTCGGCCGAGGCGAAGGTCTCCACGGTATAGACATGGTGCAAGCGATCTTTGCGGCGAGCATCGAGAGATTTTTTGAGAATACGGTACGAGCGATGGGCCGGATCCAACTTGCGCAGCCTCGCCTCGAGGCTATCGCCGAGCATGATCTGTAGGTTCTCAAACACCGCCATGGGGCTCTTGGATATACTCGCGGCGATGGGAGGGAGCCAAGAAAAAAGAAACAAATAGCGGACGTCAAGCTCCAAAATAGCAACGTTCTATTCACGCCACCTTTGCAATATTCACGTCGTACGTAAAAAAAAGCTTTCCTGGACCGCCATATAGCACATAATGAATTTAATTTATGTCGCGTTACGCCCTACTGAGCTACCAGACGACGAATTTGGGCGACGATATTCAAAGCCTCGCGGCCGCCCAATACCTTCCACGTATCGATCACCACGTCGACCGTGATCGCCTGGCCGATCTCCATTTTAGCGAGCCCACAAAAATCATCTTGAACGGTTGGTTTTTGCAAGCGCCGACTTCGTTTCCGTGGTCGCTCGTGCCGATGCAGTGGCGACCCAAATCACGCTCCTACTCTTGGCCGCCGGCCGAGTGCCTGAAGCCCCTGCTCACTTCGGTGCACGTGTCCGCCTCTTCTCGCCCACATGTGTTCACTCCGAGCGGCGTGGAATACCTCACCGCACACGGACCCGTGGGTTGTCGTGATCTGGGCACGCTCTACGCCATGAGCGAACACCACGTGCCTGCATACTTTTCGGGATGCCTCACAATGACCTTGCCCGCACTGCACCGCTTGCGCGACGACAAGATCGTGATGGTCAACATGCCTATCGAGGCGCAGCCGCCGCGCGGCCTGGATGGTCATGTGGTACGTGTGGATCACCGCGTGCTCGCCATGCGCCCGCAGTCGCGCCTCGACAAAGCCCGTGCCTTGCTCGAGCTCTACGCTAGTGCCAAGCTGGTGATCACCACCAAACTCCACGCGGCCCTGCCATGCCGCGCGCTCGGGATTCCCGTACTCTTTGTGCCACCGGACTTTCGTGATCCGCGCTTTGCGGGACTCGTAGAATTTTTGCACGCGGCCTCACTGAGCGATTACTTAGCGGACAACGTGAACGTGGACTGGAAAAAACCTCCACCCGATGAATCTCGCTTTCAAGACATGGCAGAAAAGCTGCGCGAAACCTGCCGAGACTTTTGCAAAATGCCCTAAAGCCTGGATTCCATCATTCTCTGAGGTGATAGGAGACCGTCACAACCACACGTTTTTTTACAAAACGCAGGCGGGCGCGCAAAAAGAGCGCCGTTTGGTTGTGCAAGAAGTTGTGCCACCAACGTTTGGTGATGAATTCCGGCACGACCACGGTGATGGTTCGCTCGGGCATTTGTTTTTCGATGAGCTCCATGTATTCAAAGAGCGGCCCCGTTACCGAGCGGTAAGGTGAGGGCAAAATCACTAGCTTGAGGTTGGGGTGGTCGCCCACGTGTTGGGCCCAGGCGGCCCGCAACGCCGAAGCGTTCACAGGAGCCACGTCGACCACCACCACGCGCACGTCGCTTGAGATCTCCTGAGCGTAGTTCATCGACTCGATCACGCCGGTGTGAAAACCCGAAACCGGGATCACCACGAGCGAAGGAACGGGAGCATCGAGTTTCCAGTTCTTAGGCAACACAAGCTGCGAGGCCACGCTGTCGTAGTGCGAACGGGTGGCGCGAAACGCGATGATCAGCAGCGGCAAAAGGCCGATGATGATCCAGGCGCCGTCAAGAAACTTGGTAACCGTCACAACTCCGAGCACGACCGCCGTAGTAATGGCGCCCAAAAGATTCACCGCGAGCATCTTTTTCCAATGCGGTTCTTTGAACTTGATATGGTGCACGACCATGCCCATCTGCGAGAGTGTGAAGGACATAAAAACACCCACGGAATAGAGGGGCACGAGAGCGTGGGTATTGGCGTTAAAGAGCACCACAAGGAAGGCGGCAAAAAAGCCGAGCATCATAATGCCGTTCGAGAAAACCAGGCGATCGCCCAAGTTGCTCAGCTGGCGTGGCATGAAGCGGTCTGAAGCGATGAGCGAGGCAAGACGCGGAAAGTCCGAATACGCCGTGTTCGCAGCGAAAACAAGGATCAGCGCTGTGACCACTTGGTAGAAATAATAAAAGGTTCCCTGCCCAAAGGTGGTACGCGCCACTTGAGAGATCACGGTTTCGCCGTGTCTTGGCACCACTGCGAAGTGCTGCGATAGGAAGGTCACGCCCAAGAAGAAAATCACCAGCATCACAACCATCAGACTCAGCGTGCGTTTGGCGCGCTGAGGAGCCGGATCTCGGAATGCGGTGACGCCGTTGGAAATGGCCTCGATACCCGTGAGTGCGGCACACCCGCTCGAGAAGGCCTTGAGAATCACGAACCATGAAATGGGTTCGAGCTGTTCGGGGTGAAAAATGCGCTGATCGACGTGCGGATGCCCTCCGGAGAAGGTGATCCACAAGCCGCGACCGATCATGATGGTCGTACAAACGATAAAGAGATAAGTCGGCACCGAAAAGATCACACTCGACTCGCGCAGGCCGCGCAGGTTTGCGATCGTCAAGATCGCGATCACGAGCACGCCGAGCAGCACTTCGTGGTGACCAAAGCCCGGAAACGCCGAGGTGAGGGCCGCGACACCGGCCGAAACCGACACCGCAACGGTAAGGATATAGTCGATGAGCAGAGCGCCACCGGCCACAAGACCCGCGGTTTGGCCCATGTTGTCTTTGGCCACCGAATAGGCTCCGCCACCATTGGGATAGAGCGAAATGGTTTGTCGATACGAAACCGCCACGATCACGAGCAGCACCGCGATGCTCGCGGCGATGGCGGCGCTGTAGTACGCCGCGCTCAGCGAAATGGCCACGAGGATGAGGAGAATCTCCTCGGTCGCATAAGCTACAGAGGAGAGGGCATCGCTTGAAAAAAGCGGTAGGCCACGCCACACGGGAAGCTTTTCGTGTTCCAAATGACTAGCGGTAAGAGGTTTGCCAAAGAGTGCGTGCTTTAAGTTGAATTTCATAGGCGGTGATAAGGAATAAGTCTTAATCCTCCGCCCGGTGCCGAGCAATGTCAATTGTTTCGATCAGATATCAGGGAGAGCTCCGCTTAAGCCCCCAATTTAATAAGGAAGGAGCTGAGACCTCTTCACAGACCCCATCATGTGTATTAGGAGAGGCGGGCATGTTTTTTCGGCCCCTTTTTGTACTTATTGTCACATCGTTCTTGATACCTTTGGCCCAAGCCTCAAGCGTCGCCGACATTGAAGCACGCATGCAACAAGCTCGCGAAGCTGGAAAACACGTTTGGCTGCAGCTGCTGGACAATTCTTCGGTCAACGCCTTCGACTCCAACGAATTTGAACGCCGCGTTTTGACGCCCGACTTTGAAAGTGCCGTCGCCGAGAATTTCGAAGTCATCAAAATTTACTCTTCGGAACTCGATGCCAATTCAGAACTCTTCCATTGGGTGACGACCCAATACAAACCGCGCGGTCGTCTCGCCATCGTTCTGATTGACGAAGATAATTTGCCCTACGTTAAAGAAAGCCCTGCGCCGCTGCTTGCTAGCCTGAGCCAAGATTCTCCGCACCAACGCGACTTGGATGTCTTTTTTGCCCACCGCGCTCTCGAACTCAAAGCGGTGCGTAGTCCTTGGGTAGAGAACTCACGCCTGCAAAGAGAAACCAACTCGCAAGTGCGCAAGCTGGGCTTCTTAAAGCTCGCGCTCGAAAAGGCCCAAGCCACGGGACGACCGGTACTGCTGAATCTCGCTCCGGCCAATACCGTTGCGGCGAGCGCGCAATTTGCTTCGCTGCTACGAGACGGGCTGCTAAAAACCCACGCTAACATCGAATCTGTGGCTGTAACGGATGCTCCCACAGCAGGGCCAAAGGCAAAGAGTGAGCGACGTTTCCGTTTCAACCTACCTTCGCTGGTGGCCGGCCCTGCCCATGTTCCGCAGCCGGTGGTCGCCCTGAACGAAACCTCTTTCATGCTCTACACTCCCACATCACCCGGCACGCGCAGCCTTCCTGAAGACCAGCGCGAATTCTTTCGCCTCATCCAGCGCGCTCCTCAGGGCATCTTGGCCGTGATCGAACCGAATGGCCGTGTGGACGCCGTGGTCAACCCCGAACAATGGATCAACGAGAAACGACCCCGTATGGGTGGCCCCATCCGTATCGATGACACCGTAGCGCTGGGCCACTGGCTCTCCGAGCAACCGCGCCTCGCCCTCGCCGCCCGCAACAAGGCTCAAAACTACTGCGGCGGAATTCTGAACTTCGCGGCCGGCTTTAAGCCGTGAGTGATTTCTTTTCGATGAGTTCGATTTTGTAACCGTTGGGATCTTCGACAAAGGCGATCACGGTGGAGCCGTGCTTCATGGGCCCCGGTTCGCGCACCACCTTACCGCCCGCGGCGCGGATTTTGTCGCAAGTGGCGTAGATATCGCCCACGCCATAGGCCACGTGGCCAAAGGCGTTGCCCAGTTCGTAGTGATCCACTCCCCAGTTGTAGGTGAGCTCAATGCACGGGTCGTCTTTGGAGGAGCCATAACCCAAAAAGGCCAAGGTGAATTTGCCCTCGGGGTACTCGTCCCGGGAGAGCAATTTCATACCCAAAACTTCGGCGTAAAAGCGAATGGAAACGTCGAGGTCCGTTACCCGAATCATGGTGTGCAGATATTTCATGGCCGTAGAGCATAAGGTCAGTTGACCACCGGGGCAAAGCCCTATAAGTCTTTGGGGTGCAAATTGCGCACCCATGCCCGGGTGGTGGAATTGGTAGACACGCAGGTCTCAGAAGCCTGTGGCCGCAAGGTCGTGGAGGTTCAAGTCCTCTCTCGGGCACCAGTCGTTTTTTTGGCCTATCGGCCAAAGATCTATTTCGATTCCCAGGACACTCGCTTTGCTCGGTCTCGGGCACCAAACGCGCTGCGCGCGTTTGGTGTTGACACGAGCGACGGCGGCAGCCGGTAAGCGAGTGCCTGCCTACAATCGTGGTTCAGAATTCCCTCTAAAATCTCAACAATGCCCAAGACAGTCTACGTAAGTTGACACCTACTCCGCTTTTGGCCTTAGCTTGCCCCAAGTATCAAGGAGGAAACCATGAAAAAGCTATTCGCCCTTATGCTCTCAACCAGCATCGCCTCAGTTGCCACAGCGGCAGAAGCTCCGCGCCCCCTGGCCACCGGCACCACCGAACTGCGCCGTTCCGGCCACCGTGCGTACGAAGTCACCATCGACGGAGACGTTGCAGAGAAACTCTACGATTCCTTAGACATCAAAACCTCGCCCGTTGACCCTTGGATCAATAAAGTTGCGCGCGGCATTGTGTGCGGTAAAAATACCAAGACCGAAAAGTACGCTTGCTCGCTGTCCGTCGACAACACGGGAATTGAATAAGTCCATCAAGCCCCATCATCCATCGTGCTTGATGGGGCCCCCTTATGACGCGCCGTTTCGATGCTCTGAGCCTTGTTCATTTCGCCAAAGTGATTAGGATTCCGGCATGTCCGTTAGCTCAGCCACCAGCGCTCATTCCCCCATCCTTCGTCGTCGTCACCAACTGAGACTCTGCCTCTGCGCGGTTGCCATTGGCGTCGTCTCCTTTGCCATCGCTTCGTTTCTGCTGATGAGCATCAAGCTTTGCACTCAGCTCTTTTACCACCAGAGCTTTTCTTTCGAGAACAGCTTGCCCGATCCGCACGCCATCGGTCTGCTCTCGATTCTCATTCCCGTCATCGGCGGACTCATTGTCGGCGTCATGGCAAAGCTCGGTTCTCCGGCGATCCGTGGCCACGGCATCCCGGAAGCGATGGAGAAAATTCTCATGGATGGCAGCCGCATTCCCTACAGGCTGCTTTTTTTGAAACCCATCTCCTCGGCGATCGCCATCGGATCGGGTGGGCCTTTCGGTGCCGAAGGTCCGATCATCGCCACGGGCGGAACCCTCGGTTCTCTCTTCGGTCAGATCTTTCCCTTCAACGACTTTGAGCGCAAGGTGCTACTCGCCTGCGGCGCGGCCGGCGGCATGACCGCAATTTTCGGTACGCCACTAGCGGCAGTGCTTCTGGCCATTGAGCTTCTGCTCTTTGAATTCCGCGCGCAGTCCTTTGTACCGGTGGCCCTGAGTGCTGTGGTCGCGGCCGTCACGCGCTCTTTCTTTTTACCCGACGGTCCCTTTTTCGACATGCCGGCATTGGCGCAAGTGGGAGTCCAGCAGCTGCCGGTTTATCTCGCTGCGGGCGCCGTCTTCGGACTCCTCGCGATCTTCATCACCAAGAGCGTTTACTTTGTAGAGGACCTCTTTGAAAAACTCCCCGTGCACTGGATGTGGTGGCCCGCCATCGGAGGCCTCGCGGTAGGCGCGATTGGTTATATCGAACCCCTGAGCCTCGGCGTGGGCTACTCAAACATCGAAAACGGACTCAGCGGCACGATCGGCATCTCCGTGGCGCTCGCCCTGTGTTTTTGGAAATTCCTCTCGTGGAATATCGCCCTCAGCAGCGGAACCTCGGGCGGCACGCTCGCGCCCCTCATGACCTTCGGCTCGCTGATAGGCCTTGCCATCGGAGCCGTGCTGCAGTCACAGTTCCCAGAGCTCGGCATCGATGTGCACGTGATGGCGCTCATTGGCATGGCCGCGGTCTTCGCCGGCTGCTCGCGCGCGCTCTTTGCTTCGGTGATCTTCGCGCTCGAAACCACGCGCCAGCCTCTCGGGATCATTCCCCTGCTCGGGGCTTGCTCCATCAGCTACCTGGTCTCGCACTGGTTTATGAAAACCTCGATCATGACCGAAAAGATCGAGCGTCGCGGTGTGAGGGTACCGGCAGATTATTTTCCGCGTTAAACTACGAGCGTGATCACGCGCGAGTGCAAATTTAAAACGGCCCACCAATCTTGGTCGGGCCTGAGTTTTTCATCAGATATCCACAAGTCCACGTCGGCATCAAAGCCCATCCTCTGTTTGCACGGCTGGCTCGACAACGCCGCGAGCTTCGCCCCCATGGCTCCCGAACTGCTCGCACGCCTTCCGCGCGGCACGCGCATCCTTTCGCTAGATTTGCCCGGCCACGGCAAGAGCGCTTGGCGCCGCGGCCAACTCGCCTATCCGTACACGGACTGGATTGCCTTGCTACACGATCTTTTTCGCCATGAAGGTTGGTCGTCTGCAACGCTCATCGGACATTCGCTGGGGGGCACCATCGCGTGCGTCTTTGCGAGCCTCTTTCCGCACCTCGTGGAACGTCTCGTGCTCATCGATGTCTTCGGTCCCGTTCCACAAGAAGCCACAAAAGCCAAAGCTCAGCTCAAAGACTTTTGCGAACAATCTGTGCAAGTCTGCGACAAAGCCAAAACCTACCGCAACTTCGAAAGCCTCGTGCAAGCGCGCGCCATGGCCGAGCTCTCGCCCATGAGTCTCGAATCGGCTCGTCACCTTATGAAACGCAATTCGCAGAGGGTGGGCAAGTTCTGGCGCACACGAACCGATCCCAAATTAAAATTCCCCAGCAGTGTGAAGATGACTTGGGAGCAAGCCCACGCCATCGTGCAGGGGCTCGCGTGCCCGACGCTCCTTTTGCGCAACGAAGCGACGAGAGAAAACCCGTATTGGAAAACCTACGCGCCCACCATGTCCTCGTGCACCCAGCTGCGCGTCGTGGACCAGCCCGGCGGACATCACCTACATATGGAATCTCCCGTGATGAGCGCCGAGCTTTTAGCGTCCTTTTTGCGCGATCAAAAGTAAGCACTTAGCGCTAAGTGCTCATAGTTATTCTGACGGCGAGCGCTGTCGGATTTTTTTCCCCTTTAAGAGAGGCAAAGGGGGTACCATAAGAACGTGAATCCTGTCCTTTTTCGCCCTCTGCTCCTCGCTTTGGCCCTTGGCCCCGCTGTGGCTATGGCCATGAAGCCCCGCGTGGAAACTCAGGCCGACCTCTTTTGCCGTTCGCTATTTCAGCGTGCGGGAGTCAGCGCGCCCGATCCGCTCAAACGCAACGATCTTCCTTTTCTCGACAACGAGGTTCGCGAAGCGGGCTTCGAAGTAAAGCCGGGATGGAAACCCGATCGCCTCAACGAAACTTATCTTTTCGTAGTGCTGCAAACGGGTAAGATTTGGGTCACGCCGCAACTCATCAGCCCTCGGCAAAACGATGCCTACATTGGCTCACACCGTGCTCTCGAAGCCCGCAAAAATAAAAAGAACCCTCAAGACAAGATTGTCGCCGCCGGAGAGATCATCGTCAAAAACGGCGTGATCTCCTTCATCTCTAACAAGTCGGGAACTTTCCGCGGCAACCAAAAACACCTCGATTATTCCATTTTCATGATGCGTAACCTTGGCATCGAGATTCCCGAGCAGGTCAACACACAAGACTTTTTCTCGGAGCCCCGCGATCTCCACGCCGTTCACCTTGCGCGCGCCGAGGCGCTCAGCCTAGCAGAAACTCCGGAGTACAAAGACATGAAGGCTCGTTGGGAGCCTCTGATCTTTCGTTTGCACCAGCTCTATCCTGATCGCCGTGTTCCGGGAGAGTTGAGCGGTCTCTTTGTCGACGACGTTTGGACTTTTATCGAAGCCAACGGCAAAGAGTATCGCAAAACCCTGGGACGACTCGCAGGTTATACGGTTTACTACAGCGAATCCGCCGATCACTTGGTGCGCCACTCGCTTAAAGATCCCGAGACAGCCCATAGCGTTCAGCGAGATTTAGAAAAATTTATAGAAAGTCGCGAAAGCCAACTTGGTCAAAGCTCTCAGCCCACTCATTGAAGGTGCGATGATAGCGATCGCTCTGATGCGATTCCGGCAAGACTTCCACGTTTGCGCGCATGAAATCCTTGAGGATCTCCGAAGGCTGCGTTTCCGAGATGTCCTTGGCAAGCAAATAGGAGCCTTCGATCACGGATTCTCCACCCGCAATGCGCGCCACAAAATGCTTGGCCTCTAGATAGGCCATCACGCGGCGCAGCTCCCACGCGCTGAGGTGGGTGACATCAAAAAGCTGCTGGTAGGTGAGCGCGTCGCCCCCTTCTTTGTGAATTTTGAGCAAACGCGCGAGCACGAGGATCAAGCTGTAACCCTCGTACATCGAAGGTGGCGCTTCGCGCCCCTTGAGCAGATACTTTCCGTCGCTTGTGAGGTAGGATATCTGCGCACCGATGATGACGATCATCCACACGATGTAAATCCAAAAGCCTAAGACGAGGAATACCGCCGCTTTTCCGTAAGTCGTGTGCGTGGCAAAACGCACGTAGAGCGACACCAAGGAGTTGGCGAGCTGCAGTCCCACCGATCCGCAGAGCGCTCCGGCCGCGGCAGCGCGCCAGTTGACGTGACGAACCGGAATGAATTTGTAGATCACAAGAAAGGTGGCAAAGGTCAGCGCCACCGGAATGATCCATCCGATAAAAGCTTCGATGCTCGAGAGCACCATCACGCCATCGATGCTCTTGCCCCAGCTTGCGCGAATGATCAGGGGCAGCGAAAGCGAAGCGGTGATGGCAAGCGGCGCCACCACGGCGACCACAAGAAAGTTGCGCAGTTTTTCAAAGAAAGGTCGATTCGTGTCGGCACCCCAAATGTGATTGATCGTGCCTTCCACGTTGTTAAAGGTCTGCACACCCACATAGAGAAAAACGCCCAGTGCAAAAATTCCGAGCTTGGCGGATCCTCGAGAGATCGAAGCCAGGTAACGATCCTTGAGCATCGTACCGTACTCAAGAATCACCTGCTGGTGTTCTGTAGGAAAGTTCGAGAGCACGCGGTGCAGGCCGTTTTGTAGCGACTCCTGCACGAAAGCGAATTGAGTAAAAAACGAAAAGATAAAAAAGGCCCCGGCCAGCATCGGAACCAACGAGAAGATCATCAAGTAGGCAAGCGACTCGGCTCGCACCTTGGAGTTGTCCTTGACGCTTTCGTGGCCGATCATCAAAAACCACTTGGCCACCCAGTAAAAAGATTTCTTAACCCACGAGTCGGCCGCGCTTTCACGTTGGTCGGCCCAGAGGATACCCCTGCGAAACCTTTCAAGCTGAAGCCTTTGTCGCGACATAACACTTACATTTCGGTCCCTTTGCCCGCAAACTACACACTGAGTCAGCTTCTTGACACCATCATTGACGCGGATACACTTTTACTGGTTCCGATCCGAGTTCTAGTTTAGACCATGAACGGTTTAAATATTGATTTTCTTTTAATTATTGGAGGTTACCCTAATGACACATCAACTACCCAAACTCCCTTACGCCTTCGACGCCCTCGAGCCGTACATCGATGCTCAAACCATGCAGATCCACCACGGCAAGCACCATCAAGCTTATGTCGACAAACTTAACGATGCGATCAAAGGCACTCCGCTCGCCGAAAAATCGCTCGAAGACCTCATGAAAGAAATTTCCAAACACAACGCAGCCGTGCGCAACAACGGCGGCGGTCACTTCAACCACTCCCTCTTTTGGCAAGTCATGGGCCCCGGCAACGCCGGCAAAAAACCTTCGGGCGAGCTCGAGAGCGCCATCAACTCGGCCTTCGGCTCTTTTGATGCCTTCAAAGAAAAGTTCGAAGCCGCTGCGACAACTCGCTTCGGTTCGGGCTGGGCTTGGCTCGTGGCTAAAAATGGCAAACTCGAAGTGGGCTCCACCCCGAACCAAGACAACCCTCTGATGGACGTTGCTGACATCAAGGGCACCCCCATTCTTGGCCTCGACGTTTGGGAGCACGCTTATTACCTGAAGTATCAGAACAAGCGCCCAGATTACTCCAAGGCATTCTGGAACGTCGTCAATTGGGATGAGGTTTCGAAGCGCTTCAAAGCCGCCAAATAATCAAAATCCCTGCGGATTTCGTTTTCATTATTAATATTTCTTGAAAAGGGCTTAATCTTAAGCCCTTTTTTTTTGGATAAGTTTGTTTCTAAAGGAGAATAGAAAATGAAATTGAACAACTTGGGCCGACTATTGTCTTTAGGTCTTGTCTCCCTCGCCGCTGCACACGTCGCGAGCGCTGCTGAACTCACGATTCTCGACGCCCACCTTATCGGTGGCTGGACGGGCGCCTCGGTTAGTGGCGAAGGCGCCGAGAGCGAAGTCAAATCGTCGAAGGCGATGAGCTACGGTCTCGGCGTGGGCATCGAAATCCCACTCGCCGAATCTTTTGGCATCGTGACGGGTCTGGATTACGTGCACCGCAAATTTGAAGTGGGTTACGATGAGGCTCGCCTCGAAAAAACCGTTCCCACCTTCATCCTGCCGGTGATGGCGCGCGCTTGGCTCGGCAACGCCTTCTACTTGCAAGGGGGCCTCTACGCTGCCAAAGCTGTGGGCGCTAACAAGTACAATGTTGTCAGCGGTGACGAAGACCTCATCGGCTGGGATTACAAAGACAGGCGCTCGGTAGACTTCGGTCTTATCGCAGGTCTCGGTGTGAATATCGCCGCGTTTGGCAAAACGGGTCTCTACGTGCAGGGCCAGTACCTGCACGGATTCAGCGACTCGGCCGGCGCGAGCGTCATGGAAGAGCGCGTGCGCGATATCCAGATCAGCACCGGCGTGCGTATCGAGATCTAAACTGGCACAACTCCGTGCTTGCGCGGGTAGTACTTAAGATCTTTGGATCGATAAAAATCAAATCGCTTCGCGAGCTCATCGCGTAGGGCCGTGGGTTGAACGACCCCGTCGATGATGAGCTCCGAAGCGATTCGTTTTAAGTCGATGTCTTTTTCGTATTCGGCCTTCTTCTCGGCCACGAACTTCGCACGCGCTTCGCCTTCGAGTTCTTGAATCTTGTTGTAGTAAACCGCGTTCACTGCGGGGTCGGGCCCCATCACCGCGATCTGTGCGGAGGGCAGGGCGAGGGTCACGTCGGGATCAAAACCTGGTCCGCACATCGCGTAGAGACCGGCACCAAAAGCCTTGCGCACCACCACGCAAATTTTAGGTACCGTAGCCTCGCTCATGGCGTAGACCATCTTGGCGCCATGGCGGATGATGCCCATCTTTTCTACCTGCGAACCGATCATAAAGCCTGGCACATCGGCCAAAAAGAGAAGCGGAATGTTGAAGGCATCGCAAAGGAAAATGAACCTTGCAGCTTTGTCTGCAGAATCTACAAAAATCACGCCGCCCTTCATCTTGGGCTGGTTCGCAACAACGCCGATCGTCTGCCCTTGAATGCGAGCAAAACCCGTAACCATTTCACGAGCAAAGAGTTTTTTCATTTCAAAGAACGACCCCTTGTCGACAATGCCTTCGATCACCTTGAGCATGTCGTAGGGCTGCGCAGGATTGGCCGGCAGAATTTTCTCCAGCTCGAGCTTCGCTGCGGCGTCCACCGCAGGAGCCTCGGCGGCCACGGCATCGTAGCGCTGCGGAAAATAGCCCAAATAATTTTTGGCTGCGATGATGGCCTCATCTTCGCTAGCCACGAGCACATCACCTACGCCGCTCTGCGAGCAGTGCATGCGCGCGCCGCCCATCTCTTCAAGGGTGACCTTTTCGCCAATCACCGACTCGGCCATGCGAGGCGAACCGAGATACATCGAAGCGTTGCCTTCAACCATAATGATCACATCGCAGAAAGCGGGGATGTAAGCACCACCGGCGGCCGAGGGGCCAAAGAGCAAACAAATCTGCGGAACGTGCCCAGAGAGGCGGCACTGCAAATTAAAAATCTTGCCCGCGCCGCGACGTCCAGGGAACATCTCGAGTTGATCGGTGAGACGCGCGCCCGCAGAATCGATCAAATAAAAAATCGGCAGGCCGAGTTTGCCAGCCTGCTCCTGCAGGCGAATCATCTTCTCTACCGTATGCTTGCCCCACGAGCCCGCTTTTACGGTGGAATCGTTGGCAAGGATCCCCACAGGGCGACCGTTCACTTTGCCAAAACCTGTGACGACACCATCAGCTGGCAGCGAAGCGTCGAGAGCGTTGGCGTAGAGGCCTTCTTCAATCCACGAGCCCTTGTCGATCAACTTTTCGATGCGGGTGCGGGCAAAGAGCTTGCCCTTCTCGGCGTTGCCTTGGTGATATTTCTCACCGCCGCCCTTGAGAATGCGCTCTTCTAAACTTTTCCATTCGCTTTCTAAACTCACGGTAGATTCCTTTTTCCTTAGTTTCCGCTGTAGCGGGGTTTGCGTTTTTCCATAAAGGCTTCAAGTCCCTCAACCCGGTCTTGCGAGCGAAGCACGCTCTCGTAACAGCTGCGTTCAAAATCTAAACCTTCGCTAAGCGCAAGGTCAGGAGCGCGCTGGATCGCCGCCTTGGCTGCTGCGAGTGCGAGCGGGCCCGCTTCGAGTAGGTTGTCCACGTAAGATTCCACGAGCAAGTCGAGATTCTCCGAAACTTCGTTCACGATGCCGAGATCAGCCGCCGATCGGGCATCGATTCTACGGCCAAGCATGATGAGCTCTTTGGCGCGTGCCACGCCTACAAGACGCGTGAGCCGCTGCGTGCCACCCGAGCCGGGAATGATCGCGAGCTTGGTTTCGGTGAGTCCGAGCTGCACCGAATCTCGCGCGAGACGAAAATCACAACTCAGCGCGAGCTCCAGGCCGCCGCCGAATGCCACTCCCCTCAGCACCGCGACAGTGGGGGCTTTAAGGGATTCTGTGCGGTCCATCATTTGGCGCTGCACGCGCAACTGCTCGTCGATCTCTTTTTCGTCCATAGCGGCGCGTTCTGTGAGTTCCGCTCCGGCACAAAAGGCTTTGTCGCTGCTAGAGTCGAGCATCACCAAGCGCACTTTGCCGCTAGCGATTTGCGACTCGAGCTTTCCGAGAGTCAGGAGGTACGCGTCGCAGAGAGCGCGCGAAAAAGCGTTGAGTTTGTCGGGCCGGTTCAAAACGACGCGAGCCACGCCGCGATTGTCGATAGAGAGATTTATAAGTTCCACGATTAAGATTCCTCCGCAAAGGTTCTGAGCACTTTCGAAGGTCCGCGTTTGCCGAGACTCTTCTCAACGAAATGACCGGCTCGAGCGAGGGCCTTGAGAGAAACGCCTTCGAGCAGGCCGAGTTTGTCGAGCAAGTTGGCGAGATCTTCGGTCGCGAGATTTCCGCTGGCACCGGGGGCGTAAGGACATCCCCCGAGACCGGCTACCGAAGCGTCGAACTCAGAGATTCCCCAGCGCAGACCTTCTTCGGCGTTCACCAGAGCCAGCCCGCGAGTGTCGTGCAAGTGCAGGGCGAAGTGATCGGGCGACCAGCGTTTGGCGTCACAGAGTTCGAGCACGCGCGCAAGATTCACCGGATCGGCGTGGCCTGTGGTATCGCTCAGGACCACTTTGGTGGCACCGTGATCGATGAGTTCGGAAGCCAAATCGATGACCTTCTCGGGAGCGATGACGCCCTCGTAAGGGCAGTAGACGAGTGTTGAAAGATAAACGCGACTCGGCACCTGCTGCCTGTGTGCGGCTTCGAGCAACGCAAAGACATCCGCCTTTTGCTGAGCGAGGGGGCGGTTCACGTTTTTTTGGCAAAAGGTGTCCGAGGCCGCCACAAAGAGCGCGACGCCACTGACGCCAGCGTCGAGCGCGTCGTCGAATCCTTTTTGGTTGGGAATGAAGGCCCAAAAACGACAGTCCTTGGCACGAGGAAGGTTCTTTGCGAGAACCTTTTTGATGACTTCGCCACTCCCCGCAAGCGCCGGGATGCGATCGGCACGCACAAAAGAGCCCACCTCGATGTCGCGCAGTCCCGACTCGATGAGCCGGGTGATGAGCTCCACGCGCGCGTCGACACTGAGTATGGTGCTTTCGTTTTGCAAACCGTCGCGGGGGCCGACTTCAAAAATATTCGATCGCGGGAGACGAAGCTGGTGCAGCCACTGAACGGACGACATGCGTCACCTGGTGCTGCCGCGCTAGGCGAGCCGCAGCAGGACTTGTCCTTCTTGCACGAAGTCGTCGGTCGCCACGCAAACTTCGGTCACTTTGCCCGAAACGTCCGCGGGAACCATCATTTCCATCTTCATGCTCTCCATGCTGAGGACGTCTTGATCTTCAGAGACTGTGTCGCCCACTTTAACGAGAACACTGATGACCGTACCGGTCATGTTGCTTTTGATTTCTTTGGCCATCTGTACCAATCTCCCCCGCCGTCGAACTTATAGCCGAGCGACAGCATCACGTTCCATACGGAATCTATCTGCCCACCGGGCAAGAGGTGCTGACGCGCGGTCATGCCCACCGACAGCTTATGGC
>DATLIP010000017.1:0-11278 GCA_035539375.1 Bdellovibrionota bacterium | reverse complement strand
AACTTAATCTATCTACTATTTAGTTTTCAAAGAACAACTCTGCGGTAGAGGACTTCTACGTACGAACACCAAAAGTGTCAACAAACGATTTTAAAAATCGTAAAGATTTCTTTAAAACTTTTCGCCAGATTTTACGTAAGTTGCTGTTTTTAATAAGATTGACTCAACGCATATTAACTGAGGTTTTTCGGGCACTTATCCGAAACTCTCTTTTTCTCGCGCGCGAAAAACCGTTTTTCGCGCCGTTTTTACGCAAATTGCGACGTAACGTTGCGCAATTTCACTTACAAACTCTTACACGCTTCGCGAATGCGTTTTTCATAGGAGAAAACGTGGTTTTTTTACCCCTCAAAGCTCATCATTTGCTCACACAATGTGCCCCACGCAATTGTGTTCACCCACTTTGTGCGTTTAGATATTGCCTATGGAAAACAACGAAGGCGTGAATGGCAAAGCCGATAGCGCCAATGAACAAAACAAACTCGACGAAGAACTAGCGAAAGCATGGTCGGTGGTAGAGAGAAGTCGCCACCCACTGCGCCCTTACACTGCAGACTACATAGAATCCCTTTTCTCTGAATTCGAAGAGCTCAAAGGCGATCGCTGCTACGGAGATGATCCTGCGATCATTGCTGGCATCGGCACACTGAAGCCCACAAGCAAATACAAAGAACCCATGAGTGTCTTTGTGCTCGGTCATCAGAAGGGAAGAAAAACCAAAGACAAAGTTTATCGCAACTTCGCCATGGCGAAACCGGAAGGCTATCGCAAAGCGATGCGCATTATGGATCTCGCTGAGCGATTTCAAAAACCACTCGTTACCTTTATCGACACACCGGGAGCTTTCCCTGGCGTCGAAGCCGAAGAGCGCGGACAAAGCGAAGCGATCGCCTCTAGCATCATGCGCATGCTGAAGATGAACTCTCCCAGTGTCGGTATCGTTATAGGTGAAGGTGGTTCAGGCGGTGCGCTAGCCATCGGTTGTTCCGATCGCCTGTTGATGCTTGAGAACTCTACCTATTCTGTGATCAGCCCTGAGTCTTGCGCTGCTATCTTGTGGGGCAAAGCTACGGAATCCAAACGCGCCGCTAAGGCACTAAAGCTCACTGCCAAGGATGTGCTCAAGCTTGGCGTCTGCGACGACGTCATTAAAGAAGGCAAAGAAGGTGCACACGCCAACTTTGCGAGCGTGAGCGAATCCATTCTGAACGATTTGCACGAATCCCTGCGTTCCCTGGGCAAGAAGAATGGCGATGCCCTACTAAAGAATCGTTACAAGCGATTCCGTAACATCGACGCCGTGGCCTTTGAGTAGATAGGAAATGGTAAAGATGAATACATTGACCTCGATGACGGGATTTGCGGCCGGCGAAATGAAAGTCGGTTCACGCACCTTTAAAGTACAACTAAAATCCGTCAACCACCGTTTCTTTGAATTCCGCTGGCGCGCACCGCGCGAGCTCTTTGCAGCTGAAAACACGATGCGTGCGTTGGCGAAACAGATTCTTCGCCGCGGATCGCTCGATATCCTTATTGAAGAAGAAAAGGTTTCGGCACAAGACCAGAGCATCGACGCCTATGTGAACTCCTTATTGGACTTGGATTCGCAGCTGCCAAACCGCATGCACAATCAGATGAGCCTCTACGAGCGCTTCGACATCTTGATTCGCAATGCGGATCTGTGGCGCAATAATGCGACCGTCGTGAATGAAGAGGTCACTCCTGAGGCCGTGAGCCGCGCTTTTGAGTCACTGCTGCAGTCGCTCGACCAAGACCGCAAACGCGAAGGAGCCGCGCTTGCCGCGCAGCTGAAGACGATTCACGCACACCTCTCGAAGTACCTAGAAAAGATCGCGGCGGAATTGCCAAATGTCACCAAAGAGTGGGAAACCACGCTCTACGCAAAGTACGAAGCGCTCACCTCAGAGAAGAACCTGACGATTCCCGAAGAGCGCATTGCTCAAGAGATTCTGATGATCGCCGAACGTCGCGACGTGGCCGAAGAGATCGCACGCACCAAGGTGCATCTGGGACATTTAGAAGAGATCCTTAAGGCGCCCCCGCTGGATACTGGCAAAAAACTCGACTTTCTTTGCCAAGAGCTGCACCGCGAATGGACGACACTCTCCAACAAGATCCAAAACCAGGGCCTCGCCCGGGTTACGATGGATGCCAAGCTGGAAGTGGAAAAGCTCCGCGAGCAGGCCCAGAACTTTGTTTAGATATCAATGATCAAGGGGGCTTCGGCCCCCTTCTTCCTCAGCGATCCATTTTCACGTCATATATATAGATAGAGTCTTTTAGGCAGATTTTTGCCTTTCCTCTGATGCTCGCCTCGGGCACCGCCCCGCACCTTCAATGAATACTTATTTAATTTCAATTGGTTACGCTGCTAATCGAGGGCGGCCCCGGAGTTCCGCCAAGAGCCTTGGAAAGAAGCTTGGAGATTTTTGGTCCAAACTTTTCGGACGCCGATTTCGGGGAGCGAAAAATCAGTTTTCATAGCCGATTTTGTATTGACACATGGCGTCAATACACGTATCTTCCGCCGGCACGGATAGCTGAGCGCCCCGGCCCGAATGGCGGGGAAATTCTGTACGTAACAAGGACGTTTATGCGAAAACTATCGATTCTCGGTCTTCTCACCCTCTGCTTCAATCTTTCGGCCATGGCGATGAACGCCGAGGTCAGCGAAGACACGAACGCTCCGATTTGGGTGCGAATGTTCGGAGAGATTTCCGAATCTGAAATGAATCTCTCGAACTACTCCTACGAGATGGCTCGCATTCGCCAGAACCACGCCGACATCAGCCAAAACGAACAACTCGCCAAGATCTGGCAGTACAACGGTGTGCTTCCCATGTTTGGCGAAGGCTATTTTCTTCTCTCCACCAAGAGCGCTGCAGAAGTCGGAACCTCCTGCCTGCGTGAGGTAGGCAACGATGCGTTTTGCCTTGTCGCCTACACTCCTGTGCGCGAGCGCTACAACAACGCATCCCTCGGCGAGAAAGCCTCCCGCCGCCCTCTGATCGAAACGCAGACTCAGCTCAAGCAGCTCGATGCCGCGGCGATTGACGCTCTCCAGGAGAGCGTTAACGAGCTCATTCAAAAAATCAGCAAAGAAGTTTCAAATGAGACTTTCCCCCCTCTGCATTATCAATATCTCGGCATGCTCAAAGGTTACCTCGAAGGCCTCGACGCGCACTCGTCGATCAGCACCAACACCGAACTGAGCGCTTCGCTGGATCCCAAACTCCAAATGAAAAAAGAAGACGGCATCGTGAACATCAAGTTCGAAGCCTTCTTTGATACGCTCGGCGGATCTAGCGACAATGCGAATAACAATCTCTACTACCGCATCGCTCGTTACCTAGAGCAAAATCTCGAAGCTTCTGACCGCCTCGTGATCGATTTGCGCGGCAATGGCGGCGGATACATGTCGATCGCTCTGCAACTCGCGCAGCTCTTTTTGCCAGCGACCTTCTCTAACCAGAACTCTCCGGCGCTCGCCTCTTACGTCACCCAAAGCGGAAAAGTAGAACCGCTGAGCTTGGGATTCGTGCCGGCTGCCAACTATGACCAAAATCCCATGGCCATTCTTGTTGACGACAAGACCGGATCGGCCGCGGAAATTTTCACATCGATCATGCAAAGCCAAGGGCACGTGGTGATTGGAAATCAGACCTACGGAAAAGCGACCGCTCAGCGTCCGCTCAAACTGCTCGGGGACAAACTCACGATGCGCGTGACCGCGCGTTTCTTCACCACCCTCGGAGGACAATTCCTGCAGGGTACCGGGGTGACGCCCACTCTCAAATTCCCCCTCAGCGAAAGCGCCGCCCGCAACTCCTTCACCGAGCGTGACCAAGCCAACGCCCTGATCGCCACAACCCTCACCACCCGCAACTCGAAAGTTGAAATGAGTGCCACCACCCTGGCCTGTGCCCAAGACGTCGCCAAGAAGCGTGGAGCCGGAGCCTTGAACGACGGAGAAGCTGAAGCCCTCGCCAAGAGCGTGCTCAAAGGCTGCTATGACAGCAATGCGCCGATGATCTCCGGCATTGCGCGCTAAGTCTGGTCGAAAAGTCCCTTGAATGGGGCCCGCGTCCTGCTAAGTTCTCTCTTTCCATGATTCCCGAAACCACCCCTCGAGCCCAAGAAACTTCCGGTCTGCTCGATACCGGTTTTGGCAATACCGTGCCCCGCTATCGCGTGGTCAGCATCGTGGATTACAATTCCACTCCCGTCATGCGCATCTGTCAGGAACTCGAAAAGATGCATCGCGTCATCGATGCGACCAAGGGGCGAAAAATCAAAAGCGTTGTGTTTTTAGATTCTACACATGCGATTCTTTCAGCCGTCGCGCACGAAACTCTGGCCGAGCGTTTTCAGAATCCCTGAACTTAAGATCCTAAAACTTTGAATTCACTCGGGCGCATTTGAGACGCGAAAGATCCTCTCTTGTGCTATCCTTTGCCCATGGTAGCCCAAAAAAATGGACTTTTGGTTGTGATCTCGGCGCCAAGCGGTGGCGGTAAAACCACTCTCGTAAACGAATTGCTTTCAAGGTTTTCCACTTCACGCCGTTCTATCACCTCGACCACCCGTCCGCCCCGCGCTACGGAGATTCGGGGACAAGATTATGATTTTCTGAGCGACGGCGAATTCGACGCGCTTGTGGCTAAAAACGCCTTTGCGGAATACGCAAACGTGCACGGCTTTCGCTACGGCTCGCGCATCGACTCCATCAACAAAGCTGTGGAGCGTGGCGAGATTCTCTTTTTGACGATCGATGTGCAGGGAGCGAAAAACATTCAAAAATCGTTTCCCGACGCTCTACTGATTTTTGTGAGCCCGCCGGACTTCGACATTCTCGAAACCCGCCTGCGCAAGCGCGGAACCGAATCTGACTCCGAGATCCGCAAGCGCCTTGAGAACGCCAGAAAGGAAATCGCGCAATCGGACGATTTTGATTTTAAAGTGCTCAATGACCACTTAGATCGCGCAGCCTTGGAGATTGAGTCGATCATCAAAAAACGTCTCGCCGCCAAAAAGTAAATTCATGGCCGAGAAATCTCCCCCCTTTGATCCGCAAGATCCCTACGGTTTCGGGCGCCTCAAGCGCACGATCAGCACGTATTTTCCTGATGCGGACCTGGCCCCACTAGACAAAGCCTTTGCCCATTCGGTGAAGAATCACGAAGGCCAGCTGCGCTCCTCGGGGGAGCCCTACATCATTCACCCCATCGCCGTCTGCCAGATCCTTGCCGACATGCGCATGGATCTGGACACCATTGTGACCGGCGTGCTTCACGACACCGTTGAAGATACCGACACCACCCTAGAAGACATCAAAAAGGAGTTCGGCGACACCATCGCCCAGCTCGTGGACGGCGTGACCAAACTCTCGCGGATTTCGTTTAAGACGAGCCACGAAAAGCAGGCCGAGAACTTTCGTAAGATGGTTCTCGCGATGGCCAAAGACTTGCGTGTGATTTTGGTGAAGCTTGCGGACCGTACGCACAACATGCGCACCCTGCAGCACCTGGCGCCCGTAAAACAACAGCGTATTGCCCAAGAGACTATCGACATCTACGCCCCCCTCGCCAACCGCCTGGGAATTTCGTGGATGAAAACCGAGCTCGAAGACCTTTCGCTGCGCTACCTGAAGCCCGAAGTTTATTACAAACTAGCGAACCTGGTATCGATGAAGAAGCGTGAGCGCGACGAGTACATTCAGCGCCTCATCAAGATCATCTCAGAAAAGACCCAAGAATACGGCCTCGGAGTACGCGTTACCGGCCGTGCGAAGCACTTTTATTCCATCTACAAAAAGATGGAGACCCAGAAGATCAATTTCGAAGAGGTGCCCGACCTCGTTGCCTTCCGTGTGATCACCAAGGACATCGGCCAGTGCTACGAAGTGCTCGGCATCATCCACTCGTTCTTTAAGCCCGTTCCCGGTCGCTTTAAGGACTACGTCGCGATGCCGAAGAACAACATGTACCAATCGCTGCACACCACGGTGATTGGCCCTTTCGGTGAGCGACTAGAGATCCAGATCCGCACAGAAGATATGAACCGCGTGGCCGAATCGGGTATCGCAGCCCACTGGGAGTACAAAGAAGGCAAACTCCTGGAACGCGACAAGGTCAAATTCCACTGGCTACGTCAGCTCGTAGACGCGCAAGAAAACTTAGAAAGCCCGCAGGAGTTCCTGGAGTCCGTGAAACTCGACCTCTTCATGGGGGACATTTACGTATTCTCGCCGAAAGGGGAGCTCCTAGAGTTCCCGATGGGTGCAACCCCCCTGGACTTTGCCTACGCCATTCACACGAATCTCGGCCACAAGACGACCGGCGCCAAGGTGAACGGACGTATCGTACCGCTCAAACACAAACTCCGCTCGGGTGACACTGTGGAGATCGTCACCTCGCCGCACCAGAAACCCAACAAGGATTGGCTCAAGATTGTTAAAACGAGCCGGGCCAAATCCAAGATCCGCGTCTTTATTCGCACCGAGGCCCGCGATCGTGCCCGGGAGATCGGCCACGATCTTTTGGATCGCGAATTCAAGAAGGTGGAAGAATCGCTGGGCAAGTTCGAAAAGCGCAAGGACATCAATGAAGTCGCGAGCAAGCTTTCGTTTGCTTCGTTCGACGAGATGCTGATCTCTCTCGGTTACTCAAAAGTAGAGCCCGAGAAGATCGTCGCCAAGCTCTTTCCGGAGAAGCTTAAAAACAAAGAAAAAAGCGACAGCGAGAAAACCATCGCTGAGATTCAAGGCTCTTCGGAATCTGTGGTGCGCACCGGTCAGGCCCGCTCGCGCGGCACTGTGGTCAAGGTGGCCGGCATTGAAGACGACGTGCTTGTGCGCTTCGGCAAGTGCTGTAGCCCCCTACCCGGCGACGATATCATCGGATACATCTCGCGTGGCCGCGGCATCACGGTACACCGTATCGACTGCGAGCGCGTGCTCGATCTCGACCCCAACCGCGGCATCGACGTCACCTGGAGCGAAGGCGCCGAATCGGCCACTCACGAGATCAAGATCAAGGTCATCTGCAACGACGAATCGGGCATTCTGAACTCGATGTCGAAGATCATCACGGACTCGGGCATCAACATCAAGTCGGTGAACATCAAAGTGGCCAATGACAAGAAAGCCACCGGGCTCTTTGACCTCGAGGTCAAAACCAAGAGCCAAATCAACGCATGCATCCAGCAGCTGGAATCGCTGCGCGGGATCATTCTCGTCGAACGCGTTTAATTTTTTTAATCTAAAGAGCCTTTTTTAAGAAGCCCACGCACCCACGTGCGCTGAACTTTGGCGAGCTGACGATGCGAGATGAGCACGCGCTCAAAGGTTTCCTCGAAGCTTAAAACACCCCGCACATAGAGCGAGACATCGCGATAGCCGATGGTCTGCAGGCCAGGAGACAGCGGATCCGCACCTCGCTCAAGCAGCGCCGAGATTTCTTCTACCCAGCCTCGCTTGAACATCGACTCCACTCGGAGCTTGAGCTGCGCCGTGCGAAGCGCGAGGTCTTCATTGGCATGGGTGGCAAAGGTGTAGACCGTGCGCCAGGGGCGACGGTCGTGAGGCGAGAGCAAGTCTTCGTAGCCCAATCCCTGACGCTCAACGAGATCGAGGTAGCGTGTGATGCGATAGCGATCGGGAAGAAGAATCTTTTCGCCGAATCTTTTGTCAAAACCCAAGAGACGCGCGTGTAGCGTCTCGTTGGATTGGTCGCTGAGCATGGACTGGTAAATGGGGTCGGAGGCTTCCCCCGGCATACGGCCAATTGCGAGGGAGCGTTCGTAAAAATGCGAGCCTCCCACAAGGATCACGTGCTTTTTATTGTGGAGCGCGGCTTCGATGATGGGGAGCACGCGTTCGACGAATTTGGAGCTGGTAGCGACGTCGCTGAGCTCTAGCCAATCGAGGCCCGTCCACTCGTAACCTTCGCGCTCGTCTCCCAGAGGTTTGGCAGAACCCACATCGAGCTCTCGGTACAGCGCCACGGAATCCACAGAAACAAGTAGCGTACGGTCGCGACCCAACTCATCGGCTAGCTGGAGTGCGGTACGGGTTTTACCCGAGCCCGTGGGGCCGACGATGGACATGATGGCGGGCTCCCCGGCAGGGAGACAACGCAAGTCTTCGGCCTTGTCTATGAAACTACGCTGCGGGGTGAATGACATCGATCCGATTCCTCAGCGATCAAAACGCTTTTCGAGTTCGCCGTGGGTCATTTCAAAATAAACCGGGCGACCGTGCGGGCAGTAGCGCCCCCACTGCACTTCGTCCATGGAGCGCAGGAGCGCTTCGATTTGGTCGCGCTCCAGACGCTGGCCGAAGCGTACCGAAGAGTGGCAGGCGAGCGAGGAAGCGACGTGGGTTCGGATGCGGTCGAGCAGGCCGAGCACCTCCTGGTCGCGCTCAGCGGCTTCGATGATTTCCTTAAGCCAGTCGCCCCACTTGAGCTGCCTGTCGGCCTGGGGAACCGCGATGATCTCGAGCTCACCGCGTGAAACGGTGTCGTCGCGATTGAATTCAAAGCCGAACTCTTCGAGCGAATCCATGATCTGCTCGCGCACCTGGGGGTCGAAGGCGCCCCCGCCAAGGCGGTAGGGAATCGGAGTGAGCAGCGGCACCGAACGGATCAGGTCCTGTTTGGTGACGATGCGTTCGAAATTCACACGCTCGTGGGCAGCGTGCTGGTCGACCACCACCATGCCGTTTTCGGATTCGAGGAGAATCCAGCGCGCGCCAACTTCACCGACGATGCGCTTGGAGGCAAAGAATCCGGTTTCGCGCGCGGCGGGTGTGGGCTCGGAAAAGGCTTCGTCGAGCTCGAGGTCCATGGGCGCGTTGAGCGTGTCCATGGCAGCGCGCATGCCTGGAGAGGAGGCCACCGCGGAAGTCGGAGCTGAGGAGCGCACAACGTGCGGGGCGGCCTCGGCGTAATCCTGTGCAGGGCTAGGTTTGGCTTCGAAGAGGAGGGGCTCGCGATAAGCTTCGCTAGCGGCCGCATCTTTGGCGCGCTGGAGTTCGTAGTGCGGGCGGATTTGTCGATAGACGAGGCCGGCAAGGGAAAAGCCCTTGGGCCAGCGGAGTTCCTTTTTTTGGGGGTGGATGTTGGCGTCGATGATCTCGGGATCCACTTCGAGCTGTACGTGCACGGCGGGGAAGACACCCACAGGGATCACGCCGTAATAAGCTTCGCGCAGCGAGTAGCCCAGGCGCTTGTCGAAAACAGCGCGGCCATTCACACAGAGAGTGATGTGCTTCTGGGTGGGAAAGAAATTCGGCGGCCCCCAGAAGACGATTTCGAGCGATTTCACTCCGGGCGGCAAATGTTCGCGATCGGCGGTGTGGATGGGGTCGGTGGCAAGGCCCACTACGCTCCTCACGCGCTCAGGCAGCGAAGTCGCAGGAAGCTCCACGTCTTCGATAAGGTCACCCGTTTCCTTGAGCAGATACCAGGCAAAATCCACGTGCGGAAAGCAGAGCGCCAGGTGCTCGAGCACGTCGAGGCAGGCTCGGCCTTCGGCGCTGGTGCTTTTGATGAACTTTTTGCGGGCCGGAACATTATAGAAGAGGTCTTTGACTTCGACCCGGGTGCCATGGGCCTGAGAGCCGGGGCCGAGATAGGTTTCCAGGCCGCCGCGAGCCTTGAGCGTCCAGGCACCTGAAGCGGGTCTAAAGGTGTGAATTTCGATTTCGGAGACCGAAGAGATCGCCGCCAGAGCCTCACCGCGAAAACCGAGTGAAAAGAGTTTGTCGAGGTCGTCGACGTTTTGAATTTTAGAGGTGGCGTGACGTTGCAGACAGAGGGCCAAGTCGGCGGCCGACATGCCAATGCCGTTGTCTTCGACGATGATGGCCTTGAGGCCCCCCTCAATGAGGGTGACCTTGAGCTGAGTGGCGCCGGCGTCGATGGAGTTCTCGATGAGCTCCTTTAAAACCGATGCGGGACGATCGACCACCTCGCCCGCCGCGATTCGGTGAATGACCTCTTTAGAGAGCACTTGAACGGCTTTAGGAGCCTCTACGACGTCCGACATGAGGCCCACCCTAATCGCAAGACCGGGACGCTGCCATGGGAAAAGGAGACGGGTTAAAGGGACGGGTTCGAAGCCAAAACAAGCCAAGCCCCCTTTAAAGAGCGTTTTGGCCATGGGGACGGGTTAAAGTACCGGGTTAAGGTATCCGGTTAGGGTAACGGATACGTTTTAAAGGCATCTCCACTTAGACACCGCGCTCAAAAGTTCTACATCAAAATGGCATCCCTTGGCTTAATTTAATGATTTCAGCGCCTTACGTCACGGGACCTGGGCTTCTTAACGCAATTTTTGCATAAAATTCTCACAATCGTAAAGAAGTTCTACAGCGGTCGATGTTTTGTACACACGTCCAAAGCTTCGACAAAATAGTCACTTAGGGGGTTTGGGGAGCTTGGCACGGCAACTGCATATAGGCGGGAACTTGAACGTAAGAAGAAAGGCGGAACGTATGAACAGAATCATCGCTCAAATCGCAGTCGCAAGTATGATGACTTTCGCAGCACAAGCTAGTGCTGGTGAATTGAACGCCATGGAGTCTTCTTACGCTCAGGGACGTATCTTTATCTCGGTATCGGATTTTCAAAAAGTTGTCCGTGGTTCGGAAAGAATCCTTTCCTCGGAGAACGGCGCGCAAAACGCAGCGGCACAGGAAGTGTCGAACTCTTCACTTGCGGCCATCAAGACTATGACTGCCGAAGACAAAGCCATGTTGTACAAGAAAGTACTCCCAATCGCCAAGCACGAGGCGCAGGCTTTGTCTTCTGCAGTGAATTCACTCAACGCGAAACTTAAAGAAATCAAAGCCGAGCGCAAAGCCCTCCAAGTGGCTCGCCTCAGCGGTAACGACGGCAAGATCCAAGAGAAGCTTTTCTCGAACATCCTTGAAGAGTCGAACCTCGAAGCTAAGATCTCCGAAGCCAAACGTCAGATTCAAGAATCACATGTACTCATGGTTGAGTACAAAAAAGTTGGTTCGCAAACCAAACTCGTGAACGTACAACACGGTACTAAGACTCTCTGGAACGTGAACTCAGCTAGCCCAGCACTTATTGCTCAAAACTAACTCGGTTACGACCATTTTGCTTAGACTTGTACAAAAGCTGATCCACAAAATTCATATAATCGGAAGCAGATCTAAAGGAAGGATTCCATAGGGCAACGCCAAGGCTGGCGCTAACCGGGATCTGCTGCCCCTCAAATTCAAAGT
>DATLIP010000016.1:0-8502 GCA_035539375.1 Bdellovibrionota bacterium | reverse complement strand
TGGACCCATTTTTGTTGATTGGAATCTGCCATCCTGAATTCAGTGTACCCTGCCAAAGGGCAGAAAAAAATTCTCGGCGAAGATTCTTAATCATTTCCACGTTCGACGGCGCGTGCGCCGGGTAAATGCGATTGGTGAGCAGCACCCCAGCCCGGGCAGAGCTTGGCGACCACCACAGGGCGGTTCCCGTGTATCCCAGGTGCCCCAGCGTGTCCGTAGGAGCGCCAGATCCGGCGAGTGTCGTGGCGGGATCCTCGGGCGTGTCCCAGCCGCAATAAAAGCGCCAGGTCCAGGCTTCAGGCACCTGTAACCAGGGAGCGATCTTCGTGGAATCGGCAACCCAGCGGCGCACGGTTTGAAGCCATTGCCACACATCGTCCGCGGTGCCAGCGAGTCCGGCATGCGGAGCCACACCGCCCAAAAATTGCGCGTTATTGTCGTTCACCTCACCCAGCGGGTAGCGAGTTTCAGTGGGCACAAGAGCGGGGAGATCGAGGCCGCGTTTGAAAAATGGCAAACTCGTTTCGGGGATGCCGTGGAGCGATTTCCATTCGCTCCAAAGCTCGTCGAGGGCGCGTCCGTGAAAGCGCTCTAGTCCAAGACCCAAAAGAAAGAAGCCCAGATCCGAATACACTTCACCCTGGCTAAGCCCGCGCGCACGCACGTCGGATTCGATACGAGTCGCGATCGTTCGCCAAGCTGCGGAGCGTTCGGGTTTCTGGGAGCGAGTTGGATCAAAGTCGATATGCGATTCCAGGCCACTGCGGTGTTCCCAGAGGTAGCGCAGTTTGAAATCTTTGAGAGCGGAGTTGTCGAGTTCGGGAATCCATTCGCCGAGTGTGGTTTCCAGAAAGGAACTCCAAGTGCGCTGCGAACGTTCGCAGGTCATCATCAGGAGTGAAGAGGTAAGAATGGGCTTGGTGAGCGAGGCGAGATCAAAAAGGTCCGACGCCTGCCCCTTTTCGGCGAGCCAAGTCTGCCCCTCCGTGTTCAGGTCGCCCCACTTGGCGACGACATGAAGGCTCGGATGGGCAGACAACGTATTAGCGCTCACGATTTAGACTTTACCGTCGGAATATAGCGAAATCGCATCAAGTTGTTGCGTGGCGAGATCACAAAGATCCGATCGCCCTCGATGGCTGCTGGAGCGATGGGCCCGTAACCGGTGCGCACTTCATGCACCAAGCGACCATTGCTCTCGTTTACAAAGAAAATTCCCGCGTGCGAGCCACTGAAAACCAAGAGTCCGCTATCCGTTTTACGCACCGACGAGAGGTGCCCTGGGTTTTTGATGGTCGATGTCCACACCACACTGCCGTTGCGGGCGCTGAGCTTACGCACTTCGCCGTTGCGGGTGCCTTGGTAGAGGTACTCACCCTTGTCATCCAAAAAAGGCGCTGAAGCCGATGCTCCCGCCATCGTCCAAGCCACCGATCCGTCGGAAGTGTTCAAGGCATAGAGCGCCCCATCGGCATGGACCATAAAGAGTTTGCTTTGGTCGGTGCTCATCACCGCACTGAGATCCACATCCGCAACGCGCAACACTTGCTCGAACTTGCGTTCCCACAGAGTCTGCCCCGAGATGGCTTCGAGCGCCACAAAGGTGCCATCGGAAAAGCCGAGGAAGAGTTTTTTGCCGTCTTTGCTGAGAGTGGGAACCGCTTGACCGCGCAGAGACCAGTACACGTTGGCCTTGGTCGAAGGGCGTTTGTAGGTCCACAGCATGTTGCCGGTTTTCTCGTCGATCGCCGCGAGGGTATCGTCGGCCGTGTTTACAAACAAAAATCCGCCCGAAGCGGCGATGCCACCCAGCGATTCGGCTGTGAGTTTGCGAGTCCAAACCACACTGCCGTTGCTCAGATTCACTTTACGCAGCTGAGCATCCATGCCCGCGAAGTAGAGATTGTTGCCCGATACCAGGGGACGCGAGGCGACGCCCGGATCGATGTCGATTTGCCAGCGCGCGAAACCCTTTTCGAGATTCCAGCGACCAATGCCACCACCTAGGGTGACAACGATCCACTCACCGCCACCGAGAGCGACGGGTTCCACCATCGATTGCATGGGCGCGCCGAGCGCGAAGATCGATCGCCACTGCCAAGCCTTGGTGGAGACGTGCGGGGGTTGAACAAAGCGCGTGAGCGCCAGTGAAGAGTCTTGGTGCACGAGCTGCGATTTGCGTGCCGAGCGCACACCTAACTTCGAGGAGGAGCAGCCCGCAACGAAGACGAGCGCAAGCGTCGCCAAGGCGACGCGAGAAGGAGTCGACGTGAAGCGCTTCATTTAGCGTGCTCCGAGAGAAAGGGTCGAACGCAGCACTTTGGCGCGACGGCTGTAGCTGGTTTCAGGATATTCTTTGACGACTTTTTCGAGAAGTTCACTCGCGCCACTTTTGCCGAGCGCTCCAAGCGTGCGGGCTTCGCCGAGCATCGCAAGAGGACGCAGCGGGTTTTTCAATTGCGCAGCAGCATCGTGGAAGATTTTGTTGGCAGCTTCGTTCTTGCCCTGATTCTCGAGCAGCACGGCGTAACCGTCGGAGGCCATGCCGAAGTAGAGCGACGAATTGGACACTTTAGCGAGAACCGTTTGGTAGATTTTTTCGGCCTCACCGAGATTTTGCTGAGCTGCGAAGATTTTCGCGCGACGGATTTGAGCAACGGCCCAAGTCGGGGTGCCCGAATACTTTTCATCGATTTCGGAGAGGATTTTCAGGTAGGCACCAAGTTTGGCCGTATCCCAGGCCAAAACCTTCTCGGCTTGAAAAACTTGCGGCTGTGCGGGATCGACACCCACAGATTGAGTTTCCATCGCGATCGCTTGGTAGAGCAGATTCGCGGCATCTACGTTCTTGGCTTTGAGGTGGCTCTGGTAGCCCATGTAAGCCGCGCTCACAACTAGGAGCAAACCGATGACCGCAAATGACTTGAGTAAAATGGATTTGAGCACCGAAACTTTTTCGTCGATCTCTTGGTTATTCATGTGGCTGAAGGTAGCATGGAACTATGAAACTTGCATCCCGCCCGCACAACTTCGTGGGGACCGCCCGCGGCCTCCTTGCCGTCGCCGTCCTTTCCCTTTCCGCCCACGCCAAAGACCTCTCGGGCCGCCTCGGAATGGGCATCTCAAACGTCGGAGGCTCCACCACTGAGGCCGTCTCTGTGGATTGGCAGCTCACGCAGGCCACCAGCTTCGAAGCGAACTTGGGACTTTCGACCAAGGGCGACAACGGCGGCTGGGATCTGGGTTTTCGTGCATCGCGAAATCTTTTCATCGAAGAGAACATGCTCTTCTCACTTTTCGTGGGCGGCGCGCTCGTGCAGGAAAAAGAAAACGCCATCTCCGCCACAGGCTACATGCTCGAAGCGGGCCTCGGTTCGAAGTTCTTCATCGAAGGTCTGCCGAACTTGGGTTTTGGCTTTCGCGGCGCTTTCCAAATGATCGACGTGGACGGCATGAAACTGCAGATCGCCCCCATTTTTAGCTCACATTATTACTTTTAACGTCCACGGGCGGGGAGATCACACAACATGACATTCACCAAATTGCACAAATTCACACTTGCCGCGGTCCTCGGTCTCGCCCCATGGACGCACGCTCTCGCCCAAGACGGCACCGACTACTACGACGATTACTCCTCTTTTGCCGACGACTACCAAGAACTCGACGAAGAGAGCCGCGCCATCTTTGGAAAATTTTTTCAAACAGCTTTTTACGTAGGCACGGGTCTCTTTACCGGCGACCTGGGCCGAGCCAACACGGCCGGCGTCAATGTCGGCGTGAAGTTCATCTACTTCTTTGACCGTATGTGGGCCGCTGAGATCGGTGGCTTTTTTAACATGCATCGCTCCTACTACGACGCAAACAACACGGGTGCGGCCAACTCTCAGCTCGAGCTCAACACGCGGCTCATCCCCGTCGTGGGCTCACTGCGCTTTTCCTTCGACACCGAAAACATGCCGCGCGGTCTGGCGCAAATGAACCCCTACCTTTCGGCAGGAGCCGCCCTGGTCTTCCGCCAAGAATCGGTAGTAGGCACGCCCAACACCACCCCCTGGAACAACACCACCGTCACGAACCGCTACCAAGAGGGCGCGATCTTCGGCAGCACGAACTTCGGCATCAACTTTGGCGGCGGCGCTGAATTCGACGTCTACAAGAACCGCGTCTTCGCAGGTCTCGACATTCGCTACTACATGATGTTCTGGAGCGACGCCCAAGTGCTGATGAAAAACCTCGGACGCCAGGGCTCCTATATCAGCATCCTGGGTTCCATTTCGTACGCCTACTAGGGCGTGTTTGCATTTCCTGGCAAGCACGCCCCAAGTTACTGGTAACGATTGCGCTTGCGAATGCTGCGGTGAAAGGTGATCGCAAAGCGGTGCGCTTCGTCGCGGATGCGCACAAAGAGCGACATCGCCGCGGCGGAACGGATCTTGAGAGGATTCTTTTGTCCCGGCATAAAGATGCGCTCCTCTTCGCGTCCCGGTGCAGCTTCTGGATCGGGGGCTGCATTCGGGTCCACCACCATAAATCCCCGCGCCTTGGCGAGGCCCACCACGGGAACGTCGATCCCAAGGGCGTCGAGCGTTTCTTTAGCGGCGCTCAGCTGCCCGCGTCCGCCATCGATGATCAAAAGATCGGGCCGGATCGGAGCATCCACACCGGTAAAGCGTCGACGCACAACCTCCTGAATGGACGAAAAATCATCCTGCCCATGCACGCTTTTGATTTTGTAATGACGATAAAAACTCTTGTCGGGGCGTCCATCGACAAAGACCACGAGCGAGCCCACGTTGGCTTCGCCTTGAAAGTTTGAGATGTCCACGCACTCCAGACGCCGCGGCTTTTTCTCGAGCCCGATCATGTCTTGTATCGCTGCGAGACCATCGAGCTGGGATTCACGCCGTGCGAGCTCCGAGCGGTACCAGCTGGCCAGGTTGGCCCGGGCGATGTCGAAAATCTTGGCATAAGAACCCTTGTCCGACTCAGAGGCCACACTGAGATCGAGGCGGGCCACTTCGGCATCCTTGCCGAGCAGGGTCTCCAGAGCCTCTTCGAGCACTCGTCGCTGGGAATCCTCCCAATTGCGCGTCTCAAGCACGATGAGGGGCGGGGCTGGGTTCTTGGCGTAGTACTGCATGACGAGCAACGACTTGAGGTCCTCGCCTTCGATAAAGTCGCCCACCTCGACCGCGCGGTAATTTCGACCCACCAGCCCCCCACTGCGGAACTGGAAAACCAGGAAGGCCGCGAGGCCAAGCGATTCGAGTTGCGACTCGTCGCTGGGGGCAAAAACCCAGAGGTCCTTGGGGCTGAGATCGTTGGGATCCACAACGACTTGTTCCTGATCGGCGATGGCTTTCATGGCGGCCATGCGGTCGCGAAGCATCGCGGCGCGCTCAAAGTCGGTGGCCTCGGAGGCCTCAAGCATTTGAGCCTCCCACTCCTCCATCTTCTCGGCGCGGTCACCCTTCAAGAATTCAAAGTATTCAGTTACTTGCTGGGCATACTTCTCGCGTGACACGAGCCCCACACAGGGGGCCGTGCAGTGGCCGATTTGGTGCGAGAGGCAGGGCCGCGCGCGGTTGGCAAACTCGTGATCGCGGCAATCGCGCAGCTTGAAAATTTTGGACGAAAGACTCAGGGCCGTGCGCATGGAGTAGGAGTCGGGATAGGGCCCAAAGTACTGATCCGTTGCGAGCCCGCTGGGTTTTCGCGCAACGTAGGCCCGGGGATACTCGTGGGCCATGTCGATGCGGATAAAGGGGTAGGTTTTGTCGTCTTTGAGGCGGATATTGTACTTGGGGCGGAACTTTTTGATGAGGTTGTTCTCGAGCACCAGGGCCTCGGCCTCGCTCGTGACCGTGACAAATTCCACCTCGCGCACGTGGGACATGAGCACCACGGTTTTGGGGGAATCTTTGATGAGATTTTCTTTGAAATAAGAGCGCACGCGGTGGCGCAGCACCTTGGCTTTGCCCACGTAGATCACCTTGCCGGCGGCGTCTTTGTAGAGATAGACCCCGGGAACGAGGGGGGCTTCGGCAACTTTTTGATCTAGAACGGATTTCCAATCCGGTGGGGACTCGTCGCTCACTCCTCTACCCTATCAGAATTGCCGTTTTTTGGCTTGATCCCTTGCGGCCATCGACTAGGCTGCCTGGCGGTCTCGAGGGCATGGTGCCCCGAGTCCAAATACACACGCTGGGCTTTGAATTCAAGAACGCGGTCGGTGATCACAAGGTCACCGCAAATGCCCGGCGGAGGAACCAACCGCTGTTCGTTTTAGGAGTTTCTATGTCCGCTACCATCACCATGAAAGAATTGCTCGAAGCCGGCGTTCACTTTGGTCACCAGACCTCGAAGTGGAACCCCAAGATGAAGCCGTACATTTTCGGCGCCCGCAACGGGATCTACATCATCGACCTTCAGAAAACCGTAACCCTCGCAAAAGACGCGCTGAAATTTGTGACCGTGCTCGCGTCGCAGGGCAAGAAAGTGCTTTTCGTAGGCACCAAGGCCCAGTGCAAAGACGTGATTCGTGAAGAATCCGACCGCGCCGGCTGCCCTTACGTTGCTGAGCGTTGGCTCGGTGGCTCGCTCACCAACTTCGCGACCATCCAGGGTTGCATCAACTCGCTCGAAGCCATCGAAGCTAAAAAAGCGTCGGGTTTCTTCGACCAAATGCCTAAAAAAGAGCGCGCCGCTATGGAAAAAGAATACCAGCGCCTGCTCAAAAACATCGGCGGTATCCGTCATTTGAAAGACCTGCCCGGCGCCATGTTCGTTGTGGATCCTAGCAAAGAACACAACGCGGTAGCGGAAGCCCAAAACCTCGGCATCCCCGTGATCGCCATCACCGACACCAACTGCGATCCTGATCCGGTTGATTTCGTGATCCCTGGCAACGACGACGCTCTCAAGTCGATCCGTCTTTTCGCTTCGGCTGTGGCCGACGCGGTGCTTGACGGCGCCAAACTCTACGAAGAAAAAGCCCGCATGCTTGGCGACAAAGCCGAGAGCAAAAAAGCTCCTGTTGCCGTAGAAGCCAAAGTGGAAGAGTCGACCGTAGGCAAAGAATCGACCACCACCGACCGCGAAGGCCGCACCGTTGACGTAGAAGTTCGTCGCCGCAGCCCCAAAGCCAACGCTTAATTTTGACCTGTTAGGAGACTTTTAGAAATGAGCCAAATCACTGCTTCACTCGTGAACGAACTTCGCCAAAAAACTGGTGCCGGTATGATGGACTGCAAAAAAGCCCTCACCGAGAACCAGGGTGACCTCGAAAAAGCCGTCGACTACTTGCGCGCCAAAGGCCTCTCGGCCGCCGCCAAGAAGTCGGGCCGCATCGCGTCCGAAGGCCTCGTGCAGTCCTACATCCACGCCGGTGGTCGCATCGGCGTGCTCGTGGAAATCAACTGCGAGACGGACTTCGTGGCGCTGAACCAAGATTTCAAAGATTACGTCGCCGACGTCTGCCTGCACATCGCCGCGAACAAGCCCCAGTTCGTCACCGCCGAAGAAATTCCGGCTGACGTGCTCGAGCGTGAACGCGAAGTGGCCCGCGCCCAGGCGCGCGAAGCCGGCAAGCCCGACGCCATGATCGAAAAAATCGCCGACGGCAAACTCAAAAAGTTCGCCGAAGAGAACTGCCTCTTGACCCAAGGTTTTGTGAAGAACCCCGACCTCACCGTCGCGGCGCTCACCACAAACCTCGTGGCCAAACTCGGCGAGAACATCAAGATCCGTCGCTTCGTTCGTTTTGAACTCGGCGAAGGTCTTGAGAAGCGCGCCAACGATTTCGCAGCCGAAGTGGCTGCGCAAGTTGGCGCATAATTAACGTTAGCTACAGCAAAGATTTCGGAGAAAACCGTCGTATGCCAAAAGCCACTGCCCCAATCAAACGCATCTTGTTAAAACTTTCGGGTGAAGCACTTGCGGGGGGCAATGGTTATGGCATCGACGCCGGAGTGCTCGAATACATTTCAGCCGAAATCCAATCGGTGCTCGACATGAAAGTCGACGTCGGAATCGTCGTGGGCGGTGGCAACATCTTCCGCGGCATTCAAGGCTCGCAAGCGGGCATGGACCGCAGCACCGGTGACTACATGGGCATGCTCGCCACCGTGATCAACGGCCTGGCGATGCAGGACGCCCTAGAGCGTCGAGACATCAGCACGCGCGTGCAAAGCGCGATCCGCATCGAACAAGTTGTGGAGCCCTACATCCGCCGCAAGGCCACTCGTCATCTCGAAAAATGTCGTGTGGTGATCTTCGCGGGCGGTACGGGCAACCCTTTCTTTTCGACCGACACCGCGGCCGCCCTTCGCGCGATGGAAACCGATGCGGATCTCCTCGTGATGGCCAAAAAAGGCGTCGACGGGGTTTACGATTCTGACCCTAAAACCAATCCGAACGCCGTTAAATTCGAAGAGCTGCGCTACATGGAAGTCCTCAACCGCAATTTAAAGGTGATGGATTCCACGGCGGTCAGCCTCTGCA
>DATLIP010000015.1:0-30136 GCA_035539375.1 Bdellovibrionota bacterium | reverse complement strand
GGCTCGAGTCTCGCTATGCGCATCGTTCCCGCCACTCCAACTTCGAACCGCCAAATGGGGGTCAAGCCAAACTGGCACGTCTCGATGATTTACGAATACGCCTCGTTTACCTTCGAACCGGTGCTTCAAATCATGGAACTTCGCAGCGACAATTCTTTCTTCTCGGGAGCCTTCTACTTTGGTTACCGGATTTAAAGCGCGCCTCGCGCGCCTACGCCCATTTCTGCACCTGCTGCCGATCAGCATTCTGGGGCTAATTCCCTTTGCCGGTGTGGACATGGCGCAACTCCGACTCGATTACGCCATTCGCGGTCCCATCTCTCCGGCAGAGCCCTCGGTGCGCACGCGCGTGTTCAGCATCAACCCCGCAATCGTGGGCCGCGAGCACGCTGCACTGCTCGACCAACTCTCGCCGGGCATTAAGTGCATCAACCTCAGTCGTCACATCCTCTCGTACAAGTGCCACAATGTGGACCTCGATCAGAAACCCGACGAGGCTTCCTTCGTACGTCTCGTGCATAAAGCCTTCTTCGCCAGCGAGCATGCCGGAGGCGAAGACGACGTGGAATCGCTGCTCTATTACGGCAAGCTCGACGTTTTCAATCCTTCGCCGATCACCCAACTCACCAAATCCGAAATCGACAACCTTCCCGTACGTTCGCTTGTGATTCTCGTCGACGAAAACCGCAACACCGTTGAGCGATGGTCGAGCCCCTTTGGCTTTCTCACCACACAGGAACTCGCGCTGACCGCGATTTTCAACCACCTCACAGGGGATTCGTTCCGCATCCAGTCTCGTTACACCACCTTTGCGCTGACGCTCGCGTGCATTTTGCTCGTGGCTTCTCTGACGTATTCCTATCCACTCACACTTGCTGTGGCGCTGACGGCTACCCTCTACGGTTTTTTACTCGTCACCTCGCTCGTTCTCTTCGAACGCTACGGCTACATGGTCTCGCTCTTTGCGCCCACGATGGGGATTTTCCTCAGTTACCTGGTTTCGATCAGCGATCAGCTCAACCAAAAACGTCGCATCGAGTATCGCCAGGGTCGCCAAAAAGAAGCCGCCACGCAGCTCGATGTCATGAGACAAAACTTTCTCTCGCTCGTCTCGCACGATCTCAAAACCCCGATTGCCAAGATCCAGGCACTGATGGAAAAACTTCTAAGCGGCGACCTCGGCTCTCTCGAACCCAAGCAAAAGGCGGCGCTCGATTCGGTGCTCTCGGCGAATGGGCATTTGGAGAAAACCATCTCGACACTCTTCCTGCTGAACCGCATCGAATCTAACCAAATCAAAATTCACCTGGCTCCCAACGATCTTCAAGAAGTGCTCTCGCAATCCATCGCGCGGCTCGAGCTTCAGGCGCAGGAGGCCGGCATCTCAGTGGTCTCCGAACTCGAACCCATGTTCCTCGCCAACTTCGACCGCGATTTGATTCGCGAAGTGGCCGACAACCTGATTTCCAATGCCATCAAGTATTCGCCCAAGGGCACCAAGATCACCGTCCGCTGCGGTGATGACGACAACGCCTTGGAACTGGCGCCACCCCAACCGGCAATCTGGTTCGAGGTCCAAGACGAAGGCCCCGGCATCCCCGAAGAAGACCGCTCGCGCGTGCTGCAAAAGTTCCAGCGCGGTGCCAAGGAAGCCACATCCAAGGGCCAATCCGTCAAGGGCACAGGGCTGGGACTCTACCTCTCAAAATACTTCGTCGAAGAACACCAGGGCCGTCTCGTGCTCATCTCCAAAACCTCCGGCGAAGCGCTGCGCGCGCTGACGGCCGAGTACTTCGGCGAAGAGCGTAGCGGCACTCTGATTCGAGTGGTAATTCCCAACGAATCGGGTTGACGAGTCTCCCCTTTCGGCGCAGGATGCCGCCATGGCCGGCCAACAACTCAAAGCCCTCGTCGCCGACGACGAACGTGACCTAAGGGACTCTCTGCGCTCCAAACTCGAACGCTTCGGCATCGCGGTTGACGAAGCCAGCGACGGCGCCGAAGCCTGGAAAATGATCTCCGAATCTTCTTACGATCTGGTGCTGCTCGACGTGCGCATGCCCGAAATCGACGGCCTCGAAGTCCTCGAGCGTATCAAAGACGCACAGCTCACCACCACGGTCGCCGTGGTCACCGCGCACGCCAACGTGGGCGATGCTGTGAAGGCCATTCAAGATGGTGCCTTTGACTACATCGAAAAGCCCATCGATCCGGTGAAGCTCGAAAAGCTCATCCAAAAAGCCATCGACGCGCGCAACCTTGTGGAGAAGATCGCCATGTCGCGTCCTTCCGAGGCTCACGCCGACGATCCGCTCGATCGCTTCGTCGGGCAATCCAAGCCCATGTCCAAAGTCTACGACCTGATCCGTCGCCTCGCACACGTGAACACCAGCGTGCTCATCCGCGGCGAAAACGGCACGGGCAAAGAACTCGTCGCCCAGGCGATTCACTTCAACTCACCCCGCAAGGACAAAGCTTTCGTCGCAGTCAATTGCGGCGCGATCCCCTCGGAACTCATTGAGTCCGAATTCTTTGGTCACGAAAAAGGCGCCTTCACGGGAGCCGTGCAGCGCAAGATCGGCAAATTTCAGCACGCTTCCGGTGGCACGCTCTTTCTTGATGAGATCGGCGACCTTCCTCTGCCCATGCAAGTAAAGCTCCTGCGCGCACTGCAAGAGCAAAAGATCACCCCCGTCGGATCGAATCGTGAATTTCAGGTGGACGTGCGCATCATCGCCGCCACCAACCAGAACCTAGAGACCATGATGTCCACGGGCAAATTCCGCAGCGACCTCTACTACCGCCTCAACGTGATGCCGGTGTATCTGCCGCCGCTGCGCGATCGCAAAGAAGACATTCCTGCGCTCGTGGATCATTTCGTGGCCAAGTTCAATCAAAAGCACGATCGCCAAGTGAAAGGTGTCACACGCGAAGGGCTTGAGAAGATCGCCCAGTACGAGTGGCCCGGCAACATCCGCGAGCTCGAGAACGCCATCGAACACGCCTTCATCTTTGAACAAAAAGACGAGCTGCATTTCTCCAGCTTTCCAGAGCCGATTCAAGATTCGGTTCTCGACTCCGAAGAGGGTTGGAGCATGGGCCCCCACATCGAGCGTCCGCAAATGAAAGCCGGCATGCCGCTCGACTACAAAGAGTATAAAGACGAGTTCGAGAAGAACTTCATCATCGAAGCGCTCAAGACTTACAACGGCCGCATCAACATGACTTGCGAGAAGGCGAACATCCCCAAGAACACGCTGCTTCGCAAAATCCGCAAGTACAAGATCAATCCCAAGGACTATGAGTCGTAGAGCAAAGCTGTTACTCATCCACACCGGCGGCACCATCGGGATGAATCTCGATGGCGAGCCCGACCCTAAAAACGCCTTCACGAGTCAGCTCGAAAAGTATTGCCCTAGCCTCTTCGACCTCGCCGATGTGCACGTTGAAATTCTGCTGAACAAAGACTCGAGCAACATGGCTCCCGCCGACTGGGTAGCGATGTCTGAGACGCTCGACCGCCACCGCAACAACTACGATGGTTTCCTTGTCACCCACGGCACCGACACGATGGCGTTTTCGGCCACGGCGCTCAGCTTCATGCTCCGCGGTTTTAACAAACCGGTGATCTTTACCGGCGCTCAGCGCCCCCTGCTCGACCCTCGCTCGGACGGTCCGCGCAACTTAGTGCACTCGGCACAGATCGCGATCGAAAATCAAATCAAAGAGGTCGGCATCTTTTTTGATTCTTACGTCTTCCGCGGCAACCGCGCGCGCAAAGTCTCGGCCATGTCTTTTGGAGCCTTCTCCTCGCCCAACTACCCACCGCTCGCGCATGTGGGCGTCAAGGTGGACTATTCGCGCTACCTCGAGATCCCGGCCGCGGCCTACCGCCTGCGTACCGAGCTCGATGCGGGAGTCTTTTCGTTTTCAATTTTTCCGGGAATGGAAGTCACGGGGCTCAAGTCGTTTCTCTCGGGCTACAAGGCCGTGGTGATTCAGGCCTTCGGTCCGGGGGATGTTCCCACCGAAAATTCCGATTTGCTCTCCCTAATACGCGACCTAGCCAAGGATGGCATCCAGGTCATCATCACTTCGCAGTCCAACAGCGGTGAGGTGGATCTTTCGCTCTACGAAGCCGGTCGCGCCGCGCGCGCAGCGGGCGCCCTCACCAGCCTTGACATGACCTGGGAGAGCGCTGTCATCAAGTCGATGCACTTGCTCGGTCAGGAGCTGGACTCCGCCGAGTTCAAAAAACAATTTACTGAAAATCTTTGCGGAGAACTCTCCGTAGACTTGCCTTAAGCCCTACTTGCCAATCAGCACGTATCCGCGGTTCTCGACAGTGTCGAAAGTGCGCATGGCTTTGATCAAGGCGTCCGCAGGCGTCCACACCCAAGAGGCTTTGTTCGGGTTCCCAAAAGGCACGGACACACTTCCGCGACCCACCGGGTCGCAGAAGTGTGTCCGTGCCTTTTAGTGTAGTGGACGCTTTGATTAGCCCGACTATTTTTGAATCAGCAGGTATCCGCGGTTTTCCACGGTGTCGAAGGTACGCATGGCTTTGATCAAGGTGTCCGCGGGTGCCCAAACCCAGGTGGCTTTATTGGGATTCACATCCATGATGAGAAACGAATCACTCTCTTCGTCGTAGGCTCCCAGCGGAGAGATGTGCCCACCACCGCCCTGAGCTAGTAGGTCCGCACGTTTGTAGTTCACCAGCACGTAGTCGTCTTTGCGCGACAAATTTTCGATGAGCTCTTTCTTGATTTCGGCTTCGGAGGCGTCATCCGTCACGACCCGCACATCCACTTTGGCGCCGTGCGAAGTTAAGACCTGAACCAGCTGCCGCAGCTGCAGCCCGTAATCGGCTTTCTCCGTGCCTTCGGCCGGAGCGCCCAGAACTTGGAGCTTGGTTTTGGTGCGATCGTTGAGCAGGTTGTTTTGGGTGACTTTTTTGAAGTAAGGGTTGAAACCCTCGGGCAGAAATTTGGTCTCCTCTTTAGCGATCGAGGTTTTGTCTTCGGGGAGTTCTTTAGCAGCATCACCAAAATAAAGCGCGTTCAACACGATCGCCGAAGAAGCCAATCCGCAATAAAGCCCGTTGTCTTGAGAAACAAAGAAGTTACTTAGCTTAAAAAAATCCGTTTTCACGGAGCGCACGAGTCGCACCTGGCTCTCGGCACTCGCCCACGGCACGAGACCGGTCTCGTGGGCTAGCAACGAGGCCGACATCAGAAGGGCGAAAGCTACCAAAACGCGAGAGTTTAAATAAGTTCTAGTTCTGCTCATGCACGCCTCAATACCCAAGCCCGATCGCGCGAGTCAATCGCTTTGCAACTCCGCCCGATGGCCCTGTGGTCGAAGTTCTCACCAACGTGGAGCCATCCCAATGCGGACGTCTAAACTAAGGTGCTGATTCTTTTAAATTTGTTAGCCACAAAAGCTCGCTCCAGCCCGAGTGCACTCTGGCCCATGTTTAGCGCCCATGTTAAGAACACTTCATGAGTTCCCACGAGTGGCAAAAGCGTCGCACCCTTATCGAAACCCTCCTCCAGCTCTCCCGGCCGATCTTCGACGAGCGTCGCCTCGCCAAAGATCTCGACATCCATGCCGACGAGAAGAGCGGGCCCAACGATCTTGTCACCAAATACGACCGCGAGGTTGAGGCGCTCATCCGCAGCGAACTTGAAAAGAATTTTCCCGGGGAATACCTGCTGGGCGAAGAGAGCGCGGAGTCGGCCAAACCGCAAGCACCAGCAGGCTGCACGGCCATGTGGGTGCTCGACCCTATCGATGGCACCACGAACTTTTACAAAGGCTATCCCTTCTTCTGCTCCACCCTCTCCTTCATGGTGCTGAGCGAAGGGCGCTGGACTCCGGTCGTCGCCTGTACCTGGGATCCCACGCGAGACGAAGTTTTCTCGGCGGCCCGCGGTTTCGGCGCCACCCTCAATGGAGAGCGCATCGCAGTCTCCTCGAACGGGCGCTATGAGCGCGGGCTCTTTGCTTCGGGCTTTGCCTCCACGCGCGGCAACCCCGACGAGACGCAGTCGTACCAACGCTTCATCGACATCACGCGTCAAACCCTGGGAGTTCGGCGAGATGCCGCCGCCGCCCTCGACCTGGCCTATGTCGCGTGCGGACGCATCGACGGATATTGGGAATGGAATCTCTCGCCTTGGGATCTCAGTGCGGGCGCTCTGCTCGTGGAAGAAGCCGGCGGTCACGTGAGTGATTTGGATGGTAACGCGCCTTGGAATCCCTTTTGCGGAGAAATCATTGCCACGAATCGAAAGCTTCACAAAAGCCTCCTAAATGGGCTAGGATCGATCGCGAGATGAACCAACACGATATCAAGCAGGAACTGGTGAATTATTGTCGTGAAGCCGACCTTCGCACGGTTCCCATGTGGCTAAAAGACGCGATCAAAGCTTGGGTAGAGGCCGTTGACCTCAACCAAGACGAATACATGTACTACAACGAAAGCAAAGAGAAAGTGCGTGCGCGCACCGACTACCTTTCGCTCGATAACCTCTTGGAACTTGACGAAAATTACGACAAATTCCGCGACTGGTTCAATCGCCAAAAGGCTCGCTTCGACCGCGTGGTTCGCTAAGCAAAAGCTCTCGCGCCAAGGTCACGCCTTGGCGCCTTCCTTAGAACCGAGACTCGTAGCCCAATCTGAGTTCCGAAACCTTGAGCGTGACGCTCTTTGCTTCGACGCGACCCACGGTACCGACACCGTTGTACTGCGTGCTGAGCGATTGGTAGCGAAAACCGCCACCCAGCGAATTGTCTTTGCCAAGCTTCAACCAAAGTGTCGCTCCGAGTTCCGATGCCGAAGGCCTCGGTGCGCCGCCACTCAGATCGTCTTTCTCTGAATAACTGATAAAGATGGAGCGCGATCCCACCACCCGCAAGAGCCAGCGATCGTCGAAAGGAAACTCCAGGTGCACACCGAGCACCGGCGCATTCCATTTTTTTGAAGACGGACCGTACTGAGAGTTCTGCTCACCGGCGGTAAACCCATACGTGCGGTAACCAATGAAGGGCGCTACCCAGAGACCGGTGCTTTCTTCGAGCATAAAGCGGTGCCCCACGGTGAGAGCCATCGAGGTGACGCGAGCGTTGATAGAGTCCAGCGAATAGGCGGCCGGTGGATTGGTAAAGGTCGCAAAGCGATAACGATAGTTGGCCCAGGCGAGCCACTTGTTCGTGATGAACATCATCGCTTCGGCCTCGAGAGCGGGAGCGTTGCGCTTGAGCTCGGGGTTGACGCCATCCACGGTTTTCTCATTGTGAAGGCTTTGCCCATACCCGATAAAGAGCGCTGCCGCCCCCAGCTTGCCATTGGTATTAAAAACGGAAGACCAGCGATCTCCTTCGACTTCGTTCGGCGCCTGGGCTGAGGGAGTTGCGGCTGCGGGCGCGGATTTGGACTCTACCATTTGCGTCGCCACAGGCTCATAGCGGTCGCCCATTTTCACGGGATCGAGCGAAGACTCTTCGGTGACTTCGGCCTTGGCGAGCAACTTGTCGACTGAGACGACTTTGGCCATGCCCACTTGCGAAGTTTGGAACTCCGCAAGCGTCTTGAAAAGTTTGTGTCGTGTGGCAGATTCTACTCGCAAGATTTTTACGATGTCGCCCGGCTTGAGCGAGTTCTCTTCGGCACCCTCAAAATAAAGGTACTTTGCGTCGCGCTTGGCCACAAAACCCACGCCCGGAAAACGCGCCCAGATGGAGGCGATCCAGGTGGAAATGCGCTGCGCGCTCTGCGCGGCTTCTTTGGCGTCGGCGCGCAAAAAGGTCGATTCGTAAACCAGCGGCAAGCCTTCTTTGCCGTCGAACCATTTGAGCAAAATTTCTTGGTCGCGCTGCTGAATCCACAACACGCCATCGACGTTGTAACGCTCGGCCATCTTTTTCACCGAAGGCGGCGAATCCCACGAAAAATCGCGGGGCACCATCACCGCGGCGACCGGTTCACCGGGACGCGATGCGAGCACCCACTGGTAACGACCTCGCACACGCATATCGTCAAGAATTTGGGCGAGCACGGGGGCCTTGGGAATCTCGGTCTTGTCCATCTGCACCAAAAGCAAGCGCCGGTGGTCAAAGGGGAGTGGCCCCAACTCCGCCGATCGCGAAACGCTCGGCGAAATGGCCGACAAAAAGAAGGCTAGGGCAATGCCCAGACTCTTGGTAAGATGAGCCTTAGATTCCATGCGTGACATCAATAGCTCAAATCATATCACGAAGATTTTGGTAATGGCACAAGCCCTCATGGTTTTGCCCAGCCAGACTCCCGATATCGAAATCAAAACCTTTGAGCTGCTCGAGACCGAAAACAACTGGCGTTCGCTCGAAATCAAATCCCCCCACGCGGAAATCTACAAGAAACGCGACATGGTAGGGATCCATGCCCCACAAGCTACCGTTTGGAACAAAGCGGGCAATGCCACCCTCCTCAAAGGGGATGCGGGCATCATCGACTCCAAGAGTGGCAATGTGCAGGTGAACGGCAATACGCAGATCGAAGCGCAGAACGGCATGATCTTCAACACGGACGTCATCGTCTTCGCCAATCAGCAAAAGCAAATCACCACCGATGCTCCCGTGGTGGGCAAGTCGCGCGCGACAGGCAACCAAAAACCCAGCCTCGAAATCAATGGCACGGGGTTGAACGTCGACATCAAAACGCAATCCTATTCGGTGCTCTCGGATGTACGCGCGCGCCAAACCCATAACCAAGACTTCTTTAGCATCACCTCGCACACGGCGAGTTTCTTTCCGGTCACAAACAAAGCTCAGTTCGCCGGCGAGGCCCAGGTGCAATCTAAAAAAATGCTCCTCAAAGGCGAGATCGCACTTCTGCTCATGGATCCCAAATCCGGAGAAACCAAAGTGCAGGGCATCGAGATGTCCTCGAACTCGCCCGACAGCACGGTGCTCGCCAACATCGAAAATTTCGTCATCAACTCCCGCGGTTTTCAGGTCAAGTTCGGCCCGAACGGCAATTTGCAAGAATCCAAGGCCATCGGCTCAGTGAACGCGGTGTCGCCCTCGGGCATCAAAATGAACGCACAGACGTTGCGCCTCCTGCCCTCGAGCGATGGCTTTATTGTGAACCTCGAGCAGGGCGTGAGGATCGCCATCGACGACCGCATCGCCACCTGCGAAGAGGCGATTTACTACCCTACGAGTGGAAACATCGTTTTGAGAAAATTCGCGAGTGTGGTACGAGAAGACCAGCAATTGAATGGCGACCTCATTCGGCTTTCGACCAAGAACTCGGAAGTCATCGTCGAAAAAGCCTCGGGAACACTCAACCGGGACGCCATGCAAAAGAAAAAACCCCTCTAAGGGGATCTGTGCGCAAAAATGAATACGACCGGCACGCAATTCAATGGTGAAGTTCGCGACCTCTCGCAGGGCGGGCTCGGCGTGGTCAACGGTCCCGACGGCTGCGTTTACTTTGTGGCCGGCACCTGGCCCGGCGATGCAGGTACCTTTGAGGTGCTCTCGCAAAAAAAACGCTACGGCTTTGCCAAAGTCGTTTCGCTCCACACGCGCTCCGAACACCGTCACGCCCAAGTGCCATGCCCGCACCACGGCACCGAAGACGGCAGCTGCGGCGGTTGCCCGTGGATTCCCTTTACCTATGCTGACCAAGTCAAACGCAAAGACCACCTGGTACGCTACGCACTGGAACGCGCCAAGGTGCTGGGCGATGCAGGGGAACTGCTCCCTACCCTCGCCTCACCCCTCTCACTTGGATACCGCAATCGTGCGCAGCTCAAAACCGATGGTCAGCGATTGGGCTTTGTCTCGCACCAAAACAAAACCCTCGTCGATGTCGATCACTGCGCAGTGCTGAACGACGAGTGCTCGCGTCGCCTCACCGATTTGCGTGCGCAATTGCCAAACGACGCCTGGCGCCCCTCGGGCCGCTACCTGTGGAATTACGTGGAGATCAACGACCAGAGCGAGTGGAAGCCTGAAGAGGTGGCCCTCAACACCCGCCTGCCCTTTTTGCAGGGCAACCATGATCAGAATGAAGCCATGCGCGATTGGCTGCGCCAACAACTCCGCCACATCGGCGGCACGCACGACGTCGTCGAGCTCTTTTGTGGCGCGGGCAACTTTACCGAAATCCTCGCCGAAGCTCCCAACGTGAACTCGATCGTGGCCGCGGAGATCTCTGAATCTTCCGTAAACGAGCTCAGCGAAAGGCGCTTGCCCAAAACGCAGACCCTGGCGTGGAACCTTTTCAAACCCTCCGCTTGGAACCGCATCAAGCATCTCGTGGCCAATCCGAGCTTGCTCTTTTTGGATCCCCCTCGCGAAGGCTTCGAAAACATTGACGACTTTATGGAGCGCTTTCCCTCCGTGGATCACGTGCTCTACGTTTCGTGCAGCCTGAGCACCTTTACCCGCGACGCCGCAAAGCTCCTGGGCCGGGGCTTTAAGGTGTCCAAAGTGCAGCCCATCGATATGTTTCCAAACACCCCGCACATTGAAATCTGCGCCCATTTTTATCGTTAAACTTCAACACCTTACGACGGCAACGATCTCTTAATCCTAATTTCACTGAAACGACATTTTGAAGTTTCCCCCCACCCCTTCATACTGAAGACATCATGTCTCACACCCAAGATCTCAAGATTCGCAACCGACGTACCCGATTTCTGATCAACCCGGAATTCCAATTCCGTTTTTTGGCGTTTCAGATCGTTTCGTCATTGATCACGGTCGGGGTCTTCTTTTTCGCCAACTCGTATTTCTTCTCTAAAATGAAGGAAGCGGGACAAGCCGTAGGCCTGCACGAAAATCATGTTTTCTTTAAGTTTGTGCAGCACCAAGAACTCGCGATGAACTGGATTTTTATCGTCGCGGCGTTCATCACCACCGCGCTACTCGCGCTGGTGGGCATCATCTATTCGCACAAAATTGCCGGTCCGCTGTACAACCTGCAACGCTATCTGCAGGAATACACCTTCAAGCGCCGCGTGGACAAACCCCTGAAGTTTCGCGACCATGATTTCTTTCCGGAAATCGCCGAAGACTTCAACATGTTCATGAACGAGCGCAATCCGCCCGAAGGTGACAAGAAGGAGCCAGCGGCATGAGAGACTTTTTTATCGCCTTCATCGCGATGCTAGTGGCGTTTTCGGCGCTCAACTTTCGCGCCAAGCACGACAGCCTGGACATGACCCGCCTGCAGAACCTCAGCGGCCCCCAGAGCCGTGAGCTCGACAGAGGCCTGGAACTCGTCGCCCAAGAACTCAGTCGCGACGAGCACTGATCTCACGCCACCAGGGCTCCGTCGCCGGAGCCTTCTCTAGCGAAAGCACTTCACCGATCCGCGGCGTGACACATGTCACGTCGAAGGCCTGAACCGCGCGGCTCACCCTTTCGGGGGGCTCCGACCACGGATGAAACGAGAGCGAAAACTTTGCCCAGTGGGTGGGCAAGATCCATTTGGCACCCAAATCACGGGCCGCCTCCGCGCTCTGCTCGGGAAAGGCGTGAATCAGCGGCCAGCCTTCGCCATATTGCCCACACTCCACGAAAGCCAAATCAAAGGGGCCAAAGCGTTTGCCGATTTCGGCGAAGTGCGAGCCGTAGCCCGAATCCCCCCCGATAAAAAACCGCTTGCCACCGAAGTCGAGCACGAAGGACGACCACAGGGTTTGTCCGCGCTTGAGAGCGCGCCCCGAGAAGTGTCGCGCCGGTGTGGCGGTGATCTGAACGTCGCCCATCACGCGCGCGCTCTCCCACCAATCCAGTTCTGAGATCCGTGCGCCTTCGTAACCCCAGTGCTCGAGGTGAGCGCCTACGCCCAGCGAAGTGCATACGGCTTTGACTTTGGAGCGCAGCGCACGTGCCGTCTCGTAATCCAAATGATCGTAGTGGTCGTGCGTGATCACAAGCAAATCAATGTCCGGAAAATCCTCTACTTTATAAGTGTGCGTGCCACCGAAGGCGCGAATGATGCCTGGCACGGGCGAGGCGTATTTGCTGAAGATAGGGTCCACCAAAATGCGACGTCCGCGATGAGCAATGAGGTAAGACGAATGACCGAACCAAATCACTTCCGGCCCTGTTTCGCCGAGCGCGTGCAAATCGCTCTTTACCACTGGCAGCGGCACTGGGGGTTTCACCTCGCTTCGACTAGTGAGACTGATCACCAAATCGGTGACCGTGGCGGGCGCCTGAGTGGGCGAGCGCATCACGGTGGTCGGATGGTAATTGCGAAAAGCACCCTGATAAAAGTTAGGCGAATTCAGGATTTTTTGGAGCCGGGCCCCTGCGGGTTTCGCACCGAGACGTTTGAAAAACATAAGGGCAGATTAGCAGAATTTAGGCGTCACAATCTTCGCACAAACCAAAAATATCTACGGACGCGGAGAGCGAAACAAAACCTCGTTGACGGGCGAGCTTGCGCACCGGCGAAAGGATATCCGCGTCGAGCACTTCGATCTTCTTACACTGGGTGCAGATCAAATGATGATGCGGATGTTCGCTACAGAGGTATTCAAAACGCGCCACGCGGTCGCCGATCTCGTACTTGCGCACCAGTCCCGCCTCTTCGAGGCTCGCGAGTGTTCGATAAACCGTTACCAGATTGCAGTCGAGACCCGAGAGCCCCTCGTGAATCTCTTCGATCGTGAAGGGTCCGTGGCTGCGGGTGAGAAACGACAAAATGCGCCGACGCACGGGCGTGAGCTTCAGCCCCGAGGCTTCGAGCCGGGCGAGTGCGGCCTTGTGGAGACCGCCCTCTTCGGAATGTGCGCATTTTGTGGCCACGGCCCCACCTATACTGAGTCGGCCTTATCAAGTACAGGCTTCTTTTTGAGCGCCAAAAGGCACAGGCCAGCCAAGACCAAGAGGCCTCCTAAATACTGAAGAGGACTGAGCCTTTCGCCCATCAGGAGCGCCGCTACCACAAGCCCCGTAAGAGGTTCGGTGTTGCTGAGAATCGACACCTCGGTGCTCGTGAGTTTAGCCAGAGCGCTCAGAAAAAGCGCCATGGCGATGAGCGTGGCCACGATCGCCATGAGCAGCAGCAATGGCCACGACTGCGAGACAATCTCCACGGGGCGCAGGGGCGTGTGAAAATTTAGCAGTGCCAGCACCACGCCCGCTCCGATCTGAATATAAAAAACACTGGCCCAAGCAGAAGTTTTCTGTAGCGCTTTGCGCGAGTAAAGAATGTACGCCGCATAGACCACCGCCGAGCCGAGCCCCAGGGCAATGCCCACGCCGCTTGTTACCTGAAATTCGGAGCCCACCACAAAGACCAGACCTAGCGTGGAGAGCACCAGGGCGTAGACATCGCGCAGGGCCAGACGCTCACCCAAAAAGGTATGCGCAGCGAGAGCCACAAAACACGGATAGAGATAGAGCAGCAGCACGGTAAGCGAGGCGGAAATGAATTGCAGAGCAAAAAAGAAACAGCTCGAGAACACCGCATAGCCAAAGATTCCAAGTCCCAAGCAGTCCAAGATCTCGCGCCATGAAAGGCGCAAGCCCCACTCGCGTGTCAGTAAAAATTTAAAGCCAAAAACCACCAGCAGCACCGTGGCCGAAATCAAAAAGCGCAGGCTGAGCAGCTCACCAGGGGCGATACCCTGCCCGTAAGCAAGGCGACCAAAGTAACCTAAAAATCCAAAGCAGACGCCCGAGACGATGACTTCGAGAATGCCCAGTGCACGTAGGTTCACGTCAACCAGTTTATCACAGGCCTAAGATGCGGCGGTTGCGCTCGGAATCGGTAGCGACGCCCACAAAATCGTCGAAGGCTTTTTTTGCCACGTCGATGAGCTGAGATTCGATGTACGGAGCGCCCTCTTTGGCGCCCTGCTCAGAATCCTTCAGGCAGCATTCCCACTCGAGCACGGCCCAGCCGTCGTAACCGTACTGGGTGAGCTTGGAGAAGATCGATTTGAAATCCACCTGGCCATCGCCCGGGGAGCGGAAACGCCCGGCGCGGTTGACCCACGACTCATACCCGCCATAAACGCCGCTGCGGGCGCTCGGACGAAACTCGGCATCTTTCACGTGAAAGGCCTTGATGTATTCGTGATACACGTCGATGTAGCCCAAATAATCGAGCTGCTGCAAAATGAGATGGCTCGGATCGTAGAGCATCTTCACACGCGGGTGATTGCCCGTGGCCTCGAGAAAACGTTCAAAGGTGAGACCATCGTGCAGATCTTCGCCCGGGTGAATCTCATAGCAAACGTCCACACCGCATTCGTCAAAAGCGTTCAAGATCGGTTTCCAGCGACGCGCGAGTTCGGCAAAGCCTTCTTCCACAAGGCCCGCGGGTCGTTGCGGCCAGGGATAAAAGGTAGGCCATAGCAGCGCGCCCGAAAAGCTGGCGTGCGCCTTGAGTCCGAGACGCTGGCTCGCTTTGGCGGCGAGCTTCATTTGGGCCGTGGCCCACTCGGTGCGCGCCTTGGGATTGCCGCGTACGTTTGCAGGGGCAAAACCATCAAAGAGCTCGTCGTAGGAAGGGTGCACGGCAACGAGCTGTCCCTGCAAGTGCGTAGAGAGCTCGGAGACTTGTAGCCCGTATTCGGCGAGTGTGCCGCGCACCTCGTCGGCGTAGGTTTGGCTCTCCGCGGCCTTGGCCAAATCCAAAAACCTGGCGTCGAGCGTAGGGAGCTGCAAAGCCTTGTAGCCGTAACCTGCGGCCCACTTGGCAATGTTTTTGAGATTGTCGTAAGGGGACTTGTCGCCAATGAATTGGGCGATAAAGATTCCAGGTCCTTTGATCTTTTGCATAAACGTTGCTTCCTTTATTTGTCGGCGACTTTCGTCCACACCGATCCTTCGTTCGAAGAGGTGAGCGCCGCCTCGACCACAGCCATGCCGCGAAACCCATCGTGCACGTCCGCAAATTCGTAAGGTTGTTTTTCGCCCGCGCGGCGCGCGCGCACATGACGGGCAAAAGAGGTGTAAATGTTTGCGAAGGCTTCGATATAACCTTCGGGGTGTCCCGAGGGGGTACGCACAAAACGGCGCGTGGCTTCGCTCAGGTAAGCCTTGTCACCACCGATCTCTAGGATCTCTCGGGGACGATCGGTCCACTGCAAGATGAGTTGGTTGTTGTTGTCGTGCGACCAATGCAGGCCGCCCTTGTCGCCATAGAGGGCAATCTTGAGCGCGTTGCCCTCGCCGCTACTGATTTGGCTCACAAGTGCTACACCCTTCATGCCGCCGTCAAAACGCAGCAGCACCGTGGCATCGTCGTCGAGGCTGCGGCCCGGAACGTAAGTTTGCAGCTCGGCGAGCACCTGGTTCACGCGTTGTCCGCTGATGTTCTCCGCAAGCTGAATGGCGTGCGAGCCGATGTCGGCAAAACAGCAGCTCGCACCGGCCCGTTTAGGATCGGTGCGCCAGCTGGCTTGTTTTTGATTTTGGTCTTCGATCTTCTCACCGAGCCAGCCCTGCGGATACTGCACCACCACCTTGCGCAGCTTGCCGAGACGGCCGCTTGCCACAAGGTCTTTGGCTTCGATCACCGCAGGGTAACCGGCGTAGGTGTAGGTGAGCGCAAAACCCAGGCCTGTTTTTTGAACGAGCTCGCGCAGTTCGCGAGCTTCACCCAGATCCAGGCATAGGGGCTTGTCGATGATCACATCGATGCCCGACTCCAGAGCGAGCTTCGCGGGACCGTAGTGCACATGGTTCGGGGTCACGATGGAAACCGCCTGAATGCCGTCCGCACGCTTGGCTTCGGCAGCGAACATTTCCTGATAGCTGCCGTAAACACGGTCCGAGGGAAGACCTATCTTCTCTCCGCTGCGTTTGGACTTTTCGGGATTGGAGCTCAGCACCCCGGCGCAAATTTCGTATTCACCATCCAGGCGAGCCGCCATGCGATGAATGGCGCCGATGAACGAATCGTCTCCGCCGCCGATGAGTCCCAGTCGAAGTGCTTTAGCCATGACCTCGTATCCTCTGCACTCTAAATCGCGGTTTTGGGTTCCACATCACGGTCTTTGAACTGAAGTGCGAAGAAGACCATGATCAAAAAGGCAAAGCCCGCCGGAACCAGCCAAAAGCTCTTCCACTGCTCGGGGCTTAGCGCGGTGCCGCCCGCAAGGTAATGGTTGTAGAGCCAGCCCGAAATCTGTGCGCCAATCAGCATGCCCACGCCGTAGGTGGCAAAGACAAGAAAGCCTTGGGCCTGCGAGCGAATCTCGGCGCTAGCCTTGCGGTCGACATAGATCTGACCCGTAACAAAAAAGAAATCGTAGCAAATGCCGTGGAGCAAGATGCCCACGATGATCATCGCTTCGGCGCCCGTGCTCAGCACACCGATCGGCGCGCCAAAGGAGAAGAGCGCGTAACGAAGCACCCAAGCGGCCATGCCAGCGAGAAGCATCTTCTTCACGCCGAGACGGCTAAAGAAGAGCGGCATCGCAAAGAGGAAGATCGCTTCGGACATCTGGCCAAAGCTCATGCGGAAAGCCGGATCCGACATTCCCGACTGGTTCACAAAGAGAGGCGCGAAATTGTAATAGGCCGCGAGCGGAATGCTGATCAGAAAGGAGCTGATGATGAAAATCCAAAAGGGCTTGCCCTTGAGTTTGGAAAGCGCGCCGAAACCCAGAATTTGGGCCACAGTGGCCTTTTCTGTTTGCGGACGCGGCGGCGTGTTGGGAAGCGTGAAGCTGTAGAGACCGAGCAAGATGGCCGCAGCACCACCCGTGTAGAGTGGGATCGGCGTTTGGTCGGCGTGCAGAACGGCACTCACAAAGATGCCCGCAACGATCCATCCGATGGTTCCGAAAACGCGAATCACGGGGAATTGCTTTTCCTGATTTTGAATGTTCTGGAAGGCCACCGAGTTGCTGAGGCCCAGTGTGGGCATGTAGCAAAGCATGTGAATAAAGAGGATCACGAGAAAGCTCGTGGGATTGTCGGCAAAAAACGGAGCCGCAATGAGGGTGATGCCGCTACCGAGGTGAAGCACTCCGAGAACTTTTTGCGCAGCGAAGTAACGGTCGGCCACCATGCCCAAAAAGAAAGGGGCAATGATCCCCGCGATGGGACTTACGGTATAAGCCCAGTGGGTGATGTCAGACATTCCCAGACTCGTCATGTAGTTGCCGACGGTCACGTACCAAGCACCCCACACAAAAAACTGAAGGAACATCATAATGGATAGTCTTAAGGTTGATGTAGAACTCACAAACACCTCACTTTATTTAGGATCAAGCCTGGGCCTGCTGCCCTGCAAGGTAGTTTGGGAGCGGCAAATACGCAAACGAAGAATGATGTGTAGCGCCATCCGCCCCCAAACACCCAAAATTCGGTGAATGGCGGGGTCAGCGACAAGGTTTTGATGGCCTTTAGGGGGCCAGGAAAACGGCTTTTTGGGTATACTATTCCCATGAGCATGCGCTTTTGGATTGCCACTCTCGCCCTCCAGACTTCCTTGGCGCTCGCCGTGGAACCCGTGGCCGGACATACAGAGTCTGCCGAAGTTCAGCACACCGTGAGCTGCGCACGCGCGGCAGTCACAGGTTACCAAAAAATTCAGCGTCTCGCGGCCGAAACGATGACCTTCATCGAAGGCAACAAAAGTGGAAAATGGAAGGTTCTAAAAAACTTTGTGCTCAGCGACCTCAAGCGACTCGCAGTGCCGGCTTTTGAAAACCAAGAGCACCTGCCGACCAAAATCACTTATTACAAAGAGCGTTCAGGATATGTCACGAACTTCGAGTCGACCTTCGCATTTGCCAAATCACGCTGGGCCCTCAACCAAAGCGAAGCCGAAGCGCTATGCGTGAGCGACCAGCGCGTGGAGTACACAGTACCAGCCTTCACGGGAGACAGCAGCGAGCCCAAGCGCAAGATCAGCGGTGTTATTCGGCTCTCTATGGATCTTGATGTGATGTCCTTCGAAATACGCCAAACTTTAGAAGAGCACATTTTCGACAAATCCGGTGACGCCGGTCATATAAAGGTAGCGGCCAAACTTCGAGAAATGCTCGAAGTCATAACCTCGCTCAAGCAAGACACTCGTCGACCCACGCCGGACACGCTTGCCACCGAAACGGTCAAGCCCAAGCTTTAAGCCTTGGCGGAATTCACATGCACCGTGCCGTCGGTGACGGCACTCAGCTTGCGGCGAGCCGCATCCACGCTCTGAGTGAGAGCATCGATATCACGCTCAAGATTTTTCATATGGCAGTCTTTGGCATCGCCGCGCAGAGCGCGCATCTGTTCGATCACCATAAGCAGCTGTGAATCAAAATCGGACAATTTGCTAAGCACCTGAGGCCGCTCGGCTTCGCTGAGCGAAATGCCCTCGGGACGCTTGAGCATCGCCATTTCGGAAGTGATTTCGCGCACGCGACCTACGAGCGATTGGAAGCGATCAAGGAGGGACTCTTCTTGCTCCTGACGGAGCTTCACCAGATCGGCACGGGCCGAAACCACGGCAGCGGCCTTTTCGGCTCGCACCTGCGCATCGCCCAGGGCCTGCGCAAGATTCTGCACCCCCTCAGAAACCGAATTCCCGTACTCGCTAAAACGCGCCATCAACTTGCGCGCATGATTAAGGCCTCCGTCGGTTTTGACGTCGACCTCTTCAATCTGTTCGCTGAGGCGCTGCAAACTCGCAATGTCGTCTTCAAGTTTTGTTGCGGCTTGGGAAAGGCTAATGGCTATGGGATTGTGAATTTCTGCGCTCATATTGTCTTTGGTCTCTATTTCCTTGGTTTCTATTCCTTTGACTAAACATCCACGCCGCGTTCGTCAACGTAGTTGCGGGATGCAAAAAAACCCTTGGCTTCAAAGGGTGAAACCAAGGGTCCTATTCAAAATTTCGGTTTTGGCTCAAGCGAGCTAAAGTCGCTTGCCACCTCCACGAAATGCGTTGAAAACGAGCGAGACCGCAAAGAGGACGAGGAAAATAAAGAATAAAATCTTCGCCATATCTACAGAGACGCCTGCAACACCACCGAAACCTAAGGCCCCGGCAATGAGAGCAATGATCAAGAACGTAACGGCCCATCTTAACATATATTGTTAACCTCCATGTACTTTGAGCTTAGTCACTGAGCTTCAATTGCTGATTGATTTGCCATTAAGATATCTTAATAGTTTGCAACCTTTCGCCGCCGCTTTGCCAAGAGACAAGCCCTCGAGTTACTTTGTGAACCCTCACCATGACCACTTTAGGACTCAAGACCGAACTCATGTTCCACCGTCACAACGGCGTTGTGGAAGAGCGCGCGGATTACCAGCTCGTGCGCACGCCTTCGAACCCGACTTATTTTTATGGCAACTTGCTGGTCTTCAAAAACGCTCCGCAAAGCGGCGACCTGGAGCGCTGGACCAAACTTTACGAAAACGAATTCGCCAAGATCGAAGGCATCGAGCACCAAACCTTTCTCTGGGGAACGGGCACCCCCGAGCCGGCGGAGCTCGAGCGGTTCAAGGCCACGGGCTTTGAGTATAGCGAAACCGTGGTGCTCGTGGCCGAGGCGATCACGATCCAGCACCCCAACACCAACTTTGAATTTCGCCGCATCGAGACTCCCGAAGAGTGGCAACAGGTGATCGAACTGCACGTTGAGGTGAGTCGCGACGAGTTTCGGCCTGAACTCTACCGGAGCTTTGCGAAAAAGCGCTACGACAACTATCGCCGCCTTCAGGAGAGTGGCATGGGAGCTTGGTACGGAGCCTTCGACGGGAACCTGCTCGTCTCAGACCTGGGCCTTTACCAGGAAGACGGCGTGGCGCGCTTTCAGAACATCGAAACTCACCCTTTTTACCGCCGCCAGGGCATTTGCCAGAGTCTCATCCGCCACGCTGCCCTGGACTCAGGCGGACGCTTTTTTGTGATGCAGGCCGAAGAAGACGGCCCCGCCATCGCCATGTACAAGCGCATTGGCTTTGAGCCGCGTGAAATCATCGCCGGGCTGTGTCTATACGACCGCTCGGCGTGGAAAACCGGATGATCGCGCTTGACGGGACCGCCTGCGGTCTTTAGCGTTTTGGCGTGGCGCAAAGACATATCATCAAGCTGATGGCCGGGTTCAAACGCTTCCGCGAAGTTTACTTTGCCGAAAAACATGCGCTCTATGACAAACTCTCGTCCACGGGCCAGTCGCCCAAAACACTCATCATTGGTTGCAGCGATTCGCGCGTGGATCCGGCGCTGCTGAGCTCCGCTTCACCGGGCGATCTCTTTGTGATCCGCAACGTGGCCAATCTCGTGCCGCCCTTTGAGTCGAGCGGCGGTTTTCACGGGGTGAGCTCGGCGATCGAATTCGCCGTGGTCAACCTCAAGGTCGAGACCATCATCGTACTTGGCCACCGCCAGTGCGGCGGCATCCGCGCCCTGGTGAATCCCGAGATCACCGCTCCGGGTTCTTTTGTACGCAAGTGGATGCGCATCGCCGAGAGCGCCAAAGAGCGCGTGCTGCAAAAATATCCCGGCGCGAGCCAAGACGAACTCTGTGCGCACTGCGAGACCGAAGCCATCCTCTCGTCGATCGAAAACCTCAAGACCTTTCCCTTTGTGCAAGAAGCGGTGAACGATCGCGGCCTCGTGCTAATGGGCCTATACTTTGATCTCGAGCGTGGCGAACTCCTAGAGTACGATCCCGCTGACACGACCTTCAAACCGATTCAGGTTTGAAAAATCCCATAAAAAAAGGCGCTGAACCTAGCAGTGAGCCAGATCCAGCGCCTAAAGAGGAACGTTTAACTAGTAGTTGTTGCTGTCGTCGAGGTCAGGCTTTTTGTTAACCTGAACTTTGACGAAGCCCACGCGCTTGTTCTTTTTGAAGAAAGTTTTCAGAAGCGGCGACCAACGAACCTGGTTGATAGTGCGACGAATCGACTTCACGAGATTCACGCGTTGGCCGTTGCGCAGCACAGGCTCGGGATCCACGTTGAGGTTAAAACCGTTCCAGTGCACGGAACCCGCGTCTTCATCATAGCGAAAATAGTCCATGAGCGGGTCATAATCGGTAAGCTTCTCGAGGTCTCGGCAAAGCTTGTTCGCGGCGGCTTCGGCCTGCGCCTCGGTCTTACCCTTAAGGGCACGTGATTCGATTTTATAAGTTTTGCTCGGGGTGAGGGCGCCGTTTTGAGGGATCCAAGCCTGAACGCTACGGCGCCAGCCGTTGAGGTTGGAACCGATGGCGAAGAAGCGTTTGATCGTGATGGAGCCGTCGGCGTAGAACAAATAGTTCTTGCCCGCCATGCCGAGCGGCACGGCTTCGCATTCGAAGTCCGAAGCGTAGCTGAACGCTACGGGCGAAACGTCGTAATCAATGACATTATCGGCTTCGTCGTTGGTCTCTTGCCTCAGGGAATACCTGGCGTCGGCGAGCTCATCGTCGGTGATCGTATCGACGGGAGGGGTGGATTGAGCGTGGGCAGCGGCCGAAGCCAATATTGCTAGGGCGGAAAAACGGAACGATTTGAGTTTTTGAATCATGTTTTTACCTCGGCCTAAACAACTAGCGGCCGCCTTTGACGCGCGTCAACACTGAAAGATCTTTTAAGGCCCGTTCCACGGTTTCCGAATAAGTTTCGAGCGAAGTGCGTGAATATTTTAGATTCGTGTAAATCTGCGCGGTGTTTTTGATCTCACCCGAATCCACTTTGCCCTTGATCGCAGCATTGTTCTTGAGTCGCTCCCAGGCTTCGGCTTCGCGATCGGCGTAGAACGATTTTATTTTTTCTACGGAACGCGTTTCGTAAATTTCTCGGTGAACAACGGCTTCCAGAGGCAGGCGCTCCACTCGCGCAGGACTCTCATCGGGCCAGCCGATCACAAGACTCGTGACAGGAAAAACCAAATTGGGCAAACGAAGAATCTCCGCAATCTTATCGGCCGCCATCAGCGTGCTGCCCATGTAGCAAATGCCTAGGCCATGAGACTCGGCCGCCACCGCCACATTTTGCGCCACAAGCGAGACATCGATCACGCCGCGGAGCCAGCCGATCCAATTGTCGCCGGCGTAATCCGCACCTTCCGATTTCATCCACTCCGTAAGCCGATGCTGATCGGCGCAAAAGGTGAGCACCACCGGTGCGTGCAGAACCATCTCTTGGCGACGGTGCGCTTCGTAGAGCCTAGTTTTGATCTCCGCATCGCGAGTTGCGACAATCGAATAAAATTGCATGTTGCCCGAGGTGGACGCACGCGTTCCTGTGCGCAGAATCTCTTCGAGAAGTGGCTCTTCGATCGTGCGGTCTTGAAACTTACGAATCGAGCGGTGAGCGTCGAGGAGGCGAGTGAGATCGTTCATGATCTGTGTTTCTAGCGCGGGCCCCGAACTCGATCACGCCACTATCTACGTGAATTCAATAAAAGTTCTCGAGGCCAAAGATACCCAATATTTCCGGTTGGCTAATGCGCCGCGGTAATGCTAGCTCCGTGGCATGAATTTCAAGTTCACCCTCGCGCTACTCACCCTCTCCACCCTCTCGATTGCGGCCCCCAAAGACGTGACCAATGAGCGGTGTAAGAACGCGAAGGGCGAGCTCGAAAAAGGCTATATCTTTGTTAACTACAAGCAGCGATCGAACCCCGAAGAAGGGGGTTTTGTTTCTTACCAAGCAGACGTCGACGACACCGACGATCAAGTGGTCATCGGCCGCGAGGCGGTGATCTGCGGCAGTTCCTCGGTGCGTGAATCAGCCCGTGTTTACGGCTCTGCGCTTGTGATGAACAGCGAAATTTACGGCTCGGCCCGCGTCTACGGCAACGCCGTGATCAAAAACAACAGCGAAGTTTTTGGTGAAGCTCGCATCTTTGACAACTCTGTGGTGTCGGATTCCAAAGTTTCCGGAAAAGCCAAAGTGCGCGGCTGGACCAAACTCAGTGACGACACCGTCGACGCCGGCGACCACAATGCTCCCGAGTTCACCGCCGAAGAGCTAGCCGCGATGGCCAAAAAGCGCGCCGACGAGGAAGCTCGTCGCGCCAGTGAAGCCGCCAGCGCCGAAGCGCTGCGGGCCAAACTCGTGCCCCTGCGTGCCAAGATCGACAAGATTGTTGAAGAAGAAAAGATGATCGCCAGCCCTTATTCCGAAAAGTGGATCTCGACCACCGCCGGCGCGAACCCCTGCGTGATCGTGTTTACCGGTGACGAGCTCACTGAAGGACAAGGTTCCTACAACCTCGGCTATAAGATCTATTTGAAAAAAGGTGTGCTCTCGCGAAAAAACATCGATGCTTACGCAAAAGCGCCGTTCATCGAAGAATTCTTAAAGCTAAACCCCAAGGACTCCACCTACTATAAAAAAGTCGTCACCTCGTACGGCTCTTATGTTCCCGCCATCATGATTTCGGGTGTAGACTTCTCGCTCTCCGACACTCCTGTAGCTGGGGACGAACACAACATGCACTACAACCAACCTGCCCAAGAGCTTCTCTTCACGAACAAAGCTTCACGCGACCGTCTCTTCGATGCCATAGAAGAACTGTACAAGGCTTGCCCATCGGCGAAGTAGGCGCCATGCTAACGCTGCTACGTCGTACGCAAGCCCTAGGGATCGTGGCCACCTTGGCAGTGGTCGCTTGCACCACGGCTTCGCGGGCGAAGAACGAGCTCTACGTCAAAACCTTCGGAGATCCACAGCGCCCGGCCGTTGTATTTGTTCACGGCGGCCCAGGTTACAACAGCGCCGATTTTGAAGTGACCACCGCACAGCGAATCGCATCGCTAGGTTTTTTCGTCGTCACTTACGACCAGCGCGGACAGGGTCGCAGCGGTCCCACCGTGAGCGACAACTACAACTACACCACCTACGCCGAGGACCTCTTCGCCATCCTCCAACGCTTCGGCATCAAAGCGCCCATCTTGCTCGCCTCTTCACACGGCGGCCCCATCGCGCTAAACTTTGAACAGCGTTACCCAAAAGTCGCGCGGGCCATTGTCCTGCAGAGTGCGCCGATTGATTTTTGGAAACTCGAGCAAGACGCCTACGAAAACTGTGCCGCCCGCTATCGAGCCAGGAAGAACGCTGCGGCCCTCGCAGAAATCACCCAAAGCTTTCGAACACTCACTGAGCGACGCGCGAACGCTGCTGAAACCGCGGCGGCCAATGCCCTGCTCGACGAGCATATCGTCATGCGCTGCCGCCTGCTACAAACACGTCAACCAAGCGTACGGGAGTTGCGTTTGCGCAAGGTGATCGCAGAGCACCCGTCGCCCATGGAGCGAAGTTCCACGCGGGCATTCCTCAGAAACGAGAACTTTATCTACCGCAACTATACGGAAATCGTTCGCGAAAACCGCTCACGCATCTATGGCATCTACGGCGACGAAGATGGGCTTTATTCTCCTAGAACTCTGAACGAAATCAAAACCCTTCTCAGCCCTGACCATTTTTACCTGATTCGTAAAGCTGCTCATGGGGTCTACATCGATCAGCCTGCCGAGTTTTTGCGTGTTTTCCAAAAGATCACGACCAGGATGAACTAAGGCCATGTTCAGAGTTTTTGCCCAGGGATTTCTTCTTCAAGCGAGTCTCATCCTAGCGCTGGGCGCGCAAAACCTTTTTGTGCTGAACGCGGGACTGCGGCGACAGCACCCACTACTGGTCGCGCTCATTGCTTCGCTTTGCGATGCGATGCTCATTTTTGTTGGGGTGCTCGGCGTTGCCAGCATTTTTGTACAGATGCCCATGCTGAAGATTTCTCTCGGCGTCTTGGGTGTCGCTTTTCTTTTTTATTACGGCCTGCTCAAACTGCGCGAAGCCAAAAATGGCGTGGAACTTCCGCAAGCCTTGGCCTCCACGGTCACCATCAAACAGACTATTTTAGCGAGTCTTGCTTTTAGCTTGCTCAACCCTCACGCTCTGCTCGACACAATCGTTTTGATTGGCGGCTACTCGTCAAGATTTGCTCTCTTTAGTGAGCGCTTTTACTTTGGTGCCGGAGCGGCCGTGTTTTCGGCGCTTTGGTTTTTAGCTCTCGTGCTCCTGAGCACTCGTGCCAGTCGCCTTTTGTCGAGCCCAAGGGCCATGCGCGGCGTCTGCCTGGTATCTGGACTCATTTTGATCTATTTGACTTTCAAATTGGGCGCGGAAGTCCTCGGGTGGATCAAGGATGTTTCGAAGTGATTTGGTGATTCCGGAACCGGCTTAAAATTGGTCGGCGCGGCGGGATTTGAACCCACGACCCCCACCACCCCAAGGTGATGCGCTACCAGGCTGCGCTACGCGCCGACACTTACCCGATTAGGTAGGCCACTTGCTAACATAGCGATGGGACGGGATCAAGCGCTCGGGACTAGCCCTTGCGCCCTGCCGCTGCTTTTTTTGCGATCGATTTTTTAGCGCCGCCCTTGCGAACCACATTTTTGGTACCGGGCGAGGGTTTCATAGGCTTACCGCCGGCCGTTTTGGGCACGGCTTTGGTGGCCTTCTCCTCGATCCCTACGATTTCAATCACCTTAGGCAATTCCAAGGTGGCAGCATCGATCTCTTTGGGCACCGAAAAGTTCTTTTTGCCGAGCTTCAGGTAGGGCCCGTACTTGCCCTCGAGGAGCTGTACTTTTTGCACTTTCTTGCCGGGCAGGTCGAACTCTTTAAGCACCTTGGCGCCTCGACGACCCTGCTTTTCTTCCGCGAGGATCTCCAGGGCACGCGCGAGTGTCACTGTGTACACATCGTCGTCTTTTTTGAGCGAGCGGAAGTCGCCGTCGTGCATCACGTACGGGCCAAAACGGCCGCGGTTGGCGACGATGGGTTTCTTCGAGGTGGGATGCACACCCAGATCACGCGGAAGCGCGAGCAAGTGCAGCGCCTGATCGAGGGTGATCTCCGCAGGGTTCATCCCCTTGGGCACCGACGACCTCTTAGGCTTGGGCATGTCGTCCGTCACTTCACCGAGCTGCACATAAGGGCCGAAGCGACCGAGCAGGCAGTAAATGTTCAGTTTGGTTTCGGGGTCCACACCGATGGGCTTAGGGCCCTCGGCCGAGATCTTGATGATCTGCTCAACATCCGCCGGAGTGAGATCCGCGGGAGCGTAGCTCTCGGGGATCGAGGCGTTCACCGACTCTTCGTTTTTGCTGGAGCCTTCTTTCACCACGTAGGGGCCGAAGCGGCCGATGCGCACTTCCACACCTTCGAGGTTCTTAATGTCGATAGAGCGCGACTCCGTGGGATCGATGCTCTTTTCTTTTTTCTCAACTTGCGAGCGCAGGCCTGTGGCGCCGAGGTAGAACTTCTTCAGGTACGGAATCCACTCGAGATTGCCTTCGGCAATCTCGTCGAGCGACTCTTCCATTTGCGAAGTGAAGCCGAGATCTACGAGCTCTGAGAAATGCTTCTCCAAAAACTGCACCACCGCCATGCCCGTAAAGGTAGGCACCAGGGCGTTGCCGTTTTTGCGCACGTAACCGCGGTTCACGATGGTGTCGATGATCGATGCGTAAGTCGATGGACGACCGACGCCTTCTTTTTCGAGGATTTTAATAAGCGAGGCTTCCGTAAAGCGCGCCGGCGGGAGCGTGGCGTGGCTAAGCGGATCGAGCTCCACGAGGTTCAGCTCGTCGCCCTTTTTCATAGCCGGCAACACAACTTCTTTGTCTTCGAGCGCCGCTTCGGGATCGTCCGAGGACTCCACATAAGCGCGCAAGAATCCTGCGAAGATAATCGTGGTGCCCGAGGCTTGGAATAGCCCCTCACCCGACTCGATGCGAGCGATGACGGAGAGTTTTTTGGCTTCGGCCATTTGCGAGGCCACCGTGCGCATCCAGATCAGGTTGTAGAGCGCGAGCTCTTTGCCGCTAAGACCCGAATTTTTGGGGTGTACGAATTCCGAACCCGCAGGACGAATCGCTTCGTGAGCTTCCTGCGCGCCCTTGGACTTGGAAGCGAAGTAACGCACTTCCGCAGAAAGATATTCCTTGCCGAAGAGATCTTCAACGCAGTCGCGCGCCGCTTTGGTCGCCTGCTTGGAGAGCGAGGGCGAGTCGGTACGCATATAAGTAATAAAACCTTCTTCGTAGAGCCGCTGCGCTGTGCGCATCGCCTCGCGCGAGGAGAGGCCGAGCTTGCGGTTGGCTTCCTGCTGCAGAGTCGAAGTGATGAAAGGCACGGAAGGCTTGGAGGTGAATGGTTTTTCTTCGACCGAGAGCACTTTCCATTTGCCGCTCTTCAGGGTTTTGACCGCGTTCTTGGCGTCGGATTCTTTGAACCACTGAAGCTTGGTGTCTCTTAATTTGCCCGTGAGATCCTCAAAGTCCTTACCGGTGGCGAGACGTTTGCCGCTCCACTCGATGAGGCGCGCTTTGAAGGTCTCGCCTTTTTGGGCGAGCTCGGCGTCAACGTCCCAGTACTCGGCCGATTTGAAAACCATGCGCTCGCGCTCGCGATCCACAAGGAGACGCAAACCCGAAGACTGCACGCGTCCGGCAGACAAGCCATAGGCGATTTTCTTCCAGAGCAGAGGCGAAACGGTGTAACCCACGAGACGGTCGAGAATGCGGCGAGCTTCTTGGGCGCGCACGAGCTTTTCGTCGACCTGGCGGGTTTTATTGAGGGCTTCGGTGATCGCGCTCTTGGTGATCTCGTGAAAGACCATGCGCTTGACGGGAATCTTGGGCTTTAAGAGCTGCAGCAGGTGCCACGAAATGGATTCTCCTTCGCGGTCTTCGTCTGTCGCGAGATACAAGATGTCCGCGTCGGCGATTTTCTTTTTGAGATCGGCAACGATCTTTTTCTTATCTTTGGGAACGATATATAGAGGTTCAAAGTTGTTATCGACGTCGACACCGAGCTTGGCCCACTCTTCTTTTTTGAGCGAAGCCGGAATGTCGGCGGCCGTTTGCGGCAAGTCGCGGATGTGGCCCATCGAGGCCTCGACCTTGAACTCTTTGGGTAAAAATTTACGTATCGTTTTCGCTTTGGTCGGCGACTCAACTATCACGAGAGATGACTTGCTCATTGCTGCTGTATAACCTTACGCTTTCATTGATGATGGAAATCACTTCCTCAACTTTTTCAATAAATGAGCTCCGACTTTTCACAAAGTGGCGACGCGGATGTCTTACCCACGCTTCCGCAATGCGGTGATCTAGTTCTAGAGCCTTTTCCACATCCTCAACCCTAACCCGAGCGTCTAATTGATAGTCGCCCCCGGTCGGAGTTTCCATGTGGATCAAAAGATCATAACGCGCCAGCTCAGCTTCTAAACTGGACGACGCATCAAAAAGAAACTCTTCGGGGCTGCCGTCCCAGTAGGCGGCAAAATCCAGGGTCCCACGGTCGCACAAAATGAGCTTGGCCTGGGATTCGTCCTGGGTACGCAGGTCGGCGATCTCTTCTTGCTGGCGTTGGAGCTCGTAGATGGCCCGCTGGACGTAAAACTGCTCGGCGATGTTGCGGGCACGGCTCAGGCCCCCGGAGTACAAAATGGTCGCCGATTCGGGAACGACATAGACGAAATCCCCGAATTGTCGCTTCATGAGTTGGGCTACGGCGGTTTTACCGGCACCAGGGCCACCGGTGAGGCAAATTTTGAATCTCCGTTCGGGGTCAGGCATTGATCAGATGACCATAGCGCTTTTTATGGGAATTCTCCAGCGGATCGTGTCGGGTCAGAAGTCATCTCTTTGAAATTATTGAATTTAAATAAGATTTGTCAGGCACCAAAAAAAACCAAAGGTAATCATCGCCCAAGAAAGCGACTGGCGGCGCTCAAAGCGCTCGGCAAGTTGCTGTACCGAGTAGTAGCGCGCTTTTTGAAAATGGCCCGGCTCCACACGGCTCTCCACGTAACGGCGCAGCAAATGCTCGAACCCGATGCTGAGAGCGCCCATCACGACCAAAGATAGTGGGATCAACCATTCCATAAAGGTCCCATCGGATGCTCGCTCAAAAAACCTAAGCCACTTACGCCCGAAAAATTTCGGATTAGAATGTTTTTCCATATGAAAGACAAAAACGCGGTCATCAAACACCTCAACGACATTCTCGAACTCGAACTTGCGGGCGTCGTGCGCTACCTGCACTACTCCCTCATGGCCCGCGGCCCCGGCCGCATCCCGGTCGTAAAGTTTTTCCAGGAACAAGCCATGGAGTCTTTCGAGCACGCCGCCAAAATCGGCGAAAAGATCACCGCCCTGGGCGCCCACCCCTCGCTCGCGGTCAAAGCCGTGCCCGACACCAAGACCCACGCCACGATCGAGATCCTTAAAGAATCGATGGCCTTCGAAAAAGAAGCCATCGAGATGTACCGCAAACTGATTCCCCTCGTCGAAGGCGACATCCCCCTCGAAGAGCTGGCCCGCGAGATGGTGCGCATGGAAACCGAGCACGTCGAAGAAGTGGCCAAGATGGTCGAACAGAACGCCTAGTCTTAATAACTCGCCAACCCGACCCCGCTAGCGCTGGGTCGGGTATAGGATCCGGCCTGGCCCCGTGATATGTTGGGCCCTATGTCACAGCAAGATTCGCTAGATCTCCTCAAAGAACTCTGTCTCGCGCACGGCGCCCCGGCCCACGAAGGGGAAGTCGCCGAGATTTTCATTCGCCACCTCGACAAGGTCGGCACCATCACCAAAGACAAAATGGGCGGCGTGCTCTGCACCTCTAAGAAAGCCACCAAGGGACCGCGCATTCTCGTGACGGGCCACATGGACGAAGTGGGTTTTGCCGTGCAGAACATCACGCCCGACGGCTTCGTGCAGATCGTCGCCCTCGGCGGCTGGTGGACGCACAACCTGCTCTCGCAGCGCCTCGTGATCAAAACCAAGGGCGGCAAAAAAATCATGGGCGTCGTCGCCTCCATCCCTCCGCACTTTTTGAAACCCGCCCAGCGCAACGAAGTCCTCTCCATGGATTCGCTCTTCGTCGACGTGGGCGCCAAAGACCGCAAGACGGCCGAAGAAACCTACGGCATTTCGCTCGGTGACCCCATCGTTCCCGACTCGAGCTTCGAAACCTTCAACGATCCGAACCTGCTGCTCTGCAAAGCCTTCGACAACCGCGTCGGCATGGCCGTCACCGCGCAGGTCATGAAAAACCTCGCGACCTACGCGGGCGGCGTCACGCTGCTCGCGGCCGGCACCACCCAAGAAGAGCTCGGCCTGCGCGGCGCGCGCACCATGGCCGTGCACGCCAAGCC
>DATLIP010000014.1:0-25512 GCA_035539375.1 Bdellovibrionota bacterium | reverse complement strand
AGTCTCTGTGGCATGGTCTGGTTCACTTAGCAGGGCGCGTGCTCTAGCGTCAAGCAGATTGGCAGCCCGCACGCTAGGATTGCCACGGGGCCCAACTCATCCTAAAACATATAGCCACATGAGCGTTGGTAAGATTGCAGTCGTTGGTGCCGGTTACGTGGGTCTCGTCGCGGGAGCTTGCTTTTCGAGCTTCGGTTACGAGGTCGGGGTCATCGAAATCAACCCCGAGAAGCTCGGCCGCCTCCAAAAGGGTGAAGTGCCCATTTACGAGCCCGGACTCTCGGAAATCATCGCCGGATCGCTCGCTCTGGGCAATTTGAGCTTTTTCTCGAAAACTCAGGATTGCCTAAAAACTCTCGGCCCCGACATCGTGATCCTCGCTGTGGGCACCCCCGCCAATCCCGATGGCTCTTGCAACCTGAGCTACGTGAACCAAGCCGTGCGCGACGTGGCCGCGGCCGTGGAACGCGACACCGTGCTCGTCATCAAGTCCACGGTGCCGGTGGGCACCGCGCGCAAGCTCAAAGAGCTCGTCGCTTCGCTCAAATCCAAACACCGCATCGCCGTGGTGAACAATCCAGAATTTCTCAAAGAAGGCTCGGCGATCTCCGACTTCATGCGCCCCGAGCGCGTGGTGCTCGGGGGACTCGAAGATTGGGCCATCGACAAAGTGCGCGCACTCTACAATCCGCTCCTGCACAACGGGCGTCCGCTCTTTGTGACCGACCACGAAACGGCCGAGCTCGCCAAACTCTCGGCAAACCTCATGCTCGCTAGCCGCGTTTCGCTGATCAACCAAGTCTCGCGTCTCTCGAGCAGCTTTGGCGCCGACGTGCGCCAAATCGAAGCGATCCTGCGCTCGGACTCGCGCATCGGTAACAAGTACCTCTACTCTGGCCTCGGTTACGGCGGCTCGTGCTTCCCCAAAGACGTCAAAGACTTTATCCATCTCTGCGAAGAGCGCGGTGTGGACGCGCAGGTCGCCAAGGCGATCGACAACTTCAACGAATCGCAAAAACTCTTTTTTGTGGACGACATCTGCAAAAGATTCAAAGCTGGCAGCGATACGATCGGTCTTTTGGGCGTGGCCTTCAAACCCGAAACCGACGACATCCGCGAGTCGCCCGCCCTGGCATTGACCAGTGCGCTCACCAAGCACGGCTTCAAGATCAAAGCTCACGACCCCAAAGCCCTGGGCGAATACCGCCATTGGCTGCAAACGGAGAAGATCGAAGGCGTGGAGCTCGTCACTAGCGCCAAAGCCGCACTCGAGGGCACTCAGCTGATGATCTTGCACACCGAGTGGCAAGAGTACCAACGCCTCGGACTGGGCCTATTGCCCACCATCTTCAAGGGCAAGAGGGTTTACGATGGCAAGAACGTCTTCCGCAAAGAGCAAATCGCATCTTGGGGCTTTGAATACATGGGTGTCGGGCGCTAAAATGATTCTATGAATCGCAGACCTCGGATTGGGATTTCCTCGCGCTTTTTACACCCCACCGCGCAGGCTGCGATCATCAAAAACAAAACCGTGCTCTACCTCGAAGAGACCGTGGCCCACTGGCTGCAGTCGCACGGCGCTCTGACCTACGTGATCCCCTCGGTGGGCAACCACGGCAAAGTGCAGATCCGTGACTACGCCGACGATCTCGACGCCTTGCTGCTACAGGGAGGCGCCGACCTGTGCCCCGAGTCTTACGGCGACACCGCTCAGCACCCCAACTGGTGTGGCGACATTGTACGCGATCGCTACGAGATAGAGCTCTTCAATCGCTTTCTGGAACTCAAAAAACCCATCATGGGCATCTGCCGCGGCATTCAGCTGATCAACGTCGCCCTGGGCGGCACCCTCACCCAGGACATCGACACGCACATCAAGACCCCCACCAAGCACCGCGATGCCGAGGTTTACGACAAGAACTTTCATAGCGTGGAGATCCTTGAGGGCTCACTGCTCGAGCGACTCTACCCCGGTCACAAGGTCGCCAAGGTGAACTCCATTCACCACCAAACGCTCAACAAGCTCGGCAAGGGGCTCAAGGTCGAAGCCACATCACAAGGCGACGAGCTTATCGAAGCCGTATGCTTAGACGATGGCGAGAATTTTGTTTTCGGCGTGCAGTGGCATCCGGAATTTCACCACTGCGAAGCTTCGGCGCTGGATCCCGCGCCTCTGCTAGCTCATTTTTTAGAACGCGCGAAAAAATAGCGGTCGCGAAGACTATTCCGACTTCGGCTTTGCTGCGGCTTCTGTGGCGTCGGGATGACGCTTGGGATGCCAATTGTTCTTTTGCAGGTTCTCCATGCACACCACAAGCGCATCGCCCTTGAGACTTGCGTCGCTGGCAAGGCAGCGAGCGCGGGCACGGTCGTTGGTAACGAAAACGTTCTTGGCAGCTTTGGCCCAGGCACCCACTCCACAGAGCATGGTGCAGACCAGGAGTGCCGACGAAAGTTTTTGCGATTTCATTAGTGAGTCTCCTTCTCTACGGCGGCACCAGAGTTGACCTGTACCGGTACGCTCTTCGCGGCCTGGGCCTGCAGAATGGCCTGACCCTCTTTAACGGTCGCCAGGTACTCGCAGTAGCCCGAATTTTTGATTTTGGTGTATTCCTTTTGGAGCTCTCCGACCGCCTGTCGGTAAGTCTGCAGAGCGGACTCCGCTTCGGTAATGCTTCGCTCGTTGTTAAATTGGTCTGTACGCAGATTATCTATCGCGACGCTTTCGTAATTATAAAGCCTCCTGATTTTTATGCGGAGATCCTCGATCTTTTCTTCGTCCGCATCGGAGATATGCCACTCATCTTGAATCGCCTGAATTTGAGCCTGATATTGATCGATCTGCCCCTGGCGTACGTCACTCAGTTCTTTTTCCTTTATCTTTTGGGCCCTCAGATCATCATCAATCTTATACGTTTTCTCGACCAGCTGTGCGTGGCCCGCAACATCGCGAGTAGTGGCGGCCAGCGTATGCTTGGTATATTCAAGAAGGGCATTGGCGCTTTGTAGCGAAGACGGTCCGAACGCCGTGAACTGAGCCAAGGTGGGCACCTCGGGCTGCTTAGAATATCTCGCCGCAGTGAACAACTTCAGCGCATCCGAGCGCTCGCTAAGCTCCGCCGAAAGTTTCGGGTCGTTCAGCCGCTGACAAAGCTCGAGCTTGGTCGCGAGTTCGCTGTCTTGAAAGCCCCTTTGGATGCCGGCGTGAAAGGCGCCCGCATTGGCGGCGAGGCCGTCGAGGTTCTCATCGAGGTTCATAAAGTTCATGCCGCTAAAGTCGACGGCGGACTGGGCGCCGTCTAGCGCGCCTTTCGAGAGGTAGACGAGTGCGGCCAGCACCGCCTGCTGGTCTTTCGCGCTCAGGTTCTCGTTGTTCAAATACTTGCGGGGCCTATTCATGTAGCGATTGGCATTCGGGCGGCTCAGCTCTTGGTAGAGCTCAAAGGGGCCGAGATCCTTGCGGCGGCGAGCGGCGTCGAGAACCGGTACCATTTCCACTTCATTCAGAGGCCCCGGAACGTTGCGGCGACGCGCGATATCCCCTTCGATCGGCTGAGCGAGAATGGCTTTACCGAAGGCTTCGGTGAGTACTTGGTTGGTGCGCAGGTAAAAGAGGCGATCTTCGATGATCTCTTGCAGGCCGTCCACGCCATAGACGCGAGCCATTTTAGCAGCGCCCGATTTTCCGATATCCAGACCGATGGCTTTGCCGAGTTGATCGAGCTTGTACTCTTTGGTCAAACGGTCGCGCTCGGTTTTGTCGAGCAGCGTGAGGTTGGTGGCCTCGCTGAGCTTTTCGATTTTCGCTTCGAGCGGGCGTGTGTCGAGGTAGATGTGCGTGGAGTTGTCGACGCTCACGTCCGAGTAGTAATAGGACGTGGTGACACTGTCGTCACCGCCGAAAATGTTGTTCAAAAAGGCGTGGGCTGGAGCGACGACGCTCAGTCCTATGCCCATTCCTACGAATGCTGGGAGGCTGGAACCTTTTTTCGAAGCAAAAAATCGCATATTTTCTCCTCCGACCCATTCTTAGGTAAATGAGAAGAATTTGATAGCCAAAAAATGTTGCAAACCGCGAATCCTCTGGGGTGCCAAAAAAACGTCACAACCGTTTTGGTTATGGCATAGACAGGTCACTAACGGCGGATGATTTTGCCGAGGTCGTCCCCCGAGATCACGATAAAGTCCATCGTGTCCTTGCCGTCCATGTAGCGACGCGCAGCGCGGTGATTGCCATCGATCGCGATTTGCCCCGTACCGTAGTCGACCATCAATCCGTAGACTTCGGTCCGCTCGGGCGAAAGCTGGCGCGCGTGATCGCGGTCGATCTGCACCCGGGGTGTCGTGGTGGGCGGAGCGTCCCACCCTAAAGCCCGATTCAGGCCCATCCGCTCCTGAACCATCTCCGTAATGTCGTAGCGTTCCTGACGGTATGGGATCTTAGCTTCGTCGATGAGGCGGTACGCTTTGGTGATATCGACCACCACGTGGCGCCCGCCAATGATCATCGTAAAGAATTCGTTTTTGTCCGACTCCGAGGCCGAAACATCGAAAAGCGCCGCTTTGGCCTGAACCTGTTCGTGGGCGTTTTCGATCTGAAGAGTGGCGATCGTTTTTTCGAGCGTCACCCGAGATCCCGATCGATGAAGTTCGAGAAACTTTTCGCTGATCAGCTGACGCGTGCTCTCGGGCAAAGAACGGGTCGCGGGGTGCGTGTCGACGTAGACCGAGACGATACGAGAACGATCGGCTGCACTGAGCGACGGCTCGGCCAATTCGGCGCGCATCCAGAGATCAAAAAAGATCTGATCCTGGACCGCCAAGGGTTTTCCGGCAATGCGGTTGCGAAGCGTCATCGTGAGTCGCTGGCATTTTCTCTCTAAGATGTCGGCATGCGCCCTAAGTTTCGCGGGCGCAAGAAGCAAGCCGGCAAGCATGGCGACAGCAACGCCCCGGGCTTTTAACTTGCGAAAGTTCATGACGCTCACCACAGCCTACCGATAGCGGTCAGTAAAGAAGTCTGGAGGGAATTTCACACCGCGCTCGGCAAAGCGAGAGACGAACTTGGGCACGAAGCCCATGTTCTTAAAGCCATCGGCGGTGCTGTGTTTGAAGATGTCTTGTGTGAGGATCACATCGCCTTCCATGCCACCCACTTCGATGATCTCCTTCACCTTGCGCGAGCCGTCGGCCATGCGCTGGATGCTGACGATCATGTTCACCGAGGCGGCGATGTGTTCGCGGATGGCGCGCATGGGCATCTCAGTGCTCATGAGCACCATGCCCTCGAGGCGGCGCAAGGCTTCGCGAGCGGAGTTGGCGTGCAGGGTGGTCATCGAACCTTCGTGACCTGTGTTCATCGCTACGAGCATGTCCCATGCTTCGCGGCCGCGGCACTCGCCCACGATGATGCGATCGGGACGCATGCGCAGGGCATTTTTGACGAGCACTTCGGCCGTGATGCCCTCCACGTCTTTCGACGCCGGGCGGGTTTCGAGACGCACGAGGTTGGGGTTTTTGATTTTGAGCTCGGCAGCGTCTTCGATGGTGACGATGCGCTCGTGCTGCGGAATGAAACTCGCCAGAACGTTGAGCAAAGTTGTCTTGCCCGAGCCCGTGCCACCCACCACTAGGGTGTTGATACGAGCGGCCACAGCGCATGAGAGAAAGTAGCCGATGCGGTCGTCGAGCGTGCCGCTCGCCACAAGCTGGCGGCCGTCGGTGAAAAACGGAGAGAACTTGCGGATTGTCAGCGCGGGGCCATCCACCGAGGCGGGCGGAATCACGCAGTTCACGCGCGAGCCGTCGGGCAGGCGCGCGTCGACGCAGGGGTTCTCAGCATCAAGAGGCCGATTCACGTAGCCTGCGAAAACTTGCATCAGGCTCAGCAGCTCTTGATCCGAGCGAAACTGCACAGGAGTCTTTTTGAGGATGCCTTTTTGTTCGATGAAAACCTGGCGCGCACCGTTGACCATGATCTCTGTCACCGAGGGATCTTGCAGAAGAGGCTCGATAGGGCCACAGAAGCTCTTCCACTTCTCAAGATCTTCTTTCTTTACGGGACTTTGCGCCATGCGTCCTTATCGACACCCCGGCCGGGGATCTTTAGCAACAACATCGTCCGGTGCCGGGTATAGGTTCCTGGAACCTATACCCGGCACCTTTAAAGTTCTTTCCATAAGAAGACCCCCGCTTTACATTGGCTCGGACTGCTTCTAAACCAAATATCCATGAATAAATTCCGTCAGATAGTGGTACTCGTCGCCCTCGCCCTTACGGTCGTTACCGGGCCTCACGCCAGCGCCAAAACTTTGGCGGAAATCAAAAAAGCCGGGGTACTGCGCATCGGCACCGAGGGAACCTTCCCTCCCTTCACCTATTACAAAGGCAAGCTCCTCACCGGTTTTGAAATTGAGCTCGTCGAGCTGATCGCCAAAGATCTCGGCCTCAAGGCTGAATGGAAAGTGCAGAACTTCGATACGCTGCTCATCGGACTCGGGCAAAATCGCTTCGATCTGGTGGCCTCTTCGCACGGCGTGACTCCCGATCGCGCCAAGGTGGTCGACTTCACCACGCCACACTACTGCACTGGCGGCGTGATCCTCACCCGCTCCGACAAGCGCAAATCCTTCGACAGCATCAAAAACGGCAACGTCGTGGTGCAGGTGGGCACCACCTACGTGACGTGGCTGAACCAACACGGGCTCAAAAGCGCCAAGACCTTTCCCACCGCTACGGATTGTTTGCAGAACATGCTCATGGGCCGCGCAGACGCTTGGGTGACGGATCTTTTTGTCGCTCTCGACGCCATGAAAGCCAACCCGAACGCCAAGCTCGTGCTCGGCGACACCATCTTCACCGAGAAGATCGCCATGGCCGTCGCCAAGGGCAACAAGGAGCTCCTCGCTGCGGTCAACGACACGCTGGCGAAGCTCAAAAAAGATGGCCGTTATGCTGCGCTTAGCGACCGCTACTTTGGTCAGAACATCGACTGCAAATGAGCCGCAACCTCGTCGCCGCCAAGCTCTCTAAGGCCTGCGTCTTTTTGCTAGGTACTGCCGTCGGGTTCACCCTGCTCTCACTGGGCGTGGGAGAGCTTCTAAGCATCTTGCCCGAGCCCATCGGCTCGCGCGCCGATCTCTTTATCGAGGGCGCGCGCACCAGCCTCTACATCACCCTTTACTCGGCGATCATCGGTCTCATCGTGGGCGTCGTCATGGGTCTGTCGAGCGGCTCCAGCAATAGGTTTGTGCGCGGCTTTGCATGGATTTACGTGTGGCTGATTCGCGGCACTCCGGTGCTGGTGCAAATTCTTTTCGTGTACTACGCCGTGCCCGCGCTCTTTCCTTCGCTGCAGCTCAACGAGTTTTGGGCCGCAGTTTTTGCCCTGGGCCTCAACGTGGGCGCCTACAACGGCGAAGTGATCCGCGCCGGCATCGAAGCCGTGCCCAAAGGGCAAACCGAAGCCGCTCGCTCGCTCGGGCTCTCCAAAGCCAAAACCATGCGCTGGGTGGTCTTGCCGCAGGCGATTCGCATTGTGGTTCCGCCTCTGGTGAACAACATCGTCGCGCTGCTCAAGGACTCCTCACTGGCTTCGGCGATCGGCCTGCTCGAGCTCACGCTCGCGGGCAACCGCATCTCGAGCGAAACCTTTTTACCCGTTCCGGTGCTCAGCACCGTGGCGCTCTTGTACTTGATTTACACGTCGGCGATCACAGTTGTGACCCATTACTTAAAGAAGATCATGAGGTGGGCTTAAGATGCTCCTCGAAGTCAAAAACCTCGATAAGTTTTACGGTTCTTTTCAGGCGCTGAAGGGCATCAACCTAAGCGTGAAGGCCGGCGAAGTGATCTGCGTGATCGGGCCCTCGGGCTCGGGCAAATCCAGCCTCATTCGCAGCATCAACCAGCTGGAGCCCTACCAGGGAGGCGAGATCTACCTGCACGGCGATTTGATTCACCCCAACCGTGAAGTCGACAAACTCCGCCAGGAGATCGGCATGGTCTTCCAGAGCTTCAATTTGTTTCCACACCTCACAGTGCTCGACAACTTGATGCTAGCGCCCACGCAGGTCAAACGCGTTTCGCGCGAAGCGGCCCTCGCAAAATCTCTGGCACTGCTCAAGCGCGTCGGCATCGAGTCTCAAAAAGACAAGTACCCCCACTCGCTCTCGGGCGGGCAGCAGCAACGCGTGGCCATCGCGCGCGCGCTCGCCATGGAACCCAAAGTGATGCTCTTTGACGAGCCCACTAGCGCCCTTGATCCCGAGATGATTTCCGAAGTGCTAAACGTGATGAAAGATCTTGCCCGCAGCGGAATGACCATGGTCGTGGTGACTCACGAAATGGGCTTTGCCAAGGAAGTTGCCGATCGAGTGCTCTTTATGGTCGACGGCGAAGTGGTCGAAGACTCCATGCCCGAATCCTTTTTCTCGAATCCCAAAACGGAACGAGCCAAATTGTTTTTGTCGCAAATGCTCCAGCGCTAAGATTCGAAATTTTTTGCACACAAAAAAAAGCGCCGTCGACTCCGTAAAGGTCGACAGCGCTTTCCCGAGCGGGTTTCGGATACCCGCTGCGAATTAGGTATCCGTATTTTTTTGGCGGTTGTCTTGATCGTCACTCCAGGTGCGTTCGGATTTCGAACGACTGATGAGATCTTCGTCATTAATAAACTCTTCCGCCTCTGGATTCTGAGATTCTTGAGAGATGCCTGATCCCCCTTGGCCTTGCGTGGGCTTTTGGGGCCGCTGCTGGGAAAATTTCTTAGACATGTGTCATTGCCTCCGTTTCCTAAACTTCGTTTAAAACGGAGCAAATATCGGGCCACCCAAGGCAAGCCGCAGAACGGGAATGGGGCGCTCCTACCTCAGCCCCTTTCGCCCACGAAGTGACATTTTTACTGGGTCAAAAGAACTCAGGCCTTGAGAGACAAGCGGAGCAAGTCGAGGGCCTTTTGCGAAAAAAGCAGTTTGAGCTGGTCGCGCGCCAGCCCGGGGCGCGCCTGAAATTTTTCGCTGGCAAGAAGCGCCTTGCCATCAGAGATCGCCAAAAAACAAAGACCCACCGGTTTTTCAGCGCTCCCGCCGTCGGGGCCCGCAATGCCCGTAGTGGATACCGCGAGCACTTTCGCAGCAGGGCGCTTCTGCAAAAATTGCTGAGCGCCAGCGCGAGCCATGACAGCAGCCGTCTCCTCAGAGACCGCTCCGTGTTTCTCGAGGGCCTGGCGCATCGGCTCACCCAGTCCCACAGATTCTGCTAGCGACTCTTTGGCTTCGTTGTCGTAAGTGACAAAAGATCCCCAATACGATTTCGAAGCGCCGGCCATGTCGGTCAAGCGGTGCGCCACCAGCCCCCCCGTGCACGACTCCACACTTACCAAAAAAACGCCCTGTGATTCGGCGAGCGTGCCGACCGATCGCTCGAGGGTGAGGAGCTCGTCTTCGCTGTAAACATCCGCACCGAGGCGCTCGCTCACACGATCTACGGTTTCGGCAAAACTCTTTTTCAGCTCGGGCGTGGGACAGGAACCCGAAAGCCCGAGATGGTTTTCCGGAAATCGCGTTCGATAAAAAAAGCTCAATTCCGCCGGGAGAGAGGCGATGATGTCGCCCAAGCGATGTTGCAATTCCCCTTCGGAAGTGAAGTGAGTCATCCACATCCACTTTTGGAAATGCGCATCGGGCGGGATTTGTGGCAGCACATGGTCGAGGAACATGGGATACATTTCGCGCGGCACGCCGGGCATGAAGAACCAAGTCACGCCGTCACAGCTGAGCGTGAAGCCGGGTGCCGTGCCGTGCGGATTGGGCAAGATCGACACGCCCTCGGGCAGGCGCGCCTGCTTCCACTGCGTGTCATGTATGGGACGCTGGATGCGCGCAAAAGCCTGGCGCACGGCTTCGCGAGCTTCGGGGTGATCCGCGAGAGGGCGGTTCAAAAATTTTGCAAAGACTTCGGCGGTGATGTCGTCCGAAGTGGGCCCTAGCCCGCCGCTCACCAGCACGTAGCGGGCACGCGTGGCGGCCAAACGAAAGGCATCGTGAATGTCTGCGGCGATGTCGTCGACCCTCTGAAAGTGACGCGGCACATGCCCTACCTTGGTGAGCTGCTGACCGAAGAAAGCCGAATTGGTATCGATCACTCTGCCGTCGAGAATTTCACGTCCGATGGTGATGATTTCGATGTTCACAGGATATTTATAGCTTAGGAAACGCGCGCTACCAACTGAGTGCGAGACGCGCGTAGTAGCGGCGATCCACGCCCACTCCAAAGCCTTCGCCCAGCGCCACGGCATAGGTGCCGAGCTCGAGTTCTCCAGGTCCTAAATTGCCGCCGATGCCGCCCGCAATAGTGCCCTTGTAATAGGCCGTACGGATGAAACCATTGAACCAGTAGCCAGTGTTGAGCCCGATTTGCAAGCCCATCGAGACGTATTCAAAAAAGGAGTTTGTCGGCACCATCAAGTCGCGCAATTCGAGACTGGGAATCAGGCTGATACCACTCAGACCCTCGAGCTTTGCCGAGATGCCAGCGTTGATGCGACGTTCGTTGGGCGGGGCATAACCCTTGAACGACTTTTGCTTGAATCGCACAAGGTCGAAGTGACTCTCGAAAGCGTTTTGCAACACGAGACCTGCCATGGGCTTGACCTTGAGCCCCCACAGCGTCGTTTCGGGAAGGCGGCTCTGCACCCCAAAGTCGGCGTCAATGCCCAATCCCGCACCGGACTGTTCACCGAGGACGTCGCCGATGTTGGAGATTTCGTCGCCCTCGAGGTAGCCCGTGGAACCGGCGCGCGCCAAAAGCCTCAGCGCAAAGCCCACACGCAGACGGTCATTCATGAACGAGTGTCCGTAGCCCGCGCTGAGCCCCGAATCGACGCGCGTGTCGAAGTAGGCGCGGGCAAAGATCAGCGTGGGCACTTGCAAGCGAATCGCGGTCTTCAGGTCGGCCAAGTTGAGCGCGAGCCCTATTTGCCTAAAGAAAAGGCCGAAGTTCAGCGGGCTGACGCGCATCGATCCGGCCTTGCCGTCGAACTCTTTAAGCTGGAGCGCGATAGACTCCGAGTCGTCGAGAGCCTGCATCTTTTTAAAAATTTGCATGATCCCGAGCGAAGCTTCGGCGTGAATCAAGTCGGGCATGCGCAGGTGAAAATCCTTCACGCTGGCGAGGCCCGCGGGGTTGTAATAGAGCGAGTTCCAATCGTCGACGTACGACGTGATAGCACCCCCCATAGAAAGACCCATCGGGGTGGCAAAAAGGTCGTGATACTCTTTGGCTTGCAGGGCGGGCGCGGTGACCAGAGTTAGCGCCACGAGCGATATCGATCGAAAACCTTTCCCCACTCTACGCATCACGTTTTTACGATAACCGGGGAGCAAAATTAAAGCAGCAAACCACCCGAAAAAGCGATGACATCGCCCGTCAAGAAGGCCGAGTCTTCTTGGCACAAAAAGCGCACGAAGGCGGCGAGCTCTTCGGGCTTGCCAGTACGACGCAGCGGCGTGCGCTCGATGAAACCATTCATCACCTCTTCGGGAATGGTTTTTGTCATCTCGGTGCTCATCACGCCGGGCGCGATGGAGGAGACAGAAATGTTAAAACGGCCCCATTCTTTGGCAAGGGTCTTGGCAATGCCCACAACACCGGCTTTGGAGGCGGCGTAATTCAGCTGTCCTACGTTGCCAAAGAGGCCCGCGACCGAAGAGATGGTGAGAATGCGACGCCAGGTGGCGGCTTCGCCCTTTTTCTGGGCGTCGGCGTTGGCATCGCGCATGGCCTTGCCGAGTACCTGACAGGGCAAAAAGGTGCCGCGCAAATTCACCGCGACGACCTGATCGAAAATCTCGGTACTCATTTTGTGCGCGAGCGCGTCGCGAGTGATCCCCGCATTGCAAATGAGGGCGCGGGGCACGCCGTGCTGAGCCACGCAGGCGTCGCTCGCGGCTTTGACCGAAGCCTCATCCGTGACGTTCACCTGGCGAAAATGTATGCCGCTGCGGGCTTCGCCGGGGCTCAGGTCCCAAGCCTCGACAACGAATCCCGCGGCCACGAGCGCTTCGCCCATGGCGAGGCCAAGACCACGTGAGCCTCCGGTGATCACGGCGAGGGGCTTTTTCATGACGAAGAACCCAAACGCTCGTCGAGAAAGGCTTCGATTTGCGAGTGCAGCTCGGAGAGCGGACCGGCGTTTTTCCACACCTTGGTAGCCACCGATTCCATGCCGCGCGGATCTTGCAGCGAGAGCATCATCTTCACTTCGTCCTTGCCCATGGTGTCGCGGGCCATCACGCGCTTGAGGATCTGCGCTTCGGGGGCTGTCACGACGACGAGGCCGGTGAAGCTGCGGTGCATGCCCGATTCTACCAGTCGAGAGCCTTCGATAAAGACGATGTCCGAAAGGTCTTTGCTTTTCCACTCGGTGAGTTGTTTTTTGATGTACTCGATGATCAGCGGATGAAGGATTTGCTCGAGCGTGTCGCGATCGTTCGGACGCAACATCATGCGGCGCCGGAGCTTGCCGCGATCGAGGTTGCCGAGATTGTCGAGCACCTCAGCGCCGAAAGCGCGATAGATTTTTTCAAAGCCCACCTGACCCTCGGGACGATTCTTATCGACCACGATGCGCGAGACTTCGTCGGCGTCGATGCAGGGAAAACCCTGATCCTTGAGGTACTTGATAGCCGAAGATTTTCCTGAACCGATGATTCCTGTAATTCCCCAGATTTCCATTTTCGCTTAAGATAGTCCTAATGGAGTCGCTTTTCTACCGTAGTTTGGGCTTAGAGCTCAGTGGGCCTAGAACACAGCGCACCACAATCGCTGTCATCGACCACTACCCCCAGAGCCAGCGCCTCGTTCTGCGGGACCTAGTGACGCCCGAGGTGGGCAGCGACGACCCTGACCAGGCCATCAAGGTGGGCATGGAGGCTCTCGCCCACGACCAGCGCCATTACACGGGCTGCGCGGTGCACGCGCCCCTTTCGCTCCCCCCCGCGCTCGAGGCCAAAAAGAAAATCCTCTCGTCCAGCCAAGTCGCCAAGAACCCCGAAGTGAAGTGGATGGACGAGATGTGGAAAAAGATCAAAGACCGTCCCGGCCCCTTCGTGCCCTACTTGCACCGACCAGCAGAGGTGTGGCTGCGCTACAAAGCCGTAGAGAGGTTTGGCGACGTGATGAGTTTTGCGACCACGGGGGCGGCGCTCGCCGCACGCATGCAGTACCTCCAGCATCAGCTGCCGGGGCCACTAAACGAAGTCTTTCCACGCGCCGTCTTGAAGCGTCTCGCCGAGTCGCTGGGCATCCGCAATTTCGTACACAAAAAGTACTCTGACCTCGAGCACGGCATCACCGCGCGCGAAGAGTTCCTCATACAACTAGGCATGAAAATGCCGCAGCTCTTTTTGTACGACAAGGACGTCGAGAAGATGATCCTGGGCGTGAACTTTTTCAACGCCTTCCTCTGCGCCCTGATGCAGCACCTCATCTACCGCGGCGAATTCGAAGACCGGCCCAAGGGCTACCCCTCCGCGGCTACCTGGATCTACATCCCGCGCATCCATACCAATTGGGACAAAGTTTTTTAGGGACGTCGCAGAGAGATGCGGTCCACAGGGATGTCGATAATGAAATCATATTCGACGTTGCGAACCGCGCCGTAGATGCTGAGCAGGGCGAGGCCCGCCACTTCGGAGTCAAAAGATTCGGGAGCCCACACGGCGGCGGCTATCGCGCCAAGGCTCGTCACGAACGCGAGGGCGCTACGGGGAATCGAAAAATGGCGCGTGGGCTTGAGCCCCATGCGATCGGCGTGTTCACGCAGCCGTGGATTTTTGACCGTATGGTAGACGATGCGTACCGAAGTGTAATGCGGATGCGATGCCAGTACCGCGGCAACGCCTTCGTAAAAGGCCGATTCGATTTTTACTAGGGTGCCTTCCGGATCACGAGCGGTCACGGTGAAGTCTTGATTGCCGATCGTTTGCATAAAATCTCGCAGCACAATGAGACGCTCGCCATCGTCGTAAAGCGAGCCACTGATATAGTCCTCCACTTCAAAGTGGCAGGGCACTCGGCAGTCCACGAGCTGACGGTAGAGCGGAGCGTAGCGTTCGGCATCCGGGGCGCGGCGCCAGCGCGGACGCTCCACGAGGCGTTCGATGTAGCGGATCATGCGTGAGCAATCGGAGGCGCGGGCGAGCGAAACCATGCCGAGTGACAATATAAAAAGCACAAGCCCCAAACGACGCACGGGCGCTGTATAGCGGAAAGGCCCCGGCTCGCCAAAGAAAAACGAGCTAAGGGTCCATGGGATTCAAATTTTCGATGGCTTCGCGGGGTATGGTTACGGTGTAGTCACCCGACCCCTGACCGAGAACGAGGAACGACTTCACGGTAAAACCTCCCAGAACTATCCCCATCAGATTCGGGAAGGCCTGCGCCTGAGTGTTCACATAAAACAAGGTACCGGTCGCCAATGCCGACCCGAGTTCCCATTTATCGAGGCGCCAACCGCGCCGAAACCCCACATCGCGTAACGAGCCTCGTAACCGGCGGTCGGTCACGCGAACGGCCTTGATTTCGAGCTCACGGAATTGGGGACGGTCGCGCATCAACCCCACCGCGCCGTCTAGGAGAGCAGAGGTCGTTCGCTCGAGATCGATGGATACCCTCTTGCCTTCGGCGTCGAGGCCAAGGCGGTTCACCACGAGCCGCAGCTTACCGTGTCCATCGTCGACGATGGAGCCCGCGATGCCATGGCCACTGAAGGCGCACTCTTTGGAGCGGCAAGTTTTGATTTGGCGGTAAAGTTCCTGATAGAGGGCCACGTCCTCGCCCCGACGCCAGCGCGGGGATTCCACTTGGCGATTGAGGTAACGCACGAGGCGCTGGCAATCGGGCTTCATCGCCCGGGCCGTAGGGGCCAAAGTCCAAATAAAAATCCCGCACAACCACCCTAGGTAAGTTGTGCGGGATTTCGAATTCATAGGAACCACTTTTTAGTCGTCGGTGCCGGTGGCGCCGCCGTCGGTACGGTTGTGGCGCTTGTCGAGACCGTACTTTTCGACCTTCATGATGAGGCCGGCACGCGAGATGCCCAGCTCTTTAGCGAGCTTGGACTTGTTCCAGCCCGTGCGACGCAGCCCCTCACGGATCATGTCGCGCTCGAGACCCTCGAGAGCGTCTTTGAGCTTGCCCGTGAGACGCGAGCCTTGCACTTTGGGCTTGGCTTCGGTCTCGCGGATGCGCGGCGAGAGCAGGTCGGGATGCACTTTGGTCTCGGTGCCCGAAAGCACCGTCACGCGTTCCATTTCGTTCTCGAGTTCGCGAATGTTACCGGGCCAGTGGTAATCGAGCATCTTCTCGATCGAAGCCTTGGAGAGTTCGCGAGGCTCGATGCCTTTCTCCTTGGACGACTTCGCGAGGAAGTGATCGGCGAGGAGCAAGAGGTCTTCTTTGCGATCTTTGAGCGATGGTACCTGGATGCCGATCACGTTGAGGCGAAAGAAAAGGTCTTGGCGGAAAGAGCCATCTTCAACCATTTTCTTGAGGTTGCGGTTGGTGGCCGCCACGATACGCACTTTGGTTTTCTTTTGCTCGCTGCCGCCCACGGGAGTGAACGAGCCGTCCTGGAGCACGCGCAGGAGCTTGACTTGCATCGCTTGCGAGATGTCACCGATCTCGTCCATGAACAGCGTGCCGCCATTGGCGATCTCAAAGTAACCCTTGCGGTCGCGCACGGCGCCGGTGAACGAACCCTTCACGTGACCGAAAAGTTCGGACTCGAGAAGGTTGTCGTTGAACGCGGCACAGTTGATGGGCACAAAGGCGCCATCTTTGCGGGGCGAGTTGAAGTGAATCGCTTTGGCAATGAGTTCTTTACCGGTACCGTTCTCACCCTGGATGAGTACGGTGCTCTCGGTGCCCTGAACTTTGTCGAGCAGCGAGTAGAGGTCTTGCATCGGCTTGGATTTGCCGATCATCGATTCGTATTTGTAGCGACCGCCGAGCTGATTGTTCAGCTCTTGAATACGGTTCTCACGGGTGGAGATTTCTTTATGCAGAGTCACGATCTCCTGAGCCACGAGGTCAGAGAGTTCACGGAAGTACTGTTGCTCACTCTTGGGCAGGTGCTTGATCTGCGCCCAAACCTTTTCGGATTCGGGACTCTCGAGGCCGAGGCCCGCGAGCGCCGAAACGAAGGGCTTGGAGACTTTGCCGTCTTCGGTCTTGTAGCCAATGGCCATCACGGAACCGAGAAACTCGCCTTCGTCGACGATGGGGAATGCGATGCCTTGAATGCCGGGAAGGTAGTCAAACTCGTGGAAGCGACGGTCCGAACGCATCAGCGTGGAGCTCGCCTTTTCAACTACCTGACAGAGGTGATCAAAGCCGGCATCCTTGGGAGCAAGGTGCGCGAGCAAAGGGTTCGACCACTGACGTTTTTCTCCGCGCTGAAAGTTGCGGATAAATCCATCGTCACTTACTAAGAGAATGTCCACGGCGAACCAGGAGCCCAGGACTTCTTTGATTTTACGGACGACGTGAATCTTATCGAATTCATCCCACTTGATCATGTTGTGATTTACTCCCTGACTAACTTTTCGGCAGAGACCGTCAGAAACTTAACATGTCCGAAAAAAATACACTTAAGCGGCGTTTTCTTTGGGTTCTAAGGCCTTAAGGCGAATAAAGAAGCGTGAGCCCTGGATCTGACCCGACATGTCTTTGGAGACTTCGAAGCTGAGCAGCGCCTTGTGGCGATCCGCGATCAGCTTGGAAATGTAGAGCCCCAAACCGGTACCCGCTTCGGCACCTTTGGTCGTGAAAAAAGGTTTAAAGACTTCGGACTGCACATCGTCAGGAACGCCCTGGCCGTTATCATCGACATAGATGTCGATATCCCCGTGTTTGTTGTAGTCGCAGCCAACAGTGACACGCTTTTCGGCGCGATCGTTGACCGCATCGCGCGCGTTGGTGATGAAGTTCACCACCACTTGCGAAAGTTCCACAAGCGAGCCGTGCACGTAAAGATCTTCAGGCGGTAGTTCCACACGCAGATCCACTCCACACGAGCGCACGCTGTGACGCACGAGCAGCACCGAGTCTTCGACAACTTTGCGCACGTTCACGCGTTCATGTTTAAAGGTATCGCCCGAATCCGAGCGCGAAAAGCTCTTGAGCACGCGAGTGATCTCGATGATACGCCCCACGTTAAAGGAGATGCGGTCGTTCGACTCGGCGATGAGCTCAAGCGAAGGCTTCTTCTCTTTGATCTCTTCACGAATCTGATACGAATAGCCGTTGATCGCGGCGAGTGGGTTGAGCATCTCGTGGCTAAGGCTCGCCGAGAGTTCCCCAAGCACCTGCAATTTGGAAGCGTGAATGCGCTGGTTCTCAAAGCGGTTCGTGGGTCCGAGCAGCTTGAGGTGTTTGTTGATGCGCTTTGAAAAATACGACTTGAGCAAATAGAAAGAGAAGATCATCAGCGCCGATACGAATGTTCCAAAAATGAAGGCCACCGAATGGCCGGCGTTGGTCGACTGCCAGAGGTTCATCCAAGAGGCGACGCTCAGCCAGGCCGCGGCCCAGAAAGCGATTGTCTTCCACAGCTGTCCCTGCGACATCGCCGAGAGTGTGACCATGCACACCAGAAAGAAAATCGGAGCCGAAGAAACCACCGGCAAGCGATGATACGAGGTCAGAGCCCAGAAATAAGCTTGAAAGCAGAGAAAGGAGCCCGCGAGAGCGACTTTGTCGACCGAAGGGTAACGGATGCCAAGAAATACAAATGCGTGACAGAGAAACCACGGCACAATCACAGCCGTCGACATGGAGATCGGGCCGAGCGCGAAGTGCGACCAAAACGATCCGGCCGTGGCAAACACGAGTGCCGTAAACCAGACAAGAAAGTATGTGTCGTTGACGAGCAACACGTTGAGCTCATCACGGGTTAAAAACTTCTTCACCTATGGCGTATCGGACAACGTCCACGGAAGCTTTACCTGAGCTAAAGATTAATTATAATTAAGCACTTACGGCGCCGCGCAGATCTCAACTTCGAGTCCGTCAGTCGGTCGCGCGTCCGAGCATATTGCCTTGTGACCGAAGTGAGAACCGGCCTTAGCGCGGCCCTGCCAACGGCCGCTGACAAAGTCACAGGCGAGCCAAGGGCCACAAACGAAGCTCGTGAGAAGTCCCGCATCGTTAAAGTTGTCGCGGCCGTGAATGCGAAGCTTCTTTGTGATCACAAAGCCTGCCGGTGGGTCTTGCTCTGTGCAGCCAAGCTTCATAACTCTGCAAACGGGCGCCGCCACCACAACGGGCGTCGCGCAGCTGATGAGGTTCGGCGTGATCACGTTGACGAACTCGCCCGGGTTACAAATCTTCGAAGGATAGGTCATATTCGCGATCGAATTTGCTGATGAGCAATATCGGAGCGCTCCGCCCCCACCCGGGGATTGATCAAAACCCATCTCCACAGGCAAATGAATGTCGCGCAAGTTCTGCTTGGAACTCGAAGCAAGCTCAATATTGTTCACGAGGTGCAGCACGCCCATGTAAACTTGCAGATCCGATGCCACACCGGTGAGCACATCCATATAGGTCATCGGTGTTGGTGCGATGGTATTATCAAGACTCAGTTCAATCGTTTGCGAAGTAAATCCATCGCCTGCAGCCGTTGTGCGAAAGAGCTGCACGCCACCAGCACTCAGCTCGGTAAACGCGAAGGGCGCTGCAGGCATAGGCCCTGCATTGACCACCACGGAATTGAGCATCGGCACGCATATCGAGGCGTTGCTGAGCGCCAAATTAAGGCTGTTCAGTTGCGAGCCGTAATCAGACTGACGGCCGATCGACAAAGATCCTCGATTGGCGTCCGTAAGCAGCGACGACAATCCGTAAACGATGGCCGCTATAATGAGGGAACCGATCACCGCTTCCACGAGAGTAAAACCTGAACGAGTCTTTTGCATAAAAATCCCTCTTCTTAATTGCAGGACGGAATGCCCGCGACGATTTGATTGACAAATTGATTTGGATTGCAGGAGACGCTCATCAGGCCTGTGGTGTACTGCGCGCGCGATGAGCAATATACCACCAAGTTGCCAGCCCCAGTTCCCAGCTCCACAAAAGCCTCGCGCATTTCACTGACGACCTTGCTGCGAGAGCCCGTTGCCTGAATCATGCCGTCGTACTGTACAAAGGCGGGGTAGACTCGCATGTTCGTAGCAACTCCGGTGACAGGGTCCGGTTCACTGATGGCGAGAATCGGGTCGGTATCGTCAATTTTGATTTGGAGAAGGTTGGATTCAAAGCCTATGCCCGCCGTTCCAACACGTCGGAGCAAAGGCGTTGCCCCCAGCGAGATTCGGTTCAGGGCGATCACCGAACCGTTCGTCGTGCCGGCAGGCAAGACCACACCGTTGAACATGGTGGGACACACATCACGGCGGGCAAGCCCAAGCTGAATGGCGCTATCGATGTGGCGCAGACGAATGAGGTCTCCAGTAGACTTGGCTTCCCTCTTACGGTTGACCATCGTTTGGAACATGACCATCGCCATCACCACAATCATCGACGTTATCACCATGCCAATGATCAAAACCGAACCACGACGCGAACGAAGTCCCCTCATGAACTTAGAATAACTGATTTTACGCGTAGCACGAAACTCGCACGCAAAAAATGCTGCACTAGAAACGTTAACGCCTAAAAGAGGATACGAAAGCCGCCGCCCGTGAAGACGCCTGAGCGGTTCTCTAGCGGCAAGAGCCACTTCACAGATGCCCGAAGCGCCATGCTGGGAGTGATCGAGAACAAATAATCTCCGCAAATCGTGAAGAGCGGCGAGAGTTCACGTTTGATGCCCGTGTCGCGTGACTCGATGCCCGCACCGATCGCCGACTCAAAGGGCTCTAAGAACCAGCGCAGCTCCACCACCGCAAAGGGGTTGTTCGCAGAGTATTCGTAGACCGCCCCGAGCCCAAAACCTTCGGTGAACACATAACCCGCGCCGGCGCTGAACTGCAGCTCATCGCCGCTGCGCCAGCCCGCCGTGCCCATGAGGTAGATGTCTTCGTAATCGGCTGTTTGACCAGCGAGCGAAGGCGCAGAGAATCCCGCGCAAGCCAAAACCAAAATCCATTTGCTCAAGACCTTCACAGAATCGCTCCTGAGGCCGGCTTGGTGGCGAAATGGTGACGTGTTGAAACCTCGCGGATGGTGCCCGAAGATGAGCGCATCACGATGGAGTTTGTGGTGCAGCCACCGCCAAAGAACTTCACGCCTCTCAGCCACGATCCGTCCGTCACGCCGGTAGCGCAAAACATCACGGGACCCCTGGCGAGCTCTTCTACGGAGTAAATTTTGTCGAAGTCTTTGATGCCCATCTTGGCGGCCCGCGATTTTTCTTCGTCAGAGCGCCAGAGCAGTTTGCCGATAAAGTCGCCACCCAGGCAGCGCATGGCTGCTGCGGAGATCACGCCTTCGGGCGCTCCGCCGGAGCCCAGAAGGAGGTCAATTCCCGTCTCAGGATTGCAAGTGGCAATAGCGGCCGACACATCACCGTCACCGATGAGTACGATGCGACATCCGAGCGAGCGCAGCTCCGAGATGATCGTTCTGTGACGATCGCGTTCAAGAATGCACACGGTGGTTTCGCGCAGAGATTTGTTTTTGGCGCGCGCCACGATCTCCACCTTTTCACGCGTCGACATTTCATAGCGCAAGAGTCCGCGGCAGTCGGGACCAACGGCAACCTTGTCCATATAGGTGTCGGGAGCGTGGAGGAAATTTCCTCGCTCGGCCACCGCGATCACAGAAAGCGCGTTGTTGTGTCCGTTGGCGCAGAGGTTGGTGCCCTCGAGAGGATCGAGCGCCACATCAAGTTCGGCGCTCGCTTTGCCGCCCGAACCGAAGGTCTCGCCGATGTAGAGCATCGGCGCTTCGTCGCGTTCCCCCTCGCCGATCACCACGGTGCCACGCACGTCGAGGTGCTCGAGCGCTTTGCGCATGGAATCTACGGCAGCTTGATCGGCGGCATCTTTTTGCCCGAGGCCCATCCAGCGGGCCGATGCGATGGCCGCAGCTTCGGTAACACGTACAAATTCGAGTGCTAAGTTTCTATCCACAGATCCCCCAATCCATTTTAACTAACCCTTTCGACCACGGTCACCCCGTCGCCGCCTTCGCCGGGCCAAGAGCCCGAGCGAAACTTCACGTCGTGACGCTCTTTTTCGAGATAAGAGCGAATCGCATCCTTGAGCTTGGCATAACCGTGCCCATGAATGATGGTGAGCGTAGGAAAGCTCTCGTCGCTCGTGAGATCGTTGATCGACTTCTCCACTCGAGCCAGGGCTTCGGGCACGGTCTTGCCCCGCACGTCGCAGAGGTAAGATCCCGAAGCGAGCGGTTCGCCGCGCGATTCTTTGTCAGAAATCAAAAACGACTTGGCTTGTTTGCGCTCCTGCGCCGCTTGAACGGCTGACTTCTGCGCCGAGAAGTTGGCCTTCTTGTTGGCGCTGGGCTTGGAGAGACGCGTCTTAGAGACACGCGTTTTGATATCGCCCACCTGCACGGCCACCATCGCTTTTGCGTTGCTTTCAAAATCCTTGGGGACCTCGGCCACAGTACCAAGACCGAGACCCATGATCTCCACAAGGTCCCCCACGTTAGGTGCGATCTCTACCGGCACCACCACAACCTCTTCGAGATTCTGGGTTTGAACGCTGCGCAGTTTTTCGGAAGCGTCCGAGATTTGCGTAAAGAGTTTTGTGCCACCGCCTGAAAGATCTTCCTTGGATGCGCCCTTGACGGATTTCGAAAGCTCCTCGCGCAATTCACGCAGGTCATTGAGGATGGACTTGGCCTCTGCGTCGACCGCCGATTTGATTTTGCCCTGCAGCTCTCGTTCGCGCTGCTCGCTGCGTTTTTGCGCGGCTTCTAACGATTTGGTGGCACGCACGAGCTCATCTTCTTTGACGTCGAGCTTGGCGCGCGCTTCTTCGAGCTTGCGCACGGCCACTTTAAAATCTTCGGAGACCTCACCGCGCAAACTGCGAGCGCGGCGCACCACATTGATCGGAAATCCAAGCGCTTCAGCGGTGTCGATGGCCGAAGACTCACCCGGCACGTCAAGGATCAGCCGGTAAGTCGGTTTGCGGGTTTGAGAATCAAAAGCCATGGCGGCAATACGACAACGATCGTCAGACATCGCAAAATGTTTGAGCGAGGTGTAGTGCGTGGTCACCAGCACGTAAGCGTCCTTGGCGAGCAGCTCTTCGATGGTGGCCTGCGCCAGTGGCTGGCCTTCTTCGGGCGAGGTGCCAGTGGCGATTTCGTCCACCAGGAGCAGCGTCTGCGGTGCAGCCGCAGCGATCAACTCACCGAGGTGTTTGAGGTGAGCGGAGAAGGTGGAAAGGTGCTGGGAGAGATCCTGCTCGTCGCCAATCACGGCTTCAATGCGATCGAGGCTCTCGGGAATCACCATCGCCTCGCAGGGAATCGGAATGCCCACGCTCGCCATACACACGCAAAGGCCAATGGCCTTGAGGAGCACCGTTTTGCCACCCGTATTGGGGCCGGTGACGATGAGGCCGCGATCCCAGTCGACGGTGTTGGCAACCACCTTGCCGTCCACAAGCAGCAGCGGGTGGCGGATGTTTTTGACTGCGATACGATCGCCACGCCATTCGGCCACGGTCACTTCCGAGGCCACCCAGCGGCGGGTAAGCGAGGCGATTGCCGAGAGCACATCGCCAAGGGCCATCAGCTCAACATTTGTCGCGAAGGCTTCGACGTGAGGAATGGTTTTTGCCACGGCGTCGCGCAGAATGTTTTCGATCTCAAAATCGATTTCGCGCTCGGTGACCTTGAGCTGGTTGTTCCACTCCACAATCTCCTGGGGCTCCAGGAATACCGTCTGCTCGGAGTGCGAAACGTCGTGGATGATGCCATCCAGGCGTCCTTTGAAGTTGGCCTTGATGGGCAGCACATAGCGTCCTTCGCGTACGGTGACGTAGGTGTCCTGTAGGTAATCCGCAAAGTCGCGCTTGTGGAGATATTCTTCAAGGCGCTTTTCAATTTTCGCCTTGAGCTCACGCGCCAAAAAGCGGAGCGCACGGAGATCTTCAGAAGCCGAGTCGGCGATGTCGCCATGGGCGTCGATCAACGGAAAAATTTGTGCAGCCCAATCCTCCAGCATGTCGAGACCTTCAAAGATCTCGCGCAACTGAGGAGCTTCACCGCAATAACGGCGCAGAAATTGGTAAGTCGACTGGGCCCCTCGATGGGTGCGAATCAAGTCCACAAGCTCTTCGACGTCGATGGCGCCCGAGCGCTCGACGCGCGACAAAAGGCGCAAGAGATCAGCGCCCGAAGTGGGCGAAGGGAGTTCGAGTTGGGACTGGCTGTAGAGACGATTCAGCTCCACCACCGCACGAGAGCGACGATCGGCTTCAGCGCGATCGATGGCTCCAGGGCGCAGGCGCGCGAGTTGATCGCGTCCTGTGGAACTCGCCACGTCTTCTTCGATGAGTTGTAGCAAACGAGGCCACTCGATGGCCTGCAAACTCTTCTCCGAAATTTGAAACTGCGAAGGGGCCATTGTGGAGCTCATTTCCGGGCCTGAGCTTAACCCCACTTGAGCGTCTTCTCAAAACCTTCCTCGAGGGTCACAAACAAAACCTCAGACTGATCGATCTTCAGTTGCCCGGCTTCGCCCCGAAGTTTTTTGAGATGACGCTTCTCGGTAAAATCCACCGGACCACTGCCAGAATTTTTGAGCTTAGAATTCCAGAGTGCCACTTTCGCCGCGCGTTCGGCCAGAGCGTGCGGCAAGGTAGCATCGCGGGCAATTCCCGCTTCGGAACGCAAGATCCACAGATGCGAACCTGAATAGCCCCGCACGTGAAACCAAAAATCTCGATCGCGCACCCATTTGAAGAGCAACTCGTTTTCGCGCGAGTTGCGTCCTAGATAAGCGTAAATCCCACCTGCGATTTCGACCCGCAGCCCGGGATGGGTTTTTTCTTTTTCGCGACCCCCGACAAAGCGCGTTCGCGAGGGCGCCGGTCGCTCGATCTGCTTGCCGGCCGCCTGGCGAGACTCAAGATCCGCCAGACGTTCGGCAGCTTTGGTGACCTTGCGCTCTTGGCGCGAGCGCTCGTTGAAGAGCTTGTCGAGTGCGGCCTTCAGGTGCGAAGCCTCGCGATTTTTGGGCAAGAGTCCCTCGCCCTGGAGTTCCGAGATGAGGAGCCCCCACACCACCGTGTCTTCGTGGGTCGCTTCGGGCGTGTGCCAGAGCCAGGGACGCAGCTCGAGCTGCGCGCAGAGCGGAGCGTAGCGGGTGATCCACTCTTTGGCGCTCGCAAGATCCTCGCGCACGTTCGCAAGAAGGCGCTCGGCGCGTGGCCGAGGAGCGGGAGCTCCATCGGTTCCCTCACCTAGAGGTGGCCTTGACTCAGCCTGTATAAAGGTCGCCGCAGAGAAGAGCTTGAGCTCTTTGACGAAAGGTTTTTTGCCGGGCACTTGCATGGTCCATTCGAGACGTCCCGGGGCCACTAGGCGCAGGCTCCAGGAATAGCCCTCTCCGAAGTCCCATTCTGAGTGGGCCGCCGCGCCCGTGATGCGCCCAAGACGTCGCCCAATAAAGTGCGACTTTAGATACAAAGATAAGGGATTTTGGGCACTTAGAAAGATCTTCTCATCGGGACGTCCCCCGCTGAGCCACCCCCAGGAATCCCCTTCACTCACCCACAGTGCCCTGCGGGGAGAGGGATAAAAATCCAGGTCCAAAAGCCAGTCTCCACTCTCGCGATGACGCAGGCATTTTACCTTTTGCAGCTGTAGATTCAGAGCTTCTGCGGCATTGACATATTGCGTTATGTCATGATAGGAGTACGTTTTTTCGAGGCTCGGCGTTGACATAGGCGTACCGAGTGAGACTTTATCATAGGAAACGCGTATGGCAGTTAAAAAGAAACCCAAAGCAGCCCCCAAATCCGCTGGCAAGGCCGCAAAAAAAGCCAAGCCCGCCGCTACCAAAACTGCCAAAGCTAAAAAAGCCGCTCCCGCCAAAAAGGCTCCCGCGGCCAAAGCCAAGCCCGCCAAAGCGGCCAAAGTTGCTGCGGCCCCCAAATCCAAAGGGCCCGTCAAAACCAAATCCAACAAAGCCAAGGCCCCCAAGGTCGACGACCGTCGCTCCAAGGCCAAAGCCGCCCTGATGGAAGCGCTCGAAGAAGAACAAGAGTCGAGCGAAGACGAAGAGTTTGATCCGGAAGCCTTTTTCGCCGCTTCGGGTGGCCAGGGCATTTTCCGCGCCCACGTGATGCGCAAAGAGCGCGTCGATCTGAATATCAACGTGCGCTTTCGCACCACCGGCCCGCTCGTCCACCAAGCCGAGCTCATCAACCTCTCCAAAGACGGCCTTTGCCTCAAAACCAAAGAGCTCTACAAAGAAGAGACCGTGCTCAAAGTGGAAATCCCGCTGCCGCACACCTCGGAGCT
>DATLIP010000013.1:0-8839 GCA_035539375.1 Bdellovibrionota bacterium | reverse complement strand
CAAGCACATCGAAGTGATTGTTCGTCAAATGCTTCGTAGGGTTCGCGTGGCCGATGCTGGGGACACCAACCTTCTCGAAGGCGAATCGGTCGAGAAGTTCGCGCTGCTCGAGGTTAACGAGAAAGTTCTCTCCAACGGCGGCAAGCCCGCGGTGTCGGAACCTCTCCTCCTCGGTATCACGCGCGCCTCGCTCTCGACGGATTCTTGGGTGTCGGCAGCCTCGTTCCAAGAGACCACCAAGGTACTCACCGAAGCCTCCATTGGCGGCAAAGTGGACCACCTGCGCGGCCTCAAAGAGAACGTGTCGATGGGTCGTTTGATCCCTGCTGGTACGGGTATCCGCCACTATCAGAGCATCACGCCTGAAATGGATACCGAAGAAGAAGCGCTCCCCGTCGGAAGGGTCTTCCAGGCTCCTCCGATTGAGGAAACCGACGATTTGTCGAGCTTTTAGGTAATAGAATTGACAGTGTTTTTGTGAATGGATAAAGCAGACGGACCCTGGGCAAGTAGACAGGGTGCCAGGTAATTTACCTAGCACCTGACTGCCCAAAGTCCGATAAAAATTGGAGATGGATTAGAAAAGTATGCCAACAATCAACCAGTTAGTGCGCCAGGGGCGCAACAAACAAAAGACCAAATCAAAGTCGCCGGCGCTCACCAACTGCCCTCAGCGTCGCGGCGTTTGTACTCGCGTATTCACCCAAACTCCGAAGAAACCGAACTCGGCTCTTCGTAAAGTTTGCCGTGTAAAACTCACCAACGGATTCGAAGTGAACTCGTATATCCCGGGTGTGGGTCACAACCTTCAAGAACACTCCGTGGTTCTGATCCGTGGCGGTCGCGTAAAAGACTTGCCCGGTGTTCGCTACCACGTTGTTCGCGGTGCCCTCGATACTCAGGGTGTTGCTAACCGTAAACAAAGCCGTTCGAAATACGGTGCGAAAAAAGGTAAATAGAGATGGCACGCAGACACGTACCCGAAAAACGCAAAATCGTTCCCGATCCTAAGTTTCACGACAAAGTGATCGCGAAGTTCATCAACGGTCTCATGGAAAGCGGCAAGAAATCCACCGCCGAACGCATCACCTACGGTGCTTTCGATATCATCGCTGAAAAACTCAATGATGATCCCGTGAAGGTCTTCAAAAAAGCTCTCAACAACGTGAAGCCTGCGGTAGAAGTTCGCTCTCGCCGCGTGGGTGGGGCAACCTACCAAGTTCCCGTTGAAGTGCGTCCTGAGCGTCGTCAGACGCTCGCCACTCGCTGGATCGTGCAATACGCACGTGAACGCAGCGGCAAGAACCTCATCGAAAAGCTCGCTGCCGAGCTGCTCGACGCTTCGGAAAACCGCGGCGGCGCCATTAAGAAACGTGAAGACGTGCACAAGATGGCCGACGCGAACAAAGCGTTCTCGCACTTCCGCTGGTAGTCGCGAGAGACACAAGTTGTCTTATCCAAAACCCCGCTCCCCGAAAGGTGAGCGGGGTTTTGCTTTTTGGCTATGGTGCGGTGAGTTGAGATGCTGCAACAAATTGGAGCAATGGGTCTATCCCCTTGAATTCTTGAGGAATAACGCCGTATGTTGAGGTTACTTAACTGGAACCTATTAACTGGGGCGGTTATGACTTGAGTCTATGAGCAAAACCATCGCTGCGGTCGTCTCCACCCTCCTGCAATGGCTCGCGATCATCATGATCGGGTTGGGCGCCAATTACGCACTCTCCATGTTGCCCTAAAAACGGCAACCACCTATTCGGGCCAGCCCGGAGGCCTCGCATGGGGCGATAGTGCCCATTTTTCTTGACTCTGCGCGTTGTAAATCGTAATTCCCCTTCCGTGATCCCACGATCCCAAATTTTCCCAAGTCTTATGTTCTTGGCTTCGATTTTCGGAGCGATCTCCGGCGCCGGCGCTCATAGCCTGGTGCAGGAGAAGCGCCCTCAGGGCGAGCCACAAGCCTGCGCACTGCTCTTGGAGTACGTAAACCCTCAGCGTCGCCGGGACGCCCTCAAGCGATACGGAAGCCTCATTTCCCTCGAAGAGCCGGCGTATTTGGATGGCTTCTTTAAAAAACTCCGCCGCAGCCTCGACCACAGTGTCGTGCGCCTGGGCAATCCCCTGGTGCCCACCGTCCGCGACCCTCTCGAACCCAAAATGCTGAGGCTGAGTCCCGATCTCGTGCGCCTGAATGCGCGCTTCCACGAGGAGCAAACCGCGAGATTTTACGCCGATTACGTCTCTAGACAGCACGAGGAGAGCTTTCTCTTTATGCCTGCTTATCAAACCTATCCGGTGCCCAGTTCTGACGGCATCGTCTTTGGCCCGCGCGGAGAGGTGCTGGCCAACGTTTCGTTAAAATCTTCGTGGCACAGTCTCGAGAAACTCGAAGAAGCTATCGCGGGCGCTACGCGCTTTGCCGTCGTAGAAGAATGGTACGAGCCGTTCATTTACACCCGCGGAGAAGAATTGTTAGACCTCGGGCAGTGGAAACACCTGCGGTCCGTGCTTTCGCTGCGCGCCCATACCAGCTGGCTCATGGGGGCTCAGTTCCGCGAAAGCGGTGTGCCTCCGCGCAAGACTCGCATCGTCATTGAGCTGATGCACGGCTACGACCCTGAATTCCTGAACCGCGAAGCCACGCGCATTCAGAGCTTGCTCTGGGAGGCTCGAGATGTGGTGGAGTCGGCCACCTTCATCAACGATGGCGACGTTACGGTCTTTCGCCCGCAGCGGCAGTTAGACGACCATAAATTATCCTTGGGCTGGAACCGAGATTGATTCTATAACGAGCCCATGAGCCTTGGTTATTTCTTTTTATTCACTCTCATGCTCGTACCGGCTTTTCTTGCAATGGCCATCGCTTCGCGCAGCAGCCTCGCTCTCTTTTGGAACTTTGCCTGGTACCTGATATTCGCCCAAGTGGGCCTCAAAGCTTTTGGCTCGGAGTGGGGTGCGGTACCTGCCCTCGCTTTTGCACTTAACTATGGTTTTCGAGCCATGCGCCAGCGTGAGCGTCGGCCCAAACTCGATGTGCGTTTGTGGAATTTTGTGAATCCTTACGGCAAGCGGCCCGCTCAAAGTGCCGAAGCCGCTCCACAGGTGGAAGGCGAAGCCACGAGTGCGCGCAAAGCGAAAGCTGCGGACGAAGTCATCGACGCCGAGTTTCGGGAACTCTAACTAGAGGGAGAGGGCCCAGGCGAGAAAGCCAGGGTCGGCATCGCTCAGCTTTTGTTGCCAAATGCAGGGGATCTTATAGGGGTGTTCGGCCTTGAGGGCGTTGACCGCGGTCGCAACGCGTTCGGTGAGCACTTTGCAAAAAAGGATCACTTCGTCGGACTCTTCTACCTTGCCATTCCAAATGAAAACGGAGCTCACTGCAGGCACGATGTTCACGCACGCCACGAGCTTTTGGCCAACGAGAGAACGGGCCAGCGTTTTGGCGTCAGCCATGGTGGCAACGGTCGTGTAAACAAGGCTCAAGCTAGAGGAGAGGACAGGGGCATTCATCAGGCAAACCTTTGTGACATCGGTGTGCTCTCTTGTCTAGGTCTTGGGTTCGTAAGGGTCGACCTTTGTTCAAAAATGCGGTCGCTTCTGGTATAAAGGCCCCACCCATGTCCAAAGACAAAAAGATCCCTCTGCAAGACTTTCGCAACATCGGCATCATTGCCCACATCGACGCGGGCAAAACCACGACGAGCGAGCGCATCTTGTACTACACGGGAGTCAACCACAAGATCGGCGAGGTACACGATGGTGCTGCGACGATGGACTGGATGGTGCAAGAGCAGGAGCGCGGGATCACGATCACCTCGGCTGCCACCACTTGTTATTGGAACGATCATCGCATCAACATCATCGACACTCCGGGACACGTGGATTTCACCATCGAAGTTGAGCGTTCGCTGCGCGTGCTCGATGGCGCTGTCGGCGTTTTTTGCGCCGTGGGCGGCGTGCAACCGCAATCCGAAACCGTGTGGCGTCAGGCCAACCGTTACAAAGTTCCCCGCATCGCTTTCATCAACAAGATGGACCGGGTGGGGGCCTCCTTTGTCAAAGTCCTGCGCGAGATGCGCGAAAAACTCGAAGCGCGTCCTGTGCTCCTCACACTCCCCATAGGGGCCGAAGAAGATTTCCGCGGTTTTGTAGATCTCATCGAGCAGCGCGCGATCGTGTGGAGTGGCTCCGATGACGGCACCAAATTTGATGTCGTTCCGGTGCCCGAAGAGTTGAAAGAAGAGACCGAGATGTTCCGCTCGGAACTCATCGAGGTCGCCGCCGAGTTTGACGATTCGTTGATGGAAAAGTACCTCGAGGGCAAAGAGATCAGCGCTTCTGAAATTCGCGCAGCCCTGCGCAAGGGCACCATTGGTATCAAGATCTTTCCTGTGCTCTGCGGTTCGGCCTTCAAGAACAAGGGCGTGCAGTTTCTCCTCGACAGCGTCGTGGAGTATTTGCCGAGCCCCCTCGACGTGCCCGAGGTCGAAGGCTTTGACGTCGAAAAGCACGAAAAGAAAATTCATCGCAAAGCGAGCGAAGACGAACCCTTCTCGGCGCTTGTGTTCAAGATCATGCACGACCCCTTTGTAGGCACGCTGGCCTTCACCCGCATTTATTCGGGCAAGGTCGATGCCAATGAGACGGTGCTGAATGCCACCAAGGACAAACGTGAGCGTATTGGCCGCATCCTGCGCATGCACGCCGACAAACGCGAAGAGCTCAAAGTGGCGCACGTGGGTGAGATCGTGGCCTTCGCGGGTCTGCGTTCGGTCTCTACGGGCGACACGCTCTGCTCGCAAAAAGAACCACTATTACTGGAAAAGATCCAAGTGCCCGAGCCCGTAATCGGCATCGCCATCGAACCCAAAACCAAAGCTGACGAAGAGAAACTCACCTCGTCGCTCGAAAAGCTCGCCCTCGAAGACCCCTCCTTCCGCGTTAAAGTGGACGGCGAAACCGGTCAGACCGTGATTTACGGAATGGGCGAGTTGCACCTGGAGATCATCGTCGATCGCCTCGTGCGTGAGCACAAGGTGCAAGTGAACGTCGGCAAACCTCAGGTCTCCTATCGTGAAACCGCCACGCGCGAAGCGCGCGTCGAAGGACGCTGCGAGCGCAATCTCGGCGGCAAGTCTCAGTTCGGCCAAGTGTGGGTGCGCGTGCTGCCGCTCGAGCGCGGCAAGGGCATCGAGACCGAAGTGCTCATCGACAAGAAAGCCATCCCCGACGAGATTTACCGCGGCATCGAAAAGGCACTGCGCGAATCCGCTGCTACGGGCCCGCTCGCGGGTTTCAACCTCATCGACGTCAAGCTCACTGTGGAGTCGGCGGAATACCGCCAAGAAGACGCCAACGTGCTCGCCTACCAGATCGCCGTGGGCATGGGTGTGAATCAGGCCTTAGAGGCTGCCGCGTGCACGCTTCTCGAGCCCATCATGTCGTTGCAGATCGAGACCACAGAGGATTCCACAGGTTCGGTGATTTCGGATCTCAACACCCGACGCGGTCAAGTGCTCGGCATGGACCCCGGTTCGGGTGGTATGACCAAGATCAACGCCGAAGCGCCACTCGCCACGCTCTTTGGTTACTCGACCGCATTGAGGTCGATGACTCAGGGACGCGGCACCTTCACGATGGAATTTGATCGTTACGACCGCCTCGCAGCCAACGTCGAAAAAGAAGTCCTGCGTCGCCTCACCGGTCTCGGCTAAAGCTTAAAGACCTTCCCAGCTATCGTCGGGAAAAAAGCTATGGAAGTAAGCCCGGGTTAAGGTGAACGGGCAGCCTTGGGTATTGTGTGCCCTCGTAAGTGGTGATCACGTCGATGCACTCCAGCGGAGGGTCCGGATAGCTGATGGCAAAGATGATGGTCGCGTTTTCACCGGACCAGCGAAACATGGCCCAGGGGCGAGACCCAAATGAGCCCTTGAAAGCGGGACTACAGATCGGCTAAACACGTTGCGTCATGCGCAAGTTACGCCGCTCCCTAATCCTTTCAAGTGTGATGGGTTTTGGTGTCTTCGCGATCGCCAACGAGGTGGTGCAAGAGCGCTTGATCCAGGCCATTTCGGCCGTCAGCGACCTTTTTGATCTGGAACAGGTCAAAGACAAGTATCAGGTTTATTACAAAAGTTTCTTTGAAGATCCCAAGCTGCTGCAAAAGAAGTGGAACTATTTTTTTGGTACTGAGCTGGCTCACTTAAGCGAGTTCCACGCCGATGGTTGCAGCGCCTTTCCCGACGGAACCAAAGAGCACCCTACGCTGTGGCGAGACTGCTGCATCGAACATGATTTGAACTATTGGCTCGGTGGCAGTGAAGAGGACAGGACCAAAGCCGACGATAGGCTCTCTGGCTGCGTGGAGTTTAAGATCCGCGAAGTTTATTCAGATCAGAAAATTTGCGACGATCTTGTGCTCGGCTTTAAAGAAAGCATGAAGGCCGGAGTCGTGCTCGGCGGCGCGCCTTATTACTATTCACCGTGGCGCTGGGGCTACGGATGGAACGTGCGCCGTAATTACCTTCGTCCCGACGCCGCCGCCTTCGAGCGCGCACGCACGCTGCTGAAAACCTACCGCCATCGGCTAGAGACTTCGGACACAGCGGCCCTCACCAAGTATGGGGTCCCCACGGACATTCCCGCCATGCTCAAGAGTGTCGACGCCTTCGAAGCGCGCTGGACCGACTAGTCCGAGCTTTCGTCCGTTTTTCCGCCGAATCCTACCCATGCTCCCAAAAAGCAAACACGTGGTTGGTTTGGAATACTCATTTTCCCCCTTTATGCGAGTTTTGTCGCTGGCATGGCTATTGCTCTGTTGCGTTTCACGTTGGCCACCCCACAGGTGGAACAACATACAGGAGGTTCTTATGAACAAATGGTTTCATCGCATTCTCACCGGTTTAGCCTTTAGCACGACTGTCGTACCCGCCATTTCTGGTGCGGCCGCAGGGGTAAAAACGGGTCATGCCGACATGCTCGATGGGGCAGATCGGGTACCCGGCCAAGAGCGGGGGGGCATCGGTAGTAGCGGATTTGAAGAAGGAATGCTTCGTAGCGGCGGTGTTGGGCGTCTCGATTACGAAACCTACGACTACGAAGTCATTCGCCTGTGGGCGATGATGGGCTTGTAGTTTCGCGCTCCGACTCAGGTATCCAGTAGACCGCAAGAACTTCGAGTTTTTCGATGGGGGATCCTGGGTAGCGAAACGCGAAGACGATTCGAGCATCAGGCGAATCCCACCTGAAAACAAAATTATTGAACTTCGACATGTAGCCAAAGATCACCAGTTTTCCAGATGCCGTGAGCAAATCATGAATCACGTCCGCTTCGCTGACCTTGCCGATCGCGAGTTGCATCTGGGCATTCACTGTAAAACTCATGCGTCCTTCTCCGGCAAGGCGGCGAACCCAGGACAAAGTTTTTTCGAGATTTGCAAAGTGCGCGTAAAGATCAATGGATCTCAGTTTGGAGAGTGCGCTGGTGGCTCGGTAGAGTGCGGTTTCCGCTTCGATGTGGTGATAACGCTGCCAGCTCAGCGTTTGCACTTGCGGCGACCAGCGGCGCAGCCACTCCTCTAATACGGGTTGCCAAGTCGCATCGCCAGCGCGTTGCGCGAGCCGCAAGTAGGCGCCAATTTCGTAAGAGTTCGAAGTCATGCGAGAAGGCCCATCCACGCGCAGTGCTTGGACACGCTTTAGCACGCGCTCTCTCTGCACGGGGCTCGCCCCATTCCAGTCGAATTCGTTGATCGCGAGGACGCGGTCTTTGGCGGAATCCGCGCCGAGCATTTTCACTAGCAGTTCGGCGTTGAGAGCCTGGTTCACGATACGGTAGCAGGGATGCTGGGGGTCGCGGGAGCCGGTCGTTTCGCCCGCCCAGGCGGTTTTGGCCATCATGGGGCCCGTGGCGAGGGCCAGGGCGAGAGGGATAAGGGTCGTCGGCTTGCGCGTGAGCATCGAATTCGTCTAGATAACATAAAAGAATGACCGAGTGCGACACATTCCGGCACGAGCGATTCGAGCGCTCCCGCCACGCCCATCTCGTAGGACCGCTAACCGAAATGCTCCACCGGGCCTACGCTCCGCTTGCCACTCGGGGCATGCGTTTTTACGCCAGCCACCAGCCGCCTGAGAAAACCCTCGAGCGGCTCGAGCGTGGCGAATCCTGCCTCATCTTGTCTGGCTTGCGTCCGGTGGCGACCGTCACGCTCTACAAACCCGACCCCCTAAGCGACTGTGATTATTATCGAAAGCCAAAGGTCTACGCCTTTGGCCAATTCGCCGTAGACCCCGCTTGGCAGGGCCGCGGCCTGGGGCGGCAGCTCCTTGATTGGACCGAATCCCGGGCCCGCGAGCTCGGCGCGCAGGAGCTCGCCCTCGACACCTCCGAAGGGGCTCATGAGCTGATTGCGCTCTATCACTCGCGGGGCTTTCGTCTGGTCTCACGCACTCGCTGGGCTTCGGTCAATTACGATTCGGTGGTCATGGCCAAGGCCCTGCGCTGAGGCCTTCCTCATTCGGGGCGCACTCTGCGTTATTTTTGTTTTTGGGCTTGCTTGGTCTCAGTCGAAAGTCTAACCACGTCCTTTCGTTTTGCGCTCGTGGGACTCACCCTTGAGCTTCTTTGGCAGGCTTTCCGCTATGAAAAGCGGCGAAGGGCCTGCCCCAAGGAAAACCGCAAAATTATGTAAAAACTGGTTAAAAAACCGGGACATTTGGTCTTGCCAATATTGGCAGGGCCCGAGTATAAGCTTCGGACTTAGCGCATACGGCGCTTGTTCTTTGATAGCTTCTGAATAGCAGAGTTAGGACACTAAGGTTAAGGAACGTTTAGGAA
>DATLIP010000012.1:0-20527 GCA_035539375.1 Bdellovibrionota bacterium | reverse complement strand
TTCATGGCTTCAACGGAAATCCCGATTGGAGTGCCGGAGCGCTCCGTCGGGAATTCCCTCCCGTAAAATAAAAAAACTAACAGGGTTATGTTTTAATATCCCTGATCAGTAGGGGAGCGCGTATTGCTAAGCGTCCTGTCCACCGGCCAAGTGCGCCTCAACCCTGACCAAGAGGCGCTCGGTGGTGTTCGTGACTTCTCTCTTCAGCACGCGAAGCTTTTCTTGAGCTTCGAGGAGTTCTTCGGCGAGATTCAAAGCGACGAGCACACTCAATTGGTGAGGGGTCAAACCGCTCACCGTTTTGTCTGCCAGAGCATCGAACTTTGATTCTACCAATTCCTTTGTGCGCTTGAGCAGGGTGGGTGTGGCGTCAGTTTTGACGCGTACTTGAGTGCCCCCAACTGCTATATCAGTAATCTTTGCGCTACCCTTAGGTAGAAAGCTCGGTGCCGCCGTTTCAGACATAACCTGGGTAAGTCTTACATATTTTTGGGTCTTTAGCACCTATTATGAGGCCCAGAGCGCGCTGCAACAAAGATTTAGCGTTCCCGGGGACGGGTAAAAGTACCGGGTTAAGGTAACGGATACCTTTGCTCGCTGCGTTAGTGTGTGGGGGTCTTGGCTGTTGCCCCGGCGGGCTGGGCCGCGGAGTCCTGGGCCCGCTGGAAACCCATGGAAAAGGCGGCCAACTGTGCGTTCATCCGGGCGTGTGTGATGTTGCAAAGGGCGACGCAGGACTTCTTTTGACCTTCGGAGACGCCCTTTTCGGTTTCGCAAAAGGCGATGCAGCGTTGGGCGAGGGCCAGGGACATTTCGGTGGGACCCTGAGTTTTGAGCTCGTTATGGCAATATTGATCCATCTTCTCGGCCAGCTGACCGGGAAGCGCGAAGGTCGCTTCATCGCAGCCCGGCATTCGGGAGAGGAGCGTGGCGTGGGAGCGGATGGCCTGGTGAAAGGCGGCCGGAGGGGTGAAGTCGCCCGCTTTTCCGCAGAGCAGTCCTTTGTAAACCTCGTTGGCGATGGGCGTTGCGGCAAAAGCGCTAGAGGCAAGGACGAGTGCGGCAAGGCTCATAAGAAGGGATTTCATAAACCCATCTTAGGAGCCTTTGGCAGGCGACGTGAGTCAAAAAGCCGTCCCGCGCCAAGGTTGCAAAGAGGTCCCCATTGCTTAAACATGAGCCCATGACCACGCAGATCAAAATCAACCCCGAACTCGACCTTGTCTTGGAGCGCACCACGAGCGTGAAGCCCGAACTCCTTTACCGCGCTTGGACGGAACCCAAGCACTTGCCTCATTGGTTTTGCCCCAAGCCTTGGCGAACCACGGAGTGCGAGATCGACCTGCGTCCCGGCGGCAAATTCTACACCGTGATGGAAGGTCCGAGTGGAGAGCGCCACCCAGGCACCGGCTGTTACCTTGAGATCATCCCCAATCGCAAACTCGTGTGGACCTCGGCCCTCACCACGGGCTACCGCCCCCAGGCGCGCGCCGAGAACGGCGCAGACATGCTCTTTACCGCCGTCCTTATGTTTGAACCCCACCAGGACGGCACCAAGTACACCGCCATCGCCATGCACCCCGACGCCAAGACCTGTCGCGCGCATGCGGAGATGGGTTTTCAAGAAGGGTGGGGCGCGGTCTTTGATCAGCTCGTGGAATACACGAAGACGATGAAGTGACGCGAGTGCGCTACCAAAAGGTTGGTGGCACCTAACCGAAGAGCGATTCGGCAAAGGATTGCGCTTCGAAAGATTTGAAATCTTCGGGGCGTTCGCCCAGGCCCAGCCGGCGCAGCGGGATGCCCGTCTCGCGCACCACGGCGATCAGCGCGCCGCCGCGGGCGGTGCCGTCGACTTTGGTGAGGATCAAAGCATCGATGCCGATGTCTTTGGTGTAAGTGCGCGCCTGACTGAGCATGTTCTGACCGGTGTTGGCGTCGAGCACAAGCACGCTCTGGTGCGGAGCGCCCTCCATCGCCTTGGCCATCACGCGTTTGTTCTTGGCGAGGTTGTCCATCAGCTGCGTGTTGTTATGCAAACGTCCTGCGCTGTCGCAGAGAACAAAATCGATGTTCTTGGCTTTGGCCGATTCGATGGCGTCAAAGAGCACGGCCGAAGAGTCAGCTCCCTCGGTGCCGCGCACGCAGGGAATCTCCAGGCGATCGGCCCAGGTTTCGAGCTGTTCTGAAGCGGCGGCGCGGAAGGTGTCTCCGGCGGCGAGCATCACCGAGTGGCCGCGATCCTTTAATTCTTTAGCGAGCTTGGCGATGGTCGTTGTTTTGCCCACGCCGTTGGTGCCCACAAACCAGATCACGGTGGGGGTGGCCGTCTTTTGCGGCCATTCGCCCGCGTGAGTCTCTGAAGTTTCGAGCCAGGTCTTTACGGTGCTAGCCATCTGCGATTTTGCGGCGGCCGGACGCTCTGTCACGGGCGCTTCGGCGATGCGCTGCCAGTCGAGCGCGCTCATCAGCTCGCTCGTGTTGGCGATGCCCATGTCGGTCACAAGACAGGCCTCTTCGAGGTCTTCCTTCATGCCCGTGATGTCTTTGTCGAAGCCCAGGGCAAAACGGCTGCGGGTTTTTTCGAGCGCCGACCACCAGGCGTTGCCGGCGTCGGCGGGGCTTTCGAGCTTTTCGTGGGTCTGAATGCCGAGGCGAGATTTGCTCGGGGTTTCCGAACGGCGGGTTTTGCGCAGACGAAAGAAAAGGAAAATCGCGGCGATCAAAAGGCCGATCGAACCGATGTAAAAAATCACTTCTTGGGCGGGGGTGAGCACCAGGTTTTGGTCCATGGGGCCCGAAGCCTAGCCAGGCTCATTTGGGTGTCAAGCGTTAACGCAGCTGAGGAAACCTAGCCCGGACCGCCCTACGGCGCTCGATGAGCACGTCCATTTGGCGCTCGAGTCCCATCGTGGAGTAGCGGTTGTTGCCTTGAGCTTGCACGCTCAAGGTCGCGCCCATACTCTTGATGTCGTTGTCGATGCAGCGAAGCTGATCGCGCAGATTCGCGGCGCGAGCGGCGAGCTCCAGGGCATAAGCGGTGGGGGCCACCGGTTCGGCATAGCTGAGTGCCACGTAGCCGTTTTCGGCTTGCGTGAAACCGATGCGCAGCGAGCGCTGGTTTTCGAACGCAACCTTGATGGTTTCGCGGTGCGAGCTGATCGCGTCGCGGGCCGCTTCGGGAGTGTCGAAAGTTTCGGAGTAGACCCACTCATTGCGGATGGCGTAGTGCACGGTTTTGTCGTCTTGCGCGTTGGGGCTGACACTCAGCTCATCGGCGCGGATGCCGACGTTGCGCTGGGCGGAGTCGATCCAAAGGAACTGCTTCTTGCCGTCGGACTTCACGTGCAAGTGCACCACACCCGAGGTGTTGCGTGCGGCTTCGATCTCTTGACGGATCTGCAGGGCTTTGCGGAAATTGTGCTGCCAATCGTCGGTGGTTTCGGTGAGGTCTTCTGCGTAGTTCGAGACGTGGAGTTTTCCGTGCTGATCCACCCAAACGCTCATGGCTTCGGCGGCATAAACGCTGTCGCGTTCTGTGGCCTGGGCTCCGATGGCCAAAAGGGCAGCCGCGAGCAGAGCGCTTTTGCGCAAAAGGTTGCTTAGGACCGGGTCATGACGCAGAGACTCGAAGAACATAATTATGGAGGCGGAGCATCGCCGGATTTGAGCATTCTGTAAAGGGTTCTCTCAGAAATTCCCAGTAGAGAAGCTGCAAGCTTTTTGTTGCCCCCGGTGATCGTGAGGGCCTGATCGATGGCCCGCTTTTCGAGGGTCGCCAGATCCGAAAAATTCAAATTCAGGTGCTCGTCCCGAGTGGGGAGGGTACGCAAGAAATCCGGCAATGATTCCGCGGGCAAGAAGCCCGAGCGCAACACCTCGCCGGGGGCGAGAACCAAAGAGGTTTCGATGACGTTTTCGAGTTCGCGGATGTTGCCCGGCCAGTCGTGATTCCACAAACAGCGCATGGCCTCTTGGGTAAAACGTACCGGCGCTTTGTGGTTTTTCTCGCAGAGCTTGTCGAGCAGCGAGGGCACGAGCCACAGCAGGTCCTCTTTGCGCTCGCGCAGAGGTGGCATTTTGATCTCCACCACGCGAAGGCGGTAGAGCAGGTCTTCGCGGAATTTCTTTTCGCTCACGAGCTCGGCGAGGTCGCGATTGGTGGCCGCGATGATGCGCACGTCGGCCGAGATTTTTTTGTTGGAGCCGAGTTTGAAAAAGGATCGGTCCTGAATGAATTGCAAGAGCTTGGCCTGCAGAGCGGTCGAGAGGTCGCCGATCTCGTCGAGTAGCAAGGTGCCGTGGTTCGCCGAGAGGATCTTGCCCTCGCGGGCTTGCGTGGCACCTGTGAAGGCGCCTTTTTCAAAGCCAAAGAGTTCGGACTCCAGCAGCTCGGCTGGAATCGCGGCGCAGTTGAGTGCCACAAAGGGCTGCTCGGAGCGACGCGACCACGAGTGCAGCGTTTCGGCAAGGTAGCTCTTGCCCGTTCCCGATTCGCCCACCAGCAGCACCGAGGCGTCTGATTGCGAAGCGCGGCGCAAGAGGTCCATCACTTTGGCATAGGCGGGAGAGACGGAGCTGGAGCTCGAGGTGGAGACCACGTCCGGAGCGGCGGCGAGCATCGCCTCGACCTTTTCGCGCACCTGTGCGGCTTTGAGAGGTTTGGTGAGCACGTCAAAGGCGCCGAGCTTCATCGCGGAGACGGTGTCTTCGATGGTGCCGAAAGCCGTCACCAAGAGGCGCTGCACTTCGGGGCGAATGTGACGCGCGATTTGCAGCAGCTCGATGCCATTCATTTCGGGCATCTTGAGATCGGTGATCAGCAGACGCACTTTGGGATCGGTCTTGAGAATCTCGAGAGCACGAGTGCCGCTCTCGGCCTCGAAGCATTCCCAGCCCGAACGCTCGAGCAGGAGTCTCAGGGCTTCGCGATTGGGAGCTTCGTCATCCACGATCAGAATCATAATTCGTTACTCGTTTCCGTGCTTTTAGCATCAGTCGGGGCCAGAGGTCCAATCACCCTCACGCAGGAGGCGTAGGGCGCCTCGGGGGTGATGATTTGAATCAGGCCTCCGTAGGCCTCAAGCATGGACTTTGAGGTGGAGAGGCCAAGGCCGGAACCGTCTTTTTTGGTGGTTTGAAAGATTTTAAAGGGGGCCACTTGGTATTCGGCCGGAAAGCCGCTGCCGCGGTCAAAGACGTCGAGATAAAAGCTCTCTCCGCCCTCGGTCACGCCGTAGCGCACTTTGATTTCGCGCACGCCTGGGGTCTGCTCCTGCGCCTGCAGCGAGTTCTTGGCGAGGTTCAGCAGCACGGCCTTGAGCACGTTGGGCGGAATCGCGGCCACGGTAGCGCGGCGGCGATCGTCACCAGCGTGAGCTTCTTCGATTACCAGCGGACAGGATTTTAGCGAGAGCTCCTCTAGCATGAGTTCTCGGATCGAGACGACAACCTCGCGGATGTCGGCGTCCGAGGATTCCAGGATGCGTGACTTCGTGCTGCGCAGGTGCGATTCGGTGAGCGCGTTGAGACGATCAATCTCGCCGGTCATTTTTTCTACGAGCGCGCGTTGCTCGGCTGGCACGTCTTCCATCAGGATCTCGAGCTTGAGACTGAGACTGTTGAGTGGGTTGCGGATCTCGTGTGCGAGTTGGGCGGCCATCTCGCCCATGGAGGCGAGTTTTTCTTTTTGCACGAGTTCGGCCACGAGCTCTTCGTTCTTTTTGATGGTCACTTGTAGGGAGGTAAAGAGAAGGGTGATCGCGCGCTGGGTTTCGCGGTTTTTGGAGGCCTGCTCATCGAGGGCCGCCGAGGCTTCTTGGAATTTTAAGATGCGTGCGCGAATGGCGTCCACAAGTTCGGCGAAGTCCGAAGCGCCCGAAAAAAGCCCGCGCGACTTGAGCGAGCGCGGCGCCCAGTCCACGGGACTTTTGTCGCGAGCGATCCATTCCTGGAGCTCCTGCAGCGGCAGCGTCCATCGCCACACAAAGATAAAGTAGAGCAGCATCCACACGATGCCCACCGCAAAGAAAACCCCCCACAGCGTGAGGTAATGGGTAGTGTCTTCGGAGATGGCGAGCAACTGTACGGAGATCTCGCGCTCCACGGCGCGGTCGAGGAACTCTGTGGTGCGCTGGATCTCACCGAGCTGGGTGAGGGAGAGCGAAATCTTGGAACCGATGGAGATCTGGTCGGTGTAGTTTTGTGTTTCTTGCTTCCACGACTCGAGCAGGGTGCGCAAGGAACTTGGCACCCAGTAGCCCTGCTGCAAATTTTGCAGGGCCGCGACGTTCGGACCGAGGCGAATCATCGCCAAATTTTCGACGCTGATATTTTCTTCGCGCGTGAGCTGAGTGATAAGTTTAAGTTCTTGAATTTGAAGTCTTAAGTCGGAGTTTGCCATCTGCACGAGGCGGCGCATGGGCACGAGCACTTCGCGTATGCGCTCCGAGGAGAGGTCGAGCTTGGACTGAGTTTGGATCACGAAATAGCCGCTGAGACCCAGAGTAATCGCAAATAAAATCAAAAAGATAGAGGTTCGGCGGCGGAAGTTCGAACCTCGTTTGATTTGTGCGACTGGCATGTCCCTCATTTCTTTTATGTTAAGACCAATTCAAGGTTCCATCTACTTCGTCCGATAAGTACAATGAAATAGGGGGAGGTAGTGGCCTTGTATACCAAAAAAAGCTTATTGCAGATGAGCGGATGGGGGATGCTCTTTGGAGCTTTCCTAGTGGTTTCCGTTGGTTTCGCCGATCCCGCTCCCTCTGAAGACGTACCCCTTTTACGTGCACGAGACGTTTATGCTCCTTCTACGGGCGGTGCCTCGCGCTCCGTCGCTTCTGAGGATCATGAAGAACGCGAATACTCTCGCGAACCCGCCGCCTTGCGTGCCGCTCCCGTTCTCACTCGCGCCGAAGCTCCGCGCCCGATGGTAGAAAATTACGATCGCTCCGGCGATCCGCAAGAAGCGGCCATGCTCGCGGCTTGCTCGCTCGAGCGCCGCCCTTATGGCAAAGCCTTTGTCGAAGGCCGCGTGGCCTCGAACTGGCGCTGGAACGAAGTGAAGAACGATCCCCGTCGCGAAGTTGAGTTCTCGCAAAAACGCCACGGCGACACGCCCTTCGAAAACCCACTCTGTGAACTTTTCATCGTGAAGCGTATGCTTGAGCAGGGCGGCAGCGCTTCGCTGATCTATCGCTGCGAACTCGTGCGCGACGATCTCGCTCGCTCGTACGGCAATATTCAAGCGGGCAACGTCACCTCGCAGGGTGCTTTTGGCATCCTCGATAGCGTGATGGGCTCGCGTTCTTCGGATAACAAGGAACGCGTTTGCCGCGATCCCAACACCGACGAACTTTTTGCCTGTGCGATGGAAGACCTGGGCTCGCACCTCGGTAACAATTCCATGCAACGCAAAGCTGCTGAGAACCTCATGAACCTCTGCCGCTCTCGCGGCGCGAACATGAACACGACGAACAGCTACTTTAGCGCGGGTCTCACCCCGAGCGGTGGTTTCTGCTCGTCTACGGGTGGCGCTAGCGTCAATACCGGCGTTCCCGTCGTTCAGATTCAAGAACCTTGGTACAAAACCGTGCTCAACGCGAGCCTCGGTGCCCTCAAGATTATCGGCCCTCTCAAAGTTTTGAACGATGGTCACAAACGTCGCGAACAAACTTCGCAGCTCGCCATCAACCGCAACTACAAGCTTGGTTTTCCGAGCGCGGTTTCGGGTGCGGGCATGTGGGGTGGTACCGGTGGTTGCTCGGGTTACGGCACTTGCGGCGGTAACGGCGGCATCGTCGTCGGCGGCGGCATGGGCGGTTGCGGTGGCGGTTTCTGCGGCGGTGGCGCCATTGGCGGCGGTTACGGCATGGGTGTCGGTATGGGCACTTGCGGCACGCCTCCTTACGCTCCCTGGTCACAGGGTTGCGGCGGTGGTGGCTACTACGGCGGCATGGGCACGGGCGGCTATGGCATGGGTGGTTATGGCGGCGTCGCCAGCTATCCCGGTCTCTACGGTTATCCCGGCATGGCTGCTGGCGGCATGCCTGGTCCTTTCGGAACCAACGGTGGCGGCAACGGCTGGTCTCCGGGCATGTACGGCAATCCCTGGGGCATGGGCGGTCAATACGGACAACCTTCGTATTGGGGCACGGGCTACGGCAACGGCATGGCCGGCGGCACCAACGGTTATTATGTCGACAGCTACAACGCGCAAATGGCGCGCTCTACAAACCGCTCGAACCGCTACGGTCAGCTCTACGACAACTTGGGTACCGATTCGCGGGGCAACGCGGGCAATTTGTGGAACACCACGAGCAGCTACAGCGGTGGATATTCCTATTACCCGCCTTATTCCTCGGTTCCTCAGTGCAGCGGCGGCTTCGGCTGTTAGTTTGATTTCTTAAAGCACAAAGCCCCCGTACGACGAGCTGTGGTACGGGGGCTTTTTTTATATTCGCGTTCGAGGGGAATGCATCAACATTTGAACTCGACGATCGCGTCCGTTGTCGCTTAATGAGCGGAGCATGTTGAGTCGAACGTTTGCAGTTCAGGTTTTGTGTCTCATCGGGGCTCTCTTCCGCCCAGGGCTTTCCTTAGCGAACGAAAAATGCCGGATCGTCATTCATGACCTCTCCATTCACGCGGTCTCTCCGGCAGGAACTCTCGCTAGTGGCGAAGAAAAGTTAGCTGTCTATCTCGTGCTCAAGGAACTCGCAGAGCGTTTTCCCTCTCTACCCACGCCGACCCAGCTCAAAGTATGCACTGGCGGGGCTCCCTGTTCGGTTCCGGGCGGCATTGTCATCCAGCCCGCCGTGAACGGAGAGATCCGCAGCATCGTGGCGGTGCACGAAATCGGGCACCAAATCATGACCCACTTTTTTCAGCGCGAAGCCTTTCGTTTGACCGGATCGATCTTTGCCCAAGCCGAGTTCGAGGCGCACGCGATATCGTTTCAGGACTACTTTTATCATCAAACCGTGTTCCGAAATTCCCCTGAGCGCCTTAAGGAGCATGAGGTGGCCCTCAGCGAGCTGGGGCGGAAGCCCATTGAGGCCTTGAAGGTGTTGCGCGAAAAGGATCCTGAGCACCGCACGGTCTTTACCGAATTGCTATCTTTGGGCGGCACCAAGCGCGCCTACGAAGAGATTTTTTCGGATCTTCTCGCGGCTACCTACGAAGGCAACTGGGACGCAGTGGCGGTGGAGGTGCAAGGGAGTCCCTACCTGAGGGGATTTCCGGAATATCGAAAACCCCGTACAGACAGGGGGCCGGAGAATCTTTGGGGGCCGGCGGCTCAACATTTGTTTCCCGAAGCCCGTCACGTCATTCGGGTGAAGGTCGGGGCTCATCTCAGAGACGTCGCTTATATGGACAGGTTTCTTCCTTACCTTGCCGAATCCTTTGCGAGGGATTTTGCATGGATGGTCAAAGAGGACGAAGACAACTACGAGTCCATGTGGGTGGACGAGACGCTGCTGCAGACCATGGAAGCTCGTATCATCCAAGCGGTGATGAGCTTTGACCCCTAAATCCAGGATTTAGGGGCGTTTCCCATTTGTAAAATCTTTAGCGTGTTTTCCACACCTGACGGCCCGAGCCGAGGATCCAGTCGATCGTCGCGCGCACGTAGGTGGCTTTGCTGCCACGGCTAAACTCTAAGCTGTGTTCGCTGTCGATCTCCACAAGACGTTTGGGGCCGCGGTAGGGTGTGTAGAGGTCGCGCTTGACGCCGGCCGAATCGACCATCACGTCTTGCTTGGCGGTAAAAATCAGCAGCGGAAACTGCATGCTGTAGATGTTTCGCTCCATGATTTTGGTGAGTGAAGAGGCCGAGCGCAAAAATCCAGCCGTCACTTGGTGCAGACCCAGAGAATCGTTCTCGATCCATTCGAGGCCTGGGCCGTAGGTGGTGAACCACTCGTTGCGCAGAGGCGTGGCGAGGTACTCCAGGCGTGGACGCGTGAGGACGCTGAGCTTTTCGGGTACCGAGTAGTCGGCCTGCTTTGTCATGTGCGTGGAAGGGGCGATGAGCGTGAGGGTCGAGAAAGGGAAGGACTTCACGTTTTGAGCGCCGATCAGATAGGGCACGGCAATGCGGGCGCCAAAACAGTTGGCCATGAGGTGCATCTCAATGCCATTGGGGTTGGGGATGCGCTTGTCTTCGGAGAGGCGTTTGCGAAAGATCGCGCGCGCATCGTCGAGGTCGCGGATCAGGATCTCCGCCGAGTCGGCGTGTCCGCGGGTGGTGCTGCTGCGGCCCGAGCCGCGGCGGTCGTAGGCGAGCACCGCGATGCCGGCATCGGCAAGGGAATGACCCACGCGCGAGGCGCGCAACCATTCAGCGTGGCTCTGCATGCCGTGAACAAAGAGCAAGGTGGCACGGGGTTTCACCTGCGGCGAATAAAAGTAAATCGCGTGCTGGGTGGAACTGTCACTTGTCGACGAGTACCAGAGGTCCTGGGAATCGGCGTGGGCGAGGGCACCCGTGAAGAGAAGAGCGAAAGAAAGAAAAAGGTTACGAATCGATTTCATTAGGACTCCTGTCTGAGCCCCAGGCCTTTGCTTTGAGCCGAGGGGTTTTGCAAAATACCCGCCAAGCCGAACTTGATTTCGGGCTGGGCGATGTCTTTTTCGAGCAACATGGATCCGAAGGCGCCTTCTTGCGCTGTGAGCAGATCACCGGCGGCGCGGGCCACCACGAGTGCGGCGCGCGAGAGCACCGAGGTCTCACCGACCTGGGCGCCTACGATGATTTCCCAATTTTGTTTTTTGAGTTCGTCGACGATCGCTAGCGAACGTAGAAGTCCACCCATCTTGGAGACGCGAAGGTTGGCCACCCAGCGAGCTTCGTGCTTGGTGGCACGCGCGATGTCTCCCCAGTTGCACAGCGATTCGTCGAGAATGATTCCCAGCTGTTCGCGCTGGCTCAATTCGGCCATGGCGCGAAAGTCGTGCGCGGCAAAAGGCTCTTCGATGGCCCAGGGGCGCAAGGGAATTTTATCGAGAAAAGGGTAGATCTCCTGTTCACGGCCAGCCCAGGCGTTGTTGCCGTCCAGGCGCAAACGGAAGTCGAGTGGTGAGCGTGTGGCCCAGGTGGAGGCCAACAGGCGTACCGGTGGCCAGAGCAGGCGGTAGCCCGGAGAGACTTTGGTTTTGAGCTCGTCGATGCGCGGATAATCCAGTGACGCGTCGGCGACGACTTTGAGTTTGAAATCTGAAAATCCAAAGCGCAGAAAGCGTTTCAAATTCTTTTCGTATTTCGCAGGATCGTCGGCGCTGAGCACTGCCGTGTACTGAAAACGGGTTTTGCTTTCGTTCACGCCCAGGAGGCGCTCGATGCTCACGTTTTGTTCCTGTGCGAGCAGGTCGAGGGTGGCAAGTTCGATGGCGCACCATGCGGAGGGGTTGGTGTCGATCTCGCTGCGGTGTTCGTCCACGAAATGCTTTAGCGAGGCGAGCGTGGTGACATTCGCCGAGACGCAGGCGACCTTGGCCTGGGCCCATGCGATGGCGCCGTCGAGGGTTTCGCCCGTGACATAGCGACGGGGGCAGCCCTCGCCGAGTCCGGTGAGGGTGCCACGCTTGGCTTCGACCCAAACGCTTTCCGAAACGGTGCGCTCTGCGGAAGCGTGTTTGAAACTGACCCGCATGGGGATCTCAAGGCGGCGAATGGTGTATTGAATGACTCCGGTGCTCATGGTGCTCAAATCCTTTCGATGTCGACAAGTCTTACAGTGGGACGCGACAGATAAACGCTCGGGTCCACAGGGATCTTCACGAGCGATGCGTGACGGGTGTGCGAGAGGATCTCAAGATTTTCTTCGTCTGTTGCGGTGCCGTTCCAGCCCACGTAGGGAGTGAAATCAAATTTGATGTCTTTGGCGAACTGGAGCGCGACGATTTTGAATTGCCCTTCGCGCTGACCGGCACTGAGGTAAAAGCGTTTGAAAGTTTCGTATGTGCCGCGCTTGAGGATCACCACGCGCAACGGATGTACGCGACCACTCTGACGTTTGGCATGGTACTCAAGGTTGATCTCACCCAGCACTTCGTCGATGCGGTCTTGGAATCGCTTGCATTCGTCGATCCAGCCGTCACCGCCGCGGTAGAGCTTGGTGTCTTTCACAGTGGGGGAGAGCTCGTAGTAAAGGGTGTAGCGCGATTCCTGGGGATCGCAGCTCATGATGAAGAATTCCGAATCCACGCCGAACTCTTTTTCGGTGCGGGCCACAGCGTCGAGCACTTGGTTTTCGTAGAGCTTCTCACCGGTGATGCTAGTTACACCTTTGCCCTTTTGCACAAAGCGAATCAGCGGGCAGTGGGTTCGGTAAAAGCCATCCACTTCGATGATGTCGTTCATGTTGTAGCGGTAGAGGCCGTAGTCGGTGGTGATAAAAATGTAATAGCGTTTTTTGTGCTCGAGCTGGTGTAGGCCGAGAAAGGTTTTCTCACCGTTGTCCCAAGCCGCTTGCTCGGCGAATTCGTAGTAGCCATTCCAAAAGGTGGGCACACCCACGTTGGTGCCCGATGTGATGGGCACGCTGCCGCGAAATTCCGAAGCCAGGTAGCCCGGGTCGCGCAGCAAAGTGTCTTTAGAGAATTGATCCTTGAGCTGATCAAGGAAGATGGAGCTCGAACCCCCGGTCCACGTGCTCACCACTTGGAGATCTGGCCAGAGGTCACGGATGCGAGGTTTGCCGCCCATGTCGCGAATCTGGCGCAGGCGCTCGGCGCGCGCACGGTCGGCGCGTAGGCGACTCTGCATCGCCTTGCGGGTGGGGGCGCTGAGTTTGTCGAGGTCGCGGAAGCTGCCTGTCTCGATGTCTTCGATCATCTGATCGAAGGTGGCGGCACAGAGGTTCACAAGTTTGGCAATCGTGCTGGGGTTTGCAGTGGTGAGGTAGGTGATCTGCTCTTCTTGCAGGGCCAGGCGCAGGATCGCGCGGTATTTCACATCGTAGTCTTCGATAGCGAAGATGGCCGACGGCACCACGTAGCGGTTTTTGATGAGCGGCGAGGTGGCCTCGTACATGTGGCCCGAGGTAGAGCCAAAGGGGCGGCCCGAGGCTTCCATATAACCTTCGACAGCGGGGCTCACGATCGCGAGCGTTTTGCCTTCGAACATGCGAGGGCGGTCGCGCAGGAGTTTGGCCATGAAAAAATTGGTGCTCTTGCTGTGCGATTTGAGTGCGTCGCTGTGGAGAGGAATGTATTTAGGCTTGCCCGTGGTGCCGCTAGTGACGGCGTAAAACACGGGAGTGGCATTCACGAGGGCGTGAGCGCCGGTGCTGTCTTGGCGCTCCACGTAGGGGCGAAGATATTCATAATCGAGGACGGGCACTAGTCGGCGAAAGTCTTCGACACTTTTGATGTCGCTGAAGCCGTGCTTCGTTCCAAATTCGGTTTTCGCGTTGCGCGCGAGGATCTTGCGCAAGAGGTCTTCTTGGCAGCGTTTGAGATCGTCAATTTGAGCATTGAGATCGCGCTCAAGCCACACACCTTGGTTTTTGATGATCGTGTTCATCAGAAAGGAAATCACACTCGACATGATGCCGCGCATCGTACCCGCGGCATGGGGGCAGTCAAGGGCACCTTTGACACTTAGGCTGCAACCTTGTCAGTGGCGCGCGCGAGCGGGATCCTGGCCCACGCGAGGGCCTCTAGGAACTGCGCGAAAGCTATGGTGAAAACGCCGTCCTAGGGCGAGTTTCTGAGCTCCGCGCCAACCGCTAGGCGAGGCGCTGGTTTTTGTACCAGGGCCGCGTGACGGGTGCGAGCCAGAAGCTCCCGGTTGCCCTCGTCGCTGAGGGTGCCGCTCCAGCCCACGTAGGGAGCAAAGTCGAACTTGATGTCCTGAGCGTATTGCAGAGCCACAAGCTTGAATTGCCCTTCGCGCTGGCCCGAGTTCAGGTAGCACATCTTGAAGGCCTCATAAGTGCCGCGCTTGACGATGTCGAGGCGCAGGGGTCGCAAGCGGTCGCTCTGACGTTTGGTGCGGTACTCGAGATTGATCTCGCCCAGAATCTCGTCGATGCGCGCTTGAAACTTTTGGCATTCGCTCATCCAGTCTCCGTCTTCACGGTAGAGTTTGGAGTCCTTCACGGCGGGGGCTAGCTCATAGTACAGCGTGTAGCGGGACTCCTGTGGGTTACAGCTGAGGATATAAAACTCAGAGTCCACGCCAAATTCTTTTTCAGCCCGGCCCACGGCCTCGATCATTTGATTTTCGTAGAGCTTCTCGCCCGTGATGCTCGTCACACCCTTGCCCTTTTGCACAAAGCGAATCAGCGGACAGTGGTCTCGGTAAAAACCATCCACCTCGATGATGTCGTTCATGTTGTAGCGATAGAGGCCGTAATCGGTGGTGATGAAAATGTAATAGCGCTGTTTGTCTTGAAGCTCGTGCAGACCCAGGAAATGCTTTTCACCTCGGTCCCAGGCCGTTTGCTCGGCGAACTCGTAGTAGGCGATCCAGAAAGCCGTCACGCCCACGTTGGTGCCCGAGCTGATGGGCACGCTGCCGCGAAATTCTGAGGCCAGGTAGCCTGGGTCGCGCAGCAGAGTGTCTTTAGAGAATTGATCCTTGAGCTGATCAAGGAAGATGGAGCTCGAACCCCCGGTCCACGTGCTCACCACTTGGAGGTTGGGCCAGAGCTGGCGAATGGCGGGTTTGCCGCGAGCCAGCTTTTTGATTTCGCGCAATTCCTGCGCTCGCATCGGGTTGGCGCGTAGGGTGGCCACCATAGCGGCGCGAGCCGCGGGGTCGACTTTGTCGAGGTGGCGGAAAGTGCCGGTGGCGATGTCGTGCACCATCTCATCGAAGGTGGCGATGCACAGGTTGATGAGCTTGGCGATGGTGCTGGGGTTCGCGGTGGTGAGGTAGGTGATGTTGCGCTCTTGCAGGGCGAGGCGCAGTATCGCAAGGTACTTGGTGTTGTAATCCTCGATGGCGAAGATCGCCGGAGGGATCAAGTAGCGATTTCGGATCATCGCCGGGGTGCTTTCGTACATGTAGCCCGAGATCGATCCCATGGGCAGGCCCGAATCTGTCATCTGTCCTTCGATGGCGGGGCTCACGATGGCGAGCACCTTGCCGTCGAACATGCGCGGACGGTCTTCGAGCAGCTTGGCGGCAAAAAAGAGCGTGCTCTGGCGATTGGTTTTTAGCGCTGAGGGATGAAAGGGGATGTATTTGGGCTCACCGGTGGTGCCGCTCGTGACAGCATAAAATACCGGCGCATGATTCACAAGGGCGCGCTCGCCCGTGCGGTCCTGGTGCATGACATAGGGGCGCAGATACTCATAATCCGTGACGGGCACGAGACGTCGGAACTCCTCTATCGTTTGAATCTCACCGAAGCCGTGCTGGATTCCGAATTCTGTGCTCGCGTTTTGGCGAACGATCTTTTGCAGGAGTTTTTCTTGCTGTTTGCGCAAATTTTTTATCTGGCGATTCAGTTTGCGGTCTAAAGATTTGCCTTTGAGTTTGATGACGGTATTCGTCAGGTGCGCAATCATATGTTCCCCTTCCCTGCACCGATCGTATATTTCTCGTCATCGTTGTCAACTTCGCGTTTGAATGAGGAGTCGCAACGTAATAAAAGCAAATCTCGTCGGAGGATCTCAAAATGATTTTGGTAGCGATGATGGCTTTCGTAGCGGAAACAGATGAAAATAAGTGGCTTCTGGTGCGCGAGCGCAGCGCGACTTCACTGCGGGCCGAGGTGATTGACGATCCCAAATCCTTTTCAGAAATTATTAATAAATCTGTACAAGCCCCTGGCCCACTCGTGAATGTCGATGCGCAGACCCTCGCGCGCGTGCCACTGCCCTCGGGGAGCCTTGCGAGTTTGGGGCTGGGGCTCTCGTATCCAAGCCATCAGCAAGAGGTGCGCGCAGAAGCGACGGTGTTTTTTAAAAAAGATGCCGTGCCGACAACGCTCGTTGACCGCATTGCTCACCGACCCTTTTTGGATTTTGAGGCCGAAGTTTCGCTGCTGCTCCACCGCGAAGAGCCCGAGCTTTTTGGTTATCTGATGCACAACGATCTCACCGATCGCAAAGTTCAAGTACAAAATTACAATCCCGATGATCAAGCTCCAGGTTTTGCACTCTCCAAAAGTTTTGTGGGGGCCAATGCGCACGGGCGCTTCATGGCCATCGGCGGCGCCGACTTGTGGTCAAAACTCGAAATGCAGCTTTGGCGCAACAACGAGCTCGTGCAAACCGTGCGCCCTGCGGAAAATGTGATGGATCCGCGCGAGATCCACCGTCGGGTCTTTGCGGACAAGGCCCTGTCTGGGGATCGCAAGTGGGTGATCATCGGCACCGGCACGCCAGCGGGCACGATTTTTCGCGCCCCGACCGTTCTCCAGAAGCTGGCGCTCTTTGTGCGCAGCGGATTTCGCATGCGCCGCGCCCAAGAATTGTGGCTCGAACGCTTCAAATTTCTGCAGGTTGGCGATCGGCTCGAGTTTCGCTCCGAAACCTGGGGTAGCGAATTCACTCAAATTGTGGCGCCGCTTGACGGCCATCGGCCCTAAGTCCTAAACCATGGGGAGTCATGAGTTCTAGCCCCCAGTCGAGACCTTCCGTACCCGATCGCAGCGCTCCGGCGTGGAAAACGCCCATGTTCGAACAGTACTGGAAAATTCGCGACACGCTGAGAGCTGGCACCCTGCTTTTTTACCGCATGGGAGACTTTTATGAGCTCTTCGGCGAAGACGCCGTGGCCGCAGCTCCCATCCTCGAGATTCAACTCACCGCTCGGCAAAAAGACGCCGACGTGCCCATCCCCATGTGCGGCATTCCCGCGCATTCGTGGGAATCTTATGGTGAGAAGCTTCTTCGCCGAGGTCAGCGCATCGCGCTTTGCGAACAAACGACGCCCCCTGATGCGGGCAAACTTGTAGAGCGCAAGGTCATTCGCGTGCTCACCCCCGGGCTGCCCGTGGACTTTCGTCATCTCGATGCCAAGGAGCCGCATTGGCTGCTCGCCGTGGCACCGCTTGAGGCGGGGACCTTTGAGGTGATTGCCTGCGATCTGCTCGCGGGCACACTGCATCGCGGTCGCTGTGCTGACCGTGGGGCGGTACTTTCGCTGCGACAGGTGATCCGGCCCAAAGAAATTCTCATTCACACCGATCACCGCGATCTGTGGCAAGAAACCTTCGCGAGCGACTTTGTAACCCTCTCGGACGGCGCGAGCGATGTCGACGCGATCTTCTGGAGCTATCTTGAGTACACCCAGTGCAAAGCGCGCGCGCAAGTGGAGCTTGTTTTTCCCTACCGCGCGCCTCTCGAAGAGCTCCAGAGTCAGCGCACCGCAGATTACGCTTCGCTCTCCGCGCAGGTGGTGTCTCAGTGGGACGTTGATCCGCATCTTTTTGCTTTGCTCGACGGCTGCGGCTCGGCCATCGGTTCGCGCAGCTTGCGCCAACTCTTGCACCGGCCTCTGGCTCGCGGAGAACGCATCCGCTGGCGCCAGTCGCTAGTGGCCTCCTTTGGGCCCCTTGCCAAATCCTTTCTCGAGGCCTCGCGCGAGGTCTACGATTTGGAGCGCATCATGGGGCGCTTCCGCCTAGAAGTCGTCAAGCCCCGCGAGCTCATTCGGCTCACGGCTTCGCTCACGCATCTTGCCCAGGCCCTCGCGATCCTCGACTGGTCGCAGCCGGTGTGGGAGGGGCTCACGCCCTTGGAATCGCTCACGCCATGGACCGACGAGCGCGAGACCATCGAAGCCCTCGTGGCGCGACTGCGCGCGGCTCTCGATCTCGAAGTGGACTTGTCGCGTTCGAAAAATGTTTCAGACCTTTTCCGAGCGGGCTTCGACACGGACCTCGATGAGCTGCGTGGCATCGCCCAGAACAGCGAAGCTTGGCTTGAGGCTTTCGAGCAAAAACTGCGCGATCGACTCTCGATTCCTACACTCAAGGTTCGTTATAACCGCGTCTTCGGTTTTTACATCGAGGTGACCAAGGCTCACGCCGACAAGGTGCCTGCCGATTTTGAACGCCGTCAGACCATGGTCAACGCTCAGCGCTTTAGCTGCGACGAACTCAAACGCGAAGAAGAGAAGATCCTCTCCGCTAGCACCCGCCTCGAAGACCGCGCTGCGTTTCTTGTAGAGCAGCTCACCAAAGAAGTGCTCGACCACGACGAGAGCCTGCAGAAGGTGATGCGACTCTTCGGATTTTTCGACGCCCTGGCGGGCGCGCTCACCTCGATCGATCGCCTCAAACGCTTTGGCCCATGGACGGTGCCCACCGTGCAGGACGCGGCGTTTTATTTTGATATCAAGAACGGCCGGCACCCGCTCGTCGAAGCCCTCGCGAGTCCCGGCGCCTTTGTGCCCAACTCCTTGCGGCTCGATGAAAAGTTAAAACTCATCGTGCTCACTGGTCCCAACATGGCTGGTAAGTCGACGCTCATGCGCCAGACGGGCCTATTGTTGCTACTGGCGCAGATCGGACTTCCGGTTCCCGCTGAGAGCATGAGTTTTGCTCCCTGCGACGGCTTTTACTCGCGCATGGGCGCCTCGGATAAGATTCTCGAAGGCGACTCGACCTTCATGGTGGAGATGAAAGAAACCGCCCAGATCCTCGCCGAGGCCACCTCGCAATCTCTTGTTCTCATCGACGAAATTGGTCGCGGCACCTCGACTCAAGATGGCTTGGCGATTGCGCATGCCCTGCTGGAGCACATCCATCATCACCTGGGTGCGTGCACAATCTTTGCCACGCACTACCACGAACTTTCGGATCTCGTGCCTACGCTGCCGCGTGCGCAAAATGCGAGCATGGAAATTCGCGAGTGGAAGGGTGAGCTCATTTTCCTGCGAAAACTTGTGCCCGTGGCCGCAGCCTCTTCGCACGGTATCTACGTGGCCGAACTTGCGGGCCTGCCGCGTGACGTTCTCGGTCGCGCGCGTGAGCTCTTTGCGCATCCCGCAGCGCCGGAGGGCCTCAAGGTCGCCAAGCGCAGCAAGGGCGAGACGAGTGAAGCTCAGCTTTCAATCTTCCTCACGGGCGCTCCCGAGAGGGTCGAAGTGGTTCCCGAATGGGCGACGGATTTGCGCAAGGATCTCGGGGAGCTCAACCTCAATGAGATGAGCCCTCGTGAGACTTGGGACTTTCTGGATCGGCTGCGTTCACGCCTTCCAGCTTCAAATTAACGCCCTTGCGGGTGCAATTGCCCGATAGGGCCAGGATGCGGTTTTTGGCCATCTTGTCTTCGGCGTCGAATTCCAGCGCACGGCACGAAGCGAGCACGGCATCGCCCTTGCGGCCCAGTTCTTCGGCGCTGCGTGCGACGCGGTCTAGGAGCGCGGCTTTCTGCACTTTGGATGCCGAAGCAAAATGCTCCACAGCTTTTTGGTAATAGTCGTGGGACTTGGTAGTGGATCCCACGCGTAGACGATAAAAGTCTCCAAGCTCACGATTGTAGAACCACGAAGTTTCGTTGCCAGCATGGCCCGCAAGGATGAAAGCTTCGGCTTTTTTCTCGAGTTTCGAGCGCTCCGCGCCAGTGAGGCGCTTCGAGGCCTCCCAGTAGAACCAAGCTCCGATGGGGCGGGCGTCGCTCTCACTGGGATGGTCGGTGACCAGGCGCTCGAGTTCGCTAGCGGCCTCGAGGTATTCGCGTTTGGCGAGGTGCTCCTTGGCGTTGGCCCAATAGGCAACGACGCTCTTTGCCGGAGTTTTGACCGCTGCGGGATTTGACGCAGTTACCTGGGGCGCTTTTTTGGGCGCCGTGGCCATGGCGCCGGAGGCGAAGAGGGAGAAAATCACGAGGAAAAATCGGGCGGATCGTCGCATAAGACCATTGTAGAGGATTTTTTTATGACTTGGCGCATGCATAAGAACTTTTGTTAGTGAGGCCCAGGCTCTTGCTACCTTTGCAAAGCCTCGCGTAATGTAGCGGAAGAATGGGATTTTTTGATTCGATTACTGGATTTTTAAGCAACGACATCGCCATCGATTTGGGAACGGCAAACACACTCGTTTACGTAAGGGGCAAAGGCATCGTGGTTAACGAACCATCGGTAGTTGCCATTCTCAAAGATTCTCGTGGTCAGAAAAAAGTTATTGAAGTGGGCAAAAACGCCAAAGAGATGCTCGGAAAAACTCCGGGTAACATTCAGGCAATCCGCCCACTCAAAGACGGCGTTATCGCGGACTTTGAAGTGACCCAAGCGATGATTCGTCAACTCATCAACAAAGCGCAAAGCGGTAAAAAACTTTTCCGCCCCCGAGTGATGATTTGCATCCCGTACGGAATTACTGAAGTAGAAAAACGCGCGGTAAAAGAGGCGGCACTTTCCGCTTCGGCCCGTGAAGTTCACCTCATTGAAGAGCCAATGGCGGCCGCAATCGGCGCCGGTCTTCCGATCACCGAATCTAGCGGTAACATGATCGTTGACATCGGTGGTGGTACCACGGACGTCGCGGTGATCTCGCTCGGCGGTATCGTGTTCTCCAAATCGGTCCGCGTAGGTGGCGACAAGATGAACGAGTCGATC
>DATLIP010000011.1:0-11269 GCA_035539375.1 Bdellovibrionota bacterium | reverse complement strand
ATTTTTTTCCACCACTTGGTGCTTTTTTTTGCAATTTTATGAAATGGGATGTCAAAAAACCCATCCCGCGTTGCGATCGAATCTTCGTTACACTGAACACATGTTTCGATTTTTGATCGCACTCACGTTTGTTTTCTTCACTCAATCTTGTGAACTGTTGCAAAAACGAGACATCGATTTGACCGAAGACACCGACAAAGAAACGCGCAAGTTCAACGTGCTCGCGCAAGTTCTCATAGACAAAATTGCCGTCTCAGAGACTTCTGATCCCGAGCGAACCATTCGCAATTATCTCTCGAGCACCATCGCCGCAATTCTTGTCACCACCAAAGAGTCCACGCTGCGCGGTCTGCACGAAGCCCAAGTGGGCTGCCTACCTTTCAACACCGACGGCAGCGCCTACCAGCGCATTCGCTTCAACCTCGACATCGGTCCGATGGTACTGACCTCGGAGAGCACGGGCCAGAAGTACACTTTTCAGCCCCAGAAACAAGATCAGGACGTGATCTATGGCGCCTGGGGTTGGTTGCCACCCTCGAATTACTCGTTTGAATTTGCGCAAAACCCTTCGCTCGCCTGGAAACACAGCGGCATCACCGCGCTCGAAGACGGCTCAGACATCGCACTCTGGTCCGATGGTGCGTGGAAATTGAGCTCACGCCCCAACCTCGGCGGCGACGACAACTACATCATTCGCAAGACCGAAGATTTCCGCGTGAGCTTCAGCGCACCGGCCGGAACCGAGCAAGCCTCGCTCATCCTTCGTTTCGGCAGCCGCAACTTTGTCAAGTGCTACGGCGCGATTGGCGCCGACGGACGGGGTGAGGTCGTGATTCCGCAAACGGTTTTGGCACAAATTCCCGCCAACCCCCGCGCGACTTTAGACCTGCGCTTTGTACGCACTCGTTTCGACACCACCCACACCAAGATCGACGAGATCTACATCGAATCGTCCACCAAGCACATCTTCGGACAGGTGGCCGTAGGCGACAACCAGTTTCTGGATTTCGGCAACGTCGTGATTGCGGACTAAAGCTCTAAACGCCCAAGACCGACGCGATTTGATCGAGACGCAACGAGGTCTGCTCGCCGGTCTTCATATTCTTCAATATATATAAGTCTTGCTTGAGCTCTTCTTCGCCCATGAGCAGCACAAAACGGCTGCCCGAACGGTCGCCTTGCTTGAGCGCTTGCTTAAAGGATAGGGCCCCCGTGGGAGCGAGCACGCAAAAACCGAGGGCGCGCATTTTGGTCGCCACGTCGAGTGCGCGCGCAAGGAGACCGGCTTCGGGACACGTCACCACAAGATCGGGAACGCTCGGCGGGGGATTCAAGAGTCCATGGGTCTCGAGAAAGTTGCGCATGCCCACGTCACCCAGACCAAAACCCATGCCTGAGAGGGCGTCTTTTTTGGAGAAGAGCCCAATAAGATCGTCATAGCGTCCCCCACCGAAAAGGGCGCGGCGATTTTCGGGAGACACGTCGTAGGCCTCAAAAACGGTGCCGGTGTAGTAATCCAGACCTCGCATGATCGCGGGGTCAAAAACCAGCACGTCGGCGTATCCCATGCTGCCTGCGAGTTCAAAAATACGGGCGATCTCGCGCGCACCTGCGCAATCAAAGCGCTGCGCGACGGTCGTGAAATCGGCGGCCAAGAACTCAGCCAAATGGCGACGCTGATCGGCATCAAGACCGAGGGCGATGAGACCAGCATCGAAAGCTTCGGGTTTCATCTTGTCTTTGGCATCGAGCAGCTTGGAAAGTGCCAGGCTGACAGTGTCGGAAATCTTCATCTGCTCGCGGAACACGTGGTTTACGAGCGCTCTATTATTAAGACGAATTTGAATCTTATCGCGCGCTCCGAATTCTTCGAAAATCCCCACCGCGATGGCCAGCGCCTCGGCATCCGCGAGATCGCGATCGCCGCCCAGAATGTCGACGTTCAGCTGCCAGTGCTCACGCAGGCGTCCGCGCTGGGGCTGCTCGTAGCGCCAGAGGTTGGGAAAGGAATACCAGCGGATTGGGCGCGGCAGTTCTTGGAGTTTTCCGGCCACCATGCGGGCCAAGGTCGGGGTCATCTCGGGGCGAATCGCAACGTGACGATCGGCTTGATCTTGAAAGTGATACAGCTGCTTTTTGACGATCTCTTCGCCCGATTTGGCGGCGTAGAGATCGAAAGGTTCAAGCATCGGCCCGTTGTAGGGTTCGTAACCAAAGGATTCAGTAACTTTAGAAAATTTCTGCATCAGCCAATTTTGGATACGCTGGTCCTCGGGGTAAAAATCGCGAGTTCCCTTGTACGGCTGAGTCGGCTGGGTCATGCCCCGACAATAAAGCTAAGCCCTTCGATCGGCAAGTCGAAAGCATCTGGTAGCGGGTTAAGGAACTAGGTTCTTTCTCGAAAAAATGCTAAGCCTGAGGCTTACCATGGCTAGTTTTAGAACTCATTACCTCGGTGACCTCAATGCCTCTCTTGCCGGTCAAAGCGTGAAGCTTTCAGGCTGGGTAAATCGCGTGCGCGACCACGGCGGTTTGTACTTTTTTGACCTGCGCGATCGCAGTGGCAAAGCCCAAATCATGGTCCCCGCAGAGATGGCGAGCTCAGTAAAACTGCGCTCGGAATTCGTGGTTTGCGTTGAAGGCCTGGTGCACAAACGCCCAGCGGGCATGGAAAACGCTAAGGTTAAAGGCGGAGACATTGAGATCCACGCCACCCGTGTGACCGTGCTCTCAGAAGCGGAGACTCCACCCTTTTCGATCGAAGATTCGGCCACCGAAGTGGGCGAGAACACCCGTCTCAAATACCGTTACCTGGATTTGCGCCGTGCGGAAGTGCAAAAAAACCTTATCACACGCCACCAAATGCTCCAGGCTTCGCGCAAGTTCCTCAGTGAGATGGGCTTTCTTGAGATTGAAACCCCCATTCTCTACAAGTCCACTCCCGAGGGCGCCCGCGACTACCTCGTGCCTTCGCGTGTGCAGCCGGGCACCTTTTACGCCCTTCCCCAATCGCCGCAGACCCTCAAACAGCTGCTGATGATCTCGGGCTTTGACCGCTATTTCCAGATCGCTCGCTGTTTTCGCGACGAAGACCTTCGCGCCGACCGACAGCCCGAATTCACGCAGATTGACATCGAGGCGAGCTTCCTCGAGCAAGACGAATTCCTCGCGATGATGGAGACCTTCACCCAAAAACTTTGGGCCGAAGTGCTGGGCGAGCAGCTCCCCACGCCGTTTCCACGCATCCTCTACAAAGACGCCATCGAGCAATATGGTTCAGACAAACCCGACTGCCGTTTTGACCTCAAGCTGAAGAACATCTCCGAAGCTTGCCAGAACTCGCAGTTCCAAGTCTTCAACCAGGCCCTTGCCGCTGGCGGCGCCGTGGTCGCACTAGCCGTCAAAGGCAGCGAAGTTGCAAGTTACGGCATCAAAACCGAGCTGAACTGGTCGCGCAAGCAGCTCGAAACCCTGCAGGCTTTTGTTAAAGGTTATGGCCTCAAGGGTCTCGCTCACGCCAAAGTGGAAGCCGACGGTTCGTGGAACTCGCCTATCGCGAAGTTCTTCGATGCCGAACAACTCAAAAAAATTGCTGCCGCCCTGGGCGCTAGCGCAGGCGACTGGATTTTCTTTGCCGCCGACTCGGCCAGCAAAGCCGCCCAAGCCATGGGCGCACTGCGTTTGCAAGTGGCCAAAGACCTCGGCGTGCTCGACTCACCCAAGGTCAAAGGTCAGTGGGCCTTTCGCTGGATCACCGAATTCCCGCTCTTCGATCGCGACGACAAATCGGGTCGTGTGGTTCCTGCCCACCACCCCTTCACTCGCCCCAAAGCCGAAGACGCACCGATCCTGCTCAAGAGCGGCGCCACCGCCGATGAGCTCATCAAGATTCGCGCCGAAGCTTACGACTTGGCACTGAACGGTTTTGAAGTGGCCGGTGGTTCCCTGCGTATTTTCGATTCCAAGATGCAATCGGCGCTTTTCAAAGCGATCGGTGTCAGCGACGAAGAAGCCAAAGAGAAGTTCGGATTCTTTGTGGAAGCTCTTCGATACGGCACCCCTCCGCACGGCGGCATGGCCTTTGGTTTTGACCGACTCACCATGCTTGCATGCGGTACCGAGGCGATTCGCGACGTGATTGCGTTCCCGAAAACCACCTCGGCTTCGTGCCTCATGAGCGATTGTCCTTCGAGAGTGGATGCCGAACAGCTTGCCGAGCTGCGCATCAACACGATCAAGACTTCGACCTAAAAGCCCAATACGCCAGTGCAATGAGCACCGCGAGTGCAAGGACGGTGCGCACCCAAGCTGGGGTGCGCGTCCATAGGTTGCGCTTGATCGGATGGTTGCGCGCTTCCACAAAGGGACTCAGGGATTCTTCGAGCACGGTGGGCGGAACCGTCTGCACCCAGCTGACACGTACCATTTCGGTAAGTTCAAAGGCAAAGTTTCTCAGGGATTCGCAGCGCCGGCAGGTGCGCGCGTGCTCCTCGAGATTCGATCGGAACTCAGGGTTCATGGGCAGGCCTAGATTCTGAGCGACCAGGTACTCCGGCAAGCGCAGGTCGTAGTGGGCGCAAGCCGACGATAAGTGACCCGAGTTGCGTTTGAAGAGGGGGCTGCGCAGGCGGATCGCGTGAAAGAGTCTAAAGTAATAAGCCGAGCGGGAAATCTTCAGCGCCGAGCAAACACGATCCGGCGACCAGCGGCAGGCAAAGGAAAGGAGCAGCAAGAGGTCCTCTTTGGATTCGTAGTACTCGCGACCCGAACGAATGCGTTCGAGCCATTCACCCAGCACAAAACGATCCACGGTAGAGAGCTTTTTGGGCTTTTCGAAAGCGGTCCAAAAGAGCGCTTCGGAAACCTCAATCATCTGGCTGCGGGCCCACTCATGCGAGGTGGATTCGCTCTCGCCCGACATGAAAAACATCGACCAGTAGTCGTTGAAATACGTTTTGAGCTCGTTCTCGACTTGATCTACGCCCAGGGAACTCATTTTACATCTGCCCCGTCATGATCATCTGTAAGAGATTGGAACGCGTTGAAATCATCGAAAGGTCTTCGTATCCGAAATCGGGAAGTTGCGCCCTTTCGCTAAGCGAAAAGACGTCGACAGGGGAGAGGTACAGATTATCGTGGATTACCCAACCAATATTGCGATCGCCAAAGTCCACCCAAGTACGCACGGAATGGCCCCCGAAGTTGGGTCGGGCCAAAAAGGCCCGTCCGCTGACCATGGCGCGGATGGACACCGTGGTATTGGACAGGGTGTGCACCTTAGTGTCGATCCAGGAATTCGAGTTGAAGGCCTCGGGAGTCCAGTTCAGCTCAGATTCGATAACGCCACTTTGCTTGAGCCACTCGAGCCAGAGCACCGCACCGCGACCTATGGCGACAACGCTGATCTTTTTCTCTTTGAGCAGTTCCGAGAGCACTTCGAGCGAAGCTTGGTGGCGCTTTACGAGTGTCTTGATGAAAATGCGTTCCTCGACGGTCGCCGACCAACGCGAGCGGAACACCACGACGGCCCCTGTAGGAAGACTGGTGCGCAGATCCTTGGCAACGAGTTGATCGAGGTCCACGCTACGGGCATCGATCGAAAAGAGCGAGAGCTCATTTTGAAAGTTCGACTGCTCACCAAAACCAATGCCTTCGATCAATGTGACGCTCATCAGATCACCTCTTCGCGCAGGTTAGCAAGCTCTTTACGCGATTCAAAGAGTTCGTCGAGCGGCAGGCTAAGAACTTTTTTACCACCACTCGTGCCGAGCTGAGTATACATTTCGCTGGGCACGATGGCTTCGAAGTTTTTTACAAACTGGGGAAGGACCCCCACCACGAAACGCCCCGGAGCCCCCGAAAAGAGTTCGATGGTAGGCACGCTGGGCTTGATCTTGGCGCCCATCCCGCTCCAAAGCGCCATCTCACCGAGCGCCTCGGCAATGCCTCCATGCGATACGGGCCGCATCGAAGACAGCAGCGACTCGTCGATGCAATGGCAGAGGTTTTTGTAGAGAGCAAGCTGATTGCCCGATACCAATTCCGTGACATGGTTTGAAACCACGCGCACGTAGGGCAAGATTTTGGATCCGGCGTCCACGAAGGGCGGCTTGGGCCCAACGGCGTAGAGAACCTCGTCTTCCATACGAAAGCCCGAGATCGTAAAGTTCTTTTTGGGATCGATGGGCTTGGAAACTCGGAACACGAGTTCAAATTGCTGCGAAGGTCCGGAATGCGCCGAATAGCGCACGTTGCGCACACGAATGCCGTATTCCTTACATGCGCTCATCATGCCGTCGAAAGCGAGCGAGAGCGCGGCGCGCTGTTTGGAAGCGAGCGATTGGATATCTCCGCCCGGTAGCGACACATAAATGGCACCGATAGCGGCGTCCGGAAGCGTGCCGTGAGTCACCATCCAGCGCACGGCATCGTCGACCACGGTGAGACCCATGCTGCGAGGGTTGTGTCGCGAGAGACCATGTGTCTGTCCCCCCGCTTCAATATGCGTCGCAAAACCGTCCGACCAGCGCAGCGCTCCGAGAGGATAGGAAAAAGATCCTCGCTGCAGCGAAATACGGCTCAAATCGCCCGAGAAATAAGCTGGCAAGAGATTGCCGACTTCCATTTCGAGTTTGTTCTTTTGGGTGCTTCGTCGCAAAAAGCGATCGGGATAAATGTTCGCGCGTTCAAAACCGTAGGCAGGGCGACGGTCGTCTTCGTAGAGCCAAGTGCCCATGACAGCTGACTCAGACTGCGCCTGCACGATGGCCATCAGATCGGCAGCGGGGATCTCCTGCAACTCGTCTTTTTCGTTGACGATGGAGAGCACCGAACGCTCTTGACGCTGGCCCGAGGCCAAAATGCTGATGTCATAGTGCCGTGCGATCTTTTCGATGTCGCGCTTGATCTCATCGGGCACCCACATCAAGAGGCAGCGCTCGTAGCCTACCTGCTGGCGATCCCACTGCATGAGCTGCTTTAGCACCACGTCGAAAAGCATCATTCCCGATTCTTTGGCCGCGAGTCGCGCAATGGAGAGACAGAGCCCGAACTCAAGACCCAACAGGTGCGTGCGCACCCCGGGCATGGCGTCGAGCCGCGCGCAGAAACGCTCAAACTTGCGAACCTCTACCGAGTTGCGCGAGTCGAAGGGACGGCTGATGTACAAAAAGGAATTCTTGGTTTCGGCTTCAAAGTTGCGTACGTAGGTTTCTCGAAACCCATCGTGGATCTCCAAAAACGAAGAGAAGGGATAAAGCTCGGTGGCATAGGCCAGGGAAACCCCGCGATCCCGAAACGCGGTGAGCATTTCGAGCTCTCGGTGCACGATTTTCGAATACTCGCCCGAGTAGCGGGCCTGCAAACCAAGAATCAGCGTGAGGGGATCCAGGCCGCGGCGAAAGTTTTGCTCCTGCGGATCGCGTACGGGACTCAGAATATCGAGCGGCGACACGGTCGTCACCACGTCGCCATCTTTGAACTTGGACCCAGTCTCCTTAATCACAAATTTGGACGAGAGTACGTGCCGCTTGGAAACGCGGATGTACTCCATAAAAGTCGTCGCGCGTTCGTCTACCGGAAGAGAATAATCCCAAGCGACGGGATCTCCCGCACCCATGATACGAGCTTCTTGAAAAAGCGGATCAAAGAGACCCGACTTGGCGCCGAAGAGCACGAGCTTTTCGAGCGATCCCTTGAGGGCGGCAATTTTGTCAGGCTTGGGACCCGTGACGGTGATGATGCGAAGCTTTTGCACAAATTTGGGCGCGTTCTCGCCCATCACCGAAAAATACGACTGCAGAAGCGATACCACGTCGTCCGCGTAACGCGAACGAGCACGAATTTGGATCGTGATCGGCGCCGTGGCGGGATCTACCATTTCTACTTTTGTTAGGCCCGGAACTCTGAGCAGCTCGTTCCACTGTTCCGTCGTATAGGCCGTCTTGTCCTCGCCCCAATCGACCAATATGCCGTCGAAGATTTCAAAATTTAAATTGCCGACGCTCTCTTCAATAACTTTCCATAGAGAAGGATCTCCGGGCACGAATTTGTCGATCACGTTGGCCAAAGCGTCGAAGTAGGCCCACCGGATGAGCTGATGCCGCGAAGTCATTACTTACCTATTGTAAGTCAAAATCACTGGTTATTGAATGAGCGGAGCACACAAAGATGTTCGGATTCATAAGGCGTCAGCTCGGGAATCCGGTTGCTCGAAATGGAGTGGAACCATACCGAAGCGGCGTCGCGGTTGATCTGAATCTGAGCACGTACGTTTTCGGGTTCGTTGTCCACAAAACCCAGCACTCGGTAGCGCCGGTTCAGCTGCTGAAGGTAGCGATGCTTGTACTCCACGTCTGACTCGTCGTGATTGCTTTTGAGCACAAGAAACGAAGATTGATCATCGAGAGGAAAGCCTAGCTGGCGCAAGGATTGGCGCGTGCCCTGAGTCATGTTTTTGGCGGGGCGACCGGTGAGATAGCAAACGTGAACTCCCATGGCCTGAACCGCCGAAACAAAGGCCGCGGCCCCTGGGTAAGCAAAGTCCTTATCGAGGTAACGATCCGAGAAAAAAGCGTCGAGCCAAAAGGGAAGCATCCGCTCTTCGAATTGCCGGGCAAGCGCTTCCGCATCCTCGATGCCACATTGCAAGAAGGCGGGGTACAGTGATTCAAAGATTCCGTAGCGGTGTTCCTCGGGCGAGAGTCGATGCGCCGCCGCCCAAATGGCGGGGGATACCGGTCCAGGGTGATGAAAGCGCAAGTAGTCAAAGAAAATGTACTGGAAGCGGGCCGAAAGACACATCAGCGTTGAGTCGATGTCGAAGATCCACAGGGGTGTAGCATCAGCGCTTTTTTCAGCGTAGTGCTGCCCGGTGCGCTCGAGCAATGCGGAAGAGGTCACGGCACGGTGCTTACCGTAGCGCGCCCAACCGTGCGACTCGTCGATGTAAATCTTCATAGCTAACGTCAAAGCACGCAATTCTTTGATTGTCACTAGCCAGTGAAGTCTCTATAAAATGGGCCGTGGTCAAGAAACTCAAACGGTGGCTCGGGATTTCGCATTGGCTGCCGCACTGGCGCGGCGAACTCGAAGAAGCCCTACAACAGACCCAAACCTCCAACCGTGTTCAACTCGCGGTGGTTGTTGCCAAAGAGAGTGATTCTTATTCGGAAATTCTATTTTTGTTGACGCTCCTAGGTCTTGGCATTGGATCCCTCGCCTCGTATCTCGCCCAAGGGCTTTTCGAGTCTAACCTCGACATGCTTTCCATGCCGCTCTTGGGTTTTGCCTCGGGAGTGCTCGTCTACCAGTTCCGCTCGCTCTACGTGCAAAAGCTCGCCACCAAGGCGGTTCGCGATCGCGTGGCCAACAAGGCCAAGGCCTTCTTTTACGATTATCTAAGCGCCACGAACGGGCCGCTTTTTCTGCTCTACATTTCAGAAGTCGAGAATGAAGCTTATTTTGTGGGCATGCCTCAACTGCTACGCGAGCTCGGCGAGCATGAAAAAGACATCCAGTCGGCGTTGCATCGCCTAGTGGTGAATTACAATCCCAACGATCCCATCCCCCCCATCAAGGTGGCACTCAAGGAGATCGCTCAGATTTTATCGGATACCTTTACAGGCGATAATTTGGGTTCGATGGAGCTGAGCCACGAAACCCCGAGGGCCCTGGTCTTCATGCCTTCGGATTCGGCTTCGACGCTACCCACCGTGGTGCTCAAAGGCACCAAAGACATCAACTAATCAGAAATCAATTGACCGCTACGTAATCGCCCACGAGCACGCCACGCAGTCCCACATAGGGACCCTTCTTGGCATCGGTGAGCGAAACGAGTTGAGCCACGGCCACGTCGTCTTCGACGTGCATGACTTCGAGCACAGCAAAGTCGACTTTGAGTTCGAGTTGCTTGTTTCCATTGTAGGGATCCACGACAGGCAGGGTACGGTAAACCTTGAGCTTGGATCCCTTGGAGAGACCCAAACGGCTTCCAGCGTTGATCACAAATTCTTGGTCGATCCCTTTAGCAGCAGCTTCGGTCAGCGCGAGTTCACGGCGCACACCGATCACGCGACCTTTCATCGCCACAGAAGCGGGATCGCGATCGATTTCAGCGTGAGCATCGGCCTTTTTAAACGAATAACCTTCGGGGTACACAAATGTTTGCACCGTGGACACTACGGACTCTGAAGCCAAAGCACGCTGCGCCACCCGCCGACGAGCCGGTTTGCGGCGCGGGGTCGGCTTGGCGGCCACTGGCTCCTCCCAAAGTTTAGAGGCGTCAAAAAGCGTCGACATGGATTCTGCGCGAACCAATAGTGGCGCAAGGGCGAGGCCCATGAGGATGGCGTTCAGGCGCTTCATACTGTCATTGGCACCGAGCCGCCATGTTGACGACGGGCGTCCTCTTTCCAGTTATGAGCGGACCACTTGGGTTCTTCACTATCGCTGAGTTCGAAATGAGCTAGCGAATCCATGGCGTTTTGGAATTCTTTAAAGACGTTCTCGCGCAACGCGAGGGTCTTGTCTTGAAGAATGATCTGTCCGGCTGTGGATTCGGTCATGTTCACGATCACGGGGGCGCGTAGGTTAACACTCATATGCTCCACACTCGCTGGGATGGTCATGATCAAAAAGGCCTTGAGTTTGGACTCCGGCTTGATCGAAATCATCGCGTCATCGGCGTGGTTCAGACTGTAGGTGTAATCTTTGCGGAAGAGTTGTGGCTCTACGAGCGGAAAGGCCACCGAAGCGTCTTCGGTGCTCTGAAGCCAGAGCACGAGAGGCATCGTGGTCGACTCGATAAATACGTATTCTTTGAGGTCAGGAAATCCGATAATGCCGTCGCGGAAACGAATGACGTAGTCCGTTGGGAAACTTAGTTTACCGAATCGTGTGGTGTTGATTTCTTTTGTCATCTGGCTACCCTCCTAGTTGACAAAAATAGTCCATTAAAAAGCCTTAGCCCGTTTTTTTGGGGCTTCCTTTGGCTTGTCCGAGCGAGGTCAGTTCCGTAGCCATAGACTTCATCGCCGCGCGATTTTCGTCCTGGATGGCTTGGTAAATTTCTTCGCGATGGATTTTGGTTTCTTTGGGAGCATCGACGCCAATGCGCACTTGCTTACCTTTGATTTGAACCACAGTGATACGAACATCGTCGTCGATCACTATCGTTTCACCAATCTTTCGAGTTAAAACGAGCATCCTTGACTCCCTTATAGGCCCGAAAAAGCTTCATGCTTTTCCCTGCACACTAAGGGGATCGGAA
>DATLIP010000010.1:0-90879 GCA_035539375.1 Bdellovibrionota bacterium | reverse complement strand
CACCGGCCTCTCGCCGCTGCTCACTTCGGCGTTCACCACGCTGACGCTGCTGATCTCGATTCCGTCGGGGATTTTCTTCCTCAACTGGCTCGGCACGATCTGGCGCGGATCGATCCGTTTCCACACGCCGATGCTCTTCGCTCTTGGCACTGTGTTCACCTTCGGTCTCGGTGGTCTCACCGGCCTGCACCTCGGTGCGGCTTCGACGAACATGCTCCTGCACAACACCTACTTCGTGGTGGGCCACTTCCACTTTACGATGGCAGTAGCTGCCCTCCTCGGTGGCTTTGCGGCAACCTACTACTGGTTCCCCAAAATGTTCGGTCGTCTGCTCGACGAGCGCATGGGCAAAGTGCATTTCTGGTTCTCGATCGTGCCCATCGTCTTCATCTTCACCGGGCAGATGGTCGCGGGTTACGCGGGCATGCACCGTCGTATTTACAACCCTTACGAGTACAACTACCTGCAAGACCTTCTGCCGCTCAACCAGTACATCGGTATTGCCGTGGCGATCGTCTTCTTTGCTCAGTTCCTCTTCCTCGGAAATATCATTTACTCCATGAAGAAGGGCAAAGTAGCCGGCGACAACCCATGGGAAGTGGGCACTCTTGAGTGGACCATCTCCTCGCCGCCTCCGCACTACAACTTCGCTGAGATCCCCGTCGTGAAGCACGGACCGCACGAGTTTTCGCACCCGGGCCGCAGCGATCGCGACTGGACCTCGCAGATTGAACCTGAAGGGGTTCTCTCGAAAGGATAATGGCTTTGGTTCCGACGATCACAAACTCCGCGGCCCCAGGGTCGCGGCCCATGTCTAAGCACCGTCAGCGTAGCGCGCAGCTCTTTGCGCTCATCGCGATGGCCAGCTTTGGCATGCTCTTCGGAACCTTCCTGCTCAGCTTCCTCTTGGCCGAGGCCCGCAACGCCGTGTGGCCTCCGATCGGCGTGCAGCCGATCAACAGTGTCTACGCGATCTTTGCCACGGGCATCATCGCGGCCTCGTCGCTGCTCTACTGGAACGCCGAAACGTCGCTCTACGCAGGCAACGCAAAGAACGCACGTTGGTCGACGCTCGGCGCGTGGCTGCTGGCATGGGCCTTTATCGCCTCGCAATACGTCACACTGGGTGGCCTCTGGGCCCAGGGACAGAGCCTGAGCTCGGACATCTACTCGGGCTCGGTGCACGTGCTCATCGGACTCCACGTCATCCACCTTGTTGGTGGTCTTGGCGGATTGACCTACGTATTAGCGAAATTGTTTTTTAGCCCCAACACCCTGAGCCAAACCGCGGCGCAAATCGTCGGCTGGTTTTGGCATTTTCTAGGTGCGCTGTGGGTGCTGATTTTTCTCGTAATGGTGCTTTGATGAATTTCGGGCGCTTTAGAAAGATTTGACGAAGGAATTAAGTATAATGAAATCGACTATGAATAAGACATCAAACGCTTTAAGGATCTCCGTCCTCGGCACCGCTCTGATCGCTCTCGGCGCCTGCAAATCGGAAACGTTTCAGGAGCCGCAAAAGCTCGGCGGACGCTGGGTTTCCTCGTCGACCTTGAACCTCGGTCACGACACCTACATGAACTACTGCATGCAGTGCCACGGCGTGAACGGCGACGGCCTCGGCCCCGCAGCTCAGGGCACCTACCCCGCTCCCCGCAACTTCAAGCAGGGAGCTTTCAAATTCGCTTCGGTTGGCGCAGGCGAACTGCCCACCGACGAAGACCTCAAACACACCATTCGCAACGGTCTGCGCGGCACCCCGATGCTCCCCTGGGACATCTCGGATGAGCGCCTCGACGCCGTCGTTCAGTACATCAAAACCTTCTCAGATGTCTGGAAAGAAGGCGAACCCGGCACCCCGCTCGAAATCACCGCAGATCCCTACGGTCCTTCGCGCGCTGAAGAAGCCATCGCCCAAGGCAAAAAGGTCTACCACGGCATCGCACAGTGCTACACCTGCCACCCGGCTTACGCCACGCTCGAAGAGATCAACGCCGCTTCGCTCGAGACCACCGGTAACGGTGTGACAAGCATCCGCGAGGGCGCACACCTCTCGACGCTCCTCGACTCGTCGTACGGCCACAAGTTCATGCCTCCGGATTACACCAAAGACATGATCAAAACCGGTTCTTCGCCCGAGCAGATCTACAAAACCATCGGCCCCGGTATCAACGGTACCGCAATGCCTGCTTGGAAAGGTCTCTTGACCTCAACAGGATCTTTTGAAGAATCCGAAAAGAACCAGTGGGCACTCGCGTACTACGTGAGCTATCTGCAATCGCTCAAGTTCAATGCGGAAGCTCGCAAAACATTCTTCGAACATCTGCAGGCGCGATAATCGTTTCTAAGTGGGTTCCGGCGGCGGAAATATCTAGCTTCCGCTCCCGGACGCAGGGCTCGACGGACAACCTCGAGCCACCATCCCTTCGGGATCTGGCTCTCGCCTTCTCTTGCCCGCTTCGCGGTCAATTCACTTCCCAGCGCCCGTGATCGAAACCTAGATATTCCCACCACCTCAAGCCACTTCAAACTTCACCGCATTCTACAACTGTCTTTTTTAGGGCCCCCCGTATGTATGGCTATGGGCTGATTCGGCGTTCTTGTGTGTGAATTGCCTCGGGATTGAAACTTTACAGTGGTGGGGGGGGCTTGTTAGCCACTTTGGTTTCTATAGGAGGTTCTTATGACGAAAGTTCTTTTGGCTTTGCTTTTGGTTGGGGCTCCTTCGGCTTTTGCCGAGGAGACGATTGAGGATGCTCAGGTGAAACCGGTTTCTTATGTTTTGGAATGCCTTAGTGGGGCTACTGAGGAGATCAAGTATTCGGCTTCGCTGAAGATCACTACCGATGGGGAGATCAACGCTTCGAGCACCAAAGTGACCGCTAATTATGCCATCGATGGAAAGTGGAACGACGGCGCTGACGTGGCTGCATATTTGGTACAGAGTAAATTTTATCGCCCCGATCTCGAAATCACTGTGCCACGCATCACGGCTTCGATCACGGTCGATGGACAGCCCTCACTGTTTAGCCTGGACGTGAAACTCCAGGAACCCAATGCCGACGGCAGCTCGGAATACAATGGCACCCTTTACCGCGACGGCGAGAAATCTGCACGGGTCGTCAGCTGCGACGTCATGGTCACGGGTGCGCCGTAAAAAGGCGCCAAGGCACTTTTTGCGTATCGCAAAAAGTGCCTTGGCGCCTTACCCCGAAGACTGGTGGTCAGCTTGGGGGGGCTATGTTAAAGCTTTTTGCCATGTCATCGACTCCCGACCCCAAATCCGGCGTGCAAATGAAACAAGGCCCTTCGATCTTCTCGCATCCGCTCTTTTGGGTGGTCACCATCCTTGCGCTGTTTTCGATTCCTCTGGTCGCTTCGCTGCGCTCGCCGCCTATCGATGTGCCGCCCGTGCTCGGCCAGATGAACGATTTCGAACTCACCTCTCAAGAAGGTCGCAAGATCACTCGCAAGGACTTTCACGGTTCGGTGCTCGTGGTGAACTTCATCTTCTCCAAGTGTCCTGACGTGTGTCCCCTGCTCAACAAGCAGATGAGCGAGATTCAGGCGCGCCTCAAGGGCACCGCCAAAGCCATCCAGCTCGTATCGATCTCGGTAGACCCGCAAAACGACACCCCCGACGTGCTCAGAAAATACTCCGCGCAGTTCAACGCCGACCCTCGTCTGTGGACCTTCCTTAGTGGCCCCCTCGACAAGATCCTCAAGGTCGTTGTCGACGACTTCAAACAAGCCCTCGACGGACAAAAGCTCACCACGCTCGAAGACCGCATGGACGGCATGATGGAAATCACGCACTCGGAGAAATTCGTGCTCGTGGACCAATCGGGCCAAATTCGCGCCTACATGACGGCCAACAGCCCCGAAGACGTCAACAAAATCCTAAAGAAGGTCGCAATCTTAGCCAATACCGAACCTTCAGCCGCTCCCGCTGCCCGCTAAGCCACCATTGCTGCATACCCCCAGGGTCCAAAGCTATGGTATCCTTTGGGGAGAGGTAGTCGGTATGACGCAAATGCGATGCTTTGTCTTGGCCACGTTCTCTTTGGCTATCGTTCCCACACTATGGGCCCAGCCCGCCAGCAAACGCAGCCTGCACGTGACTCGCGTAGAGACCGCCGATGCCAAGAACGCCGAAGCCTCAGCCACCGATGAGTGGAAATCCGGCCGCGTAAATGTGGGCCGCGACACCTGCATCATGGCCCTCATGCACCACGCCCGCCGCATTCACAGCCAGCTCAGCCAAACCGAGAGCTTTCTGAAGGCGACCATCGGCCAGGCGCCCCGCAGCCTCGAATGGCCCGTAGAAAAGCCCGGCCTCAATCGCACGGGCTCACGCGCCAAAGTCGAAGAGACCCTGCGCAGCCTGCGCGCCGCCAAGGCGAAAGTGCAAGACCTTGCCGGCCGTAACGGCAAGAACTACGCCGTGGCCACCCTCGCCGCTCAGAGCCGCTGCGAAGAGGGCATGGAACTCGCCGAACTCGACTCCGCCCTGAACCGGGTGCAAAACCAAACCCAGTCGCTCTTTGACAACGGTTATATCGAGATGAAAGACACCAGTTTTGAAGGCTTCAGCGAAACCTTTTTGAACCACATCTTCGTGGCCCACAACGAACTCGAGCAGCTGGGCCGCGCGGTCAGCGCCAAGCCTCAGCGCCGTCTCTTCGGGCTCTTTGGCTCGGCCGATCCGCACGAAAAGGCCAAGGGCAAGATCGAAGACCTCGACCAACGCCTGCGCAAGCAGTACCCAAGCGCCTTTACGGCCGGCAAAGGGGTGGCGGGCTCAGACAAGGGCAAAGCCATGCTCGCGGTCAACGCGGCCATCGTCGACTTCGTCCGCAAGAACGAGATCGGCTACAGCGATGCCGCCCAGCTGTGGAAGCTCGGCCTCGTGCGCGACATCAATACGAGCTCGGCACCGCGGTCCTCAAGCCACTACGTGGACGACGCCATCGTGGACGCCATTCGCAACTAGACGGTGTCTTTGTCGCCATGAGTTGTGGTTTTTTCTTAACCCGCTAGCTTTCCCACCGCAAAAGGGGGAGATTATTGAGTATGAAAAAAACCAAATCAGCTAAAAAGAAAACCAACTCTAAGGCTGCCAAAGCAAAAAAAACCGTAAAGAAAGCCGCCAAAGGCGCTAAGAAAAAAGCCAAAGCTAAGGTCACCAAGGCGAAAAAAACCGCCAAAAAGGTCAAAGCCAAAGCTAAAAAAGTTGCCAAAAAAAGCACCCCAAAAAAGGCCGCAAAAAAAACCGCTAAGAAAACCACCGTCAAAGCCAAAGCCGCCAAGCTCGGCACCAAGATCAAAAAGAAAGCCATCGCCATCGAAAAGAAGATCGTTAAGTCGGCTCAGCCCGTGGTTCACGACGCCGTAGCCGCCATCAAAAAAGCTGGTGACAAGCTCGAAGCCGCCGTCAAAGACTACCCTGCCGAGACCTCGGGTGTGGCTGCCAGCGTGAGCGCCGTGGTCAGCAACATCATTCCGGGCAAGACCGAGTCGCAAGGCTCCTAAAAAGTCCCTATTTACAGGTGCCAGGTATAGGTTCCAGGAACCTATACCTGGCACCTTCTATAATCTTGACGCAAGCGCTAAAATCCCTATATTGAGCCGCGCATGAAGATTAAGTCCCTCCTTCAACCCGTTCTCCCCGATTTTCCAGACACCCTTCCCAACAATGAAATCGAAGTGCTCAAAGAGATCCCCATCGAGACTCTCTACTTTGCACTCAAAAAATCGGACGACGAAACGGCGCTGTGGGTTTACACAAATTCGCGCGTCGAGCAAATTCAGGGACTCTTAGATCTCGATTGCTGGAACGGCGATGAGTTCCTAGGCGAACGCTACAACAATCACTTCTGCATTCTCGCGCAAACAGCACCGCAGCGACTGTGGGAACTTTCAAAGTGGATGGACCCTGAAATCTTCGTGCGCGGTTTGCTCGATCAAGTCGACGTGCTCGACTACGACCCCCAAGAACCGCCCGAAGTCATGGAGCGCGATCTCATGATCTCGCCCGACTCTAAGTACGCCCTCATCATGAAAACGCATAATCCCAACGTGCGTGAAGCCCTCTACCAGTGGATGAACAAACTCTCCGCAGTGGACATCGATCTCTTGCGCCGCCATCTCGAATCCTGCAAATGGGAACAGGCTTCGGATCTCGAAGAGTACGGCTACCAAATTAAAAAAGGACGCCTCGAAGATCTGGGCTTTGTGGAACGCATCGAAGCCGTGGGCCTCTACTCCAAGGGCTACAACTCTAGCGGACTCAAGCAACACATGCTCGCCAATCCCCTGCCCCCCGAAGCCAAGACGGGCGCTGAAACGCTCGAGACCACCATCAACACCGAACTCTTGCCAGAAAAGGTCCAAGCTCCTCTCTTCGCCAATGGTTTTCTCAGCGAATCTATCGCGGCCGTAGACTCTGAACCCCTCAAACGCACGCTCTATCAAGAACTCGTGCGCACTGTGAACGCCATGATCATCGCCGACGAACTGCTTCACGAAGAGCTCGAAGTCATCGGCGCGGCCAGCAAACGCTCGCGCCTGTACATCGACGTGGGCCTCGCCTTTCTCGCCGATGCTCAGCCCAAGCGTGGCGCTGAAATGCTCGTCGCCCACCGCATCTTCGACATCTACCGTCTGGGCTGGCTCCTTGTGCAAGATCTTGCCAAGGCCGCAGAGGAAATCAAAAAGCTCTACACTCCGCGCTGGTTTGGCACTGTGGACGCCGCTCTTCTCGGTGCCATCGAAGGCCGTCACCCCAAGCTCCCTACGAGTGTGATTCAAGACCTCGGCATCGAGCTCGAAGACTTCGTGCATCTCGAAGGTGTCACCAAGCTCGGCGAACGTTTGGCGCAACTGCGCCTTCTCGGCAATTATTTTGTGCAAGACCTCAAAGCTTCGATGCAACTCGAAGCCGACCCGCTCAGCTCGAGCGAATCGGCTTACTCGCGCCTCATGACCGGCGTCTTCCGCCAAGCCAGCGGCCTCGAGTTCTCCGTGCGCCCCATCACCTCACAAGAGTGGCTGGAAGCCGTTAAAAACTACGACAAGTTCAAGGTCACCAAGATGGCTGACCTTGTCACCGCCCGCGCCCCCGAAGCCGCCAAAACGCTGCTCGCGCGTCGCCTGGGCGAAGAGGCCGAACTCCTCGAAGAGCTCGTCAAGCACCACCGCACCATCGCGCCAAATGGTAAGTTTGTCTCATGCGTCCGAGTCGCCAGCGACGGCGTTTCCGGCTAAGGTGAGCAGCGTGGACAAGCTACGCACCGCACTCATTTACTTGCGCAAAGTTTTTGTCGCGATTTGGATCGGCAAGATCGTTTTCTTTGCCGCTGGCGTCGCGCCGACGGTTTTTAAAGTGCTTGAGCGTCCCGACGCTGCCGCATTGCAGGCGCAGATATTTCCTAAATACTTTGGCCTCGGCCTTGTCGCCACTTCGGCCGTGCTCGTTCTCTCGCTGCTTCTCTACCGAAGCGACCGCACACGCGGGCGTTGGCACTCACGAGCGCTGCTCGCGATCGCCGCCATTTCCCTAGGCATTTACGCCAATTTGCTTTTCAACATCACACCCGAAATTTTGCGCCTGCAACCCGAAGTGCTGCTGCTACCCAAGGGGTCCACAGAGAGCATTGCGATGCAATTTGCCGAAATTCATAGCCTCAGCACCACGCTCAATCTGGCGGCGCTGCTGCTGGGCCTAGTGTGCTTGGCGCTAGTTTGAATACAGATAGCGGTCCTGCAATCAAGAAAGCTTAACTAGAGATCGTCCGCAGGTCTCGATAACCTGAATTTCGGAGTCATTGCTTGGACGATAGAGATAGAGAAAACGAAAACCCCGTGCGACCCCGACGTCGCCGAAGAACGTTAAAACAAAGATTGCGCGAAGATCCGCTACTGGATTTTATTCGTCTTCAAAGATCGCTTCAGGGGCTTGCACTAGCACCAAGCTTTTGGTCGTTTTGGCCGTTGCGGAAACGTCGCGAAGTGTAGCTCGGCACGCGAGACGAATTTCCGCTCCGTCGCGGTGTCTCTCGAGTGTGTCGCTCTCTAAAAAGCTCCGCTCGCTGAGCAGCTCTTCGCCCTCGACCACTTGCACGCGGCAAGATCCGCAAACGCCCACTCGGCAGCCGTGGGGCAACTCAAGTCCCGCGTTTTCACACAATTCCAAGATCGCCGATTCCGTGCCGGCCTTCGCGTCGATCGCGTGGGCTTTGCCTAGTCGGCTGGTCCATTTGATTTTGATAAGGCTCACGACAGAATCTCCCTAGGCCGCGTCGTCGTCTGAGGTTGAAAGCTGGTCGCGCAGGGAGTCCAGCAGATTCACATTTTTCATAAGGCGTCCTGAAACCTCGCCGATGCGGGTGAGGACTTCGCTTTTCATCTTTTCTTCGGCGCTCGTGCTGCCAAGATCACGCAACATGCCCAGGTAACCATCGAGGGCCATGGCCGTGGTGCGCAGCTCGTGAGCAAAGGTGCGGAAGAGTTCCTGACGCGAGCTCTTGTCGCTCAGAAGGTCGCCCGTGCGCTGCACTTTGGCGACGATGGCCACAAGATCTCCGTCGAGGGAGACCGATTCCAAAGCGTAGTGCTGTAGGGCGAATTGCGCGTCAAACTTGGCCGGGGCTTCAGCCACCAGGCGCGCGAGCAGGCGCATGCCGGCGTCTTCTTGATTGGCAAAGGGCCAGAGCGCGGCGAGTTTTTTCTCACCGAGGCCGAGCAACTTGCCTTCGAAGGAGTCGAGCAAGATACACATGCGCTTGGAAACAGCGACGACTCCCGTGCGACGGCTCAAAATGAGATGAGGGAGAGCGGGGTTTAAGCCCGCCTCCCTCATTTTGGTTTCGATGTTCTTTTTCATTCCTTCACCTTTGCGCTCCGAGGAGCGCAAAAGTCCTTAGGCGACGAACTTGTATCCTACTCCGCGTACGGTGGTCACGTGGTCGGCCTTGTGGGCCAGCTTCTCGCGCAGAGCGCGGATGTGCACGTCGATGGTACGACCGGTGACGGTCTTCGCGGGACCCATGATACGCAGGATCAGGTCGTCGCGGGTGAGAACTTCACCCTGGCGCGCCATAAGCGACTTCAGGATACCGAACTCAGTGAGCGTCAGACCGATATCGCGGCCTTCGACTTTCACAACGTGGGAGACGGGATCGATTTCGATACCGGCGTGGGTGACTTTTTCTTTGTTCTCGGGGATCGCGGCGCTGTTGCGCTCGATGCGGCGAACTACGGCCTTGACGCGAGCGTGAAGCACGTTCATGTCGAAAGGCTTGGGCAGATAATCATCTGCACCGTTCTCGAGACCTTTTACGATGTCATGCGACTCAGCTTTTGCGGTGAGCATGAGCACGGGGATGCGTGCCGTAGCTTTTTTAGAACGCAGATAGTTCGTAGCTTCGATACCGTTCATCTGACCGGCGAGGTTGATGTCGACGATAAGGCAAGCGGGGGGCACGTCGGGAGTCGCTTCCAATACCTGGAGAGCGTCTTCGGCGCGAGCGTAGCAACGCACACGGTAGCCTTCTTTTTGAAGGTTAAAACTTAAAATTGCCTGCAAATCTGGATCGTCCTCAAGTACAAACACCAGAGGTTTGTCCAAAGATTCGCTGTTGTTGCCAAGTTGAAAAGCTGCGTTCGAAACCATGAATTCTCTCCCTTAACCTGCTTGTCGGGAATCCTTGTTTTTTTCTTAACCTTTAGCTTAAAAATTTTTCACGGCCTTTGGGGTCGATAACTTGACGCGCTGGCCCACCCCCTCAAGGCCTCTGTAAAAATCGACGATATATAGAGATAACCCTTATGCGCGCACTTTTTTTAATTTCAATGATTTCTCTGCCAGCGGTGAGCCTCGCCGCGAAGGTGAAATCCGCCGCGCCCGATGCCCCTACCGTCGCGTGCATCAAACTGCTCTCCGCAACCGAACGCAAAGCCTTCGCGGCCGCCGATACCGATGCTCAAATGCATATGGTGTGGGATCTCATCGACCAGGGCATCGGCCTTCCGGATGCGCTAAAGGCTTACGACGCCACTCAAGAACAGCGTTTCAATGTGGCGTACGCACTGACAGAGCAAGATTTTCGGAACGTTGGTCCGGACATGCCCTTCCTCGACCTCTCTCACGATCAGCGCTACAAACTCGCGGCCCTCAGAGTTTATATCCACGGCGTACGGGCGAAGATCGATCATTACGACCTCACTCCATCCGACCGATTTGCACTCGCTCGACAGTACGTGTCCGACGACGAAGGGGAATCCATTACCCCCAATCTCGCCATCTTCAAACTCACACCCGATCAGAACCGGCGTATCAAACACCAACTGATCGCGCGGGACCCGACGACCATGTTGCCGTTAGCAAAAACGTTGGCAGCATCCAAGGACGTTAAGAATCAGCTCAAAGCCTGGCATATTGGATATCACGGCATCGAAGGCCTCAAGGAACTGGAACTCTTAGACGACGTCGCGAATATCGACGAGTTGGGGATTCCTCAACTCCAAAAAATTCTCAGCGATGCGAAGCTCGGACTCGGTTCCGTACCGACGAAACTTTGGGATACCGTACAGCGCCAGGACACCGGTTTTGATTTGCTCCGTGCCCACAGCGAGACCGACTACTTACCTTCCGGTGAGCGCATCCTCCCCGAACCCACGGACTCCCTCCAAATCCTCTCGCGCGCCCTCGGCTACAACGATCAACAGCTGCGCCGTAGTGGTATTCTGGAGCGCACGTTAAGTCGCGATGACTTTTACGATGTGAGCCTTACGCTATACAAAGTGGCTGGCCCTGGTTTCTTCAAAAACGTCGAAATGTCGGACGAGGTCTTTAGCAAAACGAACCTCGGCAAGCTTCAGGAGTTCCTTAGCAAACTTCAGGTGCTGATATCTTTCTCCAGCTCCCCCGATAAGCAAGATCCCGAGCTTCACGCACGGATCAAGCGCGAACTCGGCATCGAGTCGCCCTTCACCACCGCCAAGCTGCATGCGGCGCTGAGCAAAATGCCGGACATGATTCGCGAGGAAATGCGCGCCATGGCGCCGGATCTCAATTTTGATCCCGAGAATTTCTTCAAACTCAACGAACGCTGGCAAAACCTCGACCCCATCACCGTGCTCATGGGACGCTTCCGCACCGAGCGCAGCGAATGGCACGCCGAATTGCCGGTGCTCAACGAGGTCTTCGACGCCGTTTTGCGCGACATGTTCCAGCACTACAAGCTCTACGGAAATCCCGGCCGCCCTAAAGACGTTGCCCAAGCGAAGGCGCAGCTCGCGATGCTAAAGAAGCCCGAGCAAAAAGTGGAATGGCTGAAACCCGAGTCGCGCCTCGCTTTTTTCAACGCCAACCAATCGGACTCAGCCAAGCTTATGGTCGAAAATCGTCAGCGTGCGAAAGATTCCTTACCGGAACACCTCGCTCAGCTGCAGCGTAACGCCCTCGATGTAAAAGTCCCCGTGGCGGTGCAAAAGAGCATCCAAGAACTTAGCAAGAAGGTACACACCGACAAAACTCGCCTCGCCGTGATCCAAAACTTGCTCAAAAATCAGCAGGAGCTAGGCATCCCGACGCAAACGCGCAACGACCTCCGGGCCCTGCGCGACGCCCTCGAACTCGCCGAGCACGGGCAGACCCGCAGTGACCTGAGCCGCTCGCAAATCATTTTCACCACCACCACCGCCGACCCACGCATGCTGCTCACCATCGGCGACGAAGTGAACACCTCGAGTTGCCAAAATTACCGCTGCGGCTCCCTCATCGGCACGCTGCTCGGCTACGTGATCGACGCCAACGTGCAGGCGATGGTTTCTTATGCCATCTCGAGCACCGACTTTGCGGCCCCCACGGACTTTGCCCGCGTGACGACCGCGATGAACTCGGGCAAGCCGGTGCGTACGGAATTCGACGGTGGGGCCCGCAAACTCACACTGACATTTGAAGAAGACGGCGAGGAGGTCAGCGTCACCACGAACGTGCTCCCCAAGGCGATGCTCCGTCGCATGCTCAAAATCGGAACCGCAAAATCGGGCAAAGCGGGACTGGTCACCGAGCGACCCTACTCCCAAACCCACCTCGCCCGCGGGGTGATGAACGCCCAAATGAACGAAATTGTTGCGGCCAAGGCCAAAGCCCTGGGCGCGGTAACGAACCAAGAGATCCTCGTCGAGAGCAGCCGGAACCCTGGTTTTGTGTACTCCGATAAGGCTAACGGCGTACAGAAAGGTCCCTACCGGATCAAGCCTGACGCGCAAAGTCATTGACGTGAGGGGCGAAAGATATGGCCCCGAGCCTTTCCTTGACTCCCCATTCCGCGACACCATACTTATCCCATGAATGAATCCAGACCCCACGTAGACGTGCCTGAGAAAGCTCTAGTACTCCCCCTAAGAAACGCGGTCTTGTTCCCCATGATGAAGATGCCGATTTCCGTCGGTCGTCCCCGCTCCGTGGCTTCGGTCATGAACGTGGGCGAAGGCGGCCTCATTGCCATCGTCACGCAAAAAGACAAAACCATCGACGAGCCTCGCATCAACGATCTCTACGTTGACGGCGTGCTCGCCAAAATCGAAAAAATCCAAAAGATGAACGACCAGACGCTCACCGTGCTCGTGCATGGTTTGGCGCGTATCCGCCTCGTGGGCGAAGCTCCCGTAGCCGGCGCCGAAGCCGACCAGCTCGGCATGCAGGCGCGCATTGAGCGCGTGCCCAACGGCCTCGAGAGCCTGTCGGAGCTCCCGATCGAGATCGAAGCCCTGGTGAAGAACATCAAGGCGCTCGGTCGCCGCATCATCTCGCTCTCGCCGAACATTCCCGACGAAGCCGCGATCTTTGTGGAGTCGATCACCGACCCCGATTACCTCGCCGACCTTATCGCCTCGTACATGAACATCGACGAGCTGGAGAAGCAAAATATCCTCTCCAAGGGCAATGTCAAAGAGCGCCTCGAGCGGGTGACGGGGCTGCTGAATAAAGAGATCGACATCCTCGAACTCTCTAAAAAAATTCAGGGTGACATCAAAGACGAAGTCATCAAGAACCAGCGCGAGTACTACCTCAAAGAGCAGATCAAAGTTCTCCAAAAAGAACTCGGTCAAAAAGACGACGAAGACGAAGTCGAAGAGCTCAAAGAGAAAGTCAAAGAAGCCAAGATGCCCGAAGACGTCGAGAAAGTCGCCATGAAGGAACTCGACCGCATGTCGCGCACCTCGCCGAACTCCGCGGAGCACGGCGTGATTCGCACCTACGTCGAGTGGCTGATTGATGTGCCCTGGTCGACCTCGACCAAAGACAACAACAGCATTGGCAATGCCGAGAAAGTGCTGAACGAAGACCACTACGGTCTCGAGAAGGTCAAAAAACGTATTCTCGAGTACCTCGCCGTGATCAAACTCAAAGCCGACCTCAAGGGGCCGATTTTGTGTCTCGCGGGCCCTCCGGGCGTGGGTAAAACCTCGCTCGGCAAGTCCGTAGCGCGCGCCCTCGGGCGCGAGTTCCAGCGCATCGCCCTGGGCGGTGTGCGCGACGACGCCGAGATCCGCGGTCACCGCCGTACCTACGTCGGTGCGATGCCCGGTCGTATCATCCAGGCGCTCAAGCGCGCCAAGACGAACAACCCGGTGATCCTGCTCGACGAGATCGACAAAATGGCCTCCGACATGCGCGGCGACCCCGCGGCGGCCATGCTCGAGGTGCTCGATCCCGAACAGAACAACACCTTCTCGGATCACTACCTCGACGTGCCCTTTGATTTGTCGAAAGTGCTCTTCATCGCTACGGCGAACAACCTGGAGACCATCCCGTCGGCACTGCGCGACCGTTTGGAAATCCTGAACATCGCCGGTTACACCGAAGAAGAGAAGTACCACATCGCCACCGATTACCTGGTGCCCGAGAACATCGAAGGCCACGGTCTCAAAAAAGAACAGGTGTCCTTTGAAGAGGACGCCCTGAAGAAGATCATTCACAACTACACCCGCGAAGCGGGCGTGCGTAACCTCAAACGCGAAATCGCGAGCGTCTGCCGCGCGGTCGCCAAGGAGATCGCCGATGAGGAGTACAAGTCCAAAAAAGTGGGCGTGAAAGACGTCGACAAGTTCCTCGGCAAAGAAAAGTACGAACTCGACGTGGCCGAGCGCACCGCCAAGACGGGCGTCGTGACGGGCCTCGCCTGGACCCCCGTGGGCGGCGACATTCTCTTCATCGAATGCACGCGCATGAAAGGCAAAGGCGGCCTCACGCTGACCGGTCAATTGGGTGACGTGATGAAAGAATCCGCCAAGGCGGCCGAATCGTGGCTGCGCGCCAGCGCGGGAGCCTACGGCATCCCCGACTCGGCGTTCACCGAGTACGATTACCACTTGCACGTGCCGAGTGGTGCGATTCCTAAAGACGGCCCGTCGGCGGGCATCACGATGCTCACCGCCCTGGCCTCGCTCCACACGGGTCGTCCGCTCAACCCCAAGGTGGCGATGACCGGCGAGATCACCCTGCGCGGAGCCGTGCTCCCCGTGGGCGGCATCAAAGAGAAAGTGCTCGCCGCCAAACGTGCCGGCATCGACACGATCATCCTCTGCCACAAGAACGAACGCGACCTCGAGGACATCCCCGAGGAGCTGCGTAAGACGATGACCTTCAAACTCGTCAAAGAGATGAGCGAAGTGCTCAAGATCGCCCTCAATCTCACGCCCACCAGCGTGACCTTGCCACTGGCCAAGGACCAAGAGGCGCCCGTGATTCCTCCCAAAAAGGACAACGGCAAGGGCAAGAAGTCCTCGTCCGGCGCACGTAAGTAAAAAGGTGCCACCAACCTTTTGGTAGCGCACACGCGTCATTCCCGCGGCCCGACCGTCAGAGATTCTGACGGTCGGGCCGCTTTGTTTTTGCGTTGGTTTTTATCACTGAAAATGCGAAACTAAACTTATCCGAATGCGCCAGCTTTCCCTTTTAGCCCTGCTGACGAGTGTCGTCGCCCAAGCCCTGGGGGCCGGCGCCGCCGAGCCCCGGGATATCGCCTGCCAGAAATACTTCGCCGCCGTGGCCGAGACCCTGTCGCGTGCGGATGTGGCGTGGGATCACCCGCTGGAATCCCTCAAGGCGAGTAGCGGCAGCTCGGAGACCCCGGCCTGGCTCACTTCCATGGAGGATGAACTCGTCCAAATCTTTACGGAAGTGCCCCCGGAACTACGCAACTGGGACACGATACAAAAGCGGCTCCATCTCTCCGACGGTGAGATGTGGGATCTGCGCACTTATTACGGCTTAAACATTTTCAATTACGAGGGTGTTGTGGATGCCAAATCCGAACTCATTGGCCACGCACGCAAGCGTGCCCAGGCCGAGTTCCTTCGGTCCTCACATCCGGCGGCGAAACGCTATCCTTATTACGTGGAGCACCTGGGCAAAAAGAGCGTGCCCGAGATGGCCGAACAATTGGGACTGCGTGAAGGTGACGTGTACCATGACTTGTCGATCCTGAACCTGTCGCTCGCGCGGACCTTTGACCGCGGTGAGATGCTCGAAGGTTCGTCGGCGGAGGCCTTTGCCAAGCACCACGCGGGAATCGAAAGCCGCTCCGTGGAGTGGAGCCGAATTCTGGAGTTTCGAGGTGTACGTCGCACGGAGACCGAGGTGCTCGTAGAACTTTTGGACGAAGGCCTTAGCTACAACAGCATCGCTGACCAACTCAACGCTTTGGCCGGGCGAAACGTCAGCGACACCGACGTACGTACAGAAGCTTCGGTTGCCAGCAAAGTGCAAACCATGGGACTGACACAAAACTACCGCATCGGAGCCACCGAGGTATCCATCACTCCCTACGGACTGGTGAAGTCCTCGGGGCGACTCGTTCCCCTAGCCGCAACGGAATTCCTTCTGGATCACCGCGAAGAGAACTTAAGTTGGCTTGCCGCTCAGCTCGGCGTGCTAGAAGTTTCGCTATTAAGATTTATCGAACGACAACACATCGACCCCCTCCTCAAACACACCACACAAAAAGGGCCGCAAGCATCGATAACCTCCACAAGACCTCTGCTCGACGAAAAAGAAGCTGCTGCGATCCGGGCCCGTTTTGCGGAGAATCTCGTATTCATGGATCGCTTGATTGAGCATTTGGCCAAAGATGGGGTGAATGAGATTCCTCCCACAACGAGAAGCAAAACGAGCGGTCAAGGGGCGAAACGCACCCCGCTGGATGATATGATGGGCATGCGCTCTGACCGTTTTTTGGGTAATGCGTCGAAAGGCAATCTCAACCCTTCGCGACTTGTCGCCTTCGAGAACACGCTGGAGCGCCTCAAATCCCACCACAAATTGCCAGAGCCCATTCGCTCCAAAGTTGAAAAGATTCTCACAGAGGAGCTTAAAATTTTACGATTTGAGGCCCTCGATGTTGCCGCCAAACGCATCCTTCTGGAAGATCGCCTTATCAAACACCTCGCTAGAGATGAGGTGCTCACCATCCCCTACACAACGATACCTAAAGGCAGCAAAATCTCCCCGCTGGATGAGGCACTGGGCATGCGCGCCGATCGTTTTACCGGCAGAGCTACGACTGGAAACTTCAATCCCTCGCGCCTGGTCGCCATGGAAAACACGTTGGAGCGCCTCAAATCGCACCAGGAATTGCCCGAAACCACTCACGCTAAAATTGAAAAAATCCTCAAAGAGGAAATCGAAAGTCTTAAGTTTGAAAACCTCGATGATCTCGCAAAACGTATCATCGTAGAAGATCGCCTCATTAAGCACCTAGCTAAAGAGGAAGTGGACTCGATCCCCTCTACAACCAATGATAAAAAAACCTTGCGCTCGCACCTCGACGAGGTTCTGGGCATCAATTTTGAGCGTTTTACTGGGAAATCGAATCGCAGCAATCTCAACCCTTCACGGCTTGTCGCCATAGAGAACACGCTGGAGCGCCTCAAATCGCATAAGGACTTGCCAGAGACGGCTCGCACCAAAGTTGAAAAGATTCTCAAAGACGAAATCGAAAGTCTCAAGTTTGAGAGCCTCGATCATCTCGCACAGCGCACCACCTTGGAAGATCGGCTCATAAAATACCTGGCCCAAGATGAGGTAAAAGCGATCCCGTCCACAACGACGGACAATGAGGGTTTGCGCACCTCCCTCGATGATGTGCTGGGCATGCGCCACGACCGCTTTACCGGCAGGGCCAAAGTCGGAAATCTCAACCCATCGCGACTGGCCGCCATGGAGAACACCTTGGTGCGCCTCAAATCCCATGAGGAATTGTCCGAGATCACTCGCGCCAAAGTTGAAAAGATTCTCAAAGACGAAATCGATGCCATCAAATTTGACAACTTAGACGTCACTGCCAAACGGCACATTTTAGAAGATCGTCTCATCACGCACCTTGCTGGTGACGGGGTGAATGCCTTCCCCTCTTCGAGCGCCAGAAACCGCCGGCGCGTTCCCTTGGATGAAGTTCTCGGCATTCCCCACACTCGCTTTGTGGGAACCGCACAACGTGGCATTCTCAACCCTTCGCGGCTTGTCGCCATAGAGAACACGCTGGAGCGTCTCAAATCGCAAAAGGACTTGCTCGACGCCGTACGCTCCAAAGTTGAAAAAATCCTCAAAGGCGAAATTGAAAGCCTTAAGTTTGAGAACCTTAGCGAAGTTGAAAAACGCATTATCCTCGAAGATCGCCTCATTGAGCACCTAGCCAAAGATGAGGTCATGGGGATTCCGTCCACCAAGCCGGACAAGCAAGGCTTGCGCCCCTCCCTTGATGATGTGCTGGGCATTCGCTCGGCTCGTTTTACCGGTAGAGACGATGCTGGAAAATTAAACCCTTCGCGACTGGTCGCCATGAAGAACACCTTGGAACGCCTCAAATCCCATTCCAAGCTGAACCTTGAAGTTCAGGAAAAAATACGACAAATTCTAGAGAACGAAATTGCCAAACTCTCATCCAAACCCTGACAGGGCATTGACTCACTGCGTCTAGTGGCGTATAGATCCCCCATGCCCACAAGCCTTGCCGCAAAGCCCTTGTTCTTGGCCCTGGCGGCACTCACCTTGTCTTACGGGAATCCTGCCCTGGCCGAGGCTCCCGCCGTGAAGTACCAAGAGATGGCCATCCTGGGCGACAGCGGCGCCACGGGAGTCATGGCCGATCCGGGCGTCTTCCTCAGCCTGACCGTCCTGGGTAACCTCGCCACCCCCCGCAACCGCATAGAGTCCAATTACGGCTCCGTTTACCGAGCCCTCTCGATTCCCTACCCCCTCTCTGGGGAGCTGCCGCGCCGCTACCTGCCCGCCCCCAAAGACCGCGGTCAAAAGCTGGCGCTCAACTTCGAGCTCAACACGGATCGCACTTTCATGAGCTGGGGTTATCTCACGGGACGCGTACTTGGCGTGCAGGGCGAGAACATGCACTTCTTTGCGCGCAACGGCCGCCGCTCGGAGCATCTCCTCGATCAAATCAAACAGCTCAAAAAAACTTTTGCGGGCCAGCTCCCCGAGCTCACCGTCATCTCGCTCACGGCCAACGATTTTTGCTCGGAAGCCGTCTTCACCGACAAGGGTCGCGAAGACGCCATCCGCAAACACGAGCGCAACATCATGCGTGCGCTCAACCAATTGCGAAGCCTGCCCACGCGCCACGCCTCGGCCAAGATCGTCTTCATGGCGCCCCTGCCCGTTACCAAAATTTTGCGCTCGCAGGCACTCGCCGAAAAACGCACTCTCCTCGCCATGGACATTTTCACTTGCGGCGAAATCCGATCGACCGCGCACTCGACGATTCCGGGCAAAGACCTGGCCGAGAGCCTGCGCCGCATGTGCCCGGCGGTGATGCGCACCGCGCCCGACGATGAGGCGCGCATCGAAAAATTAGAAAGCCTTTTTGCGGACGTGGTAAAAACGCAAAAAGAAATCCTCACGGACTTCGCCATCGGCGCCCCCGCGGGCAAAGAATTTCTCTATTTCCAGGATAGCTTTGAGCTGGATCTCCGGGCCAAGGACGTCGCCAACGACTGCTTCCATCCCTCGATTTACGGCCACGGCAAAATCGCCGCGCGCCTCATCGACTTCCTCCGCAAGTAGTACCAGCTACCAAGTATCCAGATACCAAACCAAAAAATCTTCAATAATTCCGGCGCCCCAATTTTCCCCACGCGAAAAACATTTGGAATTTCAGGGGGATGGGTACCTGGCCCCTTGGTAGCTGGAACTCTTTTTTAGAGTTTTTTGAAAAATGCGAAATCTTTGAATAGAGTGCCGGGCCATGAAACGAGCGGATCAAGATCCTTTCTTTGAGGACGAAACCGAAACGACTTTGGTACCTAATGATTTGGAATTTGGCGCCGGCAACGAAGCCGCCATGGCCCACACCTGCGAAGCCATCGGCCGCATCATGGAAGTCTGGGGCTTCAAAAAAGTCATGGGCATGATTTGGGGATTTCTCTACCTCTGCCCCGAACCCGCCTGCGCCAAAGACATCTGCAAGGGCCTCTCCATCTCGCCCGCCCTCGTCTCCATCACCATCCAAGAACTCTTGCAGTGGGGCGTCGTGCGCAAGCTCTCGCCCATTGGCAAGCGTCGCGATTATTACATCGCCGAACACGACGTCTGGAAAATGATTCGCAAGGTGCTCCACGAGCGCGGCAAACGCGAGATGGAGTGGATCCAAGAAAAACTCGAAACCGCTCTCGACGTGCTCGAGGTCGAAAAAAATTCGAGTCCGCAGCTCAAGAGCAAACGCACCTGCCAGTTCCAAAAGATCCGCATCGAAGACCTCCTGGGCGCCACGCACACCGCACAGAACATCCTGCAGCTTTTTATGGAACTCGGCAAAGTCGACGTGAGCCCCATCCAAGCCGCACTCAAGCCGCACACGGCTCTCACCGAAGGCCTCAAGTCCGCGGTCGAGTCTTGCCCGCGCTCCATCATGCGAGGTCGCGGCGAAGCCTAAGACCCCTATGGAAATCACGCAGCGCAAACAAGATCACATCGACCTCTGTCTCCGCGAAGACGTGGCGAGCCGAGAGCGAAATTTTTGGGACGAGATCCACTTGCCCCACTGCGCCTGCCCCGACCTCTCGCTCCAAGAGATCGACCTTGAGACCCATTTCCTCGGCAACACCTACCTCGCTCCCATCCTCATCTCATCGATGACGGGCGGCACGCCGCGCGGACGCGAAATCAACCTGCGCCTCGCCGCCCTCAGCGCGCGCGAATCCATTCCCATGGGCGTGGGCTCGCAGCGTGTGGCTCTTGAGAGACCCGAACTCGAAAACGACTTCCGCATGCTCAAAACGCATCACCCCGCAGCTCGCCTCTGGGCGAACCTCGGACTCGTGCAGCTCAATTACGGTGTGAACGCCGATCATGTGCAGCGTCTCTGCGACATGATCGAAGCCGAAGCGCTGATCCTGCATCTCAACGCCCTCCAAGAATGCCTACAGCCCGGCGGCGACACGAATTTCCGCTCGCTGCTACCAAAATTCGCTGAGCTTCGCCGATCCCTCAACCTCCCCATCATCATCAAAGAAACGGGCAGCGGCATCGACGTGCGCACCGCTCAGCGCTTTGTCGAAGCCGGTGCAGATGCCATCGACGTTGCGGGCCTCGGCGGCACACATTGGGGCTACATCGAAGGCCGCCGCAATCCAGAACACAAAGACCTCGCCGAAACCTTCCGCAACTGGGGCATCCCCACGCCGCAAGCCCTCAGCGAAATTCGCTCTGCCCTACCCGACACGCCCATCATCGCCTCGGGCGGTGTGCGCCATGGACTCGACGTCGCCAAAGCGCTCGCCCTGGGCGCCCGTCTAGCGGGCCTCGCCAAACCTTTTCTCGTGGCGGCCGACGCCGGCGACGAGGCTCTCGAGAATTTTAACCGCTCCCTCAAACACGCCCTCAAAACCGCGCTCTTTTGCGCGAACATTCCCGCGGCCCGCGCGGCCACTTCCACGATGGAGGCATCCCAACCATGAGCAACGCCAACGAAAAAACCGTCTCGAGCCGTATTCGCGGTTTTTACACCAAGACCCGCGGAGAGCGCCTCGAAGCCATACGCGCGTTTTCGAATCTTGATTACGAAAACCTCGCGATCTTGGCGCGCGACAATCCCGTAGGCTTTGAGCTCAGCGACACCTTCATCGAAAACGCCATCGGCTCCTTTCCCCTGCCCCTGGGCATCGCCACCAGCTTTAAAGTGAATGACCGCGATTATCTTGTGCCCATGGCCGTCGAAGAATCTTCCGTGGTGGCCGCAGCAAGCAACGCCGCTCGCTGGGCCTACGAAACGGGCGGCTTCCGCGCCGAAGCCACGCAGCAAATCATGATCGGACAGATTCAGCTCCTCGATTTGCTCCCGAGCGAAATGCCAAACGTCGAAAAAACCCTCTTTGCCAATGAGCGCAAAATTCTGCAACTCGCCAACGACTGCCACCCTCGCCTCGTCGCGCGAGGCGGCGGCGCGCGCGGCATCGAAGTGCGTTCTTTTCCTAACGCCGAAATCCCCTTCATGGTGCTGCACATCTTGATCGATGCGCAGGATGCCATGGGCGCGAACCTTGTGAACACCGCCTGCGAGAGCCTCGCACCACACATCGAGATCATTACTGGCGCACGTGTGTGCCTGCGCATCCTCTCGAACCTCGCCTCGCACCGCCTTTTCACCGCTCGTTGTTCGATCGATCCCGACATGCTCAAGACTCAAGATAAGAATCTCAACGGCGCCGTCACGGGTGCCGACATCGCCCGACGCATCGTCGAAGCCTATGTATTCGCCGACAACGATCCCTACCGCGCTGCCACCCACAACAAGGGCATCATGAACGGCGTGGACCCTGTGGTGATCGCAACGGGCAACGATTGGCGCGCCATCGAAGCCGGCGTGCACGCCTACGCCGCCCAGCGCGGCCACTACCGCAGTCTCAGCCGTTGGTCTTTCGACGGCAAATACCTGCACGGCGAACTCACCCTGCCCTTGCAACTGGGCACGGTGGGCGGCGTCACCAAACTGCACCCCGTCGCGCAAACCACACTCAAAATTTTACGCAACCCTTCGGCCGCGGAGCTCGGCATGGTCATCGCCTCGGCGGGCCTTGCCTCGAACCTCGCCGCTTTGCGCGCACTCTGCACTGCAGGCATCCAAAAAGGGCACATGCGTCTACACGCCAAGAACGTCGCCCTCGCCGCTGGTGCCGTAGGTCGCGAAGTCGAGCAAGTGGCTCAGATGCTCGTCGCCAAAAAATGCATTTCTTCGACATCGGCCGAAGAGATCTTGCAGCTTCTTCGCAGCGGCTCCGTGCCGAGCAAAGCCTCGAGCGTGAACGCATCGCTCGAAATGGGCGCCTAGGCAGCATCTCATGATCTCGATTCGCATTCCGGCCAAGATCCTTCTCTTCGGAGAATGGGCCGTCCTGCGCGGCAAAGCCTGCGTGGGCCTACCGCTGAACGCGAATTTCACTCTACATGCCACAAGCGCAGCGCAAAGCGAGCTACGCACCGAGAACGCCGACCTCCACGCCTCTGAGAACCTTCTCGAAACAGATCCCTGGGTACGCGAAGCTTGGCGCGCGATAGCATCCGTCCTGCCTATCGGTCAAAACTTTCTCATGCGCACGCAGCGCGAGTGGCAACTGCGCGAGGGCCTTGGCTCTTCGTCCGCTTTATTTCTCGCACTTCTAGAGTTGCACGAAAGCATTCGCGGCACTCGGCTCGAGTGGTCGCAGACACTAGAGCTCTTCCGCAAGATTCCCGAGAATCTCGGCTCGGGCATGGACCTCGCCATTCAGCGAGCGCGCACCCCCATCGTATATCGAAACTTTCGGCCCGAACGCCTCTCGCTGCGCTGGCCGCGCGAGCTGATTTTGATGCACGGTCACCGCAAGGCCAACAGCGCGCTCGCGATACGTCGCACCGAATTCACCGACGCGCATTGCGCGATCCTTGGCGCGAGCGTCGAAGCCTTCTTGAACAGCGACTTTTCTGCTGAGGCCTGGATCCGCGCCATGCGCGAACACGCCGAAGTGCAAACGGAGATGAAGATCATCCCACCCGAGGCCTTTGAACTCTTTGGCGATCGCAGCCTAGAGCTCGAAGCCATGAAAAGCGTGGGCGCAGGTGGCATGGACGGTTTTCTGGTGTGGGCTCGCGACCCCGACGCCTTCCGAGCGCGCGGCGAGGACCTCGCAAAATTCGGCTGGTATCTCAGCCCCTACGGAGCCCTCGAAACATGATCAAGGTCAGCGCCGCGCCGAACATCGCCTTCATCAAGTATTGGGGAAAACGCGCAAGTGAGCGCGACGAAACACGCAACATCGGCATCAACGAATCCGTATCCATGACCCTCTCTCGCGCCCAAACACAAGTGGAGATCAGCCCCGCCACCGGAGACGCCCACGAGATTCTCATCAACCGCAAAATCGCGAGTGAAGCCGATCGCAAAAAAATCCTTCACCACATCGAACGCATCGAATCCCACTTCGACACTCGACTAAGTCACACGCTCGAGATCCGTAGCGAAAACAACTTCCCCGCCTCCGCGGGCATCGCCTCGTCAGCATCGGCGTTCTGCGCTCTCACGATTGGCATCTGTGCTGCGCTGCTGGGCAAGGCCCGCACGCGCGAGCTGATGACAAGCGGCACGGACGTGCTCTCGAGGCTCGCACGCCGTGGCTCGGGCTCGGCCGCCCGCAGCGTTTGCGGCGGCTACATGCGCTGGGACGGTGAGCACGCCACCACAGTGAACTCAAAGTGGCAGCTCTGCGACACCATCGTGATCCTCTCGCAGGCAGCTAAAAACGTCAGCAGCAGCGACGGTCATCAAGCGGCTCTCACAAGCCCACACTTTGCCGAGCGCCAACGACGCTTGCCCGAACGCACAGCGCAGCTCCTAGAAGCCCTCGCGCGTGAAGACCTCTCCAGCCTCGGTGAGATTCTCGAAACCGAAGCCCTAGAGATGCACCACATCGCCGAAACCTCGGTGCCACCTGTGCATTACGTGAGCAACGACACGCGCCGTCTCGTAGCGGCCATCCGCGCGCTTCCCGAGAGGGACTTTTATTTTACAATAGACGCCGGCCCCAACCTGCACCTGATCTCGCATCAGAGAGACCAAAAACAAGTGGCCCAGACCCTACACGAGTTGCTAAGTCGCCTGAATCTAAAGGCGGAGATCTGGGAAGACGCCCTAGGCACTGGCCCCACTTTGGAGTAATCTGGGCCCGTGATTGCCTTTGCTATCAGCTACGGACTCCTCACTCTCGTCACGCTTTGGGCCAGTGCCGGAGCGCTCCCCGGCGCCTTCGCAAGCCGTGTGTGGGTAGCCCTCGCCGTTTACGCCGTCGTCGCGATCACCCTCATCAAACGCAACAAAGCCGAGCTCAGCCCACCGGGCGTTGCCTTCGCCGACACCCGATCGCGCCTTGCTGGCATCGGTTCGCTCTTCATCGGCCTAGGGTACCTGCTCGTTCTGAAATTCCTCTTTCCCGCTTATCTCAGCGAGCAATCCATCGCGATTCACGCCTCTCCTGCTGCCGCCACCGTGGGCCTCGCCGTCACGCTCGCGCTGAGTGATTTTTCTTATCGCCGCTTTTTTGCGCCGGCCTGGGGCCCCGCATCTGCCGCCTTTCTCGAAGCTCTCACCTGGGGTCTCGCCACACAGAGCTTCGTGCCCTTCACTTGGATCTTTGCCACTGGCTGGCTCACTTCGCGCGTGATCGCTCCGAAGAACGCCTTGGCTTCGGCGCTTGTACGCCTGGTGATTGGTCTTGCATGGATCACGTTCGCCTAAACGAAGCTTCCGCACCCGCCAAGTTCCTGCTGGCTGGGGAATATTCCGTTCTGCTCGAGGGTCCAGCACTCGCCATTCCGCTGCCCGAATTGCGCCTGAGCTATAGAGAATCCGCACCCGCCACCACTGAAACGCCGACACGAGTTTTTCTCAACAACGAAGAGATCCACGACGAAGGCCGCCTTGCCAAGGTGCTCGCTCTGCGCCAAATCATCGCGCCGCGAGCGCGCGCCAGCGCCGAGATTCACGTCACCACGAGAATCCCCATCGGCAAAGGGCTCGGTTCTTCGGCAGCGCTCAGTGTGGCGATGGCGCGCTACCATGTGACCTCGCCGTCGAACACTCAAATTGCAGAGATTGCCCTCGAGGGAGAAAAACTTTTTCATGGCAATCCAAGCGGCGTGGATCCCTATTGTGTGAGCTTCGAAAAACCCATCGCCTACGTACGCGAACCGCGCAGTGCGCAGCCGCTAGCTATGCACGACCTTAAAAAATCGGGGTTGGTATTTTTGCTGCGCGATTCGGGCGGAGAACACTCCACTCGTACGCAGCTGCAAATGGCAATGAGCAAAGAGACGCTCATCCGTGAGCTCGCCAGCGAAGCACGAAAAATGCTCGAGGCCGTCGACCGTGACGCGAAACAAATCGCACCCTGTATGCACCGTATCCAGTCAAAGTTAAGCGATCTCGGAGCTTCATCTCCTGCGATCGAAGCGAATATTGCTGAGCTCTATTCACTCGGCGCTCAAGGCGCCAAAATCACTGGTTCAGGGCGGGGTGGATTTGTGATTGCGGTGTTTGATTCCGGTGATTTTGCCAAGTTGCCGTCGACCGTTCTAAGTCGGGCTTTTTCTTGGCGACCCGCTTAGCCGGTTTGGCCGATTTGCGAGCGATCACCTGACGTTTCTTCGCACTCTCCAAGGCCGAAGCGGCACTCAGTCGCGAAGACTGTTTCACCATACCTGCGAGGGTTTTGGTTTTCTTACCCGAATTCACAATGATGTCTCTCACGTCGTTAAACTTTAGATTCGAGTTCTGAGCGTAAATCAGCGCAGCCACCCCACTCACAAAAGCCGTCGCCTGCGAAGTGCCCGTGAGCATTTCGTAGAGACCTTTGCGGGTCGATGTGGTCGAGAGAATCTCTTTGCCGGGTGCCGCGATGTCTACGCTGTGCGAGCCCCAGTTCGAAGAGCGCACTTTGCTGCCCGTAGAATCAATACCACCCACTGAAATGATGTTCGTCAGGCCGTAAGAAGCCGGGTAGTAGCGGTTCTCTTCTTGGTCCACGTTGCTGGTTTCGTTACCAGCGGCCGCAACCACCAGAACACCTGCCGCTTCGGCGGCTTTCATGGCGGCGAACTCTTCGCCGCTGTAGTAACGACCACCACCAGAGTAGTTGATGATTTTTGCGCCATTCTTGATGGCGTAGTGAATCGCATTCACGGTGTATTCCAGAGCCTGGGGACCCGTGACCTTAGGACCGTGGTAGCGAAGCGACATGATCTTTGCGCCGGGGCAAACACCCTTGATACCACTGCCGTCTTTAGAATCGGCCGCGATGATACCCGCGATGTGCGAGCCGTGACCGTGTTCGTCTACCGAAACCTTGCCTGTTTTTTCGACAAAGTCGTATCCATAGATATCGTCATTAAAGCCGTTGCCATCGTCGTCGTGGTTCGGCTTGCCATTCAGTTCCTTAGTATTGATCCAAGCAGAATTCTTGAGATCGGGGTGCGAGAAGTCCACGCCGGTATCGATCACCGCTACGGTAACCGAAGCGCAACTGCCGCGCAGCTGAGACCAAGCTTTACGAGCGTCGATGCCGTAAGTACCCACCAGAGCCCAGGATTTGGTCACCAGGCTCGGAGCCGTTTGCGAAAATCCGGGTTGCGTCGAAGACAGGGCAAAGATCAATCCCATTAGCATCCGCACATTGCGTTTCACATCTGTAGTCGCCATCTCAAATCTACCTCATCACCATTCAAGCGGGTCACGCAGAACCCTTTGGAGCTGGTAAAGCAGGGACCATGCCAGGGTAATAAGCAGGGTCCCCACCCTTCAAGAGTATGATTTTTATGGGTATTTTCAGGGACCCCTTCGCCATCGCCCTAAAAACTCAGGAGTCAAACGCTCTTGGGCCCACCAGCGGCACCGACTGTAAAAACTTTCGTCACCCTGGGGACGGGTTAAAGTACCGGGTTAAGGTAACGGATACCTTCTGAAAGGTATCCGTTACCTTAACCCGGTACCTTCTGCGTGCGTCAGGGAGCATTTTGGACTAGGTCCTAGGCTCGAAACGGCTATGGGGCGATTCTACGAATATCTCATCATTATATGTGGTCTGGTGCTGTCTATGCCCGCCCGGAGCTCAGATTTCGGTGACCCGACCGACCGCTGCCCCTTCGTGCTGCGCAAACTCATCAAGGTGAACGATCTGCAAGCCTCGATGCCTCCCTTCATGAAGAAGGCCTTCCTGAGCGAATCCGACGAACTCAATCAGAATGGCCTCCGAGAAAATCCTCCCTTCGAAGAGACTTACTTTAGCGAAAACAAGCATCTCGCCAGATACATCGAAAGCTCCGCCCGCTCCCTCGATGAGGAAGCTCGTGAGTCCGCTTTCCTGGCCGGCGAGGATTACTACGGAAATGTGAAGGCCTTCGAGCAGCTCATACAGCGCAATCTTCAACTCGCCCACCTGCACTTGCTCTATTTGAATGCTTCAGATCCCGGCGTGCGGGCCTTCACCGCCCTGCTCGTCATTTCCGAAATCGATTTCGAACACGCCATCGCCGTACACCACAATGGAGATCCCGCATTGCCGGTGAACCTCGAAAAGTCTCCCACGCAGCTGCATATGCTCAACGACATGTTTCCGGGGCTCGGCACCTCGCTGGCCAAACCCTACACCAGCATCACGCCCATCCTGCAGCCCGCGATACATGCGCTCCTCACCGACACGAACGCCGCCCTCGTCCAAATGAAAGAGCAACTCGGAAAACGGGACCTCGAGCCTGCCCAGATTCAGCTCATCGATCAAAGTCAGCATTTTTTCGGTTTGCATCTGCACTTTCCGCAGTTCACGCCACCAGGGAACCGCGGCGTCGCCTTTCGCCGTGAACTGGACGAATACCTCGAAAACCTAGAGGGGCTGAACCGCACGGATCGTCCTTTCGCGCGTCGCCTCTACCTGCGCATGCGCATCGCCATCCACCCCAAAGACTTGGAATCACACCGGGCCCTCCTCGCAGAATCCGAAATCATCCGCAACCTCGACCACTGGTACCCCCACCGCGATCCAAAGATGCGCAACCCCGACCTCGACCCCACGCACCACTATAGCCAAATTGATGAGCTTCCCTTAGAAGGCGAAGAAATCACCGCTACCGAAGTGATCTACGCCCTCCAGCATTTGGTCGAAAATAAGTACTACAAAGCCGCCATCGCCCTGCTCGGACTTGCTTCCGAGAACAACGTCACGATCATGGATGAGAAACTCATCCGCAACTTGCGATTTTTTGCGAGCAACACTTACCACGAATACGCCACATCAAAGGTCAACCCAGACACCCAAAAGGAGCCGTGCCCCGAGGAAATTTATCGCCTCGGACAATTCCTCAGCGTCAACCTGAAACGCTTTGATGTTTTTGTGAACCGGGTACTCCAAGAGATCGACCCCAAGGTCGCCTCGCCACTGCTAATCGAGAACCTTAAGGCCTGGCAGGGCATATACGCCCGGGATCCTTAGCGCTGAGCTTCGGTGAGCAGCGCTTCGATGTCTTTAGATTTCGCCTGTGCGAGCACCTTTTCGCTGAGCGCTTTGGCGTCGGAGAGCTTCCACTCTCGCAGCTGAGCGCGAGCGCGCAGCACTAGCGTGGGCGCCATGCTGAACTCGTCGAGTCCCATGCCCAGCAGCAGGGGTAAGTGCAGCTCAGAGCCACCCATCTCACCACACATGCCCACCCAGGCGCCGTTCCGGTGCCCGTTGTCGATGATTATCTTGATGAGGCGTAGAACGCCAGGATGGAAAGGATCGTAGAGATCCTGAACCTTTTCGTTGAGGCGATCGACGGCGACCGTATATTGGATCAAATCGTTGGTACCGATGCTGAGAAAATCGCAATGCTGGGCGAGCACGTCGGAGACGAGCGCGGCCGAGGGGATTTCGATCATCGTGCCCACTTCGACGTTGTCGCGGTAGGGGATATTTTCTTTTTTGAGCTCTTCGCACACGGCCGCAAGGTGTTCTTTGGCAGCCAGGAGCTCTTCCAGCGAGGAGATCATGGGAAACATGACGGCGAGCTTGCCGTGCACGCTCGCGCGCATGAGAGCGCGCAGCTGCGTACGGAAAAGATCCGTGTGGTCAAGACAGTAGCGAATCGCTCGGTAACCCAGAAAGGGGTTCTCTTCTTTGCCGATGTGAATGAAAGGCACGACCTTGTCGCCGCCAATGTCGAAGGTGCGAATCACCACGCGCTTGCTGCCCATGGCTTCTAAAACCACCTTGTAGGCCGCGTATTGCTCGTCTTCGGTGGGCATCTCATTGCGATCCACAAAGAGAAATTCCGTGCGGTAGAGGCCCACGCCTTCGGCGTCGTGTCTCTCGAGCGAAGTGATGTCCTGGGGGGTGCCGATGTTGCCGGCGAGCTCCACGTGGTGGCCATCGAGCGTGCAACTTTCCAGGCCCACGAGCTTTTGAAGCAGAGCTTTGGCCGCTTCTCCGGCCTTTTTGCGTTCGGCAAAATCGCTGCGTGTGGCGGCATCGGGATTCAGGATCACCTGTCCCTTTTCACCGTCCAGGGCCACCCAGTCGCCGTTCTTCACGAGCTCGGTGATATTGCGCAACCCCAGTACCGCAGGCACTTCAAGCGTGCGGGCCATAATAGCGGTGTGACTGGTTTTGCCACCGATATTGGTCAAGATGCCGAGCACCTTGTCGCGGTTCATGGTGGCGGTCTCAGAGGGCGTCAGGTCGTGCGCCACAAGGATCACGTCTTCGGCAATCAGCGAGAGGTCGACGATCTGCAGGTCAGCCATGGTGCGGAGCACGCGGTCGGAGATGTCTTTGATGTCGGAGGCACGCTCACGCATGTACTCGTTGTCCATGGTCTCAAAGATCGTAATGAAGTTCTGTGCGACTTCGCGAAAGGCGAAGAGAGCGTTGGTCTTGGTATCGCGGATTTGGCGCTCGGTCTCCCCGACGAGTTCGGGATCTTCGAGCACGAGGATATGAGCATCAAAGATCTCGGCCTTGTCGGGCCCGAGCTTGGTGCGCACTTGGTCGCGGATACCCGCGAGATCAGCTTTAGACTTGGTCACGGCGTCGTGAAAGCGGCGAATTTCGCCATCAACATCAGAGATTTTCTTTTCGTCGATGACGAGCGGAGCTTGCTGCACGAGCAGCACTTTTCCGACCGCCACACCGCTAGACGCACTTTTGCCGATCAGTGTGGACAACGCCCTACTCCTCGAACTTGCGCTCTACGAGCTCGGCGAGAGCGGCCACTGCCGCCGCTTCGTCGGCACCGCTGGCGATGATCGTCAGCGGTGAGTCTTTTTTGAGTCCGAGGCTCATGAGTCCCATGATCGACTTGCCATTTTTGGTGGCCTCGCCCGATTTGACTTCGATATTCGAGGCAAAGGCCGAAGCTTTTTTCACAAAGATTCCCGCCGGACGGGCGTGGAAGCCTTCTTCATTTTTAATGTATACCGTCTTTTCCATCATCGTGTTCCTCCGTCCCTAAAGCCCTTATTTGCATGTCACTTTGAGCAGGTCGTCGCCGGCATTGACCTTGGCACCAGCTACGATCTTCACCGAGGCAACGGCATCCATATTGGTCACCACAATCGGCGTGATGGCCGACTTGGCTTTGGCTTTGACAAGTGCGAGGTCGAACTCAAGCACTTTGTCGCCAGCATGCACGCGGTCACCCGCTTTGACAAAAGCTCGGAAGCCTTCGCCGTTCATTTTCACGGTGTCGATGCCGATGTGAATCAGAATCTCGAGGCCGTCGTCGGTTTTGAGTCCGAGGGCGTGGTTGGTGCGGAATACCTGTACCACTTCGCCACTAACAGGCGAGAGCACGACGCCATCTACAGGTTCGATCGCAACGCCGTCGCCCATGATCTTATCGGCGAAGGTGGGATCGGGAACTTTAGAGAGCTCGAGCACCGTACCTTTGAGGGGCGACTTAAGAACGCCAGACTCAGACGAAGCAGAAACCACACCGCCGCGGGCGATGAGAGCTTTGATCTCTTCTTTGAGGAAATCCGACTGTGTGCCGAAGATCACCTGGAAGTTGCCACCACCGGCGTCAAGCGTGCCGCTGGCGCCGAGGTCTTTGAGACGAGCTTTAGAAACTTTAGAGCCGTCTTTTACCGTGAGGCGCAGGCGCGTGATGCACGCGTCGAGGTTCACGATGTTGGCGCCACCACCGAGGGCTTTGAGCACCTCTACGGCTTTGTCAGAAATCTTGAGATTCGAGGCTTCACCGCTATCTTCGTCTTCGTCACGGCCCGGGGTCTTAAGGTTGAAGAAGCCGATCGCCCAGTAGAAGACCACAAAGTAGAGCGCCGCAATCGCGGGGCCTACGATAAGGAAAAGTTTGAGCGCGTTCTTTTGGTTGAAGTAGCCGAGAACGAAGTCGATGAGCGACGCCGAGAAGGTATAACCCTGGTGGATGTCGAAGATCGAAATCAGGATGCCCGAGCAGAAGGCCACGAGCACGTGGAAGACATAGAGCACGGGCGCCACAAAGATAAAGGCAAATTCGATGGGCTCGGTGATGCCAGTGATGATCGACGTGAGCGCAGCGGAGAGCATCACACCGGCGATCATTTTGCGCTTGGAGGGCAGTGCGCGACGGTACATGGCATAAGCTGCAGCCGGAAGACCGAAAAGCATGATGGGGAATTCCGAGGCCATGAAGAGTCCAGCATTCGGGTCGCCCGCAAAATAGCGAGTCGAGTCGCCGCGGAATACCTGACCGGTGGACGATACGAATTCACCGAATTCATAAAGGAACGAAGGGTAATAAACGTGGTGCAAGCCCACAGGGATAAGAAGACGTTTGCCCGCGGCGTAGAAAGCCGGGCCCCAGAACGAGTTTGTTACCATGGTACCGAAGTCGTGAATGACGCCCTGGATGGGAGGCCACACAAAACCGAGCACCACACCGGCGAGAATTGCAGCACCGGCAGTAACGATGGGCACCAAGCGCTTGCCCGCAAAAAAGCCAAACACAGGGTGGAGTTTGGTTTGGTAAAAGCGCTGATAAACCTTAGCAGAGATGAGACCCATGATGATGCCGCCAAAAACGCCCGTATTGATGAGCGATTCGAGGCCGAGAAACTTTTGCATCACCACAAGCACGTTGGCCATGGTGAAGTAACCCACCACCGCCGCGAGACCCGCGACGCCAGCCCCGCTGGTAAAGCCGATGGCCACACCGATGGCGAAAACCACCGAGAGTTGTTCAAAGATCGCGATGCCGCCCGAGAAGCACAGCTGTCCTATCGTATGAAAAAAGACGTTCGTAATGATCGGGGTGGCCGGAGTGGCGCCCGCAACCTCGGTAGCGTTGAGAATCATACGACCCAACGCTACGAGAAGACCCGCCGCCGGCAGCACCGACACGGGAATCATGAGACTTTGGCCAACTTTTTGAAGTACCGAAAAGAATTTGTTCTGCTTCATAAGGATTGGTGCGTAGTCATATGACGTGAAAATCCAATCGTCAAAGGGCAGAACTCATCAAAATATCACAAATTTGCTACATAAAGGGGCAAAGTGCCGATTCTTCACTCGCGAGAGAGGACCCGAGTTTCAGGAAAGGCGCCAAAGCCCTTGCCGAGTTCTAGGCGAATGCGGTCTATATATATGGTCGAAGTCCCCTCATTCACGAGGTCCAGATTCTCGAGTTGCTCACAGAAAATTTTGAGCTTTTGCACACGCAGCAGATAATTTTGCGGAGCTTTTTTTACAGAAATCTTGGATTCGCTCACGTCGACATTGGAATAGAGACTGAGTGTGGTTTCGCGCTTGGGCACCGTGCGTTCCACCGTGACAGTGACGGCATTGAGCTCGCGTCCGCACTCACCGCGTTTGCCAAAACCAAAATTCAAATGGCGAAATACCGAAATCGTTTGTCCGGGCTGAAGCTCGGTGCGCATTTCAACATCGACGTAGTTGGTAAAGCTCCGCTGTGCAAAGGCCGACTTCGAGGCCACCAAGCCCATCAAAGCTACGGCCATAGCGAAAAGAACATTGCGAAAGGTCACTCCCAATGAATTTGATAAATTTCCCACAAGCCGAATCTAAACCCTAAGGATTTAAGGTGTATGAGGACTCTGTTAAATTTTCCCCATACGTGAGCGCGCCCTCCGGCCTGCTCCAAGCAGGATTTGGCTTGACGCCGTTTACGCACCGCAATATTAGTCTGGCCATGAAAACCAGCCGATTTCCATGGCTCACCACCACCCCCCTTACCGTCGTCCTTTTTGCCTCTGCATGCGGCGTGAACAAGCCCTCTACAACCGTCGCCCCTAAGGCCCAAAAGGCTCCCCAAGCCCGCCTGGCTCCGGTTTCGGAATCGAACCTGGCCCTCGTCGAAGAGGTTCGTCGCCAGTATCCCAAGATCCGTTTTGAATTCGCCAAAGGACTAGACGTCAACAACGAAGCCCTCGAGTCCACTCTTCGGCTTTTGCTGAACCCAGAAACCCTCATCAACAAGCACGTGACTTATATCGTCTTCAATCGCTTTAACGGAGCCAGTGGCAACCAATTTGGAATCTACGAAGTCGCCACGAATCTCACGCTCGACGTTCAGTCTGCCTTTGACAGCAAAAAACAAAGCTACTTTTTAGAACACACAGAATCGCTCAAAGCCAGCAAGGTAAAGGTCGAAGTCTGGGGTGAGTTGGTCAGAGTGGCCGATGAGCTCGAAAAGAAAAACATCCAACTCGATGTGGATTATGAAAACCTCAGCGCTGCCCAGATTTTAGAGACCACTCAGCGAATTCAGAAAACTCTCCCTAAGATCGAAAACCTTTCGCTCATTTCCATTGCCAATAACGAATACGTCATTGGCCGCTCCGTAACTCTGAATGCGGCGTCGCGCGGAGATCGCGAAGCGGAACAAGTCAATTTGCTCATCAAAAAAGAAACTCTCAAAACGACGCAAAATCGAGAAGCCCTCGAAGAGCAACGTGCACGACTTGAAGAACACCTCAAACCCTTCATCCCTGAATTTCGTCTTTACATCAATTACGCCGAAGTAGACCGCAAAAGCGCGGAGCAACTTTTGAAATTTTTGGCTCGAGGATTCTCCATCGGCCCCGATCTTCAATCCATCAACTTGGGAACAAAAAATCAGATCATCGAAAATCTCTCCGGTCGCAGCCTAGAGCTCAACGCCACCCAAGCGATCGACGAAAAGACCATCAAAGAATTTTTGCTCAAGTAATTCTAATTTTGTACGGGGACTCCGCGAAGCGGGTCCCTTGACATCCAACTTTTGTGGTGCGCAATACCGAAGGTTACTCCGCGAAGCGGAGTCCCTGAGACAAAGAATCATTCGGGCGCTAGCCCGAATATATTATGGTACCGAAGGAGACCGCGCAGCGGTCCTTTGAGACATGTGTTCATTCGGGCGATTGCCCGAATGTTAATGGTACCGAAGGAGAGACTCGAACTCTCAAGCCCTAACGGACGGTGGATTTTGAATCCACTGCGTCTACCAATTCCGCCACTTCGGCACGACTTTGGTGGGTCAAAGCGCCAGCGAAGTGACGGCTCCAAATCCCACAACACACCCTAGTTTGGTAAACTAAGGAGAGATGGATTTACGGCATTTGCGCCGAGCCGTCAATGCTCGCGGGCGCAAATCTCAAGCGGTATCCATCATTTGGGAGGATCCACCACATGTCACTAAAACTCAAGGTTTCTCAATTCCTTATCGCCACTGGCCTCATCGCCACCGCCATGCCTGCGCACGCGCTGGTAAGCCTCGGCATCAAGGGCGGCGCTGGCCTCGCCAGCATTGTCACCGTACCCCAGACGCTGAACATGGACTACGAAATGGGCATGATCGGCGGCCTGAGCCTCGATGTGAATGCCGGCCTCGTGGGCTTCGTGGTTGACGCGCTCTTTGCTCAGCGCAAACTCAGCTCAGACGCTTCCTCGACCCTGAACTTTTTGCACATTCCAGCGCAAATCAAGCTGAGCCTGATCCCCGCTCTCTTCACTACGGCTGGCGGTTATTACGCCATCGGCCTCAACAAAGAGAATTTCAGCGGAATGAAAACCACGGACTACGGTGCCGTCTTCGGCGTCGGAGTGGGCCTTAACGGCATCACTTTCGAAGCGCGCTACAACCTGGGTCTCGCCAACGTTCTCGAAGGCGGTACAGACAGCAACTCCATCAAAACCCGCTCCGTCGACCTGCTCCTCGGCTACCAATTCTAAGTCCCATTCCATACCCGTCCCAAGACGGCTATCGCTTCGCTACCCGTCCCAAGACGGCTATCGCTTCGCTACCCGTCCCCGCGGTAGCTGGAACTTTAGTTCCAGCTACCGCGGGGACGGGTACGTTATGGCGGCCTCGGGTTTTCGCTGCTAAGATTGTTTCATGGCAAATCCCGACAAGTCTTTCGTCCGCCGCGTCGCCACCCAATCCCGCAAACTCATCGCCCCCAGCCTCGCGGAGCTCTCGCGCGCGGGTCGCATTGCCCGAACCCTGTGGGATGCTGCACAGCTTCAAAAAAAGGAGCGCCGCCTCTACCAACAGCTCGGCGAACTCACACGCAGCCGTGTTTTCGACAAGGGCCCCATGCCCATCGAAGCGGAGCGCCTGATCGCCAAACTCGAGTACAACGAGCACGTTTTAAAGCGTCTTGATCGACTCTTAAAATCCTACCAAATGCAGTCAGACTCCCCCGCGGAACTCGAAGATATTAACGAAAACGAGAGTCGCCACCAGCCCGTTTGAGGTGTAATAAATTACTCATGGGTCTTGAAGCTAAACTCAGCGAATCGATTATCACCACCCGCCTAGACGACCTCATCAACTGGGGCCGTTCGAACTCCGTATGGCCGATGCCGATGGGCATCTCCTGCTGCGCGATCGAGATGATGGCCACCGTAGGTCCCAAGTACGACATGTCGCGCTTTGGCTCCGAAGTGCTGCGCTTTTCGCCGCGCCAAGCGGACCTCATGCTCGTCGCCGGCACGCTCACCTACAAAATGGCGCCCGTGGTGCGCCGTATTTACGACCAAATGATGGAACCCAAGTGGGTCATCGCCATGGGCACCTGTCTTTGCACGGGCGGCATGTTCGACTCCTACCCTGTGGTGCAGGGCCTCGACCACGTGCTTCCCGTAGACGTTTACGTGCCCGGTTGCCCGCCGCGACCCGAGGCGCTCCTGCAAGCGCTCATGACGGTGCAAAAACGCATCCGCCGCGACAAGGGCACGCGCCCCACGCTGCGCTCGGAAATGCAGCCAGACATTTCGATGCCCGAAACCGAAACCCCTATCAAAGCCAAGAACAGCGACACGCTGATTCTGAACATGGGCCCACAGCACCCGTCCACGCACGGCGTATTGCGCCTGATGCTTGAGATCGACGGTGAAACGGTGCTCCAGTGCGTTCCGGACATCGGATTCCTACACCGCGGATTTGAAAAGATCGCCGAGAACAAACGCTACCACCAGTTCATCCCTTACACCGACCGCCTCGACTACATGGCGCCGCTCTCGAACAACGTGAGCTACACGCTCGCCGTCGAGAAGCTCCTGGGTATCGAAACGCCCAAGCGCGCACAGTACATCCGCATCATCGCCTGCGAGCTGGCGCGCATCTCGGCGCACTTGCTCTCGATGGGCACCTACGCCCTCGACGTGGGCGCCGGCACTGTATTCTTCCACACCTTCGACGAGCGCGAGAAGATCTACGACCTTATCGAAAAACTCGCCGGTCACCGCTTCACCACTTCGTACACCCGCGTGGGTGGCGTCTCGCGCGATGCCTCTAAAGACTTCTTGAACGGTCTCACTGAGTTCCTCAAGCAGCTGCCGCAAACTCTGGACGAGATGGAAGGTCTGCTCACCAACAACCGCATTTGGATCGACCGCACACGCGGCGTGGGCGTCATCAACAAAGACACCGCCATTCGCTACGGCGTCACTGGTCCCAACCTGCGCGCCTCAGGCGTGAACTGGGATCTGCGCAAAGACATGCCGTACATGGCCTACAAAGATTTCGACTTCAACGTGCCTGTGGGCACCAACGGCGACGCCTACGACCGTTACCTCGTGCGCATCCTCGAGATGAAAGAGTCGATCAAGATCATCAACCAGGCCATCGCCAACCTGCCCTCGGGCCCCGTCAACGCCGACGTGCCCGAAGTGGTGATCCCCACCAAACAAGAGATCTACACCGAGATGGAAGCGCTGATCTGGCACTTCAAGATCATCTCCGAAGGCTTCAAACCCCCAGTGGGCCAAGTCTACTCGGCGATCGAAAACCCCAAAGGGGAATTCGGCTTCTTTATCAAATCCGACGGCACCAATCAGCCCTCGCGCGTGCACATCCATAGCCCCGCGTTCCGCTCGATCCAGGTGCTCCAAGAAATCGTTCCGGGCAACATCATCGCGGACGTCGTCACCACCGTGGCGAGCCTCGACCCCGTGCTCGGTGAAATTGACCGCTAAAAAAGAGATTAAGACGACATGAGTGAAAACAAGCCAAACCTAGTTACCCTCAGCATCGACGGCATCGAAGTTTCGGTTCCGCCGGGCACCAAAGTGATCACCGCCGCCGAACAAGTGCACAAAACGATTCCGCACTTCTGCTACCACCCGGGTCTTTCGATCGCGGGTCAGTGCCGCATGTGTTTTGTGGAAGTCGAAGGCATGCCCAAGCTTGCCACCGCCTGTTCCACTCCCGTCGCGCCGGGCATGAAAGTGCTCACGCAATCGGAGAAGGTCATCGCCGGCCAAAACTCCACGCTCGAATTCACACTCCTGAACCACCCCCTCGATTGCCCCATTTGCGATCGCGGCGGTGAGTGCAAGCTCCAAGATTACACCTACGACCATGGTCTGCCCTCGTCGCGCCTCGTGGACGACAAGCGTGAGTCTAAAAAACACTACTCACTGGGCGACACCATCGTGCTCGACCAAGAGCGCTGCATCCTGTGCACGCGCTGCGTACGTTTCTCTAGCGAAGTCGACGGCCGTGCTCAGCTCGTGGTCAACAACCGCGGCAGCGAGAACGTCATCGACGTCTTCGAAGACAAACCCTTTGACACTCCCTTTAGCGGCAACGTGGTGGATCTCTGCCCCGTGGGCGCGCTCACTGCCAAGGACTACCGCTTTGTCGCGCGTCCCTGGGAACTGATGAAACACGAAGGCATTTGCACTGGCTGTTCGAGCGGTTGCAACATCGAGCTGCACACCAAGCACCGTCACCCGGGCATCGAACGACCCGACCACCTCGCACCCGTGCCCGAACTCGTGCGCATTGTTCCGCGCGAGAACCTCGACCTCAACCAGTGGTGGATGTGCGACCGCGGTCGCTGGGGTTACCACTACCACAACGAGCTCGCCAACCGCTTGGCCTCCCCCATGGCTCGCCGTGCGGCAGGCGAATCGCTCGTGCCCACCTCGCTCAAAGAGATTCAGCTCAAGCTCGAAAACATCGCGCAAAACTTTGAGGGCGCCACCTGGGAATTCTGGGTATCCGATAACACTCCTCACGAAGAGATCGCCTGGGCCAAAGAAATTTTCGGCTCGTGGAACGAGCGCGGCCGCAAGGTCGCCCCGATCAACGAATCTACCTGGAGCAAACGCTTCATGGAGTACTGGAAAACGCGCGCCGCTTCGCCGTGGTTCGCTGGAGAGGCCAAGTGGGAAGGCATCAAGACCATCGTCAGCCCTTGGGCCGACTACCGCGAACTCGAGAACGTGCTCGCCATCTTGAGCCTCAAGCTCGGCCAAAAGATCCGCGCCGGTCAGATCGCTTGGAAACAAGCCGATTGGGATTCGCTCGCCAAAACCAAAGCTAATGAGTCTACGGCTTGGATCGTGCCTGTGCCGCGCACCGAAGACGAACTCAAAGCGCTCGAGAAGATCGCCCCTGAAGCCAAAGTGCTCATCGCGTGGACGAACCCTAACTCGCGCGGCCTCCTGAACGAAGGCATCGTGCCTGTCGAAGCCCAGTCGCAGTTCCTCAAAGGCAAAACGCCTAAAGGTCCTGTCTTCTACTTCGGCCAAACCAACGCCCGCCCACTCGACGAAACCTTTGCGTACTACCTGTCGCAAGCCAAGGCCCTCGTTATGGCGGATTCGTTTACCTCGAAGCTCGTCGACAAGGCCGAGATCGTGCTGCCGCTGAACCCGCTGATGGAGTCAAAGATGACTCTGACCTCGGTAGAAAACTACCGCCAGCACTCGAACGGCATCCGCATTCACCATCCGAACGTCCCGTCGATCGAACGCGGCGGCGAGATTCTGAATCCCGCGCTGCGCTTGCTCTAAACCCCAAACGCAAAAGCCCTCCCACGCTTGCTGCGTGGGAGGGCTTTTTTTATTTTGATAACTTGGGTCCACGGAGCATCGAATAAGTGGCGCGCGTCATCCCCGCAATTTGGTAAATGTTAAAAACATCGGCGCGCATCCGCACACTGCGTGAACGCGAATGATAATCGCCTAGGAATTCGTACTTTAAACCGTAAGTCTCCGTCATTTTTCGAAGTTCAGCGAAGAACGAAGCCGGTGTTGAGGTTGAAAAGGTAAATTCGGCCATCTCTTTAGGATTCATCGCTTTTCCCGGGTCCACAAAACGGGAGATCATCCACTGCTTCATGTTGTTATCAAATTTTGCAAACAGCAACGACACCTCACCCAACTCGTAATCCACTTGATAGACATCTACATTGGAATTCAAAGACTCGATCAAATTTTTAAGATCGTTAAAACCCTCTTCTTCTACGATGTGAAAGTTCAAGGTAAGCCGTCGATGTTTTTTGATCTCATTGAGCTGCTCCGTATCAAGCAGCCTTTGAAAGTAGGGAATACTCCAAAGCTCTGTCATGAGACGCTTCATAGGAGCCAGCGGAAAGAAATGTATTTGAATCCGGAGTGGTTTTACCAGGCCATCGGAGTCGTCGATCTCGCGCCATGCACGCCCTCCAAGAATATCTACCGGCTCGTGAAGTAGCTGCTCAGCGCGAGCGTTTAACGCACCCGTGGGTACCTGACGGGCGAAGCTCTTAGCAGCATCCCTCATCCACGCTTCTTCCCGCGATGGGGGACGACGAAGAGGGGGGACGAGTTCCACGTGAGCAAGGACCGCCGAACACCTTGGCGAAAATGGCGTCATGGCCGATGTCGCCAAACTCATTCCCATGGCCAAACTCCATGCCAAAATTTTGAAAACCATGATGCGGTGACCCTAATGAGAGGCCGCGACAAAAGTCAAAGAAAATTGACTTGGCTCGGGCACGCGCTAGTCATGAAAACGATCTAAAAAATCATCATGGAGGATGGGATATGAAGAACTTGTTTTTTATTATCGGAACTTTATCCGTGGGCCTAACGACCCAAGCGAAAACGCTAAACCCCTGCGCATCGCTCAAAGCCACACCGCACCTCTTGAGCCTCGAGATGGGCGACGAGAGCTGCGATGGCCACTGCCTCAAAGAAACCCTGCTCGCCTGCGCATCCATTGCGCCCAAGGATCTCGCCAAAGCCTACGCCAAGGGCAGCAAAACCCTCGACTTTGACATCACCGACGAAGTCGCCGAGTTCGAAGATTCGAGCGTGAAGGCCGGCCAGATGCGCGCCATCGCCAAAGCGGGCACTCCGATTCCCTTCGCTCAACTCGAAATCGACGAAGCGTCCTTTGCCAAGCTCGCCGACGACGCCGACGTGTCGCTCTCTACCGAAGCTTACGCGAGGCTCTACCTGGGCACCGCGAAGGCCGGAGTCAGCGAACTCAAGTTCGAGTTCATCGATCTCGGCCCCACGCAGGGCATCGGCGGCTACGGCCTCTTCAGTCCGTAATTTGATCCCGCACTAGAGTACTCACATCTATGAAATGGATTTCTCGCCACTCCGTCATTCTTTTTTTATCTAGCCTTTTGAGTCTCACGGCAGTCGCCGCCCCGAGCACCGAAGAGTTCTACCGAGGTCCGCAAAACGCCTTCGCCATACTGCACCTCTCCGAAGGGGTGCTCACCCTAGACGAATTTCGCATCGCCCGCGACGGCTGGCAAGATCGCGAGCGCACGCAAAACTTTGAATCTTACGAGCAGGCGCAAAAATATCTCCACACCAAGTACACCCGTAGCAACGCCCCCGCCGTGGCCGCGCAGAGCCGGCCGCTCATTGCCCCGCCAATGGATGCGGCCGCGGAGCCGCTTTGGAAAGCCACGCGCGAATGGGATTCCCACTGGGAGCTCGAGTTCTCCAAGTGGATCGTCGCGAACGTCGACGAGAATTTTTTCGTCAAACACCAAATCGCCACCGACTGTGCCGACGTCGCCTACGTGCTGAGATGGGTCTTCGCGCGCTTGCACAGCCTGCCAGCCGCCAACCGCCTTGCCGGCTCAGGACAGTTGCTCACCAACCAGCACATGCGCTCTGAGTGGAGCCGCCTGCCCACCCATCCCGATTGGGCAAAAGATCGCCGCCTGCGCGCCGCCCTCGACTACATCATGAACAACACCTACACGCACACCTTGCTGCGCGACTCTTACCCCGTGGCCATCACTACCGAGGCCTTTAGCGCCGGCTCCTACCATGTCGTCATTCGCGGCACCACGGGCCACACTCAGTACATCTACAGATCCTCGGGCAATGCCTTCGGCTTGCCTTTCATGCTTTTTTCTTCGACCGTTCCGCGTGCGATTCGCAAAGTGAGCGCGCATTTTTACTGGGGGGAACAGCCCACAGATCCCAAGACCAGTGGTTTTGTGCGCATGCGCTGGCCACAATCCGGCTCGCTGCGCGAAGCTTCCACGCACCCGTGGTTTTCGCTCGATCAGTACTCCAAAGACTTCTTTGGTAGCGAAAAGAACTTTGGTCTGGCGCTCGTCAAGAAACTCGATCCCTCCTTTGATGTTGTCAAAGTAGCGGGCCAAATCGTCAGCGACATCAAAGCACAGATCCTCGAGCGCGTGAATGTGGTGGCCGAGGGTTACGCATTTTGCAAAAGCAACCCCTGCCCTCCGGGTTCCAAAAACTACGACGACTGGAGCACCCCCAGCCGCGACGGCCGCATCGCCGAACACCTGGGCAATTCTGACGCCATCCTTAGCCTCTGCAACAAGTGCGGCGACTTGGTGAAAAACTTTCACCAAGAAACCTTCAACGTCGAGGGCGAATCCGTTTCGATGCTAGCTGCAGCGGCCATCTTTCGTCGCAATCTTTATTCGTCCGATCCCAAAGATCCCCCGCAGATTCGCTGGGGCCTCGACCCGAGCATCAGTGCTCGCAAGATTGCCGAAGCGCTGAAACCTTTCCTCGAACGCCGGGCCGAGCGGGTGCAAAAGTCCGCCGTTTCGGCTTCCCTCGACAACACGATCGGCTCGCTCGTCAAAGGCACCACCGACTCCTTCTCCATGTGGGGAGAGACATTCCGCCAGCACTTCTACCGCTCGCTCCGCGAGACGCCCGTCCAGATCCCCACCGTTCCGCTCCAGAACTACGAGGAAGTTTTTGAAAATTTTGCCTTCTGGTCTTCTTCTGCCAAAGACGCTCACGCGCGTTGGGCCACCAAAGATTCCTACAAGCATCGTGTCTTCACTCCGGGTAGCCGGCAGATCCTTAGCGACACGCACTTCCTGCTCGACCTGAATTCCGGTCAGATGAAGCATTTCGACAATGGTCAAAGCCTGACACCGCCCACGCCTTTTCATCGCTGGACCACCCTCAGCCTCGACGGAAACTGGGCCATTCTCGATGGCACGCATCTCGCCAAAATGAGTGCGCCCGAGCGAGCCGAAATGACTTGGGCTTTTCCCGAAAGCCTGGCGCCGGGATCTACCCCCGTCTTTATCGAAGCGAACGACCCTTATTTTCTCGTTGCGATAGGCACCGAACTTCGCCTCTACCATAGGCAAAACGCCGCACTGGAGCTCATCGACTCGCTCAAGCCTCAAAACCTAGCCCTGGTGCTAAAAAACGCCCACACCTCGCGACTCATGCGTGACGAGCAAAACGAGCTCTACGTCTTCGACTCCCACCGTCCGCACCTAGGCTTCGAAAAAGTCGACGCCCGCTTTCGCAACTACGCAGCACTCTACGACACCGGCTCGCACCTGATCTTTTACAATTGCGAGCTCGAGTGCGACGACGTGGAAGTCCCTCCCCTCGCCTACGAAAAGACCAATGGCAAGGTCACCCAGTGGACCAAAGGCGTCTACCAGCCGCTGCGAGCGAATCTCTGGCAGCGACAGTACGGAGACGTTCACGAATTCTTGAGTTTCGACAACGAGTTCCATGTTACCGATCGCATGGTCTTCGACGGGCTGCCATTTTCGACGTCCATGCTTCAGCACCCCGGCTACTACGTCACGAGCTACGGTGAACCGGATTTTTCGAAACTGGAGACGGTCTTTGTCAAAGTCAACGCCGAGAACCGACTGGAAGCTCTTCAAAAAATTCCCGGAGTCTTTTACACCGGCCAAATGGCCAACGAATCCATCATCCTCAATCGGCCGGGCAGCATGGGCGTGATCAATGCGACCTCGGCGCTTTGGAGAATGAAAGGAGAGCGCTTTGTCGAATCCCAGCCCCTGAGTCCGAACTTTCACTTTGCCCCCTCGCCCAAGTCAAACCTCACCATCGGCAACGAGTTCAACCAACACCCCGAAGGTATCGACGTGCTTTCGACGTTGAACTGTCCGGGCCACAATAACCCGATTTTAGCTCTGACCGGCATCAGCTCCGACCAGGCCTCCTTCAACACGAATGGTTTTGCGTCAAACCAACTGGGGTCTTTCGACCACGACAGCGCCGCGCAGCTCTTTAGCCGCTATGGCGTTCACCTCGCCAAACACGGCTACAAATTCTGGCTACCCAATGACATTTGCACTCCTCAAAATCCCAAGGCCGCGGCGGTTGAAAAGCGAGCGCGGGCTCTATATAAGAATCCCCGAGGTAAATAGACATGACCAAAAAAGGCCCCGTTAGCGAATTTCTCCTGCACCACTACAAACACTTCAACGCCGCCGCGCTAGTGGACGCCGCCAAGGGCTACGAAGAGCACCTCGCAAAGGGCGGAAAGATGTTTGTCACCCTCGCCGGTGCCATGAGCACCGCGGAGCTGGGCAAATCGCTCGCCGAGATGATTCGCCAGGGCAAAGTGCACGGCATCTCCTGCACGGGCGCCAACCTCGAAGAAGACCTTTTTAACCTCGTGGCGCACTCGCACTACGTGCGCGTGCCGCACTACCGCGACCTCAGCCCGCAAGATGAGCAAAACCTGCTAGAGCGTCACATGAACCGCGTCACCGACACTTGCATTCCCGAAGGCGAAGCCATGCGTCACCTCGAAGTGGCCCTCAAAGAAGAGTGGTTCGCCGCCGACAAAAAAGGCGAACGCTTCTTTCCGCACGAGATCCTCTACAAGATCATCCGCTCGGGCCGCCTGAAGCCCTCCTATGACATCGATCCTAAAGACTCGTGGCTCATCGCCGCCTGCGAAAAGAACCTGCCGATCTTCGTGCCCGGCTGGGAAGACTCCACCACCGCGAACTTCTACGCCTCGTATTGCATCACGGGCGAAGTCAAAAACCCGCTCACCGTAAAGGGCGGCATCGAGTACATGATGGAACTTGCCACCTGGTACCAAGAGGCGAGCAAAAACTCGTCGATCGGTTTCTTCCAAATCGGCGGCGGCATCGCGGGCGATTTCCCGATCTGCGTGGTGCCTATGCTGCACCAAGATCTTGAGCTGAACGACGTGCCGCTGTGGGGCTACTTCTGCCAGATCTCGGACTCCACCACGAGCTACGGCTCCTACTCGGGCGCCGTGCCCAACGAGAAGATCACCTGGGGCAAGCTCGGCGTGAAAACGCCCAAGCACGTCATCGAGTCGGACGCCACGATCGTCGCCCCGCTGATGTTTGCCTACCTGCTGGGCTGGTAAAAAGGTTCCTGGAACCTATACCTGGCACCTGGCCATAAAATCCGTATTTAAAGGGCATTCGCCTGGTGACACACTGCGTCTTTTGGGCTAGAGAGGCCCCCAATGATTCCCCTTCAAGGACGATGCCCACGCCTGAGCTGCTTCGCCGGCCTGGTGCTCTTCCTGGGTGCCTCGGCCCAAGCCGCCGGCACCCTTGTTCCCTTCGTCCCCAACGCCGACTTAGCCCTACCCCTGCGCGCCCGCTGCGCGGCCTATTTTGCTCGTATTCAAGACAAGCTCCCCATGAGGGCGGCCCAGGCCTTCGCCACTTCGATGGAGCTCATCAAGAACGCCCGGCGGGTCAAAACGGCAACCCTCTTGCCCTACCTGGAACAGGTACGTGACACCTTCAACCAGATTCATCTGCACGCCGACATCGAAGCCGTGATCGTCACCCCCAAACGCTCGAAGCCCTGGCCCCTCGGACGCAAACCCCAACCCGAGCTGCAAATCACCATGAAGTGGTCGCGAGTGATCGACCCTTCGCACGTGTCCCAAACTCCCTTCGAACGGGTCCTGCGCAACACGCTACGACGCTCCCCTCACCTGCGCATTGTCTTTAGCCCGACTCACTCGGAGTCCAACCTCGGCAGCTACGAACACGGCGAGGGCGTGCTCTACCTCAGCGCCAAGGATCTGCTCAGCATTGACACCATTCCGACGATCATGTTCCACGAGGACACCCACGCGCTTGTCTTGATCGCCCAGGGGCAACGAAAAGAATGGGTGCTGCCGTACTTGGGAGAAATCCACGGCACGCCGCCGTGGGCGCAAAGCAAGTACCTCAAAGAAACAAAGTTCCTCTCTCTCAGCGAAACGCTCACTTTTTGGGGGAGCATCAAGGCCCAGGAGTTTAACCTTGGTCAGGTGCTGCGCCGACAAGTGCACGAGAGTTATAGCGAAACCGCGTGGCGAGAGGATTTGCGACTCGAAGCGCGCGAAACCCTACGTGTCTTGTTGCACCATAACCGAGTGGGCCGCGACGTGGTGGAAACTTACGATCGGGCGACGCGAGTTGTCCGGGAAGACAAATGGATCGACATCGAGCCCTACCGCGGCGGTTTGAAGCGTATCAGCATCTATGTGGATGCCAGTTCGGGCACCGGACTTTCCGTTTTTATGAAATTCGATGAAAAAGATTTCCCCAAGACCTGGGTAATGAACGCCCACATCGCCGAAGAGCTCGTGCGCCGCGCAGACGCCGTTCAAAAACAGCTCGACCACAGCCAGCGCATTCTCGACTTCATGGAAACCCACTACGAAAAAGACTTCGCCGAACGTTTCGTCTACGGAAACCCCGAAGAAACTCCGCTCACAACCCCTGAGCTTATTCAGCTCGCGCGGGTTCTAGCAAACGGCCAAGCACCTTGAGGTGTTCGGCGAGCGTCGGATAGGCAAAGGCCTCTCCGCGCGCCTGGCGCAGCGCCTGACGCAAGATCTCCGCATAACCTTCGAGCCATCCCGTAGCGTGAAAGGGCGAATGCCCCGATCCGTAGATCTCGTCCGCACGGCGAGCAATGGTGGTGCGCGTGGCGCCCACGCCCTCTTCGATAATGTCGGGCTCTAAGAATTTCCAGGTGGCGGATTTCTTTTCGCCAATGACGTTCACTTCAAAGTGGTTGCCCGCGCCGTGCACGGTTTTCGAAACCGAAGCAAAGAGACGCGCGCCAGATTTGGCGAGCAAATTGAGATGCACGTGAGTATCGCGATGCGAGGCCTCGGCATTGAGATACGAGAGCGAGATCTCGCCGCGGGGCGAGTCAAAGTCGTTCAGCAAAAAACACGCGGTATCGAGCCAGTGTGAGGAGATGTCGATGAGCGCGTCCGAGGTGCCCCCCAGCGCCGTGTCGTTTTTCCAATTGGATTTTTTCACATCCGCCAGAGCCGCCTGTGCCGCCGAAGACTGCCAGTAGCGTCCTTCGATGCTCAGGAGCTTGCCGAATTCGCCCGCGGCGATCTTACGGCGCAGCGTTTGCACGCCCCAGCTCTGACGGTAGCCATGGCACACGGCCACAGGGGTGCGAATCTTAGCTAGAGAGGCGATCTCGGCGAGCGAAACCGCGGCGGGCTTTTCGCAGACGATGAAGCGAAATCCCTCGGTGTCCGCATCCAGCAAGGTGCGCGCATGGAGACCATGCGGGTTGGCGATGATCAGAATCGGATTCTCCACGCCGCTCGCCACGCTCTTGAGCGAAGCGCCGCGCGCCAAGGTGCGCATCGACTCCACTTTAAAATCCGGGTCGTTGATTTCGAGAATTCTGAGGCTCTCGGTGAGCGCGCGGGCCGCGCGTCCAGAACCCAATACAAAGACATTGGCTCGCATAAGCCTTATCTATGATACAAAAATGCCCGCCATGCAATTGGGGGTGCATGGCGGGCGGGCGTCAGCCAAATGGGGGTTGGCTTTATGGGGATGAGTTACAGCACATCGACTTCGATGCGGCGATTGGGGGCGAGGCAGCCAGAAAGCGCGCTGCCAGTTTTGCCCTCACACTTGTTCAGGGGCACCACGGCGTTCTGCGAACCCCGACCATCGGTTTTGATGCTCGACGAACGCACGCCCTCTTCGACGAGGACATTTTTCACGCTCTGCGCTCGAAGCTCCGAGAGTTCTTGGTTGAGCGACGAAGGCCCCGTGGGGTCGGCGTAGCCGGTCACCGAAAGCTCTCGGGCGTTGGGTTTTTCGTTTTTGATTTTCTTGGCGATCTCTACCACCTTGGCTTTGGAGCTGGGGCGGAGTTCGGCGCTATTAAGTTCAAAGAGACCTCCCGAATCCAGGGAGATCGGAGCGGGAACCGTAGCCGCCGCATCGCGGGTGCTGGTGACCACTTTGGGGGTCGAGGTGTCGGTGGTGCTACGGCAGAGGGGGTCGCTAGCGGTTTTGCCGAAGAACCAGCAATCGCCACCGCGGTCTTGGTACCAATCGTATTCACGATCTTGCACAGAAAAAGCATGGAGCTGAGCGCCCACAACCATGGAAAGTCCAGCGGTGAGACACGAGCCCTTGATAAGGCGTTTGATCGAAGATTTGATTTTCATGATGTTGATGCACTCCTTCATTGGTTTGCGCTTTGTTTGTTCCGCCTCGGTTAATGGGGGCCTCAGCGGAACTTGATGTTGGGTTCTTGCGAACTTGAACCCATTTAATCAAGACGGATAGCCGAATCCGACAAAGACCATGTCAATTTTTCTTAATAAAATGAGCCTGTTTAGCTTTTTTTAGTTGTTCGCAGTGGTTCCAGGAACCTATACCTGGCACCTCACGGAAGAGGTGCCAGGTATAGGTTCCTGGAACCCTCCAGAGGAGGAGACCAAGCCCATGAACGCATCGACCTCAAATTACGTACCCGGAATCAAAACGCTCGACATCCGCGATTTCTACTCAGACGACGCGGCCAAAAAATCCGCCTTCGTCGAAAATCTGCAGGCCTCGTTTCGCGACATTGGCTTTGTGATCATCAAAGGTCACAACATCTCGCATGAGCTGCAAGAAAAATCCTACTCGGCGATGACCAGCTTTTTCGCCCTGCCCGAAGCCACCAAGATGCAGTACCACGTACCCGGCATCGGCGGCGCGCGCGGCTACACGCCCTTTGGCAAAGAACACGCTAAGAATCACAACGTGGGCGACCTCAAAGAGTTTTACCACGTCGGTGTGGATGTGCCCGAAGACAATCCCCTCGCCAAGACTTATCCCAAGAACGTGAGCGTTCCGGACGTCGCCGAATTCGATGCGACACTGAGAAATCTTTATTCAGGTCTGCTGGATCTCGGCATGGACGTGCTGCGCGCGCTGGCGATTTCGTTGAAGCTCGACCCTGAGTATTTCACCGAGTACGTGCGCTATGGAAATTCCATTTTGCGCCCGATACATTACCCGCCGATTTCGGCCAACGTGGAGGCCAAGGCGCTGCGCTCGGCGCCGCACGAAGACATCAACCTCATCACGCTGCTCATCGGCGCCTCGAACCCGGGGCTCGAAGCCAAGAGCCGTTCGGGAGAATGGATTCCGGTGCAGACCAAGGCCGACGAGATCGTGATCAACGTGGGCGACATGCTCCAGCGTCTCACAAATTACTACTATGTCAGCACCACGCATCAAGTGGTGAACCCCAAGGATCCTCAGAAGCTGCGCGAGTCGCGCCTCTCGGTTCCCTTCTTTTTGCATCCGGTTTCGGAAATGTCGCTCAAAGCGCTGCCGCAGACCGTGTCGAACACCACGCCTCAGCGTGATCCCGACACGACTGCGGGTGAGTATTTGCAGGAGCGTCTGCGAGAGATCGGTCTGGCCTAGTTCTTTTTACGAGGAACGCCGCCCGTGCTGGGCATAGACTGGACATTGCCGCTCACGCCACGTCGGGGTAGCAGGGTCGGTTCAACATTAGAGTGATCCGTCACTCCCTGAACGGCACCCGTGGAGCACGAGAAGCCTACGGGCGGTTCTTTGGAGACCACGCAATTTGAGCTCGTCACGGCCGCGCCGTCTCGCAGCACATCGCACTTGACGAAACCCGCGTAGGTACCAAAATTGGTGCCACCGGAATTGGCACCCACTTCCGTCGCTTGGAAACTGTGGTCGATCATGTGACGCACGAGATTGTTGGAAGTCTCTCCGGCGGGGAGTTGGTACTCGCCTTTTTTGAAAGAAACTCGCGAGGTGAACTCAACCTTGGGAGCGTCTTCTTTGTCGGACGAGCCAGCAGCACTGTTATTGTGGTAGACGTCGCGACCGGGCGAAACCAAATCGCCCTTGGTCTGGGCAAAAACGAGGCCTGACGCACAGACCCAAGTGCTTAAAAAAAACTTCGCTGCGAACGTGTAATGACGCATGTGAATTCCTCCAGACCTCATTCTACGGGCAAAGGGCATCGCCCACTGTGGGTGATGTTTTTTTGACGGCAGAAATCCCCGCAAAACCCAAGTTTTGAACCCGGAAACGCTCTAGTTCTAGGGGCCCGGCACCGATAAAAAACTCATGAGGCGGTTTCGCATTTCGGGAGCTTGGGCACTAGGGGCATCGGCCCTCTTGCACCTCGTTTTTGCCGGCCTCGCCTACCACACCTCTCGTTCGCCCCGCCCCTTCGCCAACGGCCCCGCCGGAGCCATGCAAGTGGAGACGATGAACGAGAAGGACTACCTCAGCAAACTCAAAGCGCGTTACAAAAAGGAAACGCGCCAGATCGTGCAAATGGACGAACGCCTCAAGTCGGAGTCCAAGCCCGATGAGAAACAAAAAGTCTACCTTTCCAAGCACGACCAAGTGGCCGATCAAAACATGCGCGCCGAGCATGTCGGGAAATTCAAAAACGTCGACAAGAGCGGCGCCGAAAGCGTGAGCGCTGCCAAGCTCTTTGAATTACCTAAGGACCTGCTCAAAGCCGAAGACGAAAAACGCCTGACCGAGTCGAAAGATCCCCAGGCGCCCTCCGGAAGGCTCTTCACTCCGCCCAGCCGCTCGCCCGCTTCGCTGGGGCCACAGGGCGATGGTTTTTCGGCCACGGACGATTACCTCAAAGACGTCGCCATCGGTGCGCAGACAATTCTCAATACCGAAGAGTACAAGTTTTATTCGTTCTACGCGCGCGTGCGCGAAGCGCTCTCGGCCCAGTGGTCGTACCGCGTGAAGCAAGAGCTCACCGAGCTCTACGCCGGTGGCGCCAAGTTCAGCGACAGCGAAAAGATCACCAAAGTCGAAGTCCGCCTCAGCCGCCGCGGCGAGATCGTGCAAACGCGCATCCTCACCTCGTCGGGAGTCTTTGAACTCGACCGCGCCGCCTCGGAAGCGTTCCGCGCGGCCGCGCCCTTTCCTCACCCCCCTAGCGACATGATCGACAGCCTCGACCAGGTCTCGATCAAGTGGGACTTTGTGGTTTACACTACCCAGAGCAGCGGTGTGCGCATTCAGGTACAGCGCGGGGGGATGTAGCCATGGGCAGTGAAACGGACTTGAACAGAGAACGCGAGATCTTTGATCTCAGGTCGCCGCAAAAAACCCTGCTGCGCGATCAAGTCCCGGCTCCCTTGATGAAAGATCCCGGCGAAGTGAAAACGCTCGAAGCCTCGCTGCGCCGACTCCTGCGCCATCCGCAACGTCCCGGGGAAATCGTTGAGTTCTGGGCCAGCGCCGAAGCCGCCCTCGCCTCATTCTTAGCCGTCAGACCCAACACTGTGATCGCCACCTGGACGCCCACGACAACGACCCTGCCCGCGCACGCACAAGTACGCACGCTTTCGCGCGATCCCGCCGACTGGAATAGGGACACCTTTGCGCAATGCGACGCCCTGCTCGTGCCCAACCCCGGCACCGGGGACGGCTATTACCTGCCCGAAGCCATCTTGGAGCGCGCCCTGGAAACGGTGCACGCGCTGAATCCGCACTTGCTCATCGTCATCGACCAACGCCAGCGCGTGTTTTGTTGGGAAGAGCTCGCCCCCGGCGACGCCAACAAGATGAAGATCCCCAACCCCTACGTGGTGATCGACTCCACCCACCCCGCCCTGGGCCCTGAAAGGCCCGAACTCGTGTGGACCTGGTCGAACGAGGCCCCCTCGGACGCGAGCGCTGTGGCCTCTCCCAGCCCCGAAGCCCTGGCCGGAGCTCTGTACCTGATTTCGAACTTTAAAACGCAGCAAGGCCCCTTTGCGGCCGAATTTCACAAGATCACCCTCGTGGTGCGAGAATCCCTAAAGCGCATTTCGGCAACTTTGCAGCCTTTGGCTCAGGCCTGGGGATTTCGCATCCCCCACTGGCCGAGTTCGGGTCTCTACTTACGCCTCGAAACCCCGAGCCCCCTAGATGCCAAACGCCTGCAGGCCCGCCTGCGCGCCATGGGCATCGAAGTGCTCACGGGCGACGAGCAAGGCGACGCAAGCGCGGTGCGCCTCTGCTACGCCATGCACCTCAGCCAATGCGATCGGCTTTTAAAACGGTTGCGTGAACTCAGTTGAAATCGTCGGTCAAATTGACGGACTCTAATTTGGTTGCGCTTTTGGGCGACTTTTCTTGCGGTAAGGATTTCACGATGACGTCGAAGACCCCGGCGTCCGCCTTAGCAACTTCGAAACCCTCGGGCTTTTCCACGATGGACTCTTCCGATACCTTATCGCGCAGCAATCTCTTGATCGTTTCACCGTAGAGGCGAATCTTGCTTTCGAGGCCACTCAACTCGATGAGCTGCGAAGTGTACAATCCTTCACCGGGGGTGAACTGCAGCTGCGCCACGGAACGGGAACGTCGCTCGATGAAAACGTTTAGCCACGGTTCGCGAACGTCGCCAAAGGCGCGGCTCTCCAAGGCGGAGGCCACAACGCTAACTAGAGGGCGAGTGAATTGCCGATAAGTTTCCACGATGGGCTTCACGTCGTCGTAGGCAGCCGCCATCACCACGATCACCACGTTGGCGGGGACCTCGGCGATTTGCTTTTTGAAAGCGTCGTCAATCGGACTGACCTCAAGGGAACCGGCAACCTTGCGTTCGGGGTTCACAAAATAGAAGAATCGATAGGCGACGCCTCCGATTTCACTCTGAACGAAGGGTTCAACTTTCAACTTGGTCTGTAGCGCCGTATCCGTAAAAGTCACGTTCGTCGCCACCAACTTTTGCGAGGTGAGGCGCGATCCCTGGGACTTCCAAAAATCCCAATCCACGGGATCGAAGGCGGTGGCGATGGGCTTGGTTTGGTTCAAAAACTCTACGACTCTCGTTTCCAACGTTTTACGGTCTACGGGACCATCGACATTGGGTTCCGTAAGGGACCCCGCCACCACAAAACCCGAAGGCGTTTGGCTCAGGTACTTTTGAACGCGCTTCAAACCACCGTAGGGGCGAATAAAACAATGACATGGCTCAATCTGACTGTCTAAGGGACCCAAAAAGACCAAGGTGGAGAGCGAGTGAGCATCGCTCGCGGCGTAATACTTATCGCCCGCGGCGAGGAGATCAGCGCGAAGGACGGGATTCTTTTTGGAAATAAAAACGGTTTTGCTCTCAGTGCATGAGAACAAAACCGTCAAAGAGATAAGACTAGCAAGGGTGTACAGTGCGGGGCGAGAAACCTTTCGATTCATCACCCCATACTAGAGGGGCTAAGTTAGGCTTTCAATCCGCAGCCTTCTAAATCTTTAACCTGTTCGTGCGTGATCGGAGCTTTGGCAGCTTCTTCGGACGAAACTTTACCGTTGCCATCGGCATCGGCAATCTTCAGCCAAACGTTAGCACCAAATGCGGCGTTCCTAGCTTCGATAGCTTCGGGCGAAGTGTCGTGGCGCAGGAGATCCGCAACCTGAGCAGGGGTTGCGTTTTCACCGTGAACTCGCGTTACCAGAGCCTTGAAGTTGCCCATGATCTGAGCGGCGTTCGCAACTTGGTTGTCAGTCAGGAAGGTTTGGAGCGTCGTGATGGCAGCTTTGCCCGATTCTGCAGCCTTGACGCTATCGATGGTTCTGAGCAAGCCTTTGGCAGAATCACCGCGAAGGTTCGTCAGGGTCTGGAGCGTTTTCACATCGTAGGTCTTGATGATGTCAGCAAAAGCATCGGCACGAGCCGCGCCGTCTTTAGCGGCGAGCGAGATGCCTTCGATCGGCAATTCACCGAAGTTTTTAGCAACGTTGAGCAGGGCATCGCGGTAACCGACGGCGTCGGTTTCGGCCGCTTTGGCGTTCAGGTTGAACTCGCGAAGTTGAGTAGCGTCGAATTTCGACACGACCGCGAGGAAGTAGTTCCACTTTTGCAGATCGTTGCCCAGCTTAGAGTTGATATCTTTGATCGACTCGGTGTTGAAGCCGAGGCTCTTAAGAACGCCCTGTGCTTGCGACATGACTTTTACGCCGTCTTCACGGAGTTTGTTGATGTTAAGGTGGTCAGTACCGGCAGCGCCGTCCGAGCGCATCGAGACTTCGGCTGAACCGAGGGATCCGGCGATGTCCGCGCGAAGTTTTTGCAATTCTACTTGGGGAGCGTTTTGACGAGCCGTAGGGAGACCTACTTTAGCCGCTTCCGAACCAGCGAGGCCCGACTTCGTGGGTACGTTGATGGACTTCGCAGCGCGCTCGCTAACGGGCAGTGCACCGGCAGCGCGGTTAGCGCCTTGCGAACGACGAGCCGCAGCGGCTTCGTTTTCTTCGCGCATACGCGTCGCTTCTTCAGGGTTTTTGCGTTCCATTTCGCGGATGGACTCTACAGTGTGAGGCAGGTGGCCTTTGACTGCAGGCGCATCTTTGACGGCTTGAGCGATCGCCGGAACGGTGCTCAGAAGAGTGGCGCTGGCCAAAACTTTAGTTAATAGCTTCTTGTTCATCTTTATTGTACCCCTTTTTGGTTTCATGCTTCTTTCGGTATTCTCTAATCAAAGGCTAAAATAAGTACCAAAATAAATTTGGCATCCTTTCAGCCTGGCTAACGGTCTAAAGTCAAGATCATTGTCATTTGCCTTGGACTAGATGACAAACCAAAGTTTTGACACAGAGTCCACTGCGTTCCGGCACTTCCGCCTTACAAGTGCTTTACACACTCTCAGATGGGCTCCGAAAACCCTGTCTACCTAGGCCAATGCCCCTCAAAATAGACATCCTCCACGTATAACGCAGTGAGCCACCAACTTCAACAAAAATTAACACTCCGCTCCCAAGTCCTTTGTCCTCATCATTTTCAAATAATAAGGACTTTGTATTCATGCGCTTAGCGGACTAGCTTGCGCGCACTTAATAGTATTGAGCTGCGGTGCATTAATGGGTACTCTAAGTTTATGGTAATCCGCGGGGTTACCTCGGGGGCTGTTGGCATGACATTTCTTATTTTTGGCTTATCCCCTACCGATAAGTTGCTTATGAAACGTGCGTTTTTTGTGATCGCGGCTTTCGTCGCCATTTCTGCCTTCGCGCAAACGAAGCATCGCAACGTCGAGAACGCCGTTGAGGCTTTTCACCCCTCTTACCAGCGTCTGAGCCAAGATCCCTTCAGTGGCCTGCGCGTCGACCAGCCCATTCGCATGGGGGATCTCTACAACAGCCTGGACCGCGGTTTTTCGCCGAGCGGCCCCAACATTGGCCCCATGCTCTCGTGCATCGGACAAAAGACCGTTTGCACCAACCAACGCCGCTCTTTCGAGAGCGCGAGCCTGAGTGAAATCGATTTCGGAGACAGCACCGAAGGGGACCAGAATCAGCTCCTACTGCTCCTGATGAAAGGTTTCGAGCGAGCCGTCGATAGCGAATCGGACCTCGCCAACAAGTACCAAGACTACGTCAGCCGCAAATACGGCGAAGAGCCCAAATGGCGCACGTCGACAATCGCCAATCAGTCCAATCTCAACGTGGCCGGTGTCATGAGCAGATTCTTCGGAACCCCCACCTCCGCGGGGCCAGCGGAATGGTCAAAATCCCTGAACGACATTTTTGAACTCAAGGGCACCGCGATTTCTGACCTCGATGCCAACGTGCGCTTCAAGTACTGGGCCTACCTCAAAGCGCGCAAATCACTGCCCCAAAATCCGTCTCCCGAACTTAAAAAACTGCTGGCCAAAATGGAGAAAGACCTCACCGATTCCATGGCCCGCGCCATTCTGCAGGAAATCTACAACGGTCCCGCCGAAGTGTTCGAAGCCGCTTACCCGGGTATCACGGGCAATTCCCCCACGGCGCACACCCAGGCCACGACCGATCTGACAAATTACCTGATGGACAAGCCCACTCCGCGGCGCAAAGCGGAGGAAAAAAATCCGCTCACGCCCGAAAAATCCTACTCCAACTTCCTAGAGCAAGTTACGACCGCGAACACGTTTTTACAAAATCGGGAAGAGTTCAACGCCCTACCCGACGAACAAAAAATGCACTACATGAAAATCATGGTGGGTTACAAGAGCGTGGCCAACTGCATGGATCAACGTATCGCCGCGAGTGTCGATGGCCTTCAGCCCAACGAATTGACCAAACACATGGACCCGGCGCTGGCCCTCGCCGAAGTGCAGAGCTTCGACACTGAGGTACGCAGCGGCTTGATCGAGTGCGTGCGCCCTTTGCTCGACCCGGTCTACTTTAAGCAGGACAAAAACGGCAAATGGTCACTGAATGCCGACGGGCCGGGCATCGATGCCCCTGAAGACGTGCTCGACCTGCAGCAATTCCTCGAGGCTTCGCTCCAAAAGGGTACCCTCCCGCACTGGAACCGCATCAAGACGCGATACTTACGCAAAGAAAAGCTTACCTGGGGCGACGAAATTTTTACCCGCTGGGAGCAGCAAACCAAGGGCGCACACAGCTCCCTCCTGCCCAAGCACGCCTTCGAACCGCAAATGGCAGAAGACCTCGCCGCCGCGGGTGATCGTTTACGCGAGCGCTACAATCTTACCGTGCGCAATGAAGAGTGCACCAAAGAGTACGCGAACCAGTCGAAGACCTTCGACTTCGGCGACTATAAAACCATCAAGTACAGCTATTGCCCCCAGTTCAAATTCCAGGGCGCCAAAGTGTTCCTGCCCCAGACCGACATCTTCCGCCACCCCGAAGACTTGGCCGTCATGTTTGACCACATGGGCGCGGCCGCTTTCCAGTCTTACCTGATGACCAACGTGATGCTTGCCAAGCAGAACAACATTCCCTTCCCCCTATTCGGGACGCCCTTTCCTCTCTTCGCTTCGGCCGCCGAGAACGCAGCCACCCTCAAAACGCTTCATATGCTGATCTGCCAACAAGTGCCCGACAGCGTGAGCGGCGAAGATCACCCCTGCGTTCGCGGCGAAGATGGATCTCTTACCCATCCAGCCCTGACCGAAATGCTAAAAATCGCTAAAGAAGATCTTTACAATAAGATGACCAAGACCAAGGCCGGCGATCGCTACATGGCGCCAGCCATGGTGGCGGGCGATCCCGTATCGCCCCTCTTTGCGACCAAAAAGCCCTACGTGCTCCAAGACACCGTCTTCGTGGATACTCCACACGGACTGAAGCAATACGACTATATCGACTACATCAACCGGGCCCGAAAGCTCGTCGACAAATCCCAGGCTCTCGCCGAAATGAGCTCTATCAATTCTGAAAAATTGCTCACCTTCTTAAACGGTCTCGAACAAGGTGCTAAAGGCTATTTCGACAGCGCCGGCAAAGTGCTTCTCCCCTATGCATACGATAAGGTCATGGAAAAGGTTCGCGAGTCGATAGACTACGCGGGTCAAATGAAACCGCACGAGCAAGAAGCGCGCTACCAGGAGTACCTGAGGGATCAGCGCTACGCTCCCAATTATAGCGAGATCAAAAACTTTAAGTCTTACAACGAAGCCAAGAGCAATGCCGAAGCTAAGAAAGCCTTCAACCTCTGGCTCTTGAAGCGCGAGGGTACCGACGGCACTGAGACTTTCAAACGCTACGAGCGCACAGTCGATGACATCAGCCGCAAATTGGTCGACTTGCACCGACAGTTCCTCGAGCTAGGCATCCCCATGGCGAAAAGTCCGGAAACCTTGGCCGAACAAAACGGTGGTCAAGGGGCGCACTTCACCGATGCTTACGCAGAGCTAGCCTTCCTCAATAGCAAACAAATCCACTCTACCGACGAAGCCGCCAACGTGCAGTGGAACGGCAACAGCGATAAGATGCCGACAACCTTCATGGGGGTTCTGAATGCGAACTTGAATCCCTTCTCTAGCTACGAGCTCGGTCTGGCCGGCAACGGTGCCGTGATCACAGCGGGGCTCGTGAGTTTGCCCGTATCGGTGCGCCCTATGGGCGGTATGTCATTGGGCGTGTCGCGAAGCTTGATGGCAACTTCCAAAGTGGCTTACGGCTACAGCAAAGCACGGCTCGCCACCCTGACCTACAAATCTCTCGGGGTCATAGGCAAACTCGGCATCGCGGAAAAATACGAAAACTTTGCCGCGGCCCTGGGCACGAGACTCTGGAACATGCCCCTCTCCTACACCACAAAGCAAATTCCCGGAGTGTTGAAGCAAGCCGCCACTACTCTTAGTCACATCCCGTCACAAACGGTCGCCGCGGGCGAGAAGACCCTCGCAACGCTAGGAGATCTCGGGGTGCGAATTCACCACAGTCCGGCGGATTTGGCTTCGAACGCCTGGCAAGTAACGAAGGATGGTACGCGTCTGGTGGGTAGCAAACTTAAGCCCCTCGTCGACGAAATGCGATTGCCGAAATTCACCCAAGCCAGACTCAAACACGCATGGGATCTCGAAAACGCCAAGAGCCTTTTTTACAAGGGATACCACGAAGGCAAAGACGAAGCTTGGCGCATGTTTTGGATGATGAAACTGATGGGCGCCGGATCGAGCGGCGTTGCCTCGGGCTTCAAGCACGGCGTGGCATGGATGCAAGGCGACAGCGTGTCCGGAAAAGAATGGCAGTTGATGGAGGACCAAGTACTACAGGCCCTCATCGGCGGCAACGGCGCCAAGGATCTCCTCGTGATGAACTCCGTCATCCGTACGGGTGACTGGTTTGCCAAAGGCGCTTCTAACCTCGCGAAAAACGTGTGGCGTCCGCGTCGCAGTGCCCAGGCCGTTCAAGAAGCCAAAGATGCGCTCTTGGCCAGCAATCTGAAGCTCGCCGAAAAGACCATCCAGAACTACGAAACGCGCGCCCAGCACTTCGCTAGCCAAGGCCAAACCTCGCAGGCGCAGTTCTTTACCGATCTCGCCACCAAAGCACGCGCCAAGGCGACCACCATCAACGGCGGCTCGCTGCTCATCGGTGAACTTCGCGCCGGTAACATCATCGGTAACATCCCCATGTCGCTCTACTTTAACAACCAGTCTTGGGAGATGGTGCAGGCCGAATTGCAATCGATCAATCAGGACTACGACAACAACATGAAGCAAGCGCAGATGGAAGAAAAGCGCGGCAACTACGCGGCCGCTGAAAAGCTTCGAAAAGATGCTGAGCACCTACGCCATCGAAAATTCCGCGCTTGGGCTTCGTTCGTCGTCGACGTGTCACTCGACGTGTTCATGACTTACAAGTTTATGAGCCGCGAGACTTGGGCGAGCAACGAATACCGACCCAAGCTCACCGATCACCGCAAGCAAGTGGAGCTCACTCTAGAGCGTTTCGTGAAGAGCGAAGGTCTGGTGAGAGAACCCGACGGTTCCATCGAGATGAGTCCCGATCAGTACCGCCGTTTGACCCAAACGATCGGTCGCGCGAATCGCGACCTTACGGCCCAGATCGATAAGTACATCCTCGACCGCGGGGACACGAAACCGGAAATCCTCGCAATGCGGGGCAGCAGCTTCATGCCGTTCTCGGTTTACGACGAGACCCCGGCCATCACAAACCTTGGTCTGATGAAGATTTGGCCTGCGGACGCGGGCTGGATCCTACCCCAGGCCCCTTAACCAAAGCTTAAAGGGGTAGCGGTGGCCCCTTTAAGGCTTTTGGGTTATAATACCGGCTATATGTTCGACTATAGCGACGAGTCGGCCAAGAAGGCCCAAGAAACCTTTGATGCCATGCTGGAAAAGCCTGCGCGCAAGATCAAACTGCCCAAAGTGCTGGCGGTGATCAACCAGTCGGGCTGCACGGGCTGTGAGGCCTGCATTCAGTTCTGCCCCGTAGACTGCATCGAAATCGTTCCGGGCACCAAATTCGTGCAACACGGCCAGACCGTCGAAGTCGATCTCGACCGCTGCATCGGTTGCAAACTCTGCGCTAAATACTGCCCCTGGGACACCATCGACATGATCGCGAGCGATGTGGCTTTCGACAAGGCCAATGAGTGGACCCTGAAAACCGTCGTGAAGCTTCCCCGCCAGGGCAAAGACATGCTCTGGGGCGCTGAGGAAGAAGAAAGCGCACCCGCCGCCGAAACTGCCGCTGCCGTCACTGACGTGGACAGCGCCGCCGCCGCTCCCAGTGGCGACGAACCTCCGCAAGCGTGAGCTCGTCCGAACGTCGCTATCGAGACTACCTAAAGCTCTTTGAAGACCGCGGGGCCAACCTGCGCCACCGCGACGTCATCGTGTTTCCCGACCGCGCCGTAGGCCCTTCGGCCGAACAGGTGCTGATGGACTTTCGCTCGGACCCTGCCCGCTGCCAGCACCCCTGGCCCAGCCCCGGCGTTTTTACCACCCATCGCCTCGCCCGCGCTTTTGACAAAGTGGCCGATATCCCAGCCGAGCTCTCGAAGCTCGAACTCATCGACCGCTGGCTCACGCTCTGGCCTGAGGCCTCACTCACCACCCTCGCCGATTCCTGGGACCGTGTGGACACCCTACTTGCTTGCTCCACCGACCCCGAAGTGTGGCAAGGGGTTTACGGCGACGCCAAGGATGAAAAGGACCCCGAACTCACCGACTGGCTTCCGGCTGTCGTCACCACCCTCTACTGGTCGCATTTCTGCCGAGAGGCCAACCTCGTAGGCTCGCGCTGGCACCGCCTGGAGCGCGTCGCGCGTGAAATGCCGAGCCTCAGCCGTGCGCAAGTTCTCACGCTTTTTGAACGCAACCCGTGGATGATCTCCGGAGACGAGCCCATCGCGGTGCATGTGCCTCTCTTAAAAAATGCGTTTCCTCTGGAGAATGAATTTTTTCACGCGCTCGAAACCAGTCCGTACTGCCAAGTGATTTACTACCGGCCGGCCACCGAAGATCATTTCGGTGCCCCCCACTACGAACGCGTTCCGCAGCACGACAGATCCGTGCGACCTTCGTCCTTTGTGATCACCGGCGCGCTGCGCCCGCTCGCCTACACCTTGCTCGAGTCGGAGATCTCGCGTTGGGGGCTGGACCTTCCCGCGATTCCCGAATCCCCCAAGCGCCTGGACTACGCACGCGACCCCGAACACCCCGATCTCTCGCCCTTGCGAGAGATCATCGCTCGGCACCGCTCGATTGAGGATTTTCCGGTGCGTGAGATTCTCGCCGCCGCCGACTTTGCCGGCACCTTAAATACGAATGCCGCCTCGGCGGAAGTGCATTCGCGGTGGGCTGCTGCGGGTGTTCACTGCATCAGCCTTGACGATGCCTGGGCGCTTCCGCGCGCGAGCATTTGCCTTGTGACCCACGCCGAAGATTTTCGCGAACTCTTTGACCCTCTATCGAGGCTCGCCAAAACGCGCGCGCCTCTTCCTCACCCCGTCAATCAGCTGCTCATCAACAACCACGTCAAGATCACCCACGACGCAGACGAAACTCTCGGCGCTCGCGAATTTTGGTGCGAGCGCGCCGAAGACTTTACCCGCTGGGAACTTGCCGCGGCCCTCGTGAGCACGGTCGGCCCTGCCCCCGCCCCGCCCGCGCTGAACGCGCTCGAGCGCACTTCGCTCGAGCAATTCTCACCTTCGAGTCTCGAAGATCTTTTGCGCTGTGGTTACCGATTTTACGACCAGCGTGTGCGCCGCACGCGCGAGATGCCCGAGCGCGACGCACTCAGCATCAACGCCCTCCGCCGCGGCGAATGGCTGCACCGGGCACTCGAAGATTTTTTCAAGCAGCCGGACTTTGAGCGCGACCCGCGCGACGCTCTTCGCGCCTCGCTAGGTGAGAACCTGGAGAAATTCTTCGGAGAGATCTCCTCACCCGCTTACCTGGCCTCGCTGCGCCACCGCATACCCAAATTCGCCGAGGACCTGGCGCTCTACCTCGAGAACTTCGAATTCCCTCTGCAAAAGCTCTGGCCCCAGAGAACCTTTCGCCTGGAATCGCACCACCGCGCCACCGTGCACGGCCTGGCCGTCAAAGGCAAAATGGACCGCATCGACTTCATCGGGCCCGAGCACGTGCTGCTATGGGATTACAAAAGCGGCGGGGAATTCGCGTTGAAGCTCTCAACCATGATGGGCCCGAGTCACCGCAAAATTCAGTGGTATCTCTACGCCAAGATGGTCGAGCAGGAGCTCGGTGTTCAAGTTGTCGGTGGCGGCTACGTGCAACTGCTGCGTCCCGAAAAGTCGGGCATCTACTTTTTGCGCGATCATCTCGACGAAGACACTTGTGAACAACTGATCGCACGGCTCCCGATGCGAGACTACGGCGCTCGCTTTCTCGACGCCAAAGAAATTGCAGAGAGCGAACGCGAATTTGCATCCGCCATGGAAAGCGCGAGTGAAACCGTGCGCCGGGGAGAATTCCTGCGCCGTCCGCTCAAAGAAACGCTCTGTGAGACCTGTCCCACCAAAGTCATCTGCGGCCGGCCCTACTTTGCCGCCACCTCAGCGGAGGGCGAGGCATGAGGGAGATCGTCGAAGCCGGCGCGGGTTGCGGCAAAACATACGGACTGGTCACACGCTACCTTGCCGCCCTGGGCGTTTATCGCGAGGGCGCCAGCCGCGCCTCCCGTCGCACCACGCCCAGCAAGATTCTTACTCTGACCTTCACCAACGATGCCGCCACCGAGATGCGCACGCGCATTGTGCAGGCGCTCGTAGACGCCCGTGAGCTCGAGCTCGCGCGCTCGGTCGAGGAGCAGGGACGCATTTCGACCTTCCACTCCTTTTGTTACAAAGTCATCAAACCGCATCTTCCCAAACTCGGCTACAGTGATGGCGACGTGCTCTCCCTCATCGAGTCGCAGGCGCACAAGATGAGCCACGTGCTGGGGGTACTGGCGACCTCGCCACTTTCGGAATCCGTGCAGCGGCTTGTGGATCTCAAGCGCCTTTACCAATTTTGCGTGGCCAATTGGCGACGCCCGCGACGCGAGCTCGAGTCCGAGATCGACGAGGTCTACCGCCAGGTTACCGAACGTTCCGAGCGCTGGATTCGCGAAAGCCTCGCCGTTTGTAAAAAGTTTTCCACTCTCGACCCTACGATGTTCGAGAACCCTGAAGTTTGGCCCTACCAAACGCTCGAAGCCCTAGAGACTCGTGAGTGGTCCAAACTCGCCGAGATCAAGTTCAACGGCAAAGGTCACAAACCCGCCTGGGCCAAGGATCATCCTGAGTTCCGCGCGCTCGCGGGCCTCGCCCGCGACTTTGCGCAAAAAGATCTGCACGAGTACCTGAATGCCGACACTCGCGGCCGCGAAAAACTCGCCTATTCGGTGCTTTTTGATTTTCTCGAAGAGGTCCAGCGTTCGGCTCCGCCGCTGCTGGATTTCGATGCGCTCGAAGTCGAAACGCAAAAGTTTCTCTCCGAGCATCCCCAGGAGGCTCCCAAATACGACCTCATCATTGTCGACGAGTTTCAAGACACAAATCGCCGCCAGGTGGAAATCTTAGAGCTCCTGATGCACGAGTCCACCGAACTCTATTTTGTGGGCGACCCCAAGCAGGCCATTTATTCCTTCCGCGGCGGCGACGTGCGCGTTTTCGAAAGCCAAAAACAAAAGCTCCAGCTCTCGAGCCTCGACATCAACCGCCGTTCTTATCCGCACGCGCTCACCTTTATGAACGAGCTCACGCGCGGCATTTTTAACGATCCCGAGAGCGACCCGGCTCCCCAAACCCTGCAGCCCTGCGACGAAAAGATCCTCGCCTCGCAAAGCTCTACTTCGGAAATCACACTCGTCACCGTAGGTGACAAAAAAGATCCCAAGTTCTGGGATGATCTGGCGCGTGACATCCGTGCGCTGCCGAGCGAGGCTTCCAAAGCCATTCTCTGCCAGCAGTGGAGCCGCGCTTTTGCCGCCTTTGAAGAACTCGCACGTCGCGGCATCCCCGTGGAGCTCGGCAACGATCTCGACCTCAGTCAGCACCACCTCAGCGCGCTGTGGATTGCCTTTCTCAAAGCGCAGGATTCCGCAGCGAGCGGCGAAGCGCGAGAGTACTGGAATCACCTGGCGCGTGAGTGGGATCTCGTGCCGCTTGTTGATGAAGAAACGCCGCCGGCTCAAGACCCACGCGCGTGGCTCAGACTCTTTGTGCGCGCGGCGGCTCCCCACCGCTGGCCCGAGGGCAGTGCCTGGCTCGCCTCGCTCGAAACCTGGCTGCAGGCGCACTGCGCGCAACTGCGCTGGATTCCAGGCGCTCTGGAACTTGCCTCCTCCTTTGAAAAGTCCATGAACACGCGCCTCAACCTCGACTCCCCGAGCGAATACTTCGCGGGCGGTGAGCGCGCGGGCAAAGTGGTGATCACCACGATTCACAAATCCAAAGGGCTGCAGTACGACTCGGTATTTCTCATCGAACTTTTCAGCGGCAGTCGACGAGGCGCCGCCCATAGCGTGAGCGACGCGGACGAAGAAGAGAGCCTCGAATCCCTTCCCCTGCGCAGCGCCAGTGGCAAAATCCTCAAGCCGCTCTACTTTAAGTACAAAAAGGTTCAGGACGATCAGCGCGTGCTCGCCGAGAAGAAGCGGCTATTTTATGTGGCTTATACCCGCGCCGAGCGGAATTTGTTCTTTTACCTGGATGAACGCGGCGACAGCGCCAAACGCAGCGAAAGTCTCGAGTCCGCGGTATGGGGATGGCCCCGCACCGAAGGCCTCGGCTGGCAGGGCGTGGTGAGCGAAGCCGCCGCGCGCGTGGCGGATCACGTGCCGGTTCGTGAGCGCCGCCTCGAGCGCACTGAAGAATCCGCTAGCCTTGGCACCGAAGCGTGGACCCTACCCGCTCCTCGCTCCGAATGGGGAGAGCTGCCGCCGGAGCTCAAACGTTCGGGCACGCGCACTTACATCGATGAAGTGATGTTCCCGCTAGAACAGCCTTTGATTCCCCTTTCGAACATTTCCGTGCCGAGACCTCTCAGCGCGACTCCGGTGGATCCCAACAGCGCCAAAGAGCTCGGCTCTGCCCTGCACAAAGTTCTCGAACGCTGGGATGGCCGCGCCGAATCCATCGGCGAATTTTTAACCCACACCTTGCCGGAACAGCGCACGAAACTACGCTCGGCGCTAGAACAACTTGCCGCTTTTGACGAACTGCAGCCACTCTGGGCCGATGCCCAAGCGCACCCCGAACGCGTGCAGCGCGAGATGGGCCTCTTTGTACACCGCGATCGCTACCGTTTGAGCGGCTTTGCCGACCTCGTATGGTTCCGTGCGCCGGGCGAGGCCATCGTGCTCGACTGGAAATCCTCGTCTACCGAATGGTCCGCAACAGCGGAACTGAAACTCGTCAAAACCGAAGCCCAAGTGGCGCTCTACGCCTCTTCACTCGCACCGGTGATTCCAAAAGTGGAGATCTGGTCACTCGCGATCATCTTCGAACCCGAAGTGCGCCTGAAATGGCTCTTTAAAAAGAACCTAGTTCCTTAACCCGCTACCATAACCTGGCACCCAAAAGGTACGGGGTTAAGGAACTAGGTTCTTTTTGAAAGTGTGCGGCGCGGCATTCGTATTAAGCTCTATTAAGTCGTGCAACACGTTTTGAGCATACTAGCGATAGCCTCACGATGGGGTGGGGAAAATCATTATCGTTCGTGTTAGGGATCGCCGTTTTGCACGCGCCACTCGCAGCGCGCGCCGCAGAGGTGGACGAATTTTCATACCGCCGCACCGGCGCCAAGCTTGCCGACTCGCAACCAGCGATTGAAGCCATGATCAATCGCCTGATGCAAGAGGGTGTCGATCGGGCCAACGCCAAGGGCCGAGGCTGCCAAGATGCGGTGTTGTACAAAGAACTGCGCGATCATTTTCACCATCACTTTTTCGGCGATTTCGTGAAACGCGCTCTGCGCGATCCGGGCGTGCACCCGCTCTACACACCTAAGCCAGAGTCGATCTACCGAGACGTAAAAACCATGGAAGCCCTCGGACTCAACAAGGTGGTCAGCGGCTCTGACAAAATCTTATCGCCGGTACTCCGACTCGGCAACGTGGTCGTGGGCCTCGACAAGTTCGAGCACTTTTTTGCGTGGGGCTATAAGTACTTTAAAATTTACCATTGGGAGAAACGTCCCATCGAAGACGCCCTCGCGCTCGGTGAGCGCAGCGAGCAAACCTACCTCGGCGCGACCAACACAGGAGTCTATTCTTATGCCGATCTCGCGGCGAATTTTCAGGGTCACCGTTTTTGGAACCATATCCTAGGTTACGAGCGCGACATTTTCGGATCGCGCCACCAGCGCGGCCCCTTCGTGACATGCCGGCAAAATCGCTGGCAGGTGAGCACGCGCGTGAAGCTCGACCACTACGTGGATCTGGCCTGGAGCGAGTCGGTCAATTGCTCAGCCTTTCGTATACAGACGATCCTGCAAAAAGTTACTTCGCGGGCGCGCGAGATGGGCTTTGAGTGCCGCGGCGACTCAGCCGAGCTGAAAAAGCTCGCCAAACGCTACGGCTGGCTTGGAAATCATTTGATCAACTTGCGGGGCTGGTACTCGCTCAAAGAGGAAGCCAACTAAGGCGAAAAATAGACGGGGGACATTGGGGTGGGAATTTTTAAAGCGCAACGCGCGTGCATTTTTTTTGCAAAACTAGGCCTCATCACCGCGCTCGGCGCCGGCGCCATGGCCCAGGCCAAGCCCGGAGAGCCTCCGGTGTCCAAGGCCGTCTACCTCAAAGACGAGACCATGAGCCCCCTGCCCGACCACGTGCGCGCGGCGCTCACCAACCGCGAGGCCGGTGACTATTATTATGTCACCGATTACCAAATCCGCCCGAAGATCTACCGCAAGGTGGGCCGCTCACGCTACGACGGCGTGGCGCTCGCTTGGCTCAAGCCCCGCTCCGATCTCAGCACTCAGGAACAACGCTGCTACTACGTGTTTCTCTCGGGCTCGCCCGATTGCCTCAGTGCCCGCCAGCTCGGACGCGAGATCGCCAGCGTGGATCCTCAAAAAAGTGACCTGCTGAAGTGGTCTCGCAGCAGCGCGCTCAAAATCGGACTCACGCAAACGCGCGACCTGCTCGTGGATCTCATGCGCCGCAGGGATCCCGAGGGTGGCGCTTTCGAAACACGCCTCCGCCAAGCGGCCGCCAACGCACGCTGGCGCGCTGCCGATGCGGTGGTCGCGGACGCCTCGCTCAATCACTCACGAACGGGGATTTTCTTTTTCCTGGGTATCGATGTGAGCGACCACAGCCCCAATCGCGATCAAATTCGCGAAGCCTCAAACTACGCTCGCAAGCTGGGTTTTGTAACACATACTTTTGAAACCGGCCCTGCGGATTCCTCTAAGAACAACGCTGCTCAGATCGCCGCCCAGATGGCGCAGCAACTCGCCAAGGTGGACCGAGCCATCTTCGTCGGCGCCTCCAAGGGCGTCGCAGATTTCTTGCATTGGGTATTTTTGCATTCGCAAAAACTCGGTGCCGAAGAACGCGCCAAACTCAAAATCTTCATTTCACTTTCGGGATCGGTGCGCGAATCCTTTGTGGCCGACTGGTTGATGAACGTCCGTCGCACCAATGCAGAACTTTTCCGAACCATGATGGAAGTTTTCAAACGCGACGCCATGCCCGGCATCGAGTCGCTATCGCACTCGCCGTGGGTCTACGCTCCCAAATCCACCTCGCTGCGCGATCGCTTTCCGCAAATGCGCTGGGTTTCTTTTGCAATGATCCCCGAAGCCCTGGACGGCATGTCGTATCTCGACGAATGGAATTTGATGTTCCAAGAGCACGTGTATCGCGAAGCTCGCTATCGCGCGCCTTCGGACGGGCTGATGGAAACGGCGGCCTCGCTGCTGCCCCCGGGTACCGGGGTGCGCGAATACGTGGTGCGTGGCTTCGGACCACACGCCCTATCGCTTGGCAATTTTGTAGATGGCAAAAAGATTGCGCCTCGTACTCAGACGGGCAAGAGCGAGCCCCAGCCGGCTGCCGGCGTGGAGCTCATCGATGCGTTCTTAAGATCCATTCCCAGCACTTGGATCAAATAGCTGGTCTTGTTCGCGGCGCAGGCGCAGCTTGATCACACCAATCACGGCTTCGCGCACGATGTCGCCGCTCATCTTAGAGGCGCCGAAACGTCGTTCGCGGAACACGATGGGAGTTTCCACAAGACGGCCACCGATTTCGAGCGCACGGTACTTGAGCTCGATCTGAAACGCGTAACCTTTGGACTGGATGTCGCCGAGATTCATCTTGGCGAGCAAGTCGCGGTGCCAGGCGTTGAATCCGCCTGTGAAATCCGAAACTGAGTGGCGCAGCCACGTGCGCGCGTAGATGGACCCCATGCGCGAGAGCAGCACGCGTGAGGGGCTCCAGTTGGAAACCCCGCCGCCTTCGATATAGCGCGAACCGACGATGGCCGTGGCCTTGCCTTCGCCGATGAGGCGCATGAAGTCGCGCAGGTGTTCGGGATCGTGCGAAAAGTCCGCATCCATCTCCATCACCCACTCGTAACCTTCGCGCAATCCCCACTCGAATCCGGCCACATAGGCCGAGGCGAGACCCAGCTTGCCCTTGCGGTGCAAACCGTGAATCTTGGGATTGGCTTTGGCGAGGTCTTCGATCAGCGCCCCCGTACCATCGGGACTGTTGTCATCGATGAAAAGCACTTGGGCGCCCGCAGGGAGCACTTTAAAGATTTCTTCGACGAGGAGCGGAACATTTTCACGTTCGTTGTAGGTCGGGATGCAGATCAGCAGCTTCTTGTCGGACATTCGCGAAACTACCCGAGAGCCTTCTCTAGCGGGGTGTATTCGAGACCGAGGTCCATCGCGACTTGTTTGTAAGTGCAATGGCCGCCCCAAGTGTTCACGCCGAGCGCAAGCGCTTCGTCGGACTTGATGGCTTGTACGGGACCCGAAACCAGCTTCAAGAGGTAGTCGAGAGTGTAGTTGGTCAGCGCGAAGGTCGAGGTGCGCGCCACGGCGCCAGGCATGTTGGTCACGCAGTAATGCGTGACGCCTTCTTCGACATAAGTCGGGCTCTGGTGCGAAGTCGGACGCGAAGTTTCAAAGCAACCGCCTTGGTCGATGGCGATGTCTACCACCACAGAGCCAGGACGCATGCGCTTGATCATGTTGCGAGTGACAAGCTTGGGAGCCTTAGCACCCGGAATCAGCACAGAGCCGATGACGACGTCTGCGCGAACCACAGCTTCTTCGATGTTGAGGGGGTTCGACATGAGCGTGTTGATCGAGGTGCCGAAAATGTCATCGAGGTACTCGAGACGTTTTTGGTTTTTCTCAAGCACGTTAACCGTAGCGCCAAGACCCACAGCGATCTTCGCCGCGTTGATGCCGGCCACACCGCCACCGATCACAGTCACCACGCCGCGCGCAACGCCCGGCACGCCGCCGAGGAGCACGCCCGCGCCGCCGAAGCGGTTTTCGAGGAGCGTAGCGCCCACTTGCGTGGACATGCGACCTGCGACTTCACTCATAGGTTTCAAGAGCGGCAGCGAGCCGTCTTTGAGCTGAATGGTTTCGTAGGCGATGGAGTTCACCTTGTTCTTGATAAGCGCCTGCGTGAGTTCTGGCTCAGCAGCGAGGTGCAAGTACGTGTAGAGCAAGAGTCCTGGACGCAGGTATTCGTACTCGCTTGATTGGGGTTCTTTCACCTTCATCACGAGATCGGCAGCCCAAGCTTCTTTGGCAGTCGCGACGATTTCGGCGCCGCAGGCGACGTAATCTTTGTCGGTGATGCCCGAGCCGAGACCGGCGCCGGTTTGAATGCGTACCTTGTGTTGTCTGTCGACAAGTGCTTTAACGGCAGCCGGCACAATGGCAACGCGGTTTTCGAAATTTTTTATTTCTTTTGGAACTCCGATTAACATATAGTGCCAGGAGGTTATCACGCGATGGACACGACTCACAACCACTCCGGACCAAAATTGACTGTTGATGTGATCATCGATACCGGTGCCGGTCTCGTGGTCATGGTCGAGCGCCAAAACGAACCCCACGGCTGGGCCCTGCCCGGCGGCTTTGTCGATGCCGGCGAAAGTGCCGAGGACGCTGCGCTGCGCGAAGTGCGCGAAGAAACCGGCCTGGAAATCGAACTAGTTAGACAATTCCACTGCTATTCCGCTCCGAACCGCGATCCGCGGGGTCAGACCGCCTCTATTGTATTTCTGGCCCGCGCCAAGGGGCAACCCCGCGCCGGCTCAGACGCCAAGAGCGTTGCGACCTACCACCAGGCCAACTTGCCATCAGACATTTGCTTTGATCACCGGCAGATTCTCAGCGATTATTTCTTAGAACGCTACTAAAGAGTCCCTAAGCCCCGACCGGGAAGCGAGAGGTTATGGACAAAGAAACGCTCGACACTTACGACCAAGAGCCCCAAAAATTCACCAGCAATTGGCTCGCACAGCCCGTACCCGATGAGATTCAGCGCGCTGCCAAACGCTACTTTCGCGCGGGCAAGCCCACGGCCGACATCGGCTCGGGCAGTGGACGAGACACCGCGTGGCTCAACCAAAATGGATATCCCTGCACGGGCTTCGACGCCTCTCGCGGCTTGCTCGACACTGCCAAGAAGAATTTTCCCGACTGTGAGTTTCACTACGCCACCCTGCCCGACCTGGCCGAGATCGCAGACGGAGCGTACACGAATGTGATCTGCGAAACGGTGATCATGCACCTGGCAAAAGAAGACCACATGAGTGCGGTAAAAAATTTGCTACGCATCACCGCTCCGGGCGGCGTATTGAGTCTGAGCTGGCGCCACAAGCTCGAAGGTGGACGCGACGAATTCGGTCGCCTCTATTCGGACGTGGACGGCGCAGCTGTTGTCGCTACCGTCAAAGCCAGTGGATCGCAGATCATGCACGAGAGCGTCTACGTTTCGACGCTGACGGGCAAGCCCATCACTCACGTCGTTGTGCGCAAAGCGCCTAGCGAATTTCTTCGAGATCGATAACGTAGGCCGTACGCCGGGCTTTGCCCGAGCCCACCTCGTGTTTCGCCTTGCGAAGCACGCGAAAGCGCGTGCCTGGCGCGTAAAGGTACTCTTGCTCATAGGGACGCGGAGAGATTTCCGCAACCGACTTGGCGCCCTGGGCGCGAATCTTTAGCAGCACCAGCGCGCCGTCGAGGATTTGCTCACGCGCGCCGGGATCGGTGCCGAGCGTGGTGCTCAAGAACGCAGAAGTTTCGAAGTTCCCGCCTTCCACGAAACGGTCCGCCACTTCGTCGATCTCGGCCTGAGGTGCGTCGGCGTCCCACAAGAAGGTCTCGTTGCGATAGAGCTCCGTCTTGCCACTCTTAGGAAGCGCGTTCAATCCCGAGAGCATCAGTTTGATTTCAAGCGCGACAGCGTCGACTTTGGCGGCCTCGTCCCCGCGCAGGGCTTCGTTGATCACCTGGTACTCGCGATCCATGTACGAGCGCAGCACGCCGGCTTCGGCCGCATTCAGCTTGCGCAGCGGATGAGCGGCGGGGAGTTTTTCAATGGCGACGCGCGCCTTGGCGATGAAGCAAAGGTCGTAAACAAAAACTGCGTGGGCCAAAAAACAATCGGGCTCGCTCAGGCCCACCTTTTCGGCAGAGGCTAGTGCGCGGCTCAAAAAGCTCTGCGCCACGTCTTCGCTCGCGCGATAAGTTTTGGCGTCGAGGGATTCCCCTGAAACTTGGAGAGCTGGAGCAGAGGTCGCGCTGAGGAGCATTCCAAAAACCACGAATAGGCATCGTTTTGCGTTCATGGGGGATGGAAATAACGGGGTCCGGGGCTTTTGAATAATTAAAAGTTCTAACCGCTTGCGATTTTCTTTACAAAATCACCCTTGGTGGCAGGCATTTTGCTTGGGTCAGGTGATATGACACTAGACCCCCACCTTCTCCTTCTCGCCTCGACATTGATCTTAGCTCCCGGAGAGCCCGCGCGCGTGCGCGTCTCCGGATCTGAGCTCTGGCTCTCCGAAGCCAAGCTGATCACTGCGCAGCCTTTGAGCCGCGCCCACGTGCTGCTCGTGGCTCGCGCGGAGGCGGGCGAAGCCTTTGTGCATGGCCTCGAAGGAAACTCGGGCGTACAGCACGCGGTGCTCACCACCACGGCCAACGCTCGCGCGCTCAGACGCTGCCCCCAATGGCAGGACTCCCTACGGGCGCGCGCCGACGGAGCGCTGGTCGTGACTTCGGCCGCGACTAGTCTTGCGGCTCTCGAGCGCTGCGGATTTGACCGTTTGGCGGCCGAGCACAGCGAAGCGCTCGAATCCGAGCTGCGAACGCTCGCCCCGTCCCTCCAGAGCGCGGGTCTCTCGCTCGCACAAGTCGCGCCCCAAGAGGGACGCCTCGTTTGGAATTTGGGCGCGAGCCAAATCGCCAAAGCCAAAGCTCGCCTCGGCGCGCTTGCCCCTTTTTCCACTCTGCGTTCCCACGGCGTGCCCCTCGAGAGCACCATCGAGTTCAAAATCGATCTCTTCGAATTTTCGCGTTCCTCGGCCACTGCCCTCGGTCTTGAAGGCGTGGCAAAGGCACGCGACGGTTTTTCCATCGCCCGAGAAGGCTCGGGGATGAACCTCACGGCCCTCTACTCGCAGGCTCACCAATCGGGACGTCTGCTAGCCTCGCCCCGCTTGCGCACGGTGCCCGGAAAGGTGGCCGAGTTCAACAGCGGAGGCGAAATCCCCGTGCAGGATGCGCAGGCTTTTGGTGCCAAAACTTCGTGGAAAGCCTACGGATTAAAAATCCTCCTCACCCCAAGATCCGACGCCTCCCCCCTGGGCGAGGAGATCGCCACCACGATTGACATCGAATACTCGCAGCCCGACTACGGCAACGGCATGGGCGGCGTTCCCGCCATGATACGTCGCGATCTCAAGAGCGAATTCCACTTGCCCATGTCGCAAACCACACTGCTCACCTCCATGGTACAAGTGCGGCGCGGAGGTTCGAGCGAAGGTGGCCTGGGACTGGGCGCGCTGCCGCTCTTGGGGAGCCTTTTTCATTCGCGCAGCGATCGCGAAGACCAGAGCGAAATTTGGTTTTTTATCACCCCCCGTTGGTCCACTCCCATCGATGCCGGAGAGATCACGAGGCCCTGGAAGCGCTATGGAAAAAATCCCTGAGCCGAGCTCCGCCCTGGCGCGCTTGCAGCGTGCGTTTTGGGCACAGCTTCGAGATCCACAGACCGAAGACATCAGCATCTCGAGCGAGAACGGGCTCATCTACCACCGACACGGGCACTGGCACCGCGGCGAGAGCGCTGACCTAGCCACGCTCGAGCATTTCACACGAGAAATTGCTCACCTCATCGCCGAAACTGCGGGCGTCACGCTCGGCCCTCGCCACCCCTCTCTCGATGCGCAGCTGGGATCTTTTGGCGGCGTGACTTCGTTTCGCGCCCACGTGGTGATGCCGCCGCTCTCGGGTTCGGGCACCCTGATCACTCTGCGACGCCTCGACATGGAGTCGCCGCCGCCCTCGCTGGAGGATTTTGGTTTTTTGCCGAGCGAGCTCGAAGATCTGCAGCGCGCGGTGCGCGAGCGCGACTCGATTCTCGTCTGCGGTGCCACCGGCAGCGGCAAAACCTCGCTCTTGCGCTCGCTCCTGCAACTCGTGCCCACGAACGAACGCGTCGCCATTCTCGAAGATTCTGCAGAACTGCGTGCGCCCAACGCCATGTCCTTTTGCCTGCGCTCCCGGCAAAATCGTTTCGAGAGCGTGGAGGGCACCACGTGGACCCTTGAGCAACTTGTTTACGAATCGCTGCGCATGCGCCCTGACCGCATTGTGCTCGGAGAGTGTCGCGGTCCTGAAGCCCGCGGACTTTTGCACGCCCTGCAGAGTGGACACCGCGGCGTGATGTGCACCATGCACGCCTCCACCATGGCACAGGCTCTGGAACGCTATCGCAATCTGGTGCACCTCGCGACGAACGACTCCATCGCCATGGCTTCAGCCGCTTGGGACTGGGTGGTGCTCATCAGCCTCGAGGGCGCCACCGCGCGCCGGCGCACGCGCGTGTTCCGGGTAAGCACATGAAAAAATCCTTCTGGCGCCCCCACCCAGATCGCATCGCAGAGCTGCGCAAACTGCAGCGCGCCTTTGAACACCTCGCCCTGCGCGTCGCCATGGGCAGCACCTTCGAGGCCGCTCTGCGCTCACCGCGCGAATCTCCGCGTGTGGGGCGCCAGCTTTCGCGCCAATGGGTGTGGCTGCGCGAGGCCATCACACGCGGACAGATCCCGCCTCGCGCAGGCATCGAGGCCTTCGGGCGGCTTATTGAGATGCAGATCTATTCGCTCAGCCAAATGCGCCGCCACGGCCTAGGCGCCAAAATCCAATCGAGAGTGCTGGGGCTGGTGAGTGTGGCGGCCATCCTTGCACTGAGCTTTGTCATGGACGCGCCCCTCGCTTCGCCCACAAATCTCATCGCTCTCGCACTAGCAGGGCTTGGTTTTTTGATCTTGTCTCGCATCCGCCGTCACATCGAAAGCCACTTGTGGCGTCTCGAATGGCTGCTGCTATGGTTTTACGTGGGCACACTCATCGAGTGGGGAATGACGCCGGCCCAGGCGCTCGCGCAATCTCAGCTTTGGTGCGAGCTTTCTTCGGCCGTGCCGCGTGCCCTTCGCGAGCGGGTCGACATCGTCGCGCGAGCGCTGCGTACAGCAGAGAGCGCACCCGAGCCTCTAAGCAAAGATTTTGCGCGATTCGACCCCATGGACCACGAGATTCTCACACACTTTGCACAGGCGGCCGCCGAGGGCCTGCCCACGTCCCTGCTGCTTAAAAATTATGGAGAGATCTACCGGCGCTGGATGCAAAAAGTTCTAGAGGAGTGTGCGGAAAAATCCGCCTACTGGAATCTCGTGCCTCTCTACTTTTGTTTTGCCCCAGCGCTCTTTGTGGTGCTGCTGGGGCAGATTTTGATGTCACTCACGCAGGCCTCTTAGCGCCTCAAAACTTGGGAGAGATACGCAGCGTGACGGATTGCGAGCTGGAGACCCAAATGATGTCCGCCACGGAAGTCCTGTCCGCCGAAACGTAGTGCTGTGTGGCCGCGCCGCCGCTCTTGGCCTTGCGATAACCGATGCGCTCCAGGGCCGAGCCCCATTGGTCGACGAGGGCTTTGCCCTTGCCGTCCATAAAGATTCGCCGCATGAGACGACGTCCCTCGACGAGGTCTTCTTGAACGCTCACAATGATGTGCTCATTGCCCTCTTTGACGATGCAGCGAAAGAAGTGCGAGGTGCCGCCTTTGCCTTCGGTATAGCTCAGATCACAATCGGCGCCCGGGTTTTCCGAAGTCACAGGCTGGTTCCACTGGATCGCACCGGCATTCAAACCACGCGAGCCACCATAGAAAAAAGGAATCGTACCGAGAGCGGAATTCTGCAACATAGTGGTGGTATCGGTTTTATAAATTTGCACCGCGTTCACCGACGACGTGTTGGCAGCTGCCGTCACTTCTACAGGAGGAGGCGAGGAAGTACAGGCCCCCATCCATCCCAACGCCGCGAGAACGCCCCAATGCAAGACTTTGCGTAAACCCACCATCATCAAAAGTTCCCCCTAATACCAAGACCTGTATCAAAAATTGCGTTGGACGAAATTTGCAATCTCAACATCAAAGCAACGTCGAGGTTTTTGCTGAGGCTGTACTTCACACCGCCGCCGATAACCGGCAAAAACGAGAGTGAGGAACTCGAAGTGAGACCACGGGATTCCAGTTCAGAAGCCGAGATCGAACCCGTAACCGAAATGAGCCCCTGGTAATAACCAAGCCCGGCCTCGGCGTAGGCACCCAAGAGCGACGAGCTCGAGGGAATGTTGTAGCGACCTAGCACTTGCACGGCGAGGTAGTTAGAGTCGTAGGTGGCGGTGGATTGGTAGGCAAGGCCCTGGCCGAGCCACATAGAAACATCGACCCCGAGCCCCCACGAGCGGTTCCTTTCGTCAAAACCGAAGGCATAAAAGTAAGCCGCACCAAAGCCGAAATTGCGGCCACGGCCCGCATAGTTCACGTGACCTTCGAGAGTGTTGTGAAAAAACTCAACCTGCTGTTGGGAGGCCTGAGAGACCTTCACGAGTTGGGAGGGAAGCCATCCCTCTTCGCCTGTTTCCTGAAGCCGCACGCGCATCCACTGCCCGTCTTCAGTGTGGGCCAACGGCAGCACATCGTCGCCGCCCTCAAGAATGCCGTAGCGCTTGGCGAGCTCGGCGGGGCTCTCAAAGAGCTTGCCCGGAGTCGTGACGTTGGCACGATCGCGATTGGCATCGAAGGTTTCTTCCCAAGTGACGACACCGAGCTCGGCGGGGCTTGCTCCCTCGTTGCGGAACTCGAACTGGTTCTTTTTGATGGGCGAAAGTCGCGACTGAGCGCGCAGCTGAGCTTTGGTGACTTTCTCACCCTCGTCGAGGTGCGATTTTTCTTCGGGGGTGAGCTTGAGATCGGTGAGCTGTTCGGGGCTCGGACTCTCTTCGAGATCTCCGCGCAGGTTCACGTTGCCGCCACCTACGGTTGGCACCGCTGGGGGAGCTGGGGGCGCCAGGTCGGGCTCGGCAGCGAGAGCTGCGAGCTGAGCTTCTTCAGAGTCCACGGCTCCGCTAGGCGCCTCGGGCGCAGAAGCATCGACTTCCGCTGGTGGCACCGGCGCACCGCTTGCAAGGGCGTTGTCCGTAGCCGCGGTTTTTTCGGAACGTGGCTTCAATGGCTTGTCGTCTTCGATGACGTCGTCATCGTCGCCCATGCGACGCTCACCGAGTTTGTTGGGGACTTTGAAATCCACAAAGGCATTGGAGAGACCGAAGCGACGGTCGAGCAAATCACCCGACTGAATGTGCGAGCGATGCACCCACCCCTGCACACCGTCTTTGGCACTCACCCATACCCACTGACGATCTTCGCTGAGCTTGTGAGCTTCGAGATTTTCCCCGCGCTGGATTTTGCGTTCGGGGCCGGCGCTCACCTGAGGAGCGACGCGCATGAGTCCGTCTTTGATGATCACCACCGGAAACTGCGCCGCATGCGCACTGAGGGACGCAAGCCCTAAGACGAGCGATGAAAAAATCGAAAGCGGTTTGGCACGAAAAACGTGACGAGGAATGTTGAAGCGTTTGCCGCGAAAAGCGCCGATCTCGTCTTCGCCACGGCAGAGCAAGGGATGCTGCTCGATGGTGGGCAGGGCCGCGATGAGTTCGGCGCAGAGGGACTTCACCTTGCGGTCGTATTGAGCGGGAGTGGGACCGTGGTGAATGTGCGGAGGTGAGAAACGCCGAAGGTCACCGCGCATCGAAGGGTGCAGATGGTAGAGCTCGTGCACAAGAGTTTCCAAGCGATCGCGCGTTTTGAGGGTAAAAAATTTGGGCACCAAAAAGGTCATGATGTAGAGCGCTGCGGGCTGATCGCGCTCCACCTGACTGCTCTCGTAAGTGTAGACGCCGGGCATGCCCCAACGGCGGCCCTTGCGCTCACGGGCACCCCCCACGTAGCGCAGGGGCACCACATAGGCCAGGGTTCCTGCGCGGCCACTGCGGCGCGAGCGGCTGATGGAAACCGCGATTTTGGAGGTGTCGTAGAGGGCAAATTCCTCGATAGAGCCGCAGATGAGGGCAAGCAGGCGCTCAAAATCCCGGTTTAGGTCCCGGGTACTTGCCCTAAGTGCCTTGGATCCTTCAGCTTTGACCGAATTTAGCCCCATCTTTACCTAAATTTAACACAGGCCCAGAAAAAGTGTGGCATTCTGGAAAGGTAACGCAATGCATTATTGAAAGGAACGTTGTTCGTCATGCTTTTGAATTCCATGGGCCAGCCCCTCACGTCCGCCGAAGATCCCTCGCAAGGTAAAGACTACCGCACGTCGGCCTCCGCTCCTCGCGGCAGCGATATCATGATCATCGACGATGAATTCCTAATGCGTTCTCTCATCGAAAAATACGTTCGTTCGGCGCAGATTCTCAAAGGCACCGAACCCAAAGTCCACCAACGCGAAAGCGGCTGGGACCTGCTTCAGCAGGATCTCTCGAACGTGCGCGTGGCGGTGGTCGACATTCTCCTCCCTCAAGTCACCGGCGTGGATCTCATCCGCGACCTTCGCCGGCGCTATCCTGAAATGGGCATCATCGCGGTGACCGGCATGGCCACCGAACCCATGAAGCGTGCGCTTCTGGATTTGATCCCCGAGCCCATGCTTCTCCATAAGCCCCTACGCAAAGAAGTGTTCTCGCAGGCTTTCGACAAAGCCTGGAGCGAAATTTTGCCACCCGTAGCGACCGACCCGCCCGTCCCCGAAGAGGAAGATGGCGAAGAGTACTGGTCCGCGGCGAGTGGAGACCTTCGTGCGACCGAGGTTCCGGTCGTGCATCGCCGCATCGGGCGAAAAAAAGCGGTCAACTGACCGCTCCGAAGGTTCGAGTGGAGCCAAATGAGGAACGTTGGAGGAGGCTTTATGATTCACGCTAAACTTTCGTACTTACTTGAATTTCAGGTAAAAAATGGGGCGGGCCCTCCAAAATAAGGGCCGCGCGATCGACTTGAAACGTCGGTCGTGATGACGAGCTGACAACTCATCGACGCCGGGATCTTCGCGAGAAGAACCCGGCGCTTTTTTGTGCCCATTTTGAAACCAGCGCGAGCGGATTTTCTCTCTGAAGAGTGCGGTCCATTTCCTCACAGAATTTCACTCTTTATTTGGGGTTAAAGTCTTTGACTTAGAGCAACACATCCCCTAGTTTCACCCGCCTTAGTTCAATCAAGGAGGATTAATAACTTTTGATGCCAAACACGAGAACCCCAACAAATAATGATCCTAACCTCTTCACGAAGGTATTTCGCGAGGACGATGATTCGGCTTACACCGAAGAAGGTCTTACCTTTGAAGAGCTCTTTTCGAAGAGCGTTGAAGATACTCCCGTTCATGAGGGAGAGGTCATTCTAGGAAAAGTCGTATCCGTCAGTGACGATCGCGTTTTAGTAGACGTCGGATACAAAGCCGAAGGCGAAGTCCCTGCTTCCGAATTTAGAACACCAACCGGTGAACTCGATGTGCAAGTTGGTGAAGAAGTCTACGTTTACCTCGACAGCATGGAGACCAAGAACGGTCTTCTGCGTTTGTCCAAAGAACGCGCCGACATCATGCGCGCTTGGGATGAAATTGCCGAAGCTTGCGAGCGCGGCGACATTCTCGAAGGCACCGTTGTTGGTGTCGTCAAGGGTGGTCTTTCGGTAGACATCGGCGTGAAAGCGTTCCTCCCCGGATCGCAGATCGACGTTCGTCCCGTCAAGAACCTCGAGCAATTCCTAGGTCAAACCCTTAAATTTAAAGTGATCAAGTTCAACCAGCGCCGCGGCAACATTGTGCTTTCGCGTCGTTCGGTAGTCGAACTTGAAAGAGATTCGCTCAAAGAGTCGACCCTCAAGCAGCTCAAAGTTGGCGCGATCGTGACCGGTACCGTGAAGAACATCACGGATTACGGCGCGTTCATCGACCTCGGCGGCCTCGACGGTCTTCTGCACATCACCGACATGTCGTGGGGTCGCGTCAAGCACCCTTCGGAAATCCTCAAAGTGGGTTCCGACATCAACGTGCGCGTGCTGAAGTTCGACCACGAGAAAGAGCGCGTTTCCCTCGGCCTCAAGCAGACCCTGCCTGATCCATGGGAAGACGTTCAATCTCGTTACATGGTTGGTCAGCGCGTGAAAGGTCGCGTGGTGAACCTTACTGATTACGGCGCGTTCGTTGAGATCGAGCCGGGTATCGAAGGCCTCATCCACGTCTCCGAAATGAGCTGGACCCAGCGTGTGAAAGACCCGCGCAAGATTCTCGAGCTCGACTCGGAAATCGAAGCGGTAGTACTCGACATCGACCTTGAGACCCGTCGCATGAGCCTCGGCCTCAAGCAGATCACCCCCAACCCTTGGGACTCGTTGGAGCACAAGTATCCTCCGGGCACCCGCGTGAAGGGCCTCGTCAAGAACATCACCGACTTCGGTATCTTTGTTGAAATCGAAGAAGGCATCGATGGTCTTGTGCACATCTCCGACCTTAGCTGGGACGAGAAAATCGGCCACCCCTCGGAAGCCTACGAAAAAGGCCAAACCGTGGAAGCCATGGTCGTCTCCATCGACAAAGACAACGAGCGCGTTTCGCTCTCGATCAAGTCGCTCTCGGGTGATCCTTGGGCCGACAAAGCTACCGGCTTCAAAATCGGTCACATCGTCGACGGTAAAGTCACGAAGCTCGCTAACTTCGGTGCGTTTGTAGAAATCGCCGAAGGTCTCGAGGGCATGATCCACATCTCGGAACTCTCCGAAGAGCGCATCATGCACCCCGAAGCCGTCGTCAAAGTGGGCGACAGCATCAAAGCGATGATCACCAACATCGACAACAAAGATCGCAAGATCTCGCTGTCGGTCAAAGCGATCCTCCGCCGCGAAGAGCAAGAGAACATCGAGACTTATAAGAAGTCGACCGAATCGAGCTCGCGCTCGTCGTTCGCGGATACTCTGGATCCTGCGATCGCCGCCAAGCTCGGCCTCATCGGCAAAAAAGACAGCTAGTAACGTATCAGCAAAAACCCCCGCTTCGAGTCTCCTCGAAGCGGGGGTTTTTTTTTGCAAAGGCGCCAAGGCACTTTTTGCATTCAAAAAGTGCCTTGGCGCCTTTATACCAACTCCGACTTACAGAGCTTCGCAGGTGCCCGAAATGATCGAACCCTCGTTGACGTCGAGGAAAATCACCTTTTCCGCGTCCGTGTCGGCCACGGCAAAACCTTTGCTGCCCACGCCGCGCTCCGTTTGGTACTGAGCGCTCAAACTGAGCTCGTTTTTATCACGACCGACGACCAATTGAAGGCCGAGGTTTTCGCCGATGATCACTTGCTGGGTTTTGTCACCACGGGCGAGCGCAACGGTCCGGCTCTCGAAATTGACGAAGCCTTCGTTGGTGCGGTCGGTGATATAACCGTAGCAGTTGTACTTTTTGGTGGCGATTTTAACGGCTTCTGCGGCGTGAGCCGAGGAGGCGGCCGAGAGGGTGGCGAAGAGGCCGAGGGCGAAAGCTTTTGATTTCATAAAAGGTCTCCTTCTTGTTGCATTGTGTCTATCTCCGGAGCCCGAGGAGCACAACTGACATCCTCTTTGCAGTTGTGCCCCATTGCTTGCGTCCGGCTAAGGTCCTAATATTCCATGTCATCATGACAACAGATAACCAAGACAACGCGCCCGAAGATCTTTCTGCCAAGCCCGCCGCCCCCGTTGAGACGGTAGCAGCACCGGCCGCGAGCGCCGCCGCTCCAGCGGCCACCAAAAAGAATCGATCTTCGATGTACATCGTGCTCGGCATCTTGGGTGTCGTCGCCCTCTTCATCATCTCCGCTATCGTGAACACCTGGAGCGCTGTGAAGAGCGCGAACACCGCGTGGAAACCTTCGGCCGTCTTCTCCTCGGGTAGCAAAAACGACGACGCGATCGTCGCCCTCGATGTCGATGGCGTGATCTTCGACTCCGTCGACCTGCTCGACGCCATTCAGCAAATCAGCGAAGACGATAAAATCAAAGGTGTGATCCTGCGAGTGAACACTCCAGGCGGCGCCGTGGCGCCCACTCAGGAAATCCTCTCCGCTTTGCACCGTCTCACCGCTGAAAAGAAAACCATTTACTGCTCCTTTGCCGACATCGCGGCGAGCGGTGGCTATTACCTGGCCACGGCGTGCTCTAAAATTTTCACCAACCCAGGCACCATCACAGGTTCCATCGGCGTGATCATGCCTTTTGCAAATTTGCAGGAGCTCTACAAGTTCATCAAAGTCGAGCCGATGCTGATCAAGGCCGGTCGCTTTAAAGACATCGGCTCCGAGTCTCGCCCAATGACAGCCGATGAGCGCATCTTGTTGCAAAACATGGCTGACGAGATTCACCGTCAATTCAAAACCGCCGTCAAAGACGCACGCAAACTCGGCGACGAAGTCATCCAGGAATACGCCGACGGTCGCATCTTCCTCGGCTCGCAGGCCATTGACTACGGATTCGCCGATGAGCTCGGGGGTGAGTACGAAGCCACCGACGCCCTCGCCAAAGTGCTCAAGGTCGAAGCGCCCACGACGCTTTCGCGCTTTCCGGTGCCCGAACCCGAATACCGTTCATTCTTTGGCATCCTCTCGTCGCTCATGAAACCCGAAACGCGCTCGCCCTCCGAAGCGCGCCAGATTCTCGAGTGGATCGGCGCCAAGGCCCCCCAACTGAGCCCCCGCCTCAGCTCTGGCGTGCCCTACTTCTTGCCTTACACCTGGTTCGGTGCCCATGAAGCCGCAAAAGCGCGATAACCTCTGGGCGCCCTGGCGCCTGGAGTACATTCACAAAAAGAAGCTCTCAGACGCCTGCCCCTTTTGCACGGCGCTGAAGCAAAAGCCTTCGGTCAAGAATCTCGTGCTCTACAAGGACGCGAGCGTGGCCGTGATCATGAACAAGTTTCCCTACAATCCCTACCACCTGCTCGTGATCCCCCGTGCCCACGCGGCCGACCTGGGCGACCTGCCGGCCGAAGTTTCGGCCCGCCTCGCTAAGTGCGTGCAAAAGGCCTACGAAGCCGTGCGCGAGGTCGTGCGCTTTGACGGTGCCAACATCGGTATCAACCTCGGCACTGCCGCAGGTGCGGGCATCCCAGGACACTTGCACTGGCATATCGTTCCCCGTTGGAATTCGGACACCAATTTCATGCCGATTCTGGCCGAGACCAAGGCGATCCCCACGCACAACGCAAAGGTCTACGAGAGCCTGAGCAAAGTTTTTGACAGCTTTGCAGATCGCATGGCTGAGGATTAAACTGATCACATGCGCGGTATCAAACTTGGCATCTGGGCCCTCTTCACGGTTTTTGTGATCATTCTCGCTGTGGCCCTCGTGAATCAAAACTCCGAACCCACCGCGATCGCGCTCTTCAGCTACGTCTCCGAGCCCATGCCCAAGTACCTGATCCTGATCATCGCCTTTGTGCTCGGGGCGATCTTCTCCTCGCTCTTTTTTATCGTGGAACTCATCGTACTCGAATCGCGTTGCCTGCGCCTGAAACGCCTCAATACCAAGCTTGAGCGTGCCATCACCAAAGAAAACCCCACTTCGCCCATGAATAAGTTGCCTGGCGCGGAGATTGTGGTTTCTTCTGGCGACACGAGTGATGTTTAAGCGCGAATCCGAGAAATCTTCCTTTTATCAAGAAATCGCCCAAATCCTGCCCTTCTTGCCGCGCCACTTTGCCAAGCAGAAACAAACACTCGATGCCGCCTTCGACGGTTACCGCCTGCACCAAACGCTCTCGCCCTCGGCGCTCGACCTCATCCTGATGAGCTACCGTTACGCGCACTGGTTTGAGCGCGTGGTGAAAACCTTTAGCAGCAAAAAAATCAAACCCGCCGAGATGCTCGACCTATGGCTCTTGGGTTTTACCGCGCTCCTGACGCGCGAGAATCCGCCGGCCTTCGCCATCGTCTCCGAGTGCGTGAGTCTCGCCAAGGCCCGCTACGGCGCGCACACGGGCGGCATCACGAACGCCTTTTTGCGTCACATTGAACGCGAACTTGCCAAGCTCCGCGAAGAGCTGCGCGCCTCACCGCAAATCGCTCTACCTGAGTGGCTGCGCGAGCGTTGGGCCGGCGCCATGGACCTCGATCGAGTTGCTCAGAATTTCGTGAAGCGACCGGAACGCGGCGTGGGCGGTTTCGGAGAAAATCTCGAATACGTTCGCCGCGAATGGTCTCCGGAAATCTTCCGCGCACAGTTTCAGGCGATGGACCCGGGCTCGTTCGATTTTTGCCGTTGGGTGAGCGAGCGGCTCGGGACCCAGGATAAAAACTTTTTCGACGCCTGCGCCGCCCCCGGTGGCAAAGCGATTTACATGGCCAACCATTTGAGCCGCAGCGTTGGCCTCGGCGACGTGGTGCTTTGTGAGTCGAAGTCCGCGCGCATGAATCCCCTCAAAGAAAATTGGCGACGCTGGGAACTCCCCGAAACCTCGTCGCTCTTTGCCCTGCACGAATGGGGTGCGGAAGTGCCCCCCAAGGCGATCACCGCGCGTAGCTGGCACTTTGCCCTGGTGGACTTGCCCTGCTCGGGCTCCGGCACCCTATACACCCGCCCCGACGTGCTCTACCGTGAGTGGCCCGCGGACATCGCGAGCCTCGAGAAAATTCAGAGCTCTATTCTGCGCGATATCCGGGAACTCAAGGTCCCCAAACTCTTCGTTTCGATTTGCTCGGTGGACCCCGTAGAGATCGCAAACGTCTCTCGCGCCCTGGGCGCCGAGCCCAGTTTCCGCTCCTGGGAGAGCGTGAACGACGATGATGGGGCGCGCGAAGGGATCGTAGGCTGGTATTGCGGCCCCGCGCTTCGCCCCCTACAATGAAGACATGGGATCTGCGGAAGATTTAAAAGCCAAAATCGCCAAACTCGAAAAGCAAATCGCCGAGATCCTCGAAAACACGCGACAAGACCTGGAGCTCGCCACCACGCTGCAAAAGCTCTTGATGCCAAACCGCACGCACAACGTTTCGGGCGTGAACTGCATCACACGCTACTACAGCGCCGGTCAGCTCAACTCAGACACCTACGACCTCATCACCTCGCCCAGCGGCCGTCACTTGTGGTTTGTTCACTTGTGGACAGCGTCCTTTGGACTTTCATCGCTCTTTTTGCACGCCATTGTGCAACTGCAAACTCAGGCGCAATCGAAGATGGAGCCTAAGCCCAGTCTCGAGGACTTTTTTGATGTCATCGCACTGAGCCTTGCCGAATCACCGCGCAACATTCCCTTTCGCATCCGTCTCAGCAGCCTCGACACCGGTACACTGAAACTGCGCTCGCTCAGCCAGGGCTTTCCGCCGCTCCTCAAACGCTCCGCACGCGGCGCTTCGGTGACGGAGTGGAATGCCATCGGCCTCGAAGGCTACGCTGAAGAAACGGCCTTTGCGGACGCCTCATCAAAGGGCGGACTGAACTCGTCGCAGGCGGTGCTCACCGAAACGACGCTCGAACCGGGTTGCCGAATTTTCTCGATTTCGCCCACTTGGAATCGCGAGGCTCGCGACTGGAAGAGCTTCATGGCGCCCCTGCAGATCGGCGTCGGCGACAGCGGCTCGCGCCCCGACACCGACCTCAAAGACGACACCAATCACCTGCTCTACCGCGCCGAAGCCTATACCAAGGCTCAACCCATCACGCAGGACGTCTCGGTGATCGCTCTAGAGATCGACCGCAACAAACTGCACCTGGCTTAAAGCTGCCCCTAAACATCTGTTTTCATATGCTGAACGCTTGAATTTCACCTTGACGCATAGCGTCGCTGGGGCTATAAGGCCCGCCATGCGGTTTTCCCTGGTTTTGGTCCTCACCCTGCTCGCACTCAACGGCGTTTCAGCCCACGCCATCAACTTCCCTCCGGAGAATGAAGGAAGCTCGGGCTCCGTGGACTCGACTCCCTCTGCCACTCCTTATAGCGAGGCCGACGCCCGTGCCGAAGTGAGCGATGCCTGGAGATATACTCAAGTTGGCCACCGCATCGAGCCCGGCCTTTACGAAAGTCTCGATGCTCAAGTGAAGCGCTTCCTCACGTACGTGAAGACCCAAGAAGAGGCGCAAATTTACATCCAATTGCTCACAAGCCAAATCGTGCACCGCCAAGTGCTGAGCGTCGACACCCTACTCGACACTCTCAAAACGCCTTCTTACCTACTCACCATGCGGATGCTGAATTTCATGAGCAGCCGCGACTGGACCTTTAGACTACCCGAACACGGAACGAGTTCTGCTCATCGCAGCTACCTAGCCCGCCTCAACGAGATCCGACCTCGGTCTCTCGAGAGCGCCTTCAAACACTACCTGAGTCAGATTCGCCGGATACGAGACCCGTTGATGGAAGTCGCTATCGCAAAAGCTTCGCTTCAATTGCCCGAAGGCGCCGAAGTGTACCCGCTCTACGGGTTTTTGCTGGAGGCAGCAGCGCAAGCCCAAACCAACAATTTCACTCGTGAAGCCTTTCGCCTTTTCGTGAGCGAAGGCATGCTCCTGAAGAATCTTAATTTTATGATGCCCAACTGGCACATCTTTCAAGTCCGTGGCATTTCCAGTCACCAAAACTACGGCGTCTTTCATCTGCTTCCCTTGTTAAAGCACGTCAGCAATCAAGAACAGCTCACTTTCTTTGAAGCGATGTTAAGGTTCGTCGATGCTCGCCACCCGCAAAGCATGTCTCGTTTGGATCGCTTCGATAACTTCGACATTGCGATATTCAAAGCGTTCGCAAACATTTTGCCGCACGTTAACGATCGCACGAATGTGGATGGACTCATCACAGCGCTTTGGGCCACTGAGCGCGCTTCCGACGTGGCCACGATGTACTCTTACGCCAAGCGCGCCGATCCCGACAGATTCCCCACGTTCAAACGCTGCTGGAACCTTCTCCGAAACCTAGGCAAATCCGAAAAATTCCAAACCCCCTCAGCACTTTAGTAAAGTTCTCGATTCCCTATTTCGGCTCGAGCAGCAGGTAAAAAGGCGCCCGACTCCCGCACATACCGGCAGCGCGTCATCGGTTAACCGTTGCACCAATTCCGGAATGTTGTTTCATACTGTTGATGAATTTACACATCAGATCAGCGCGCGAAAGCGACGCCGCACCCCTATGCGAAGCAGAGCGATACTGGGCAAGCCAAGGTGGATACCTAATTTCCCAGCCCGAAGAGCTACTCGTTGACGCGTTTTCCAAAAAGATTCACTCCTTGACTCACCACCCGAATGCTCAATACGTAGTGCTCGAAAACGAGCACCATCAACTTCTTGGACATGCATTACTGGAGCCACTTCTTCTAAAAGCACTCGCACACACGGTTCGGTTATCCATCGTGATTCACTACGGCAATGAGGGCAAAGGTTTGGGAGGTGTGCTTCTGAAGCATCTCATCGACTGGGCCAAAGGACATCAAAACATTGAGAAAGTCGAACTCCTTGTACGCGCTACAAATCACCGAGCGATTCAGCTTTATGAATCTTTCGGGTTTCTTGAAGAAGGGCGCCATCGCAAGCGAGTCAAAGTCGGCAACCTCTATCTAGACGACATCGCTATGGGATTGTTCGTCAAACCGTCGGCGGCACTTAGATAGCTCGACTTTTCGAGCAGTCTTGCCCTTTCCGCAAACGAAGATGCGTAGTTCATGATTTCAAAATTAGACTTTTTTAATCCTTTCCGAATCCGGTCACTTTCGCTTGGGTCGTAGAAATCATTTAGCCACGTCACCATATCCATTGGCGATGACTCGAAAAGCTCTACCCCCAAATGACAGCTTTTGATTGGAACCCCCAATACAGAACTTCCGATCAATCCGTGCAGGGTAGAAAAAGGGTAGTCTTCCACCCTCGCGCAAATGCCCGCTCTTAAAGGGTTTTGGTAAACGTACTTATACACAGAACCAAAATGCCCCGGATTCGCTATGATCGACCAACGATAACGCGATTGAAAGCGGTAACTATCTCTCCCCAGATATTGCGAAATCCTCCGGGCCACCTCACTCTGAAAATCGCACATTCCCGCACTAATATTCGCATCGGGAGTCGAAACAATCGCGTGATAGTGATTGCCCATGAGTACCAGGGAGTGGAATTGCAAATTCCATAACGTACTCGCGTAAAATGCTTCTTCGCTAAAAATTTTCCATAACGTTGCCATAGGAACCTTAAAAAATCGCTGATCGAGTGACCGATTGTAGATGTGATACGGAAAATGACTCTGGAGAATGGTTTTTTTTCTCGGCATGAGCAGGCCCATGCAGATTGCGTGCCCTGCAATTGACGCGCTGCCGGTATGTGCGGGAGTCGGGCGCCTATTCGGGAGTCGGGCGCCTATTTCGGTTCGAGCAGCAGATAACCCGAAATGCGCACGAGCTTGTCCTGCAATTTGCGGGGAATCAGGGGGTAGATGAGTTTCGCGAGAGGCGGAAGCGGCGGCTTGAGTTTCAGTTCCCGCGCCAGATCGAGATTGAAGATGGTCTCCTGCGCACGCCAACCGCAATCGGCATAAAATTCATAGTAGCTCTCGGGGTATAGCTTGAACGCGGCCTCTTTCATATCTGCCTCGCGCGCGATGTCGCGGAGGTGCCGGTAAGCACGCGGATCGAAATATTCGGTGATCCAGTAGGCGATCTTCGTGCAGACCCGCAGGTCCGCGGCGAGTGAACGGATGTCTTCGGGCTCCAGGTAGGGAATCACCCCCTCAGCGAGCACAAGCACTTTTTTGGAGTCACCAAGACTCGCCAAAATCTGGCTGCGCGCGTGGGGATCGCAAAAATCTGCGGCCACACGGCGCAAACGACAATGTGGAGTTTCGCCAGCCATCGCGCGGTTCATGTGCTCCACCACGCTTGGGTAATCCACTTCGATCCACTCCAAAGTGGCCGGCAAGTCCATACGATAGGGACGCGTGTCGAGCCCCGAGCCTAAGTTGAGCACGGCGTCGACCCCTTCGGCCACGAGGCGTTCGAGCAAACGATCGATAAGTACCGTACGCACGAGCACCGACCACTGCGTGTACTGCGAAAATTTTTGCGTGGCCGCAACGATACGCGGGCCCAAGGCACCCGCCAAATCGTGGGCATAGGGGTCAACAAAGAGCGGCTCTTCGCGATCCTGCTCCTGAGCCCGAAACTGCGCCACCCAGTAGGCCGTGTCTGTAACGTGGGAGATGATGCTTTTGCTCATGATGCTTTCCAAACGAGAGGACTAACTTCAGAGTTTCCTTGCGACCAGTCACAAAAGCGCAACCTAGATGCGGCAAGCGCTATTTTTTGTTGCCGCCGCGATTGCCCGAGGCGCTGACAAGATAGGCTCCGCCGAGCACGATGAGCGCCACGATCGCGAGAATCTTCAGCATTCGAAAGAGATCAAAATCTTCGCACGAGCCGCCTCGACGTTCGGATTCGTTTGTGAGGGCGTATTCGCGGCGCGTGGCGCCGTCCAAGGAAGAGCCGCCTTGATTTTTTTTGTCGTCGTCGGCTTTGTTTTCATTCTTGGGGCGATCTTTGTCGTCGCTCTCGCCATCGGAGTCGTCGTCGACCTCAACAACACCACCCGTGCTGCCACGACGACCGCGCCTGCCGCGACCCGCATCGCCATCATTAGTACTAGAGTCCGCCGCCCCGGCCGCACCTGCTGTGCTAGCGCTTGGCGAATCCGCATTGGTCGCATCGTCCGTACCTCCCGGACCACCGCCCGTCATGCCGGGACCCGATCCGCCACCAGCACCGCCCGCAAGATTCGCGCCGCCACCAGCGCCGCCATCTCCACTACCACCGCCGGCACCTTCACCAGCGCCGGGAGCTCCGGCGTCGGGCAGCGTGCCCGGAGGCTTGTTAAAAAACCAAGAGAGGGGAATGCCCATCTGGCGCTGTGACATGACTTCGGAGGCGCGCGTTTCGATCTCCTCACCCGCCTGCTGCACGAAGGAGTTGAGAATGCCAGAGATGGCCATCAGCAAGGTCACAAGAAACGCCGCGAGCAAAATGTACTCAGTAGTTACCTGACCTCGGCGACTCTCGAATCGATTCACTTCTGATTTCCCCCGGGCTCCGCCCTCTAGTCCATCGCGTGTTTGTGTTCGATCATCTTGGGAATGATTCCGTCAAAAGGACCATTGGACATTACGAGCGCGAGAATTTTGCCGCGGCCCTTGGACCACGTCCAAAAGCTTTCGAGCAATCCGTCACCCGTCGGCGAAGCGAAGGCCGAACCGCTGAGACTGGGTTCGCGCTTGGTCAGCTCCGCAATCAGAGCGTCGACTTTGAGCCGCTGCTCCACGGGCACGTTGTGCTTGGTGGGAGCGATGAGGAAAACCCCATCGGCACGGCGAAACGAATTCACAAAATCTTCGAACAAAATGTTTCTCGCCGAAGTGGCCGAACGCGGCTCAAAGAAGGCCGCGATTTTGAAATCCGGATAACGCTGTTTGATGGCTTCGATCGTCTCGTGGATGGCGCGCGGATGGTGCGCAAAATCGTCGATCACCACGAGCTCATCAAAACGTGCACGCTCTTCTTGGCGACGCTTGACGCCGCGGAAGCTCGCAAAGCCCTTGGCGATCTCTTCAGCCTTGGAGATTTGTCCAGCCTGCATCAGAGTGGCCATCACGCCCACCACGTTGAGCGCGTTGTGCCGACCGATGGTTGGCGAATGCCATTGGAACTTGCCTTTTGGTGTGTTCACCGCAATGAAGGTTCCCACCTGAGTGTTGTCCCAGGGGAGACGCTCCGCACGCACCGCGAGAATTTGGTAATCGGCCTTCGGCGAAAATCCGTAAGTCACAAAAGGCAAGCCGCGAGCTTTGGCCTTGGCTTCAAGATCAAGTATCGACGATGCCACTGGGGCGTCGTCGGGGTGAATGCACACCCAACCTTCGCGCGTGAGCCCGAGAAGTTTGGTGAAGGTCGCTTCGATAGCAGCGAGATCGGCGAAGATGTCGGCGTGATCAAACTCCACGCCCGTACAGAGCACCCAGGAGGGACGGTAGTGCAAAAACTTCGATCCCTTGTCCCAATACGCGGTGTCGTACTCATCGCCTTCAGAAACAAAAACACTGCCCGTGCCCGCACGGCAGCCGTAGCCAAAGTTGAGTGGAATGCCACCGATAAAAAAGCCCGGCTCTTTGCCCAGAGCTTCGAGCACCGCTGCGGTTATCGAAGCGGTTGTGGTTTTGCCATGCGTGCCGGCCACCACGAGACTCTGCTTGTCCTGAATCGCGTATTCCGCGAGCGCCTCGGGAAAACTCATGCGGCGAAACGAATGCGCATCCGAAACCCACTCTTCCACAGCCGACGCTTCGACGTGGCCCTTGGAAATGGCATTGCCCACGATGACGATATCAGGACGCTCTTTGTCCAGGCCCCAGGTGGAGCCCTTGAGGTTCTCCACGCTGTACTCCGAGCGCACGGGAATGCCCCGGTCGCGCAAAAAATCACTCATGGGTGGGTATATCGGGCCGTCCGAGCCGCTAACGAAAAGTCCCTTGTCTTTGAGTAGGCCCGCGATCGAGCCCATTCCTGTACCGCCGATCGCGATCAGGTGGACCCATTTTTGTTGATTGGAATCTGCCATCCTGAATTCAGTGTACCCTGCCAAAGGGCAGAAAAAAATTCTCGGCGAAGATTCTTAATCATTTCCACGTTCGACGGCGCGTGCGCCGGGTAAATGCGATTGGTGAGCA
>DATLIP010000009.1:0-16870 GCA_035539375.1 Bdellovibrionota bacterium | reverse complement strand
ACCTTCTTTTGATTGGCCTTGGACAAGGTTTTGGTTTTCTTTTCCGACTTCTTAGCGGTGGTGCTTGCCATTAATTCTGCTCTACTTTCCTAAATTCAGAGGCTTGTTAACTAGTCCCCATCTTCGGGGGGTGTCAAGCTTGGAGATCAGGGGGCCCCCGAATTTTTGACATTCCCGGAACCCGGGGCCACCCCCTACAATGAGTTCATGGCACACTACCTTTGTCCTGTCTGTCGTTCGCCTCGCAAAGTTCACCTCCAAGACCGACTCCCCCTCATCACCCACGCGCGCATCGCCACCTCTCTGGTCGGCCTCATCGGCGCGCTCCTGCTGGGCGGCGCCGGCCCCTGGGCCCTCCGCCTCGCCACGCTCTACCTTCCGATTTGGGCCGTGCTCGAGTTCGCCCACTGGGCCGAACAAAAGGCCCAAACCAAATGTCGCACCTGCGATTTTGACCCTTTTCTCTACCAAAAAGACTGGCGCGCCGCACGCGTCGCAGTCGAGCTGCGCCTGAACGGAATCAAGAGCGAAATGCTCGCGAAAAACTCACCGGCCCGAGCCCCCGAAATCGCTGCAGAAGCGGTGCATTAATGCGCACCAATCAGTGCACTAAGTCATTAACAGAGCTTTCTCGTTTGTGACCCGGCCGAAGGCCCGAAATATCTGATATTTTGGGCTTATGGACGCATCTTCCAAATCCACAAACTCGCAAAATCGACTCCAGGGCGCCTACCTCGTCAATGGCGTGCGCACGCCCTTTGCCAAGGCCGGAGGCCAGCTCAAAGACCTCTCCGGAGTGGAGCTCGGACGCTTCGCCCTTTCGGAACTGATCGCCCGCTCGGGCCTGAGTGTGGCCGAAATCGGCAAGCTCGTTGATGAGGTGATCATCGGCAACACCGGCACCCCCTCGGACGCGGCCAATATCTCGCGCGTCGTGGCGCTGAATGCTGGACTCCCCGAGCCCGTCTCGGCCTACACGGTACACCGCAACTGCGCCTCGGCGATGGAATCTGTCGCTCAGGCCGCCCTCAAAGTCGACTCCGGCCACTACGATGTGGTCTTCGCCGGCGGCACCGAATCCATGTCGCAAATGCCTCTGATCTACAATCAAGTGGCGGTGAACTTCTTTGACCAAATGTCGCGCGCCAAGAGCACCGCCCAAAAGCTGAGCCTGCTCGCCAAGATGCCCATCGGCGCGTTCCTCAAACCTCGCATTGCCATTGTCGAAGGCCTCACCGATCCCTTTTGCGGCATCAACATGGGCGGCACGGCCGAAGTGCTCGCCAAAGAATTCAAAATCTCGCGTGAGGAACAAGACCAATTCGCGCTAGCCTCGCACCAGAAAGCCGTCTCGGCCGCCGAGCGCGGCATCTACACCGGTGAGATTGCGCCGCTGCCGATTCCCCCCAAGTACAAAGAAACTCTCGCCGTCGACGCTGGCCCCCGCAAAGGTCAGAGCCTCGAAGCGCTCGCCAAACTGAAGCCCTACTTTGACCGCAAGCACGGCACCGTGACTGTGGGCAACGCGTGCCCCATCACCGACGGCGCCGCGATGGCCCTCATCGCCAACGAAGCCGGCCTCAAAAAACTCGGCGGTGCCCAACCCATCGCCAAGATCATCGGCTACGCTTTTGCCGGCCTCGACCCCAAGCGCATGGGCCTGGGCCCCGTCTACGCCACCCACAAAGCGCTCAAGCAAACCGGTCTGCGTCTTTCGGACATGGGCGTTATCGAAATCAACGAAGCTTTTGCCGCGCAGGTGATCGCCTGCCTCATGGCCTTTGATTCTGAAAAGTACTGCCAAGAACATTTCGGTTCGTCGCGCATGGGTCTCGTGGATCTTGAGAACCTCAACCCCAACGGCGGCGCCATTGCGATTGGTCACCCCGTGGGCGCCACTGGCACACGTATCATTCTCACCGCGGCGCTCGAAATGAAACGCCGTAACGTACAGTACGCACTTGCCACACTCTGCATTGGTGGCGGCCAGGGCGGCGCCGTGATCTTAGAGAACATCGACTAAAGTTTACGAAGTAGAGAGAAAGAGAAATAAGCAGCAATGAAAAATCTTTGGAGTGGAAAAGCCTGGTCCCTAGCTCAAGACGTTGACGTAGCGGTATTAACCTTCGACCTGCAAGGTGAGAAGGTCAACAAGCTCGGCGAAGTGCCGCTGCGCGAACTCAGCGAAGCGCTCGACAAAATCAAATCGAATCCCGAATTTCGCGCGCTCCTGGTGCGCTCGGGCAAGAAGGGATCCTTTGTCGTCGGCGCCGACATCAATGTGATCAAGACCCTCACCGACAAGTCGCAGGCCGTAGAGGCCTCCGCGCTCGGCCAGGCCGTCTTCTCGAAACTCGAAGACCTGCGCATCCCCACGCTCGCGGCCGTCGACGGCCCTTGCATGGGTGGGGGCACCGAGATGATCCTCTCGTGCAAGTACCGCATCTGCTCGGACTCCAGCAAAACTCAAATCGGCTTGCCCGAAATCAAACTCGGCATCCTGCCGGGCTGGGGTGGCTCCTACCGCATGCCGCGCCTCGTGGGCTGGATGAACGCCATGGACATCATCCTCTCGACCAAGGCCATTCGTCCGAACAAGGCTCCTAAAATGGGTCTTGTCGACGCTGTCGTGCCCGAAGCCATTTTCGAAGAAAAAGCTCTCGAGTACGCCCGCCGTATCGCAGCCGGCAAGGGCATTCCCGGTGCAAGCAAGCGCGAAGCGAGCCTCATCGAGAAACTTCTCACGGGCAATCCCATCGGCCGCTCGGTCTTCTTTAAGAAAGCCCAAGAAGGCGTGATGAAGGCCACCAAAGGCCATTACCCTGCGCCCCTCAAAGCGCTGGAGTTGATGCGCACCAAGCATCACCTCGACCGAGACGCCTACATGAAAGAAGAAGCCAAGGTCTTCGGCGATCTGTGGGCCACCTCGGAGTCTAAGAATCTAGTGAATCTCTTCTTGCTGATGGAAGCCGCCAAACGTGAAGTCGGCGCCGACCTCAGCCCCGCCGAGATCAAAGCTCTCGCTCCTATCACCGACATTGCGGTGCTCGGCGCTGGCGTCATGGGTGGCGGCATCGGTGCACAGGCCGCACAGTCGGGCGTTTTCACCACGCTCAAGGATCTCAACTTCGACGCCATCGCCAAGGGCTTGCAACACGCCCGCGCACTGGTGCAAAAAAAGGTTAAGAAAAAGCATTACACCAAAGCCGAAGGTGAGCAGGTGCTCGCCAAAATTCGCGGACAACTCGATTACCAAGGCTTCCACGGTCACGAGCTCATCATCGAAGCTATCGTAGAGAACATCGACGTCAAGAAATCCGTTTTTGCGGAACTCGAAAACCACATCACGGATGACACCATCGTCGCTTCAAACACCTCGTCGCTGCGTCTCACCGAAATGGCCAAGGCCTTCAAGCGTCCTGAGCGTTTCGTAGGCTTGCACTTTTTTAACCCTGTCGACAAGATGCCGCTCATCGAAGTCATCACGCATGACAAAACCGATCCCAAAGTTACCGCACGCGCGGTGGCATTCTCCAAGGCCATTGGCAAAACGCCCGTGGTTGTCAAAGACGGTCCGGGCTTTCTGGTGAACCGGCTGCTGATGCCGTGGCTCAACGAAGCAGGTTATTGCCTAGAGGAAGGTTACAGCATCGAAGACATGGACAGCGCGCTCAAAAAGTTCGGCATGCCCATGGGCCCCTTCGAGCTTCTTGACGAGGTCGGTCTCGACGTCGCCGCCAAGGTGGGTCACATTCTGCACAACGATTTTGGCGACCGCGCCAAGCCCGCAGCGCTGCTCGACAAGGTGCTCGCTCACAACAAAACTAGCGGTGAGAGCCGCCTGGGCCACAAGAGCTTTCTCGGCTTCTACAAGTGGAATTCCGAAACCGGTCGCCGTGAGAGCCCCGACACGGATTTTGTGAACAAAGTGGTGCACGGCGGCTCAGCCAAGTCCAAGCGCGCCGAATCGGACAAAGAGATCGTCGAAAGACAAATTTTCCCGATGATCAACGAAGCGGCACGGGCACTGCTCGACGACAAGATTGTCCAGAGCCCCGAAATGCTGGACCTGGCGATGATCTTTGGAACGGGTTTCCCCCCCTTTCGCGGTGGCCTGCTCCGCTACGCCGACTCCGTAGGCGTGCCGTATATTGTAGAAACGCTGAAAAAGCTTGAGGCCAAGCACGGATCGCGATTTGCACCGGCCCCCTCACTTGCCAAAATCGCGCGCTTCTACAATGATTCAGCCCCATGAGTGAAAAGTTTGCGAGTCTGGTAAACACCGCCAAGGAACTTCTCTCGATCGAGGCGAAAGCGATCGAGGCCTGCGCGCAGCGCCTCGGTCCTGAATTTGCCCAGGTGATCGAGCGCATCGACCGCGCCCACACGCGATCCAAGAAGCTCGTCTTCATGGGCGTCGGCAAAAGCCACTACATCGCCGCCAAGCTCGCCGCTTCGTTTATGAGCACCGGGGTGACGGCGATCTTCATGCACCCCTCTGAGGCCATCCACGGTGATTTGGGCGCGCTTAAAGAAGGAGATGTGGTCTTTCTCATCTCCAAGAGCGGCACCTCGGCCGAACTGCTCTCGCTCCTCCCATGGATCACTGGCAAAACTGAAGTGGTGGCGATCACAGGCAACAAAGAGTCGCCCATCGCCAAGGCCTGCCAGTGGGTGCTCGACGCCAGCGTGGAGCGCGAAGCGTGCCCGATGAACCTCTTGCCCACAGCTTCCACCACCGTGACGCTCGCCCTGGGCGACGCGCTCATGGCCTCGTACGCGCAGTACCGCGACTTCGACCGCGATTCCTTCGCCGTGTTCCATCCAGGCGGAGCCCTCGGCAAGCGTCTGCACAAAAAGATCTCTGAGATCTTGGTGCCACTCGACGCCACGGCTTTCGGCCCACAGACAATGAGCATCAAAGAAGTCGCCGCCCTCATGGGCCAATACCCCACAGGCGCCTTTTGCGTTGTGGACCAGGCGATGCACGTGCAGGGCGTGGTCACCGACGGTGACATACGCCGTGCCATCGTGCGAGGGGACAACCTCAGCGCCCCGGTGAGCAGCATCATGAACACCAAATTCACCCATGTGTCGCCGGACCTTCTCATCGACGAGGGCATTGCGCTCATGGAGTCGCCCAGCAAAAAAGTCTACTGCGCCCCTGTCATCGACAGCGACGGAAAACTTCAAGGGGTCGTGCGCGTGCACGACATGCTGTAAACACTTATGACAAATAAAAAGCTCATCATCGTTGTTCCTTTGCGTCGCGCTTCGGTGCGCGTGCCCGAAAAAATCTACGCCGACATCGCCGGCGCCTCGCTCGCCCAGCGCACCATGCGCGGCGTGGTGAATTACGCCAATGGCAAACGAGAGATCATCATCTGCGCCGCAGTGGACGACGACAAATCCGTGCGTCACCTGAAGGAAACCTTTCCTGGACTCGACGTGGTGCTCACGGATCCGGCTCTGCCAAGCGGCACCGATCGGGTGCACGCCGCTTACACCGCACTCAAAAAGCAAAAAAACCTGCGCGACGAAGACATCGCCGCTGTGATCAACCTGCAAGGTGACATGCCCTTTTTCTCGCACGACATACTCGAGAGCGCGCGCCAGCACTTTGCCACTCACGCAGGCTTCGAGGGCGTGTGGACGGCCGGTCACGCGTTCACCGAGCTCAAGGACCTCAGCGCCATCCAGTGCGTCAAGGCGCTGCGCTCCCACTCCGGACGCGCGGTGTATTTTTCGCGCCACGCAATTCCCTTCTCCCGCGTAGAGCCGCAGCTCGGCTCCACGGCGCTCTGCCACATCGGCATTTACGCCTACAGCCCCGCGGCGCTGCGAACCTTTTGCACTTCGCCCACCTCGACCTGGGAACAAACCGAAATGCTAGAGCAGCTGCGCGCACTCTACCTCGACATTCCCTTTGTGATCGACGAAGTGCCTCCGCCGAGTGGGAAATCTTCGTATCGTGGCATCGACACCCCCGAGGATCTCGCTTGGGCGCGAGGATTTGCCTGATATGGATGCGCGAGACTACTTGCAAGAAGCTCCGGCCTTCGTAGAACGCACCGTGCGCGAAGCCGCCTCCGTGGGACTGGACCTGAGCGAGCTTGAAATCGATCACCTCTGCTTGCGCGTGGAGACCGAAGCGCAATACCGTCACTACTGCGCTCAATTCTCCGAACTCGGTAAGCTGCTCTCCGAGGCTCTTGTCAACGGCCGGCCCATCGCCACCTACAAACTCAACGAGCCGGTACGCACTCTCGGACGAGAAATTCATTGCCTCGAAATCCCCTCGCCCAAAGCCGGTGCGCCCTATACCCTAGGCTTTGAGCATCTCGAATGCGTGGTGAAGATCCCCCTGGAATCTTTCATAAGCGCTCACGACGGGCTCGACTTCGACGCCCGTGCCATTAACAAAGCCCTGAATGCCGAAATTGCCTTGCGTCTGCCCTCTGGCAGCAGTGTTAAGTTCCACAACCAGAGCCTCGAACGCGTGATCGAAATCGAAAAGCAAATGGAAGCCTCTCTTTAGACTGGGCCAAAGATTTGCCGCCCCGACTCAAGTTTCTTTGCTATCATAGTCCTATGGCGAGACTCGGAGGCTTAGCGCTAACGATACTTGGGATCTTCGCCATCTCCGCTCGGGCGCACGCCATGGATGCCGCTCCCGCCCATGTGACTGCCACCTGCTGGCGCATTCTGAACGCCATGCCCGCCATGCGCTTCTCTGAGGAACAAGCCAAGCTCAAGGAATACCTCCTGAACTATGAAAAATTTTTAGCGACCCTCAAAACTGAAGACGGTCGATCGGCGGCCGAGCCCCTGCGTGCTCTACTTAGCGCCGAAGAAGGCTCGAGAGAATTCTATGCGCGCGCCAACGAGATCCTCGAGATTCTCGACAACCCCGCGCCGCGCAACATCGCCCAGAAGCAACGACTCGTCGAAGCCCTCAAGCTGCTGGGCAAGCCATATTCCGCAACAGAAAGTGAGGTAGGGCGCGCGATCGAAGATTTTTACAACCGTTTGCTCAAGCTTGTGGCCTCCGCGAAACCAGGTCCCAGTTCTCCTGAGATCAGTCATTTCTTTCGCCTCGGCCATCGCTACATGCTCAACGATCCAGCGCTGCGAGAATACGTGCTGTGGCAGATTCTGCACGAACGCAAAGGGAGCGCGTACAAAAGCGACAACGATATCATTCCCAACGGCGACGAAAAAATCGAACGCCCCAAAAAACCTTGGGACACGCTCGTCACAAGCACTCTGCTGAGCGACTCTTCGAGGCTTTCGGACCACGAATTCGCGATCGTCAAATCGCACCTGCTGAGCCGGGAACCGCACGAAGCTCAAAACGCCCTCGACATCCTCGCCATCGCGACTTCAGACGGTCATCTCAGCGATCGCCAACTCTACGAAACTCTGGTGTACGCATCGGAAATCGACGACGCCTCCCTTTTCGGCGACCTCATCACGTGGCCCGTGCCCGAAACGCACTCAAAAGTGAAAGGCTACCTCGAACAAATCTTTCGCGATCCTTCAGATCCCATGTGGCTGCCCACCGCTCGCGCGCTGCTCCACCCCAAACCCTCGGCCGCCACCATCCGCGCTGTGGTCAAACTTGGGGATTCAGAAGATCCCGCCATCGCCCGCAAGGCCATCTCCGCACTCTCGGCTTTGCCAAGCATCGATCTCCTGAGCACGAGGCAGCGAAACGACCTGAAGATCAACTGGGGACGCATGCTGAAAAACGCTCCCAAGAAATCTGAGATCTTTGGTGCCATTGATTGGCAGCGCATCGATTTTTGGGGCGCGAACCTGAAGCCCGGTTACACCGCCGAAGTGCACGGGGCTTTCATGCGTGAGGTCGCCGAAGATCCCGAACTCGCCCCGCTCGCGACCCAGGTTGCACGTTCCTTTAAAAATTTCAAAATGATCACAGATATCGTCGAGCGAAGTCAGGGTGCCCCCGCCGAAGTTCTCACCAAAGTCGTTCGGGAAGTGTACCTCTTCTGCAAGCCCGCCGAGATTCCTCTCGAAGTTCGGCAGGGGCTCGAAGCGCTTCGCAGCCAAATTCCGCCCGGACCTCTCCGCCAAAGCGCCGATTACGCGTACCAGCGTTTCCGCTCTGTGGATTGATCCCCCTTGACGATCTCTCCGCAGCTCCCTAGATTTGTCCCCCAATGGAATCCGCACTGCAAAAATTCGCTCCCCTCTCACGCACCGTTTCTTTCAACACTCCCTCTGGCAAGATCGAGTGGGGCGGCCGCAACACCTTTGTGCTGATGGCCGGACCGGATTCTTTTGAATCCTTCGAAATGGTGCGCGACACCGCAAAAGAACTTAAAAGCCTCACCACCTCGCTGCAGATTCCGTGGATTTTGAAATGTTCCTTTGACAAGGCCAACCGCCAGAGCGCGGGCTCCTTTCGCGGACTCGGCATGGACGAAGCGCTGCGCGGACTCGAGAAGATCAAAGGTGAACTCGGCGTCACCGTGATCACCGACGTGCACGAAACCACTCAGGTTGAACGCGTTGCCGCTGTGGCGGACATCATTCAGATTCCCGCATTCCTCTGCCGACAGACAGACCTCGTGGTAGCCGCTGCGCGCACGGGTAGGGTGCTCAATATCAAAAAAGGTCAGTTCATGGCTCCCTGGGACATGGGCGCCATCGTCGAAAAGGCGCGCGCCGCGGGCAACGACAAAGTGTTGCTCTGCGAGCGCGGGGCTTCCTTCGGTTACAACCGCTTGATCACCGACATGATGTCGCTTGTGGAGATGCGCAAGTTCGGCGTGCCGGTGGTTTACGATGCCACGCACTCCGTGCAAGTGCCCGGAGGACGCGGCACTTCGAGTGGCGGATTGAAGTCCATGATCGCACCCCTGGCGCGCGCTGCGCTCGCCACGGGCATCGATGGGATCTTTATGGAAACGCACCCCGATCCCGAAAACGCCCTCTGCGATGGCCCCATCTCGGTGCCCCTGCACGAAATGGGCGAGATGCTAAAATCCCTCAAGGCCATCGATAGCGTCGTCAAAGGGCTATAAAGCCCAGTATGGCGCGCCTTTGACGCGCTGCCGGGATGCGGGGGAGTCGGGCGCCTAAAGAGATTTCGTGGAGTGGTCGAAATAGGGGGTATGAAACATAGCCTCTTCAAAATTGCCCTCTTTGTATTTGGCGGCCTGGCTCTCAGCACCGGCGCGCTGGCTCAGTCTTTTAAAGTGAACCCCACAGGAGTTTCGGGTTCGGCGGGCGCGGGCATCGTGCTCTTCGACATCAAGCACCCGGCTGCGAACTTCACCATGGACCAAGGCGTCTATGGAACCGTGGGCATCGAAAAGGGCGTGGGCGCCATGAACCTTTTCATCACCCTCTCGCTCTCGTACCTCAGCACCAAAGGTGAGACGAACTACAACTACACCGGACTCAACAGCACGACCTACACGGGATCCAACGTCGGTTTCAAATCGGATATCTTCCAAGGTGGCCTCGGTCTGCGTTTCAAACTGCTCACCGAATCTTGGTTCCGTCCTTATGTCGAAGGCGGCGGTCTCGGCGGCTACTACATGATGACCTACGAAGACGACAACATCAGCGGTGGCTCGGATCCCAAACTCAAAGACAACTTGCTCGACTTTGGTTATTACGGCGAAGCCGGCTTAGAGCTCGCCTTCTCGCCGCAATTCGGTGTGCGCGTGGGCATGCGCATGACCCAGAACGAAACGAAGCCTTTTGAAACTCTGGGCGACGAAAAAGTGAAATACACGAGCGAAGTTTACTTCTTCACTCTCTTGAAGAATTTCTAAGCGCGAATTTCCTAACAAAAAAAACCCAAAGGGTGTCAGGCGGAAAGTCCCGCTTGACACCCTTTCGCATTTGCGGGCATGTACTCCCAATGGCAAATGCAGGGCTTCGGACGAGTATAGCGATTCTCTGCGCCTGCAGGATCCTGGCCCCGGCCCACGCCGAAAAACCTCGTTGTGCAAAGGTGATGGATCAGATCATGAGCACCGACCGCGCCGCTTACCGTTCGCTCGCCAGGCCCCCTAATGAAAATACGGTGAACATCCTTTGGTACCCCAAAACCATCATGCAAGTGCACGGCACCACCAAACTTCAAGTGGGTGAGCGCGTGTACACCCTTTCGGGCCGCGATCCTAGCTATTCCGATTCGCACGAAATGATCTCCGCTTGGGCGGCCTACGGCCGCAGCGGGCGCGGTTACGTGGCCTTTGGAATTAAAGTGAGCGCCGAAGAGTTGGCCTCCCTCAAAGAAGGTCTCACCGTGGTTCCTACTCGTTATTATGCTGATGGCTGTACCGAAGGCCTCTGCAACGTGCTTGAACAGCACACCTCGCTGCGCTTTCCCTGGCCCTTCAACTTGTCACCCTCGCTGAATGCGCTTTACCTCACCCTCAAGCATCGCCGTGGCACGGGCGAGGTGATCGATCTTCACTACGTGGGCTCGAACCGCGCACAAAATTTTCTTAGCCTCGGTTACCTGGACGCGTTCAACGTGTTGCCCACGGTTTATCTATACGCCGCGCTGGCGGTATCCACTACCTACATGCTTTGGATTTGTATTACAGAACCAAAAACCTAGTGCGCGTCGGGCAGTTCGACGTTCACCGCTTCGCCGCCTTCGATGCGACGAATTTGCTCTTCGGTGAGGCGGCCTTCTTTGATCCACTGCTTGGTAGTTTCGTGATTGCGATCCACGCTCGTGATGCCGAAATTGCCTTTGGCGTCCACGCCGAGCACCACGGGTGAGGAAGAGAATCCGGGCGTGCGCTCGATGGGTTGCTGGGCGGGCTCTACGGCTGCGGGGCGCTCGGCTTCACGGCGCTCCCCGACTTCGCGTTTGGGCGCGGCCTCACTCTTGTTGCCGCTAAAAAAACGTCCCATGCCCGCGCCATGCGCGAGGGCCGCAAGGAGCAGCATTGGTGCTAATAATCCACGTGAAGAAGGCTTGCCAAAGACCATATATCATTAGCCTAGCAGTTTTGAGCAATCGACCAAGCGCCAAATCCATGTCGCTTGGTCGGGTAGGGGGCCGGCTTAGAGTCCGGCTTGCTGGAGCTGAGCCTCAACGGCCTGCAGCGCCTGCTGAGAAATCTTAATGTCTTTGGAGGCTTCCTTGGTTTTGCGCAGCTCTTCAAAATAAAAGCTAAACGCCTCGCCGGCCTTATCAAGGCCTACAGGAGCATTGGGATCGCGGGGAGGAACACTCGCCGACTTGAGCTTGAGAAGCACCAGACGGTTGCCAAAGGGCAGCGCCTTTTTAAGAAAAGCGTTGTCGGCGCTCAGCGAGAGCACATCGTTCATGTGCGATTCAATAGAGCCCAAATCACCCAGGCGTGGGTCCATAGGAGACCAGCCTGTTTGGGTTTTCCACGCAAGACCAGCGGCCTTGGCTTCGCTCTCCGAAGGCGCGACGCCCTTGTCGAGGTAGGTTTTGGCCCAGGCCTTGGCATTGGTGTTGCGAGCGTCTTCGAGGGCGAGTTTGCGACCGATCTCATGTTTGACGCTCTCGAGCGAGCGCTTTTCGGGGGCCTGGCGCGCCGCGAGCTCGATAAGGTGCCATCCAAAAGACGACTTCACGGGCTGACTGAGTTTGTTCTCGGTGGTCAGAGCGAAAGCGGCCGTTTCAAAAGCTGGATCCATCACACCGCGCGGAAAGAAGCCCAGATCGCCGCCTTTGTTGGCGTTGGAAGCGTCGGTAGAGAACTTTTTTGCAGCTTCGGCAAAGCTGACCTTGCCAGAAGCGATCTGCTCGCGAATCTCTTTGATCTTTTTCTCACCGTCTTCGGCCTTCACGAGAATGTGGCTCGCGCGAATCTGCTCGGGCTTCTCGTATTCGGCGCGGTTCGAATTGTAGTACTGCTCAATTTTAGAGAGGGAGTCTTTGTTCGCCAAAAACTCCTGCACTTTGTCTTCGGAGACCGTCTTGGGTTCGGAGAAGGTCGCAGGATCAATGGTAAGCGTTTCAAAAACGTAAGTTTTGGTGGCTTCTTCAAGACTGCGGCGCTCAGCATCGGATACCGAAGAGAGCGAGGACATGAAGGCGTCCTGGAACCACTGCACGAGCACTTGGTCCTTAACGTCCTTTTCGAATCCGCCGGGAGTCAGGCCGTTCGCGGTGAGCACCTGCTTGTAGGTGAGCACGTCGAATTTGCCATTCTTTTGAAAAGCCGGAATCTCGCCGAGAGTCTTGCGAACTGCGGCTGGTGCGGCCACCGCGCCATTGGCTTCGGCAGTCACCACAAAGAGCTTGCGGTTGACCATGTCACTGAGGACGCGGTCGGGGCGCAACTGAGCGCGCAGGAGTTGGTTCACGAAGTCGCGATTCTTAGAAGCGTCGGGGCCGAGGTACTGTTCCATCGAAGCCGACATCTGTTCGCGTTGGCGGTTCACTTGCATCATGAGTTCTTGAACGGAGATCTTTTCGGAATCCACCATTGCGGCCGTATTCTGACCCAGGCCGCTACCGAGCGTGCCCATGGTCACTCCGGTACCCACCATCGAGAGCACGAGGCCCGCCATGGCGAGACCGCCGATAATCCAAATCAGTGAACGATTCTCTCTAAAAAATCCCAACATATTCTCGCTACTCTCGGATACAAAGCCGGCCCATGTCAATCGGGCCCGCCGAAGACTTTGAATTTTCTGTGGGCCCCAACGCTGGCCGTAGCGACTTTCTCTGCTATGATCAAAAGTAGAGGGTTTAATTAGGGTATTCCATGATTCTAACGAATTTCTTTAAGCGCAATAAGCGCGTGATCGCCGTCATCAGTCTCTTCCTGGTTCCCATCCTTCCACTCTTCTTGTTTCGCACCGAGCTTCCGCGTTTTCACCTGCTCGACAAGGTAGACGCTTACATTGTGCATCCCATCGCCAAGCTCTTTAAAGGCACCCAAGGCGGGGTGGATCACGTGTGGGGCGGCTACATCAACCTGGTAAATGCTGCGGAGCAGAATGAAATCCTCCAGCGCGAAAACCAGGAACTCAAGAGCCAGATCATCTCCTCCAAAGAGATCGAAACCGAAAACGCCCGTCTCCGCGAGCTCATCTCAATGCCAGCACCCGAAACCTTCCAAAAGGTCATCGCCTCGGTGATCGGCCAAGACACGAGCGTCGAACGCGCCGGCTTCTTTATCAATGTGGGCAGCAATCAAGGCATCCGCGAACGATTACCGGTGATCAGCCCGCAGGGCATCGTGGGTACCGTGATGCGCGTGTATCCGGACTCGTCGCTCTTTGTGGCCGTCGACGATGCCACTCACGTGGTGGACGGCGTGGTGGCCCGCTCGCGATCGCGTGTGATGGTCGAAGGCGCGGGTGCGCCCCTGACCGCGGAACTCAAGTATCTCGACCGCGCCGAAGACGTGCGCGTGGGCGATGACGTCTTCACAAGCGGCATCGACGGCGTTTTTCCCAAAGGCCTTCTCATCGGCACCGTAATTTCGGTGAGCCGTCCCATCGCGGGCGTTCTGCAGAAGTCGGAGATCCGAGCTTCGGTGGACCTCGGCAAACTTGAAGAGGTCGTGGTGCTCCTACCCGGCACCTCACGCATTCCGGCTTCAGCCATGACTCCGGAGGCGGCGGCGCGATGAACAAGCACGTCGTCGAGTGGTCGCTCCTGGTAGTGATTCTAGCGGTGCTGCAGGCCTTCGAGATCGGCGTGATCTCCGAATTGCCTCACTTCTTTGCGCCGATCTCACTCCTGGCCATTTTTCTCACCTATTCGGCGGTCACGCGTTCGTGGTTCGTCGCGGCGGGGCTATGCCTCTTTTTTTCGACCTTTTCTTCGCTCGCCTCAAGCGTCGCTCCGATGGTTTACATCTCGGCGGCTTTTGTCGCCACTCTGGTGTGCAAATCCATCGTCACGGCCTTCACACTCGAAAACCGTCGTAGCTTTTCGTACCTCTGCGTGCTCGTCACCGTACTCATGAAAGCGTGGATCTTTACGATCTCCTCAAGCCGCGGCCAGCCCGTATCCATGACCTGGTACTATTTCTTTCACCTCATTTTGAACTCGTCGCTGATGTTTGCCATCGGATGGTTCATGTTCCCCATGCTCATCAAATGGGACGAAATGTTTGGCCACGAAGCTGAAGACGCGCGCGAATTGCGTCCGGGATTGTAAGGGTGGGTTAGAGTCGTGCTAGGTCAAAGCGAAGCGATTGAAGAGTTTCAAGAGAAGTTTCCGATCCTGTCGGCCGCCGTGCTGCTGGTTTTCGTGGCGCTCATGGCGCGACTGTTCTATTTGCAAATTTACCGAGGCCAAACCTACTTCGAGTTCTCGCAGCAGCAGTCGGTGCGCAAAGAAAAACTCCCCGGTCCCCGCGGCCGCATCTACGATCGTCATGGTCGCCTGCTCGTGGACAACCGCATGCAGATCGACATCACCATCAACTCGCAGTTCTCGCCCGACCCCAAGCAAACCGTACAGGACCTGGCGAAACTCGTAAAAATCCCCTTCGAGAAGCTCTGGACTTCGTACAACGAAAAACGCAAGCTCGTGCAGCGCTTTGAATCGGTAACGCTGATCGAAGACGCACCCTGGGAAACCACCGTTCAAGTGGAAACGCGCAAAACCGATCTGCCCGGCATCGACGTCACCCCGCGCATCCGTCGCGTCTATCTCGAAAAAGAAAAAGACACGCACCTTATCGGTTACCTCTCCGAAGTGAACAATCGCGACCTCGACGCCTCCAAAAAACGCGGCCTCGGCTACCAAACGGGCGACCTCATCGGCCGCGCGGGCCTCGAGAAGCAGTGGGAAAAATCTCTGCGCGGCGTGGATGGCGCGCGCTACGTGGTGGTGAACGCCCACGGTCACCGCATCACGGCCGGTGCCAACGCTTCGCAGGTTTTAAAGCTCAAAGACACCGAAGTGGAGCCCAAAGCCGGCAACAATCTTGTGCTGACCCTTGATCAGAATTTGCAAGACGCCGCCACGCGCGCCATGGAAGGCAAGATGGGCGCCGTCGTCGCCCTCGACCCTCGAACGGGCGAGGTGCTCACCATGCTCTCCAAACCGTCTTTTGATCCGAACCTCGTGCTCGACACGCGCTCGGAGATCTGGACGAGCCTTGTGAAGAACCCCTATGGCCCGCTCCGCAACAAGGCCATCCAAGATCACTTCCCGCCCGGATCCACCTTCAAGGTGATCACCGCGTTGGCGGGACTCAAAGAAAAAGTCGTCAGCCCACAGACCCGCGTTTTCTGCCCGGGTTATTACAAATTCGGTAGTCGCATTTTTAGCTGCCACAAAAAAGGTGGTCACGGTGAGGTGGATCTCGTGACGGCCATCAAGTACAGCTGCAACGTTTACTTCTATAACATTGCCGCCAAGATCGGCATCGGCGCGCTCGCCGACATGGCCAAATCTCTCGGCGTGGGCTCCAAAACCGGAATCGAACTCTCGGGCGAAACCGATGGCTTGATGCCCGAAGAAAAATGGAAACGCCGCACGCAGGGCGCCGACTGGCTCCCGGGTGAGACGCTCTCCGTAGCTCTCGGCCAAGGGGCCACCATCGTAAGCGTGCTGCAGCTGGCGCAGGCCTACGCCGCTCTCGTGAACGGCGGCAACCTCTACCGCCCTTACATCGTCTCGCGCGTGGAGAACTCTCAGGGCAATGTGATTGAATCGCGCGGCCCTGAACTTGTGGGCCGCACCAAACTTGAACCCGGCGATCTCGACAAGGTTCGCGAAGGTCTGCGCCAGGTGGTCAACGAACCGCACGGCACGGGCTACTACGCCGTGCGCTCGCAAAAGGTGCAAATCGGCGGCAAATCCGGCACGGCCCAGGTCATGAGCGCCAATCGGGCGGATCTTTTCAAGCCCTGCGCCCAATTGCCCTTCAACCGCCGCCACCATGGCTGGTTTGCGGGCTTTGCCCCCATCGACAAGCCTGAAATCGTGGTCGTGGCCTTCGGGATGCACGAATGCGCGGGCTCGGCGGTGGCCGGCCCGATCGTGAAAAAGATCATCGAAGACTGGTGGGACGCCAAGCACCCGCCCGAACCCCAGCCGGCATTAAAATGACGCCCCGGCACGAGCCATAAGGCTCGCGCCACGATCTGCCGATAAGTGGGGTATGCAACGCTTGCTACTTGTCGAAGACAGCCGAGACACGATCAAAATCGTCGAATCGCTCTTTAGCTCGAAGTACGTCTTGCGCGTGGCCATGAGCATCGCTGAGGCCCGTCGGCATCTCGCGGAGGAACGTTTCGACCTGCTCCTCGTGGACCTCATGCTGCCCGACGGTTCGGGTTTTGAGCTCGTCTCCGAAGTTCTCGGTGGCGACACAGAAGGCGTGCCTTCGGTGTTCCTGCTCACCGGTCGCAGCGAAGACCACGACAAACTCCACGCCTTTCAGCTGGGCGCAGAGGACTACATCACCAAACCCTTTAGCCCCACCGAACTGCGCGCCCGCGTGGACGGTCGCATGCGTCGGCTGCTGGGTGGCCAGGGCGGCGGACTCAAGCGCGGACAACTGCGCCTCGACACCGCCACCCACCGCGTGATCGTCGCCAGCGAACAGGGTGGCGAGAGCAGCGTCGACGTGACGATGCTCGAGTTCAAACTTCTGCACTATTTTATGCGCCACGAAGACCAAGTGCTCTCGCGCCAACAAATCATGACAGCAGTGTGGGGCGCCAACGTCCACGTGCTCGACCGCACCATCGATTCCCAGGTGAGCCGCTTGCGCAAAAAGATCTCCGCCGCCGATCACAACATCCACACCGTCACCGGTGCGGGTTACGCCTTCCGCAAGGTGGGCGTGGGCGCCAAGTCCCGCAATGCCGCTTAAGCGGCCTTGTGGCAGGAATGTCATATCCGCGCCACCCTCTCGCCACA
>DATLIP010000008.1:0-8134 GCA_035539375.1 Bdellovibrionota bacterium | reverse complement strand
CTTTTTTTGCTAGTTTTGGGGACCCAGGTCAAATGGTGTCATGCGAACGGCTGCCCCAACTGAGGGTAGCGGTTCGCGCATGAAACAATGCCGAAAAAGCTCCAAAATTAGGCCGCTTTAGGAGTTCTGTGTGAATATCTCAAAGTCCTCGTCGTGCAAGTTTGTGTCGATTTTTACCGAAACTTTGAGGCTGATTTCCTTCTCCAAAAGATCGAGCGTGTGGCGAGCTGGATCGGAGATCCATGCGGCGATGTGCGGGCTGCAATAGATGGTGAGCACGCCCTGAGTTTCGAGCGAGTTTTTTGCCTCGAGCACCGACGCTCGGTAAATTTCGTGCACGATGGTGGTGGGCGAATTCACATAGCCGCGACCGTCGCAGTGGCGGCAGGGGGCGCTGAGTTTGGATTTCAGCGATTCCTGCGTACGTTTGCGCGTCATCTCGATAAGTCCGAGCGAAGAGATCGGCAGCACGTGCGTCTTCACCGGATCCTTGTTCATCTCCTCTAAGAAGCTCTGGTAAACCTTGTCGCGGTTCTGCGGTTTGTCCATGTCGATGAAATCGAGCACGATGATACCGCCGAGATTGCGCAGGCGAATTTGGTAGGCGATTTCTTTGACCGCCTCGAGGTTCGTCTGCACGATGGTGTCTTCAAGATTGCGCTTGCCCACATAGCGACCGGTGTTCACGTCGATCGCGGTGAGCGCTTCGTTCTCGTCGATGATGATATAACCACCCGACTTGAGCCAGACCTTGCGCGACATGAGGCGCGTGAGGATGGTGTCGATGCCGAAGCTCGAAAAGAGCGGCAGCGTACCGGTGTGCAGCTCCACGCGCTTTTTGAAGCGCGGCAAGAACGCTTGGATGAACTTTTGCATCGGCTTGTAGAGCTCCATCGAGTCCACCACGATGCGGTCGACATCTTCGGTCACGCGGTCGCGCAAAATTTTGAGAGAGAGGTCCAGATCCGTATAGATCACTCCGGGTTTGGAGTTTTTTTGGTGTTTCTTTTTGATCGAGCCCCATAGCTTGATGAGATAATCGAAGTCGTCTTTGACGTTCTTCTCGCTCGCGCCTTCGGCGACAGTGCGCACGATCACGCCACCCTGTTTGGGGAGCGTTTTTTCGACGACAGATTTCAACCGCGTCCGCTCTTCGGCGTTTTCGATGCGCCGAGAAATGCCCACGTGACGTGAGTGGGGCAGATACACCAAGAAACGCCCCGGAATCGAGATGATCCCTGTCAGGCGCGGTCCCTTGGTGCCCATCGGGGCCTTGAGCACCTGCACAAGAATGCTGTCACCCTCGCGCACGAGTTTGGAGATGTCTTTTTCGCTGGGAGAGGGCACGTACTTTTCGAGCGGAGCTTCGGGGGCATGGTCGTCGCCATTCTCGCCGCCGCCTTCGAGCGCTTCTTCGTCGTCTTCAAATTCTTCGTTCTGATCGTCGGGATCGAGGATGTTCGACACGTGTAAGAAGCCCGTGCGACTCAAGCCAATTTCCACAAAGCACGCCTGCATGCCTGGCAGCACGCGAGCCACGCGGCCCACGTAGATGTTGCCAACGATGTTGCGCTCTTCGGAGCGCTCAACGTTGTACTCAACGAGATCGCCGTTCTCGAGTTTGGCCACCCGAGTTTCGCCCAATGAATAAGAAACTAATAGCTCTGAAGCCACAGATACCCACTTACTTCGTTATAAAGGTCAATAAAATCGTTAATTAGTAGTCCTTTCGGTTTTCTGGGCTCCGGCCTTAAGTCCTAAGTGGCGATTACCGATAAATCCCCTAAGGTATGGCATCACCACTACTTCAGTATTTGCAGGCCCTCGTGAAACAGCGCGGCTCAGATTTGCATGTGGCCACGGCATCGGTTCCCATGATCCGTGTGCACGGCGACCTGGTGCGTCTGAACGTGGCCCCCACGCAACCCGCTGAAATTGAAGCCATCATCAACGAAGTTACCAACAAAAACCAAAAGGCCGAACTCACCCAAAACCGTCAAGTAGACTTCTCGTTCAAGGTGTCGGGTCTGGGGGTATTTCGTGCCAACGTCTTTTTGCAGCGTCACGGTTGGGCCGCGGTCTTCCGCGCCCTTACCGAAAAAGCCCCGACTCTCGCCCAGCTCCACTTGCCTCCCGTGATCCAGGCCGGTTGCGGTTATGCCAACGGCCTGATCCTTGTCACCGGCCCCACGGGTTCGGGTAAGTCCACCACGCTTGCGGCGATGGTGAACCACATCAACGAAAACGAGCGCGGTCATATCCTCACACTCGAAGATCCGATCGAATTTTACCACGATTCCAAACGTTGCATGGTGAACCAGCGTCAACTGGGCACGCACTTTGGCACCTTCGCCGAAGCCCTCAAGGCCTCACTTCGCGAAGACCCCGATGTGATTCTTGTCGGTGAGATGCGCGACCCTGAGACGATCGCGCTCGCGGTGACCGCGGCCGAAACGGGCCACCTTGTCTTTGCAACTCTGCACACCAACTCGGCCGCCAAAACGGTAGACCGCATGGTGGATTCGTTCCCCGGCGACGAACAGCCGCAAATCCGTTCGATGCTTTCCGAATCTCTGCGCATGGTGGTTTCGCAGCGCCTGGTGAAAACCGCTGATGGTCAGGGTCGTATGGCTTTTCACGACATTTTGGTGAACACGCCTGCCGTGTCGAACCTCATTCGCGAAGGCAAAACACATCAGCTGAGCTCTGTGATGCAAACCGGTCGCAAGAACGGCATGATCGTGATGGACTCGGCCATTCTAGAAGCCGCTCGCGCGGGCAAGATCACGCCGCAAGACGCTTGGGAAAATGCCAACGACAAAAACCTCTTTGCGCAGTACGCACCGCGCGAAGTCTCGGGCAACCTTACTGTCGTGCAGGGCACGCAAGCCGAACCGGGCAAAACCAAGGTCGGCTAATTCGTTTTTATCGCTCTTTCAGTTTGACCAGATCGTCGGGCAAGTTCAGCGACTTCACGTCGCCGCGGTAGCCGGCCGGTTGATACCACTTGTTATTCCACGAAATCTCTACGCCACCAGCGTCGCTCAGGGCGACGGTGATGCGCTGATTGCCGTAAAAATCTTTGGTCTGACCTTTTTCTAGCATGGTGCCCTGCGAACCCTTTTGGTCGACACGCACGTTGACCCACGACGAATCCAAACCACGAAGCTTGAGGTGGTAGGAGAAGGTGGATGCGGCGTCTTCGGTGGGGACGCTTTCAGCGACCTTCGCGGGCTTAGCGGGTTCGGCCGCTACGGGAGTGGAGGGTGGGGGCGTCGGAATCGGGGTTGCCGTAGTAGCCACTTGCGTGGGAGCTGGCGTCACTTCGGGCAAGCTTTCGCTTGCCGTTGCGCCTTCGGAGATCTCGGTACTCGTCGCCGCGTTGGTCTCGGTGTTCTCGGATGTGCTTTCGCTCTGCTGCGAACCGATGTTAAAGAGGATTGCGGTGATCACGATCAGCGCGAGGGCTACGAGCGCGATGATCAGACGCTTGGGGGTGAATAGCGGGACGGCGTCCATGTCCATGGCGGCGCTGGGACGGTTGTAGCCCTTGCCGATGCCGGACTGGGTGATCTCTTTGCGAGGAATCTCACCGGTGGGCGAAGCCACGCTAGTGGGAATGCCGCCGGAGCCCGTGCCGAGGTAAGCGCTCAGGGAGTTCACGCCGTCCGATTTTTTTAGCTGCGCGCGAAAACGCTCAACAGCATCATGTTCGTCGACGCCCACGAAACGGGCAAAATTCACGATGAAACCACGAATGAAAGCTGGGGCGGGGAGGCGGGAGTAATCGTCGGCTTCGATGTTCTTGAGCATGCCGAGCTGAATTTTGGTGACCGAGGCGATCTCCTCGAGCGTGATGCTTTTCTTTTGGCGTTGCTCGAGCATCCATTGGCCAAAGCTCTGGCCGGAGGTGGTAGTGGTTGCGGCTTCGGTAGCGGTCTCTTCGCTGGTGTTTTGATCAGTTGTGGAGGGATTTTTTTCGTTGTTGTCTTCGTTACTCATAGAGTGGGCTCCTTAAGGGGAATCCTTTTTTGAATTTGGCTTAATTGCAATTTGGTTTGGTAAACGGTTTTTTCGTCTCGAAAGGTTTCGAGCATGGAGCGAAGTTTTTGCGCGGCTAGATCCGTGCGACGATTTTTTTGCTGCAAATAGGCTGTCCAAAAGTGTACGGAGCTATTGGACACGCACAGCGTTTCGGCGCGATTCACCGATTGGAGGGCGAGGTCGTACAGTTTTTGCCGCGAATAGATTTTGGCTTTGAGCAGATGCAATTGGCAGAAACTCTGACCGATGCGCTCGGCTTTTTCGAGATCATTGAGGGCCTCGGCATAACGCTTGAGATCGATCAGTGCTCGCGCGTGGTTGCTGAGCGCGATTTCGGGAGTTTGGTAGAGTTTGGAGGCCGTGGCGCGCTCGGTTTGCTTAAGCGCTTCTAGGGGACGTTTGGTGGTGAGGTAAAAAACGGCGAGGTTGTTCCAGCACTCGGGAAACTCTTCGCGCTTGGCACAAGCGGATTTGAGTTTGGCTTCGGCTTCGTCGAAGCGTTCGAGGCTCATGAGCGCAAGACCTGTATGCATTTCGTAAACGGCATTTAGAGGTACGCGGTTTTCGGCTTCGTTAAAGTATTGGTAGGCGGTGGGATATTGCGCGGATCCGTAGGCCGCAACGCCGAGGGCGAAGGCGGCTTCGGATTGGGGCGTGTTCTTCACGGGTTCCTCCAGGGGGGTCGCGCAGGCTCCCAAAATCCAAATAAACCCAATAAGTCCCGTATTTTTCAGCATCCCACCCTTACTTATACAATGTGTCTGAGGGATGTGAAAATTCACATGCTTGCAAATAGAACTTTTGACATTACGCATAACGAGGCTTTCGTGTATCCTAAGTCTAGAGGGAATCATGAAGGTTCAGCTTTGGGGAACGCTCATTTTTGCCGCTTGGACTTCGGGTCAGGCCATGGCTCAGAGTGCCAATTGTCCCGACACCTTGCTCCGCGTGCTTGCCGAGTACCGTTTGCACCCAGAATTCTTTGATTACCTCGAATCTGGCAAAGAAACTTTCATGGTGCGCACCAAAGACGACCTTTCGCGCCTTGAGCCCGGCGTGCTGCAGAGCCGATGTAACGAGTTCAATGGCAAGTTCATCACTTTTGGTCAATCGCTCAAAAAGCTCAGCGAGCAACGCGCGATTTTGCAAAAGCGCTTTGACGATACAGCGCTTTCCGACATCAAGAACAAATCTCAGCTCAACCTCAAGTTGCAGATTCAGTCGCAGAAGGTGACCGAAGCCAAGCGCACGCTCTTTCTCATCTCGCTCGATGCCAACCACAGCGTCACCGATGCCTTCGCCACGCTGACTCCAGCCACCAAGCAAAAGATCGAAGAGCAAAAGCAACAGGCCGAAGCGCCCAAGGCACCCAGGATGCCCGGCATGTACCAGGGCTCGCGCTGGGAAAACGAGCGTAAGGCCGCCGCGGATCGCATCAACATCACGCCTCTTGAAAAAGAATTCTACGACACTCAGCTCGGCAAGAAGATCGTCAAGGATCTCGGAGGCACGGCGGATTTCTGGTCTTACGATTTCGACAAAGACGAACTTTACGTCTCTGTGAACAACCAGGTTTCTAAGTTGCGCGTGCGCGAAGAAGATTCTGGGGTCCGCTTTATTCAAACTCGCGTCGGCGCGGGCTTCTACAATCCTCAGGGTGGCGATGAAAAGGTCGACGAGCTGCAGGCTCGCGGCAAGTTCTTGGCGCCCAAAGTCCAAAAGAAAAACGAAGAAACTCTCTTTGGAATCAAAGACAAATCTGGTCCGGCCTACGTTAACGAGCAAATGCCCGCTGGTCATAGTCACGGCGACGGACACGATCACAATCACTGACGGTTTGTTGGCTGCCACACAACTAGCAAATTCTTAAAAGCCTCCTACAGTAGAGAGAGGAGGACTTTTAAATCATGAAAAAAACTTTTTTGCGTTTGTGCGCAGTAGGAACTCTTTTGGCCGCTAGCTCGGGCGCGATGGCGATGAGCACTCTCTCTCTACAGGGCGGTTATGGTATGACCGATTCGACCACCTTTGAAGGCGGTATCGCCGGTGGTGCGGTACTCGAAACTCGCTTCGGCAAAATGCTCGGCCTCGGGGTTTTCTTTCATTACCAAAAGATCGCTCCCCAAGGCATGTTCTCGTCGCTGACCGCTTCGACCATGCCCCTCGGCGCGCAATTGAACTTCCACCTCGCACCTAGCTTCTACATCGGTGCCAACGGTGGTGCGTACAAGATCACCATGTCGGGTGGTAGCTTTACTTCGTCTGGCTACGACAACTTTGTCGGTGGTCAAGCCGGTATCATGTTCGGCAACTTCGGCGTAGAAGGTCGTTACCTCTACTCGCTCGCTGAAGGTGGCCTGAACATCATGCAAGCCTTCGCTCAGTACCGTATCGGATTCTAATCCGCGGTTTTTCAGCCCTGCCTGCGGACTCCGCGGGCAGGGCTTTTTTTGTGGGTGCCACCAACCTTTTGGTTTCGCACACGCGTTAAATAGAGAGGAGTTTTATGAAAAAGATCTTCAACATTTCTATCTTGAGTCTCGCAATCGGTGCGGCTTCGTTCGCGCAAGCCTCTGACAACGATCCCATCAAGTATCAAGTCGCCCCCAATTGTAACGGCAGGTTTCAAGGAAACCACCAGGGACGCAGCTATTCGAGCGACACGGTGTGCTTTGCTGATTCACGGGTTTTTGTGGAATGGGTGGAATCCCGCAAGACGGTAGATGACCCTATTCAGGGCGAAGGATTCAAAAAAGAACTCTTGGCTTCGCTCACTTGTCAGGACCTCGTGGGAGCTCCTGTCGCGAACGAGCGCATCATGGTCTACAGCGAAAAGTGCAACGCGGCAGTCGGAGTTTTGCGTGAACAGCTGCGCAAGAGCTTCAATGAAGGCAGCGGCGTTTATTGGGATACGCAAAAGCTGGCGTTTCAAAGTGTCGCAAAAGACGTCACCAGGCTCACCCGCGATCAACTGATTGCACGATTGCTCAAGGCCGAAGCGAATCTCAAGCGCCTCGACCCGGGCACCGTCGAAAAATCCCAAAGCGAAACGCACAAGAAATGATTCTCAAAGTTTTAGAGCGTTTGGTCTAGGTAGCTCAGCGCCAAGTGGGCCGCTAGTCGCGAGGTCGCGTAGTCGCGGTCGAGGCGCGGGTTTAACTCGTAGATACCCAGGTGCTCGATGCGTGGGCCATAGTGGCGGATAACTTCGCGTGCCACGGCGGGATTCATGCCTGTGGCCACCGGAGCCGAAACGCCGGGGGCGTAGGCCTGCGAAAAGACGTCGAGGTCAATGGAGAGCGCCAGACGTTCGGACTTGTGGTGCAAGTCGATAAAGTTGCGAATCTCGTTCCACTGCTTTTCGATATCGAGCGAAAGGTCGTCGTAAAAGAAAACCGCTCCGCGGTGTTTGCTAAGCCAAGAATGGTGTTCGGCAGAGTTCGAACATTTTTGCGCACCAACCACAATCAGTTGCGACTGGCCGCGCGCCTCGGCGAGCTGGAGCCTGCGAAACGCGTTGCCGCTGTGTCCTTGGCTCAAGCTATCTTCGGGCGTTGGACGCACGTCAAAGTGAGCGTCGAGGTTGATGATGGTACCCGGAAAATCGATGAAATCCGAATAAGCCCAGTCGTGGCCACCGCCGATGGAGATGCAGCGCAGGCCGAGTTTGCGCAGGCTTTGGATCGTGCCGCGCGCGGCTTCTTGAGATTCTAGGAGTTGGTGCGACCAGCTGTCATGGTCGCCCAGGTCGAAAAGCTGACGTTTTTTTCCGTCCAGAATCATCGAAGAGTAATTAAAGAAAACTTTGCGAAATCCGTCGGGGCCTTCGCAGGCACCGATGCGCCCGTGGTTGCGTTGCACGCCGCGGTCGTCGGGGTAGCCAATGAGCACGGTATCGCCGGGTTTGGCCGCTTTTTCGAGTGCTGCGAGCGACTCCACTTGTCGGATCTTTTGACCCAGGCGGTGGTTGTTGGGATCTTCGGCGCGAACCGTGGGGGGATGGTACTTAAAGCTTTTGAACATCGACTACCTCAGATCATAGAGTATGATACGGAACTGCAATGGCCAACCACAAGTTGATTCAAATTAT
>DATLIP010000007.1:0-10395 GCA_035539375.1 Bdellovibrionota bacterium | reverse complement strand
GCCAAAGTCCAGATTCACGAGTTCTCGGACTTCCAGTGCCCCTTCTGCTCGCGCGCCAAAGACATCGTGAACCAGCTGAAGCAGCACTACGGCGACAAAATCAACATCGCCTTCCGCCACTTCCCGTTGGAGCGCGGTCACCCTGAAGCTCGCCCCGCTTCCGTCGCTTCGGAATGCGCCAAGGAGCAAGGCAAGTTCTGGGAATACCACGACAAGCTTTTCGACAACCAAAAAGAACTGCCTAGCAAGCCTTACGTAGCGTTCGCCAAAGACCTCGGCCTCGACGTGGCGAAGTTTGAAACTTGCCTCAAGAACCCCACCGTGGACGCTCGCGTGATGCAAGACTTCTCGGCTGGCGAATCGGTAGGCGTGAACTCCACTCCGACCTTCTTTGTCAACGGCAAGAAAGTTGCCGGCGCGCTGCCTTTCGAACAGTTCAAGTCGATCATCGACGAACAACTGAAGAAGTAAGCTCGAGCAGAGAGTGTGTCAGGTAATTTACCTGGCACCTGACAATTGCCATTTTTAGATCGGGTGTTAGGCAAATTGCCTGGCACCCGATCTTTTTTTATGGTGTAACCAAGCCTTATGACCAATGGCAAATTCATCGTATTCGAAGGCGGCGAAGGCACGGGCAAGAGCACCCAAATTCGTCTCCTAGAGCGCCATCTGCAAGAAAATCTCGGATGCGAAGTGGTGCTCTCGTGGGAACCCGGCGGCACTCCGCTCGGCGAAAAAATTCGCAGCATCCTACTCGACCCCACCTCGGGAAAAATCGCCTACAAAGCCGAAGCTCTGCTCTACTCTGCCGCTCGCGCCGAACACGTGGACAAGGTGATTCGCCCCGCGCTCGAGCGAGGCGCCGTGGTGCTCTGCGATCGCTACATCGACGCCTCCAAAGCCTACCAGGGCTGGGGCCGCAAACTTGGACTGCAGTCGATCCACAACCTCAACGATTGGGCCACAGACGGCACCTTTCCCGATCATGTCTTTGTTTTTGATCTCGACCCCAAGCTTGGCATGGAACGCGTGATCAAACGCCAAGACGGCAAGCTCGATCGCCTGGAGCAAGAGAAGATCGAATTCCACCAAGACATCCGCGCCGCGTACCTACACATGGCCAAAAGCCATCCGGATTCGTACACAGTGATCGACTCGCAGCGGAGCATCGAAGAGATCCACGCGGCGATTCTTAAGGCCATCACGAGGATTTTTTGATCACTTCAAGAGCGATTCCAAGGCTCGCGCAGCATTCGTCGCGCCGGACTCCGCGCTCAGTTTGGCAGCCACTTCGCTGGCGCGCCTTTTGATGGGCTCCGAAGCGAGCAATTCGTCGATCTTTTGCGCGAGACGTTTCACGCTCAGCTTGCTCGCCGGGATCCATTCCCCCGCGCCCGTGCGCGCCAGGTGATCGCCGTTGTCGGGCTGATCATTGACATCGGCCACGATCAGCGAAGGATTGCCGCTCTTCATGGCCTGCGCCGTGGTGCCGATGCCACCCTGGTGCACCACGAGTCGGCAGCGAGGCATGATCTCGCCGTAAGGCACATAGCTCGCGAAGTGCAGACGCTCAGAGTTTTGAGATCGGAGTTCGGCTTCGTTCTTTTTGCCCACCACGAAGAGCACGCGGTGGGAGCTCTGCTTGGCGTAGTCGACGAAAGTTCTCAGCATCGCGACGTCGAACTCGGAAGCGGTGGAGCCGAGCGTGAAGAGAATCGGAGCAGGTCCCTGCGCCAAGAAGCTTTCGACCTCGGGCGCGATCGCTCCCGTTTTGCCGTCGAAATCCACGAAACCGCACTGCGCGTAGGGAGCGGGCCAGTCGGGCTGGGGGGCGGCGAAGACGCTCGAGAAGAGCATCAAGTTCAAATGCGGCGAAGCCATCATGCCCCGGTACAGCCCGCGCGAGCGCGGCAACCCTAGGTCGCGGCGCAGCTCGTGCAAGTTCGCCGCCCACGAGTCCACAAAGCGCAACACGAGATCCAGGTAACCTTTGGTGAAGCGCGGCCCTGCCATGCGCAGGAGCCTCGCGGCGGGCGGCCACTGCGGAATCACCGGCACGTCGTGCGCACTCCACAGCAGCACCGGCGAGAGCGTCACCGAAACCCACGGCACGCCGAGCATTTCGGCCACCGTGGGCACAAAGAAGCCCAGAGTGCCTCCGACGATGACGTCGTAGCCACCGGCGAGCTTGATGAAATCCTCGTAGGTCTCGCGAATGCGCCCAAAGACGAGATCTTTGTGCAAGCGTTTGGGGCCGTTCATGCGATCGAGCACGATGGCGAGCAGCTCAGGATCGTTTGGGTGAAAGTTCGGGCGCACCGACGCGAAAGCGATGCCAAAGGATTCTACGTAGTCGCGATAAGACTCTCCCGAGACAAAGAGCACCTCGTGACCTGCGCGCATCAGCTCGAGCGCCATGCCCATGAAGGGATGCAGATCACCGAGCGAGCCCATGTTGGTAAGGAGAAATCTTCGCTTCGACACGCACTTAGTTTAGCAAACTTTTTGCACCATGATGAGAGCACACTCAGGGACTTGACTTGCGACTCAGCATATCAAAATCGATGAGTCGCAAGATCGGATCACCCTCTCTGCCGTACACCTCTAAGACGAGATTGTTCAAGTGCGCGGCGTGTCCGAAGTCGATGTTCTTAGCTTCGAGCACTCGCAAAAAGCGATTGCCGATCGCCAGCCATTCGTCGGTGCCGTCCGGGGTTGGGCTCTGATCGACGTGCGTCTTGAGTGTGTGTCCCTTCACCACGCCGGCAAAGACAAGCGCCGAGCCGGGCCCCGCTTCGCGCTCGAGACTTTTGAGCTTCGCCACCTGCTCGCCACTCAGCTGATACCTAGTGGCAACCTCGTCGGCGCTCATAGGCACCTCGAGCGGAACCTCGTCAAAGCCAGCCGCTCTCCATGTGGCCTTGTCGTCATAGAGCTCTCGCCAAAGTTTGGCAGATTCGGAACTCATCACGCGCGCCACCACCTCACCTGCGAGTGGGCCCCCCAAAAGAAAGAGCTTGCCGCCGGTCTTGGGAAAGTTCCTAATGGGTAGACTTTGGTCGGCACGAAACTCAGGCCACACCACGCTTTTGTAAAGCGGGTGTCCGGACATATCTCCAAAGGCATCGAGCTTGAGATAGGGATAACGATCCAAGATTTCACCATAGCGTGCGCGAGCTTCAGGCGGGAAAACCCCGAGCGTCACCGCCATTTTCACGAGTTGGCGGCTTTCATAAATGCCTCGCTCTACCGGATGCGCAATGACTTGCGCGATCCCCTCGCGGTCCTTCAAATCATAGAGCGCTTCGCTGGCATGTATTCGGATCACTTCAGCGTCGTCTTCGGGCTCGCGCGTTTCGCTCGCCATCCGCCGCAACTGCGACAAGATGGAGGCCCGATGTTCTTTAGGAAATTTACGTAGCGCATCGTAGTGAGCCTCGAGATCACCGCTCTGCAATATCGCATCAAAGCCTTGCAGCAACTCCACAAGTTGCAGGACTTGGGGGCATTTGGCGGTAGGAGGCGTTGAGACGACTTGGCTTGCGCGAATATCCATTGCCCTCAGCCCCGCCACAAGAACGAGCGCTTGAACAAGTCGTCTTCGCATGGCTTTATTATCAAGAATTGCCGCATCAAGATCAAGCGCAGTCTGGAGCTCGCAGCCCTGCAAATTCGCAACTAGCGTCAAAAAAACGCTCGTCAAAACAAGAGCCGAGAAGATCTTGGACAGCAATCCATTTTTTGTGTACCATACATTTGTATGGACAAAGGGTCGAGGCCAATTCCGCTATTCTTAAGCCCCGTTTCGTGCGGATTTCCGAGCCCAGCGCAGGATTATATCGAGTCCACACTCGACCTCAACGAACTGCTCATCAGCAAACCCGCGGCGACCTTTTTTGTGCGTGCGCGGGGCGACAGCATGATTGAAGCGGGCATTTTCGATGGCGATTTGCTCATCATCGACCGTTCGATCACCGCGCGCCACGGCCACGTGGTGCTCGCCGCCGTCTACGGCGAATTCACACTCAAGCGCTACGTGGTTCAGCGCAGCGGCGCCGTAGAACTCATACCTGAAAACCCCAAATACAAACCCATTCCCATCGGGCCCGCCACAGAATTTCAGATCTGGGGTGTCGCCACGCATTGCGTGCACCGCCTATGATCGCGCTCATCGACTGCAATTCGTTTTACTGCTCCTGCGAGCGAGTCTTTCGACCGGATCTCGCCACAAAACCTGTCATCGTGCTCTCAAACAACGACGGCTGCGCCGTTTCGCGCTCAGACGAGGCCAAGGCCGTGGGCGTCAAGATGGGCGCGCCGTACTTCAAGATCAAAGACTTTTGCGAGCAAAACGCCGTGCACGTTTTCTCGTCGAATTACACTTTGTATGGCGACATGAGCCGGCGCGTGATGGAAACCCTCGCCGAAGAGGTGGCACGGCTGGAAATCTACTCTATCGATGAGGCCTTTGCCGAAATTCCCGACATGTCCGAGGCCGAGCTGCGGGACTTTGCTCTGCGCCTGCGCGACAAAATTTTTCGCCACACAGGAATCCCCGTCTCCATCGGCATCGCCCCCACCAAGGTGCTCGCCAAGGTGGCGAACCACATCGCCAAGGCGAACAAAGAATTCACCGAATGCGTGTACTCTCTAGTGAACGAGCGAGAGATCACCGCGGAGCTCGAACGTTTCCCTGTGCGCGAGGTGTGGGGGATCGGTCGCAAGCTCGCCAAAAAACTCGGCGCTCACCGCATCGACACCGCCAAAGAGTTGCGTGAGTCCAACGACAAAATGATTCAGCAGCTGCTCTCGATCACAGGGCTCTACATCGCCAAAGAGCTGCGCGGCGAGAGCTGTATCACGCTCGAAATCCTTCGCGAGGCGCGTAAACAAGTGGTCTCGACCAGGTCCTTTGGCAAACCCGTGTACGAGATCGAGGAGCTGCGCGAATCGGTGGCGACACACGTGACGAGCGCCGCGCTAAAACTGCGTCAGCAAGGCCTGCTCACGCGTTACCTGCGCGTGATGATCCAGACGAGCCGCTTTGACGAGAACTACCACTACGACTCCCTACCGATGTCGATTCCCGCGGCCACCGCCAGCACAAACAAACTCATCGCGACTACGATGCCGCTCGTGGACCGGCTCTATCGCCGCGGTGTGCGCTATAAAAAAGCCGGAGTCGTGCTGAGCGACCTGGTGCCTCACTCACGCGTGCAAATGGATCTCTTTAACGGCAGCGACTCTGCGCGCGATGAACATCTGATGCGCACCCTGGACGAAGTGAACCGGAGATTTGGCCGCGGGAGCCTGGCCTTTGCCGCCTGCGGCATCGACAAGTTTTGGGAGATGGCCTCTAACATGAAAAGTCCCGCACACACCACTAGATGGTCGGAGCTCTTGCGGGTAGGGTGAGCGACCTATGAGCCTGCCCCGCATGGAAACGATTCCCGCTCTCGCGTTCATCGCCGAGATCGACAAACTCAAAAATATCCTGCGCCAAACGCTGCTGCACGACGAATCCCGGCGCGAAAATTCCGCAGAACATTCCTGGCACCTCGCCACGGCGGTGCTCGCCGGTCATTCGCTTGCCAATGAGGAAATCAACTTGGAGCGCGCGCTCAAAATCGCTCTCCTGCACGACATCGTGGAGATCGACGCCGACGATACTTTTGTCTACGACGAGGTGCTCGCGCAGAGCAAAGCGGAGCGCGAGCAGCGCGCCGCCGAGCGCATCTTTGCCCTGCTCCCGGCGGAGATCGGTGCGGAATTCCGCGCCCTCTGGGACGCCTACGAATTGCAGGCCTGCCCGGAATCCAAATTTGTCGGATCCTTTGATCGCCTGCTCCCCATGCTCGCCAACTTCCGCACACAAGGTCACAGCTGGAAAAAACACGGCATCACAAGCGATCGCGTTTTAAAGCGCAACGCGAGCATTCAGCACGGCTCCGAGCAGCTCTGGACTTATGCCCAGAACCTCGTCGAAGAGGCCGTGCGTCTAGGGTATTTGTCGCGATAACGAGGCTAGACTTTGCACCACAAAATCATTAGGCCTGTGGCTCCAAAGGAGTTTTTATGAACCCTCTTCGCTGCCTACTCGTGATTGGATCTTTTCTCGCCTTGGCGCCGCACTCGCGCGCTGCGGCCTTTAACGACTGCTACAACGCCGCTGCTCCGCTGGTAGCCCAGCTCAAGCGAAAAACGGCGGCCAACGCCATCCCGATTTGCAAATACGCACGTGAAGGCTTCTCCGATTGCCTAGAGGCCACTAAGGGCCTCCTCAGAACCGAACTGCAAGCTGTCGGAGTCTGCGTCACGGCCGAGCGCACGTTTAGCGATTGTCATGCCGCCTTGATCGCCCAAAATTACAAAGCTACGATCGCAGCTTCCGCCTGCGTCGGCGCTGGCAAAGGCTTTTCGGATTGCCTCACGGTCGCCGCACCGATTCTCACAAAAAAACCCGAACATCCGATCCAGGCTTGCCTGAGTGCCGACGAAAATTTTGGGGAATGCTTCGCAGCGAGCTCCGCCACTTATGGCAGCACGCCACTCGCGATCAGCGCCTGTCTCTAAATTACCATTTAACGTCGAGCGGTGGCAGCCCCTTGGAGTCGCAGCGCGCCGTCACGATCGTGCTGCGCACCTCTCCCTGTGCAGAAAAGCTGTCGTGCTTCAGCGTCCCCTCACGCACGTAGCCGAGCCGATCCATCACGCCAAAGCTGCTCGCATTGCCTTCGTCGCAGCGGATCTCGAGCCGCCGTGCCCTTAGCACTTCAAAGCCATAGCGCGTGAGCGCATTGGTAGACTCTGTGATAAAGCCCTGGCCCTCAAATTCGGCGGCCACCCAGTACCCGATATGAAAGGATCGCAACTCCCAATTCGGCTGGTGAAATCCCGTCGAGCCGATCAGTGTTTTCCCATCGCGCGTGTAGATCGACAGCGTGAGATCTTCGCGCAAGATAAATTTCGCCACCGAACGGCGACAGTGCTCTTCGCTCTCCTCCAGGGTGGGGGCGTGCTGCGCAAAGGGCATCCAAGGCTTTAAATGCTCGAGCGACGTGCAAATCACACGATTGAGAGCCGGCCCCTCGCCTGCAAAGCGCGGCTTGATGCAAAGTCGGGGCGTCCAAATTGGCATCGGCAAATCGAGCAGAATGGGATTCATAGATCCTGCCCCGGCGGAATGGCGATGAGCCCTGAATAGTAAGAACCCCGCGGGCCGCCGCCGTTTTTGAGAGGATTAAACTCCGAAGACTCAAGCGTCTGCGGATCGGTGATCGCGCGGGTGCTGTGCCCTTCGATCACTTGACCAAAGGAGCCCGGAAAAACATGGTAGCCTGTGTGGGCCGTACCCACATAAAAAGGAATCTCGCGAAACGCACGCGGCGTCGCCTCGCCAAAATTCACCAGCGCCTGGGCATCGTCCACGCGGTTCTCGTAATAAGTTTTTTTGTTTTTGACCGTGCTCCAGCGGTAAGCGTGGTAGCCCCAGAACCGCAATTTGTTCGCGGAATCGGCGGCCTTCTCTTTGGCGTCCCACACCTCGTTGCGGCTCACGTCGGGATTCCAGTAATAAATCTTCCAGCCGAGCTTTTGCAGCGCCGCTTGCATCGCCGTGCCATCGACAGCGTTGGCACGGGTGTAGGCTTCGATCTTGGCCCAAGTCTTTTCGGCGCCGACGCTGCGAAAGCCGCGCCCTAAGCACTTGAGCGTGAGGCCCACGCAGCTCGTGGGATAGATCCGCTCGGCGAGTTCGGGGGATTTCCCGAGCGAGCGCAGGTGCGCGCGTCGCCCGGAGCTGCTGAGCTTGGCGTAAGCCGAGCGGTCGCCATAAAAACCCGCCACGCCGTAGCGGCGAAAGAAATCTTGGTGGTAGTCGAGATCTTCTTTGAGACAGTCGGCGGCATCAGCAAGGATTTTATCCGTCTGACGCGCGTGGGTGGCGATTTCGTCGGCAGAGAAACTCACCTCGCCCTCGAAGGCCAAGGCCGAAACAGCGAGCCCGAGGGACGAGAAAAAGGCCATAAGACGTGCGGATGTTTTCGTTTTGATCATGGCGAGAGCCTCCAATGACACCCATCCATGGTCGACTAAAAATGTCTGTGAAGAAGTCCTCGCGAAACGCAATGCGTCAAAGGCCAGGAATCCAGTTATCGCCCGGCCGATTTCGGACTATGTTTGGGAGCTACATGAAAAATACGATCATCTACACGAAGACCGACGAATCTCCCGCCCTGGCTACGGCATCGCTCCTGCCGATCATCAAATTTTTCACGGCCGCCGCCGGCATCAAAATGGAAACGAGCGACATCTCGCTCGCCGGCCGCATTCTCGCAAGTTTTCCCGAAGGCTTGAAGCCCGAACAGCGCATTACCGACGCGCTTGCAAACCTCGGTGAGCTCACCAAATCACCCGACGCCAACATCGTAAAGCTGCCCAACATCAGCGCCTCGATTCCGCAGCTTAAGGCCGCCATCACCGAACTGCAGGGTCACGGCTACAACGTGCCGAACTATCCCGAAGACGCCAAGACCGACGCCGAAAAGGACATCAAAACTCGCTATGGCAAAGTTCTGGGTTCTGCTGTGAACCCCGTGCTGCGTGAAGGCAACTCGGATCGCCGCGTGGCAGGCCCCGTCAAGGCCTTTGCTCGCACCAACCCGCACTCGATGGGCAAATGGTCGGGTGATTCCAAGTCGCGCGTTGCGAGCATGACGAGCGGAGATTTCTACGGCAGTGAAAAATCCTACACCGTTCCCGCCGACACCACCGTGAAGATTGAATTCGTGGGCGAGGGCGGCCAGACCACGGTGCTCAAAGAAAAAACCACGCTCAAGGCTGCGGAGATCATCGACGCCTCGTCGATGAATGTCCGCGCACTGCGCGAGTTCTACGCCCAAACGCTTGAGCAGATCAAAAAAGAGGGCGTGCTCGCCTCGCTCCACCTCAAAGCGACGATGATGAAAGTCTCCGACCCCATCATGTTCGGTCACGCGGTGACCGTGTACTTTGCCGACGTCTTTGAAAAATACGCCAAAGACTTTGCCGAAATCGGCGTCAGCGCGAACAACGGCCTCGGTGACCTCTACGCCAAACTCACCAAGCTCCCCGAAGCGAAACAAGAAGAAATCAAAGCCGCCATCAAAGCCACCTATGCCAAACGCGCGCCGCTCGCCATGGTCGACTCTGAAAAGGGCATCACGAACCTGCATGTGCCGAACGACGTGATCGTCGATGCCTCGATGCCCGCCATGATCCGCTCCTCGGGCCAGATGTGGAACCTTGATGGCAAGCTGCAAGACGCCGTAGCGATGATCCCCGATCGCTGCTACGCGGGCGTCTACGCCGCCACCATCGAAGACTGCAAAAAGCACGGCGCCTTTGACCCCAAAACCATGGGCACCGTGCCCAACGTGGGTCTCATGGCGCAAAAGGCCGAAGAGTACGGCTCGCACGACAAAACCTTTCAGATGAGCGCGCCCGGCAAAGTGCGCGTTGTCGACGCTAGCGGCAAAACCATTTTCGAACACAAGGTCGAGACGGGCGACATTTGGCGCATGTGCCAAACCAAAGACATCGCGATTCGCGACTGGGTGAAGCTCGCCGTACAGCGCTCGCGTCTCACTTCGACTCCGGCTGTCTTTTGGCTCGACAAGAACCGCGCTCATGATGCCGAGCTCATCAAAAAGGTTGAGGCCTACCTCAAAGATCAAGACACCAAGGGATTAGAAATTAAAATCCTCGCTCCGGTAGACGCGGTGAACTTTTCGCTCGAGCGCATCCGCAAGGGTCAAGACACGATCTCGGTTACTGGCAACGTGCTGCGCGACTACCTCACGGATCTCTTCCCGATCCTCGAGCTCGGCACCAGCGCCAAGATGCTCTCCATCGTGCCACTGCTCGAAGGCGGCGGACTCTTTGAAACGGGCGCTGGCGGATCGGCCCCGCGCCACGTGCAACAGCTGGTGCAAGAGAACAGCCTGCGCTGGGACTCCACCGGTGAGTACCTCGCCCTGGTCGTATCGCTCGAGCACCTAGCGGCCACACAAAATAACGCCAAAGCTCAAGCGCTCGCTACGGCCCTCGACAAGGCCAACGGCCGCATCCTCAGCGAAAATCGTTTGCCTGCTCGCAAGGTGGGCGAGCTCGACTCGCGCGGCAGCCACTTCTACCTGGCCCTCTATTGGGCACAGGCCCTTGCGGAGAGCACAGACGCCGAACTCAAAGCCAAGTTCGCTCCCATTGCACAAAAGCTTGCCGCGAGCGAAGCTCAAATCGTGAAAGAACTTTCGGAGTGCCAAGGCAAGGCCATCGACATCGGTGGCTACTACCAACCTTCTGACGAGAAACTTGCCAAGGTGATGCGCCCCAGCGCCACACTGAACGCCGTGATTG
>DATLIP010000006.1:0-30736 GCA_035539375.1 Bdellovibrionota bacterium | reverse complement strand
GACCTTTGATTTGCATAAAAACCTGCTCGTCGGGGTCGTAGAGCTTGTCGCCCAGAATTCCGGTCCCGAGTTCGCCCAGGTGCACGCGGATTTGGTTGGTGCGGCCCGTGACGGGCTTGCATTCAATGAGCGAGACCGGCCAGGGAGCGTTCCACTCCCCGTTCTTGAGCCGTTCCAGGGCCGGCCAGTGGGGCGGATTCCACTCGGGTCGCTCGATCCACTGGGTGCTGAGGGTGTGGTACTTCGTTTTGGCCGTTTTGGACTTGGCCCCGCGCACCTCTTGTTTGATGCGGATGGGGCTCTTGGAGCGCGAGTCGGGGCCGTGGGCCGAACCGATGGGCGCGTCGATGATGCCCGACTTCTTAGCGGGCTCGCCCCAGGCCAGGGCCCAGTAGGTCTTGTCGACCTCGTTGTTGTAGAACTGCCAGTACATCTTGTCTTTGCCCAGCGGCGTTTTGGAGAGCACGCAGAGGCCCGTGGTTTCGCGGTCGAGGCGGTGGGCGAGCACTAGGAAATCCAGACCGAGCTGCTTTTTGAGCACGTGGATCATGGTGTTGCGCAGGAATCTCCCGGTGGGGTGCACGGGAATGTGGGCGGGCTTGTTCACCACGATGATGTCTTGGTCTTGGTAGACGATGTCGATCTTTTTGGGCACCAGGGGCTCGGCTCGGGTTTTGGTCATGTATTGAACCTCATCGCCCAATTTTAGGACGTGCTTCGGGGAGGCGGGCGCTCCATTTAGGGACACTTCACCGTTTTCGATGTTGCGGGTCCAAGCCTCCACGCTGAAGTAGGTGAAGCGTTTGGCCATATATTCAGCTAGTTCAAGGGCGATGGCATTGTGGCCCACGAAGCTTCGGTAGGCTACCTTTTCACCGCATTCTTGGATCTGCCCCATGGGCTTTCCTATAATTCAGCTTGGATGCGGAGCGCCACTAAAAAAGGAAGTCATTTTTCTTAGGGTTTCAAAGATTTAAGGCCTGCGAGCTTTGTGATAGAAATAAAGAATGATCCTCGAGGTAAACACTCCGACGCCTTCGCAAAGAGCCATCGACCAAGCCGTGGCCCTCTTGCAACGTGGAGCCATCATTGCGTTCCCAACCGACACCGGGTACGCCCTCGGCTGTGATTTGTTCTTAAAGCGCGCTATCGATCGCATTTTCACCATCAAGAAACGCGATCCCAAAAAGCCGCTGTCGTTCATTTGTGCCGACCTTAAAGAACTCTCGCAATTCGCCGTCGTATCGAACCAAGCCTACCGCGAAATGCGCCGCTTGCTTCCCGGTCCTTTCACTTTCGTATTGCCCGCCACCAAGATGGTGCCCAAGCTCCTTGTGAGCGGACGCTCTTCGGTGGGCATTCGCGTGCCGAACCATCCGGTGCCCCTGGCACTCGTCAATGGCCTTCGCCACCCGATCATCGGCACCTCGGCCACGACGCCAGAAGGGGAGCCGCTCACCAGTCCCGAAGACATTCAGCGCGTCTACGGCAAGTCCGTCGACTTGATTTTGAGCGTGGGCCCCGTAGCCTCCGAACCTTCCACCGTGCTCGATTTTACGAATTCTGAGCCTGTGGTCGTTCGCCAGGGCAAAGGGAACATTGATCACTTTTTGATCCGTGACGAATCTTAGATTTCGGGCCGGCGTGTTTCGGGGGCTGTGGTCCCGCGCCACCGGCGTATGACGAGGAGTTTTTGGGGTGCTGCGATCGCGTTTCGACGACCATCTTAGTCGCAAGTTGTTTCATGCTTTCGCTGGCTCTGTGATCGCCTACGGTTTTGTAAGCGTTTTCAGCCGCCTCGAGGCCTTCGCGGCAGTCTTTGTGCTCTTTGTCGCCTCGCTGCCCTTTGAGCTCGGTCGCTTGGTGTGGCCGCGCCTCAACGCTCTTGTCCTGCGAGTCATGGGCCCGCTCATGCGCGAGAACGAAATCAAAGAACCCAGCGCACAGCTCTATTATCTGCTGGGTCTCATGTTCTCGATTTTGTTTTTGCCCCGCGTGCTCGCGATCCAGGCGATCTTGATTCTCGCATGGATGGATCCCGTGGCGGGCCTCGTGGGTGTGCGCTACGGGCGCCGTAGCTGGTCCGAAGTGCTCTCGGCCTTTCTTATCGATGGCCGCAAAATGCCTATCGATTTTGGCGGCAAAACTCTCGAGGGATCCTTTGCAGGTTTTTGCGCCGCCTTTGCGGCTGGCACGGTGGCCTGGACAGGCCCCTGGGCTACTTACGCTATGGGAGCCGATCAAGCATGGCCTTCGGCGTGGATCGTCTTTTGGTTTTCGCTCGTGGGGGGCATCGTGGCGGTGATCGCTGAGGCCTGGCCTTCGCAGTGGGACGATAACGCCAAGATCCCCTTTTGGTGCGGCATTGCGCTATACGCGCTCTCGACCGTGTGGGGCTTGCCGCTGAGCTACTAAATGCCACTGGTCATGGACTTGGCCGTGGTTGGACGCTAATTTGGAGGGAGTCATGGCGAATAGATTTTCGATAGGAATGATGGGAGTGGCGCTCACGATCAGCCAAGTAGGGTGCGCCGCGTCGCCAGCCACTTCGGATTACACGGCGCCGGTAGCTACCGTAGAGTCGCGCATCGAAAACGCCGAGAAACGCCTTCAAGAAGTCCCCGCGAGCCCGCGCAAGGATTTGCCGATCGTCTCGGTCGCCGAAGACTTTCTGACTTCGGTCATCTCGCTCGCCGATCTTTCTAAAGTTCACAAAGGCAAGCTCGACGCTGACGCTCGCAAGCGTCTCGGCGAAGTGACCACTTATGTAGATGTGGTGGCGCTCTCGCGTCGTGCTCTCGGCGCTCGCTGGAACACGCTGCCCAAGGGCCAGCGCGATGAGTTCATCCGCACCCTCACCGAAATCCTTGAAGAGGTCGTTTACCCGCAAGCGGTGAAGATCTCTGCCAAGTCCGACGAATTCACTTACAAGCTCGATCCCGCGAGCAACAAAAAAGTGGTGATCAACGGTGCCATCGAGCGTGAAAAGCTCGGCGAGCGCATCGCCAATCCCTTTGAGATGCGGCTTGAATTTGACACCAAATCCAAAAAAGTGGTCGACGCTGTGATCGAAAAAGAAGCGATCTCCGCAAACCTCAAACGTCAATTCGACCGCGCGCTCGAGAAGCGCGACTTCGCGGCGATCATCGATCTCATGAAAAAACGCGTCGCCAAGGCCAAGCAGGAGGCCGCAAGCGGTGGCGCTTAAGATCGTTGCGCTCACGGGCCTCTTGGCGCCTGCCCTCGTTTTTTCGGCCCCCGCGGCCGAGCGCATGGGCTTTGTGGAATTTTTTGAAGCCGCCCAAAAAAGTGGGGCCCAGCTGGGCGCGCAGCAGGCCAAGCTCGACTTCGCCAAGGCGCGACTCGACTTTGCCAATTCCAAATCTTGGTTCGCCGGCAACGTGACCGCACTCGCGGCACCAGTCCCCGGCGCCGAAGGCAACGCGGTCACCGGTCGCACCAATTGGGACGAGTGGGGCATCCTCTCGAGCGTGCAGCTTGAGATCTACCAGCCAATTTATAGCTTCGGAGCCATTGGCTCAGGACAGGAAGCAGCCGATGCCGGTGTGCGCGCCGAAGCCGCACTCCTGGAGCGCGACCGTTTCAAATTGCAGTACGAAGTAGCCGAACTTTATTTCGGCTACCAAATGGCTTTTGAGTTTATCCAGCTCACGAGCGAAGCCTCCGAGCGCCTCGACAAGGCCATGGCCAAGCTCAAGTCGCCACCTCAGCGCGACCAGCTCGCAGCGGTGGTGAACGAAATCAAGATTCGCAAGCAGGAGGCCGAGTTCGGGCGTCTCAACGCCAAGCGAGCCATGGCCTGGAAAATTGGTCGCCTCGACGTGGAACCCCAGTGGGATCGCGCGAACCTCGTGGCGCGTCCGATTCAGCTCAAAACTTTTGAAGAGTATCTCAAGATTTCTCAGGCGCGTCGGCCCGAGCGCCTTGCGCTCGTCGAAGGTGTCAAAGCCCGCAAGGCGATGTACGAATCACAAAAAGCTCAGTACATGCCTGTCATCGTGGCCGGTGGACAGGGAGAGTTTCGACACGCACCCAATCGCGAAGACCAGTCGAGCCCTTACGCCAACGACGTCGGAAACAAGCTCGAAGGTGCCGCAGGCATTGGCCTGCGTTGGAATTTAGGATTTCACGAACGGGCCTCAGAAGTTGCCAAAGCTCGCGCCGAATGGATGGAAGCCGAAGCGATGCTGCGGCACCTCGACGCCGGCATGAACGTGGAAGTCTACAAAGCCTACAACGATTTGCAGCAGGCGCAGGCCACTTATGAGCTGCGCACCGACACCATGCGCGCCGCGCGCCGCTTGGTGCAGGATTTGGTGATTGATCAGGAGATTTCTTCGGGCAAGAGCGCCGCGAGCAACCAGAGCACCGTGCAAAAGTTTGCCGCTTACCTGTCGGCGAAGCGCGACGAGATCGACTCGCTGTACAAGTTCAATCTCGCCACTTACAAATTCGAACAAGTCGTCGGCGCTTCGGTGTTCTAAATCCTTAGCAACTCGTGTCGTCGGGCGTGAGGGTGTAGATCACCTTCTTCGCCGGATCGAGCACGAGCAGCGCCGGGAAGGTGACTCCGCATACCGACCAGGCCGCACCGTCCACACCCACCAGGCCGCCGGCCTCGGTGATTTTGAAGAGCTCCTTGAGCGCTTTTTTCTGAAGGTCTTTGACGATTTCGCCACTCAGATTGCTGGAGAGATCCACCGCGAGGTGCACCACGTCCACGTTGCGCGCAAACCCGTAAGTCCAGGGTAGCTCGTCGGCGGCGGGAATGTCTTTCTCTGTCATGCGGTCGATGATTTTTGGATCTTCTTGGCCCATTTTGTCGACGTAAAATTTGAGCATGTCGATGGGCTTTTCACCTTTGACTTCGGTTTTGCCAAAAGATGCTGGAATGAGCAGCGAATCTTCTTCCTTGCTAGTGTTGAGTGCGGAAATGACGTCGAGCGCCTCATTGATGGCTTTCGAATCGACTTCGACCTTTTCCTTGGCGTGCGCAAGGCCCGCAAAGGATAGGAATGAGAGTGTTAGAGCTAAAAAACGAGTGTTGGTCATTAATGGTCCTCCTGAGCTTGCTCTTACGAAGCCAGACTTCGTTCGGTCAAGCTAAGAGGTCTGTACACGCGTGACGCTCGGTGGCGCTTGGATGCTTAGAAGTGATAACCAAAAGAGAACTTCGTGTAGCGGCTCACGGCTGAGAGACCCACGTCGGCTGTCATGATGAGGCCCATCGGTGCGATCGCGGTGAGCGTCAGTGCGCCGTAGCTTTTGACCTTTTCCTGCGTGCTACCCTCGGGGAGCTTCAGAAATTGCACACCCGCGCGCAGACCGCCGAAGAGCCCGGGCACGAGAGCGACTTGAATTGCCGAAGAGGCCATGAGGTCTTCGTGGTTGTCTTCTTTGTAGCTCGCAACCATCAAGCCGAGATTCAAGAGTTCGATGCGAAACTCGTCGCGCATGTAATCCACGCCCGCTTCGAGCGAAACGCCACCCGCATTTTGGTAGGTAGACGTGAATGGAGAAATGCCGATGTGTCCGCTGATCTCAGTGGCATGGGCCGAAGCAGCAGTGAGAGTAGCAATTCCGAGAGCGACGAGGATTTTCTTCATAGCTCGTGAGCTTAACGGGAATGTTTTTAAATCACAAGGCGGCGAGCTAGCCGCGATCCAGTTGTAGCTCGTACTCTTCGAGATCTTCGTTCCAACGAGCGCGCACGAGGATAGGGCGACAGCAAACCTCGCAGTCGATGTAGACTTCCTGGTCCTCGCCGCCGCCCGGATCCACCGGCACGCTGATGGTTTCGAAGCAGTGGGGACAGGTGCCTGTGGCGTCTTCGAAGAGCACGCGCGCTAGCCTTTTTTCTGCTGTTTCTTTTTGTAGAACCAGTAGCCAGCCGCTGCGAAAAGCACCAGCGCAACGATCATGATCGAAGAGTCATTGCTGGCGTCCGGAGCGGGAGCCGCGGCTTCGACTTCGGGAGCTGCAGCGCGACCACCAAAACCACCGCCACGCGAAGAGAGCAGCGAACCGCTCTGCTTGGAGAGCTGTTCAAAAGCCTGCGGGTCAAATTTGAGTTCGATGGTGCCGATCATGCGTTCCATCACGGGCGACCACTTGGCGTACGAAGATTCGGCGATGGCGTAGGTCAAAAGGCCGGCCACCTTTTCGGCGATCGAGGCGAGATAGCGCGTGTAAAAGCCCGGGATCTCCGATCCAAACTGCAGGGAGTCGACCCATTCGCGCTCGAGAATTTTGTTGATGCGTGTGTAGCGCACTTCACTCTTGTAGGGGTCGCCGCGCAGGTTGCGCAGCGTGCGGACTTGGCTCAGCACGTCTTGGTACTTGGTGAGCGAGTCGTCTACGGCGTCGACCGCCTTGGTGACGATCACCATAAAAACTTCCGAGCGCTCGTGCAGGTTGTCGGGTTGGCAAACCCAGTCGAGCTCCTCTTTGACGCAATCCCAGTTCGGAGGCAGGTCCAGAGAGAAGAATTGAGTTTTGAATTGCTTGGCTTCTGCACCAAGGGCGAAGAGTCCGAGGCCTAGAGCGAGGAGCGAACGCGAAAGGCTATACATACCCTCTATTAAAACCGAAATCTGGCCCCCGAGGAATCGCGGGGGCCGACCGGTCATAACTCGCTGCGCAAGCGATCAAGGTTCGAGCGTGATGCGCTTGAACGAGAAGTCTCCCACGGGATTGACGTGGAAACCCTTCACGCGCGGAGCGATCATGTGCAGGGCGAGTTCGGTGAAGAGTGGAATGAAGGCAACTTCGTCTTCGATGAGCATCTTCTGGGCCTTGGTGTAGAGTTCGACGCGTTTTTTCGGGTTTTGCTCGCCGGCGGCTTCGTTGATCCACTTGTCGTAGTCTTTGCTGCAGAACTTGGTGAAGTTGTTACCCGACGAGCAGGTAAAAATGTTCATGAAGTTGTCCGGATCGGGGTAATCCGCCGCCCAGCCGAGACGCCACAAGCTTGGCGTCGCTGAGGACAGGGTCTTGAGGTAAACCTTCCATTCCTGAACCTGGATCACGAGATCGAGGCCAAGGACCTTTTTGACCTGGCTCTGGAAGTTTTCGGCGATGATCTTGTTGCGCTCGCCGCTGTCGAACCAAATTTCCACGTTTTGCGGTTTGTTCTTGAGTCCGTTCCAAAGCTCTTTGGCCTTTTCGGGATTGTAATCGATGCCGAGGCTCTCATCGTTGCCGAGCATGGGCGAGGGGATCCAAGTCTTGGAGGGCGTCACCACGCCCGCGAGGATCTTGCCGATCTCGTTGCGGTCGATCGACATGGCGATCGCGCGGCGCACGTTCACGTCAGCGACGCGCGGGTCCTTGGTGTTGAACGCGATGTAGTAACCGCGGAAATAGGTGGACGAAACGAACTCGGGCATTTTGGAGAGCACGGGCACTTGGATGGGGGGAGGGTCGCGCAGGATGTCGATCTCTTTATTTTTAAAGAGCGTGACGGCGATGGCGCCCTCTTTGACGGTGCGGAACTCCACTTTGGCCGGAGCATTCTTGATTTGCTCGAAACCGTAGAAGTTAGGGTTTTTTTCGAGCAAGATGCGCGACTCGCGCTTCCACTCTTTGAGCATGTAGGGGCCGGTGGTGACAAGGTTGCCGGGCAGGGTCCACTGGTCACCGAACTTGGCGATCAGGTCTTTGCGGATGGGGAAGGTCACCCAAAACGAAGGCACGTGAATCCAGTACGAAGCGGCGTGCTTGAGTTCTACGCGCAGGAGGCGTTCGTTAACGGCCTTGACGCCCACAGTGGCAAAATCTTTGGTCTTGCCGCTCTGGTAATCTTCGGCGCCTTTGACGTCGAAAAGGAAATAAGCGTATTCGCTCGCGGTGGCGGGATTCAGCAGGCGCTCCCAAGAGTCGACAAACTGTTGGGCGGTGACGGGGGCGCCGTCGCTCCACTTGGCGCCCTGGCGCAGAGTGAATTCGTAGATCTTGCCCGTGGGGTCGATGGTCCACGATTCGGCCAGGCCGGGCTCGATGTCGGTGCCGGTGGTTTGGTTCAGGAGGCCTTCCTGCAGCGGAGTGATGACTTCTTTGGAGACGCTATCCGTGGCGAGCGACCAGTCGATCGTCGGAGGATCGGTGGGGATGCGCATGCGGATCGTCGCGGCGTCTTTGCTCGATTTGGAGCAAGCGCCGAGCGCAACGAGGACGCCCAGACTGAGAGTGCTAAGGGTTTGTTTCAAAGTTCTCGAAAACGTCATGGGTAGCACCCTAGAACTAGACGGGGATTCGGGCAAGGGGCATACTTCGCTCAAAAGGGGGGACGACACGGATGTCCCATAGGAAAATTGCCATCGTTACGGGAGCTTCGAGCGGCATTGGGGCCGAGATCGCTCGCCATTTGCCGAACGTGCGGGATCTTGAGATCTGGCTCGTGGCGCGTCGCCGCGAGCGGCTGTCGTCGTTGGCCGAATCTCTCCGGGCGCGCGGAGCCGCGGTCGAAGTCCTTGCGCTCGATTTGCAGGATCCCGGGTCGTGGGCAGAGCTGGAGAATCGGGTTCGCGCCCGCGGGGCCCCGGTGGGGTGGCTCATCAACAATGCGGGCATTGGCTACTCGGGGCGCTTCGAAGAGCAATCGGTTGAGAGCATCGTCGCGCTGACGCAACTCAACATCAACGCCCTGGTGGTGGCCACCCGGCGTCTCGTTCCGTTCATGGAGCGAGGCTCGCGCATCGTCAATGTCGCCAGTGGTTTTGCTTACTTTCCCGTGCCGGGCCACGCCATTTACGCGGCGACCAAGGCCTTTGTTTTGTCCTTCTCCCTGGCCCTGCGCGAAGAGTTGAGTCCCCGCGGGATCTCCGTGACTGCGGTTTGCCCCGGACCGGTCGTTACCGAATTTTGGGAAAGCGTAGGGGCGGATGCCCCGCCGTCGTTTTTGACGGAGCGAGCGGAACGAACCGCGCAGATCGCGCTCGAGCAGGCGGCGCGAGGCCGCGCGGTGGTGTTCACCGGAGCCTTGAGCCGCATGGCCAGCGTGCTCAGTGCCCTGCTGCCGCGAACGTTGATGGCCGCCATGATCAACGCGCAAATCCAGCGATTGGCGCGAAAGTCCCAAGCTCAGGCCGCGGGGTGAAATCCAGATGATCGAATACGAAAAACGATCTTTTTCTAAAGAAAATTTCGCTGAAGTCGGTGACCTCAATGGCGCAGAGTTTTATTCGTGTGCCTTTAGCGGTATCGAAGCCTCGCAGCTTTCCACGGCCAAGGGTCTAAGGTTTATCGAGTGCCGCTTTGAGCAGTGCAATCTGAGCAATCTCAATCTCACGGGCTTTACCTTTCGGGATACGCATTTTGAAGGTTGCAAGTTGGTGGGACTGAATTGGTCGCTTTGTCGCTCGCTCGTCGGCCCCGTCTTTAAAGATTGCAAAATAGATGTCTTCGTTCCAGGGGCTACACCTGCGAGACTTTCGGTGTGTGGACTCTTCCGCGCGGGACGTTGAGTTTTCGCAAGCCATTCTTGCGAAGGCGTCCTTCGGTGAAACCTCACTCAGCGGAGCGTCCTTTAACGGGGCCGATCTGACGGATGCGGATTTCCGAACCGCTAAGGGTTATTCCATTCACCCGCTCCACACCAAAGTGAAGGGGGCGAGATTTAGTTATCCCGAGGCGCTCGTGCTCTTGTCCGCCCTAGGGGTGCGGGTGGATCTCGACTAGCGACGTTTGAACGGATCCCACTTGTCGCGCAGCGTGTCCCCGGCCACGTTGAAGACGAGCATCGTGAGGAAGATCAAGAGGCCCGGAAAAATCGTGAGGTGAGGGTAGATCTCCAGCGCGCGCCAGCCTTCGTCCGCGAGCACGCCCCAGCTGGGGGTGGGTGGGCGAATGCCGATACCTAAGAAACTGAGAAACGCTTCGGCCAGAATGTTTGTTGGAATTTGGTAGGAAAGCTCTACGAGAATTGGCGCGAGGCAGTTGGGCAAGATGTGCTTGCAGATGATCCGCAGATCCGAGGAACCGAGGGATTTGGCCGATTCCACAAAGTCGCGGTGTTTGAAGCTCATCACCTGCGCGCGCATCAGACGTGCAGTGCCGAGCCAGCCGGTGATGGTGAGGGCGATGATGATGCCCTTCATGTCGCGACCCACCACAAGCATCACCAAGATGAGGATGATGAACGAGGGCAGCGCGTAGAGCGTGTCGATGGTGCGCATCAACAACTTTTCGAACCAGCCGCCGTAATAACCGGCGATGGTGCCGAGGATCACCCCGATCAGGATCGAGCAAGCGCCCGTGACCAGGGCGATCGAAACCGAAATGCGCGAACCGTAGGCAAGACGCGAAAAGAGATCGCGCCCGAGCGAGTCGGTGCCGAACCAGTGCTCCGCCGAGGGCGAGGAAAAGATGTTATTCACGTTCTGCAGGTCGTAAGGAAACTTGGCAATCCAAGGCGCGAAGAGCGCGAGCAGAGCGAGCACTCCCATGAAGCCCATGCAGAGGTTCAAAATCAGGTTTTGCTTTTTTTCGAGGCTCATCATTACTTGGAGCCTTTCATGCGCGGATCGATGAAGGGGTAGAGCCAATCGACGAGCGTGTTAGAGACGACAAGGAACAAGGCGTAGATCATGGTCACGCCCATCACCAGTGGGAAGTCGCGGTCGGTGACGGCCTTGATAAAATGATAGCCCAGACCCGGCACCGAAAAGACGAACTCAATGACAAAAGATCCGGTGAGGATCGTCGCGGCCAGGGGGCCGATGACGGTCACTACGGGGATGAGGGAGTTTTTAAAGACGTGCAGGGCATTCACTTTGAGATCTGAGAGGCCTTTGGCGCGCGCGGTACGCACGTAATCCATGTTGAGAACTTCGAGCACCGACGAGCGAGTCAGGCGCGCAATGATGGCCATCGGACGAAGTCCCAGCACGATCGATGGCAAAATTTTATTCACCGGTTCGTCCCAAAAGGCTGAGGGCAGCCATCCCAAGTGTTGCGAGAAGATCAAAATCGCGATCGCAGCCACAAGAAAGCTCGGCAGCGAGACGCCTGACACGGCGATCATCATGGCGGAGAGGTCAAGGTAGGTGCCCTTCTTGAGGGCGGCGAGGAAGCCCAGGAAAATTCCTCCCGTGAGAGAGATGAGCAGCGCGTAGGTGCCGAGCTCGAGCGAAACGGGCAGCGATTCTGCGACGATCTCGTTCACGCTCATGCCGATGTATTTGATCGAAGGACCCATGTCCCCGTGCACCACGAGGTCGCGCATATAAGCGTAGTATTGTTCGTGCCACGGCAAATCGAGGCGGAATTTTCGGTTGAGCGATTCGAGCACTTCGGGAGGCACAGCCTTGCCGGTGTCGAAGGGCCCGCCAGGCACGAGCTTCATCAAGAAAAAGGTCAGCAGTGAGATCACAATCAGTGTTGTGATCCCCGATAAAAGAACATCGAGGGCCCGTTTCATGCGGGCACTATAAATCAAGTCTTAGTCCAAGCAAAGCGCTCGGGCTCAGGGCCTCGGAAAGAGTCGAAAAAGGATAAGTGCCCGATTTCGAAAGCGTGAGCGGAAAGCTCAGACGCCCGACCTCGATTTCGTTTTTGGAATTCGGCCAAAGCAGGGGGGATTCCAGTTCCAGGGCGCATTGCAGTTCAAAAGTCTGGGCTTTGGTGCCGTCAGCGGGGATCTGCATCAGCTGGTAGTCAATCCAGCCGCTCACTATGGCGCAAACCCGCTCCGAAGTGGCGTCCATGTTCGCCTCTGCCGGAGACCATAAGATCTGGGGCTGAGCGATCTTCTGCGGAGTACTGGCGCCAGAGGGGCCGGTGTATTTGACTTGGGGAGAAAACTTTCGGGGCGCTTCGAGGGCCGCAAGGCTGCGCGCCAGAGGTTCGAGCGACGAGCGGCCGGCGTGTTTGGCGGCAGGTTTTAGTACAATGCGCACCGCGCCCGAAGAGCCCATCGTGCGCAGCCAGGCCTCGGTGTTTGGCATCTCTAATTGCGGCGCGGAGCTCGGAGAGAATTCGATGGGAGGAACCTGGGCCAGGAGCGGGTAGTTTGCGACGTTGGGTTCGAGGCGCGAGCCCAGGTGACGCAAGGGGCCCGATTGCGCCTTTTGGCGGAGCTGCATCAGCGTGGCGGCGTTGCAAATGGCTTTGGGCCTGAGTTTGAGTTCGAGCGAGTTGGGCGTGGGGCAGCGGGCTTCGAAGGCATCGCCCAGTTTGGGCAGGTCGATGGCGTTCTCGCAGCTGAGAGGTTTGGCGAGTTCAAAGAGAACCGCTTCCCGGTCGCAAAGGAATTTGATCTGCGTGCTGTCGAGCGCGAGTAGCGGAGCGTCCATCATGCGGATCCACTCCTGTACAAAGGGTGACTCGAGCAGCTTGGGCGAGGCGAGGAGCGTGCTCTGGCTCGGTGGTCTTGAGCCCTCGGGGACGGGCGCGTCCGGGCGAGGCGAGCAGGCACTGATCACCCCCACGAATCCCGAGAGCAGGAGCGGGGCGTAGCGACGGAACATTTTAGTCTTCGGCCTTTACGAATTTGAGCAGCAGTTCGTCGCGGCGCACGTATCCCAGGCGCTCGCGGATCACGGCTTCACGGTAGTGTGTGGAGCGTTGGAAGTCGTCGATCGCCGCAGTGGCGTTCTTTTTTTCTTCGAGCGTTTGTACGAGTTCGTTGGAGAGTCGCTCGGCTTCTTGGTGGATCACCATGAAATGAATCAATCCGCGCGGACCGAGCAAGTTGAGCGCGAGCAAAAATAGCGCCACCCAGAGGTAAGTTTTGGGTGACCAATCTTCCGGATGTATTCTCACCAGATCATTGTCGCAGAACTATCCGCGCCGCACAACCACCGTGTTGGTGGTTCCCACCTGACGGCTTGTCGGAATGCCGGCGGTTATCACGCAGTGCCCACCGGGGCTTAAAATCGAGAGGCGCACCATCTCGTCCTTCATGTCGTCAAAGAGCGTGTAATCTTGCTGCGTGATTTCGCGCCAAGGTACCACTGAAATGCCCCATGCAAGGGTGAGCTGACGGCGCACGGTGGCGTTTTCGGCGAAGGCGAAGATCGGCGCGTTGGGTCGGTATTTTGACAGGTGACGTGCGCTCTGCCCCGAGCGGGTGAGGCACGCGAGACACTGCGCTTTGAGGTTCTGCGAGAGGGTTACGGCAGCCGATTCGATCGCGTCTGCGGGCGACACAGTGCCGCTAGTGGGGTTGTCGGTGGCGGGCTTTTGTGCGCGCCACGCTTCGGCGCCCTTGATGATGGCGTCCATGGCTTTCACGGCTTCAAAGGGATAGGAACCTGAGGCCGTTTCGTTGGAGAGCATCAGCGCGTCCGAGCCATCCCAAACGGCGTTGGCCACGTCGCTCGCTTCAGCGCGCGAAGGAGAGGGCTGCGAGACCATGCTCATCAGCATTTGCGTGGCGGTGATCACGGGCTTGCCCATTCGGCGAGCCATTTGAATGATTTTCTTTTGCGCTACGGGAACGTTCTCGTTGCCGATCTCCACACCTAGGTCACCACGCGCAACCATGAGTCCGCTGACGTGAGCCATGATCTCTTCGAGGTTCTCAATGGCTTCGGCCTTTTCGATTTTGGCGATGAGATGAATCGAGCAGCCTTTTTGGTCGAGAAAGTTGCGAATGTTTTTCACTTCCTTAGCCGTGCGCACAAAGCTGAGGGCGATGAAGTCCACATCGTTTTCGATGCAGAACTGAATGTCTTCCCAGTCCTTTTCGGTAACTCCGAGGGCCGAAAGTTTGGCCGTGGGCATGTTCACACCCTTATTGGAGCTGAGGGCCTGACCGAAAACGGCTTCGGCTTTGATCCACCCGTCGCGGACGTTTTTCTCGATGATTTGAAACTTCACCAGACCATCGTCAAAGAGCAAATCGTCGCCGACGTTGAGGTCGCGAAGTAGGTTGGGGTAGGAGATCGAGATCGGCGAATTCAGTTGGCCATTGCCGCGTAGCGGGCTGCGAACGTCGGCGCCCGTGAAGTGGAGCTTCACGCCGGGTTGAAGATTGAGAATGCCTGGTTCGCCGTTTTCGGCGAGAATCACGCCGGTGCGGATTTTGGGGCCTTGGATGTCGGCGAGCACTCCCACCGGAATGTTGAGCTTTTCGCTGGCGCTGCGGATCCATTTGATGGTCTGCGCATGCTGGGTTTTGGTGCCGTGTGAAAAGTTCACGCGTGCCACGTCCATGCCGCTCTGAATGAGCTTTGCGATGGCATCCTCGGAGAGGACGGCGGGCCCGATGGTACAAACGATTTTGGCTTTGCGGTGCGGATATCTCACCCGCTCAGCTTAATTTAGTTTACGAGCAGATCAACAAGATAAACTTCGCGCACGATGCCAGGGTTTCCATTCGGCAGCATCGGCAAGATCATTTCGTTGATCGAATTGCGCAGGTGGTTTTTCACCGCGAGCTTGCCCTGAATGTCGAGAAACTCTTTGCGGTTGACGTCGCTCAGGATGCTGCCCACGAGGTCTTTGACCCGCGGCAATTTGCCATTCACGAGACTTTCGACCTGGGTGTTCGACACTTCGAGCACGATTTTAGCTCGCAGCGTGCCGCCCGTTTTGGCGTTGACTTGGAATTCCTGGAGATCGACATTTTTGATGTCGGCTTCGAGATCCATCACAGAGGAGATGTTGCGCTCCTGGAGTTCGCCTTTGGAGACGGGGGGCTTGGGCGGGTGTTTGAGGGCCCAGATCGTGAATCCTGCGGCACCGAGTGTGCCCAGAGTTTGGAGCAAAATGAGAATGAGTCCGATGGGGAGTTTTTTCTTGGGTGCTGGTGCTGCGCCCTCTTCAGTTGTGCCTTTTTCTTCGGTTGCCATGACTTCAAATCCCCAAACGTTCCACGGTGCGACGATGGCTGAACAGCATACAGACTAACGCCAAGCGTCTTCGCTCAAATAAGAATACTAGATTTCGGGGCCCGCGAGTGTGAAGATTGGGTGAAGCTTGTATGAAACGTTTTATAAGGGATGCCGTAAAATACTCTAGTCGCTGGGCGCTCATTCTCTACGATCGCGACCATCCCACCCGTTCGCTCTCTGTGGACGGGCGCCGGATCAAGTCGCTCATCTCGCTCCAGTCTACCTTTGCCGCACTTTTTGTGCTGATCGCCGTGGGCTGGGTTTACACCCGTTACCGCAATTTCAGCCTCGAGAGCGAGATTCGCCTCAAGACCCTCGAGATGCGAGCCCTCAAAGACGAGCTCGCCGTCACCCGACGCATCGAAGGCGATACCACGACCAAGACAGAGGCGCTCACGGGCGCCTACAGCTTTTTTCCGGGCCTGCAGGGCGGCTTCACCGACGGCTCGGTGAAGGTGGATTCGGTGCGCGCCGAACTCGATCCCGAAAAGCGGGAATTGGGACTCGACTTCGATATCGTGCGCACCAGCCCGCGCGAAGGGCGCACGGACTTTTATTGGTTCGTGGTACTCAGCGGACCGGGTTATCTCTATACCTTTCCGCAGGTGATGCGTCTTCGCAACGGCGATTTGGTGGACTTCGAGGCGGGGCAATCGCTGCAAAACGTCTCGGCTTCGCGGCGTGTGTCGGCACGCTTTCAGGTGCCCATGGCCGAGATTCCCAAAGATCTCAGCACGCTCAACATGACCTTCTTTTTGTACGATCTGCGCGGCTCTCTGGTGATCAGCGAGCGCATCACGCTCGGCGCACCCAAGGGTTCGCTGCCTAAAAATTCCGGTCGGGGTGGTTAATCATGAGTAGAAAAGTTGTCGACCTCATCGAATCCCAAATGAAAAGCATCTCGCACCTTTCCTCGGACGTTTCCGGGGCAGGTGCGATTGAGTTCACGGGCAATTTTCACTTCAATGGCACCTGGTCGGGTTACTTCAAAGGCGAGGGGGCCGACGCCGCGGTGACCTTTCTCAGCCGGGCATCCTTTCAGGGCGAGATCGTGGCGCGCGAAGTCTTTGTTTATGGTCGCCTCGAAGACGTCTCCATTCGGGCCGAGATCGTAAGGGTCTACCGCGGAGCTTATGTCAGTGGACGTATTGTGTCGGCTTCGGTGCAGCTGGAAGAAGGTGCTATCTTCAAAGGCCGTATGATGCCCCAGGCGATTGCGCCTACCGAATAGCAATCAGATCTTTTCGAGATGTATCGCGTAGCCCAAGTGCGAGTGACGTAGGCTGCCGTCTTGAACCCATTCGGCAAATCGCCGAGCGGTAATGGAATCGTGCGTTTGGATCACGGGCGAGGGCGCGCCCACTGGGGCGCTGCGATCGCTCCAAGTGATGCGGTTGAAGGCGTTGACCTTACCCATGTGGCCCAATGGGCGCATTCCGGCGTAAGAGATTTGAGGAATCCTCAGTCCGATTTTTTTCAAATAGAGCTGAGCTTCGGAAAGGCTCGAGAAACCTCGCACACGCAGAAGTCCGTACTCGTTTTCACCCACCACAAAGACACCTTCGGGGCGCGGTACGAGCAGGGCGTTCTCGCTGGGCTCGGCATGGATCACGCGCGCCATCGAGACAATGGCCGCCAGATGCGTCACGGCGAAGAGTGCCAAGACTCTCGAAAAGCGCAAAAGGTTGAAGCGGTCCATGGGGATATTGATGCAAGACCAGTGCCGTGTTTTTGGTTGTAAACTCAGGGGTTTGTGGGGGGTTTTTGAGGCATTTTCGTCAACCCGCCGGGCCTCCGTCTAAACCCTAGACACCGTGGTGCGAAAGACCCCGACTTGGACTAGTCTGCCGCCGCATGAAATCCCTCCTCTGGCACGGCGGCAAACTCCTCCAGCTCATTGCGCTCACCCAAGTCGGCTACGCCCTGGTGGTGGGACTCACAACCAACGACTCGCGGCGCGAAACGGAATTGCTTGTCTTGGGCGCCGCCCAGTTCCTCGTGGGCCTCGTTCTGGTAAGATTTTCTAGTGGAGGCCAGGAATAAGTGATCGTTGCGGGACTCGATCCAGGATCGCGTCGGGCGGGCTATGCGGTACTGCGTATGGACTCGCACGCGATGGAAATCATCACCATGGGGTCTTGGGACCTCGTGAAAATCGCCGGTCCTGATTTCGGCGACCGCATTTGCGAGCTGCATCGCCTCGTTACGGAATTTTACAAATCTCACAATCCGCATGTCATCGGCTTTGAGAAGGCCGTTGCCTTTAAGAACATCGCCTCGGCCATGAAACTCTCCGAAGCGCGCGGGGTGATTCGTCTTGCCGCGCACCAGGTGCTCGCCGAAGCGCCCAAACGATTCATCGAACTCAGCCCCACAGAAATCAAACGCTCTGCCGCAGGTCTTGGTTTTAGTAGCAAGGCGTCGATCGAACGGGCACTGCGATTGCGTTTCCCCGGCAGCCGTGCTTTTTTAGAAGCGGCCGCTGAGGGGTCGGGCAAGATCGCCCACGACGCCTTCGACGCCGTGGCCATCGCCTGGGCCGCCAAGGCGCGCTTTCGCCTAGGCACTTTTGGAAAAGGAAAGATTGATGTCGACGCTGGGACCTAAATTTTTCATGCGCTGCAAAGCGCCCGTCGAGTGGAATCGCTCGCTCGCGCACGATGTGACGCTCTCGAGTGAAGTCTATGTCGAAGACATCCAGGGCAACGGCTGGAAAGTCGAAATCTATTCCGACGCCCTCAAAAAGAATCTCTTGGGTTCGGCCTCGCCGCTCGATGTCTTTGTTGCGCACATCATTCGCGAAGACGCCGAGATGTATTACCTCTTCGAAACCCAGGCCCAGCGCGAGATTTTCGAAACGCTGAACGCCATCAAGGGCATCAACGTCAACGTGGCCGCCACCGCCGTGGCCACCGTGGGTCCCGCACTGCTTTTGCAGTGGCTACAGGGCGCTTCGATCAAAGGCTATAAGTTTACGGGCCTCGGCCCCAAGACCATCGAAAAGCTCGTCTACGAAATGCAGGCCAAAAAAGCCAAATTCGTACCGCTCCTGCAATCGGCCGTAACCGACGTTTCGGCCGCGCCGGGCAAGGTGAGTGGGGTGGGCGCCGCGCACGTGGTGGTGGCTCCGACGATTCTTCTTGGCCTCGAAAAACTCGGCCTGCGTCCCGCGGACACGCTGCGTATCATCGAAGACCTGCGCGCGCAGGACCCAAGCACCAGCGATCTCTCCGACCAAGCCCTCATTGCAAAGATTCTGCAGTACTGGGGCAAAGAAAAATGGTCGTCCGGAAAGACACCCTAGAAAGACATTATGAGCAGCGAAGAAAAACTCCCCCTCCATGACATGGCTCGCTCCGTAGCCTCGCACGAAAACGCCCTACGCCCCAAGCGCCTCGGGGAATACGTGGGTCAGCGCGCAGCCACGACCAAGCTAGAGGTCTTCATTGCCGCCACCAAAGCGCGCGGCTCGGTGCTCGATCACGTGCTGCTCTCGGGCCCTCCGGGTCTCGGCAAAACCACACTCGCGCACATCATCGCCAATGAAATGGGTAGCCGCGTGCACCTCGTCTCGGGGCCGACGCTCGACAAGAGCGTCGATTTGATGGCGATACTCTCCAACCTCCAAGAGGGCGACGTGCTTTTCATCGACGAGATCCATCGACTGAGTGCGGTGGTTGAAGAAGCTCTCTACCCCGCGATGGAAGACAAAGTCATCCAGGTGATCCTCGGCGAGGGCGTTTCGGCGCAATCGGTGACCGTACCCGTGCAAAACTTTACGCTTGTGGGCGCCACCACACAGGCCGGAAAGCTCACAGCGCCGCTGCGCGACCGTTTCGGCATTCAGCTGCAGCTTGATTTTTATTCCAACGAAGAGATGGAAGTCATTCTCTCTCGCTCCTCGAAGATCCTCGACGTCAGCATCCAAAAATCGGAGCTCAACGAAGTCGCTCGCCGCTCGCGCGGCACTCCGCGCATTGGCAACCACCTGCTCTCGCGCGTGCGCGATTTCGTCGACGTCTTCCGCAGCGCCGCGGGATCGAAGGACCTTTCCGAGCGCGCTCGCGATTTTGCCAAAGTCGAAGACGCGCAAGGGATCGAGCTCATCGACAAGGCGCTGCAGTTTTTAGATGTCGATCACCTGGGTCTGCAGCCCATGGACCGTCGCTACCTCAAGGCGCTCATCCAAAACTTTAAGGGCGGCCCCGCGGGTATCGAGTCCATCGCGGCCTCGCTCTCCGAAGACCGTCGTACCCTCGAAGAGATGGTCGAGCCCTATCTCTTAAAGGAGAACTTCATCCTGCGCACCCCGCGCGGACGCGTGGCCACGGACCGGGCTTACAACCATCTCGGCATCGATGTGTCGGGACGCTCTCCCGTACAACTAGATTTGGCTTAGCTCTGGGTAATCTCTGCGCAGAAGCAGACGCTGGCGCTAGGCCACTTGCCATGCCAAGGAAAGCCATGTTACACGGTTCCTTGTTCCAAAAATGGAGGTCAACGTGAAAGTTAAATTAACGTTCTGTCTTTCGTCTTTATGGCTTCTTTTGTTGCTGCAACCGGGGGTATCGTTTGCGGCGATGCAAATCAGCATCACCGGTGTTTTGGGGAAAAACTCTAAGGGCTATCACATTTGGTCTGAGCGTGGGAAATCTCAAATCCCGCTTGTGGTGTCAGAGGATACTAAGGGCGCTGAATACGAACACATCGAAGGCCGTACCGTAGCGGTTTCCGGATCTCTAGCTCCGGAAGGAATCTACCTTCGCACCATCAAGCTCGTGCAAGCTACCGACAATGCTTGGTACAAATGCCGTATGGAAGTTTGCATTAACAGTAATAAGACGGGTTATTCTCGCTTCAAGGTTCAAGGCGAATACTGCCCCAATTCAACTTCATATCTTGCCGAAGGCTACAAAAAAGTCTTCATAAAGGACGATGGTTCTTCGATCGAAGAAATCTTCTACGAAATCGCGCACGACAAGTTTCACTATGCGTCGACATTCACCTGTGAGCAGACCACTCGCTAAGCCTAAGGGGCCGTAGCCGTGTGGCGTTCGGACTCACCCGTGCCGCGGTATCGATGCGGGTGGTCCCGCGCCCTCCCGTGTAGTTAGATTTAGGTTAGTCGGTGCGTTGAGATTTCACAATTTTGAGCGATTGCCAAAGAATTGGCAATCGCCTTAGGTTGACATGAACTCCTTGGCGCTAAGTGAGTGGAATGGTGAGCGCAGTAACACGGCGCATTGTGGCGTGTCCATCGCCATTCTTCAGGATTTACGAAATCCCCAAAGTAGCTAACTTATTGATAGTTGATTCGCTGGGCGTCAGAGGCTGTTGCACAAATGCAACAGGTGAGAATGACTAGGGTTTTGTGCTAAACTGAGCCTAGGAATCACCAAATGACCAAGAGCCTCGGACTCCATTCAAGCCTCGCTGCCGCTGAGCAGACCGTTGCCCAGCACGGGCTGGTGGCTGTGGCTTCCGGGGTGGGGCTGCACAGCGGCGTCAAATCGGTCGTGCAAATCCGTCGCGCCGAAGCCGCGCTTTCCGAAAGCCCAACTTTTGAAGCCCGCATGGGCGATCAATTTGTCAGCGCCCCGGCTCTCGTCTCGCGTCTCAGTGGTACCGCGCGCGCCACAGCGCTCGTCCTTCGTGGTCCGGCGCACTTGCGCTGCGAGCTGCGCACCGTAGAGCATTATCTCGCCGCCCTCTATGTGATGGGTCTCGAGCCCCTCTCGGCTCAAATCGAGTCGAGCACCGACGATGGCACTTCGGCGGACATCTTTGAGATGCCAATTCTCGACGGCTCGGCCAAGCGCTGGCTCGACATCCTCAAAGTTTTCTCTGCCTACCGTCCGACTCGCCGCAAGGCGTGGAAGCTCGTCCGTTCCTTTGAAGTGCGCGACGACGACAAGTACGTGGTCATGAGCCCGCTCGAAAACGACGCCGGCAAACTCGACATTTCCTGCCGCGTGGACTTTGGCTTCCACTGGCAACAGCAATCCGAATACACCCTTGCTTGGAACGATCTCGATCGCTCCCTCGAGGATTTCAAAAAACGCATCGCCCCGGCTCGCACCTTTGGCTTTGTGCATGAGCTCGAAGCTCTTCGCAAGCGCGGTCTCGCGCTGGGTGGATCCATGGACAACGCGATACTCCTCGACGGCGACACCGTGATGAACCCCGGTGGCTTTCTCTGCGAAAACGAACTCGCCGCCCACAAACTGCTCGACATCGTGGGCGACTTTGCCCTGCTCGGCAAACCCCTCATCGGTCGCATCGACACCTTCAAATCGGGGCATTCGATGCACGTACGCGCAGCGCAAGAGGCCATCAAAACGGGTGCCGTGGTCGAGGTTGAAATGGATTCTTCTGGTAAGATCTACTGAAGAACATGGAACCAGGAGCCCCCGCACCGTCGGACGCCGACATTCGCAAACGAAAACGCGAGAGAAGAGTGGCCTGGATCATCGCGGCCGCATTTCTGATCGTCACGCTCATTCAGGCCTTTCTCACGCAGCGCGATCAGGGCTACACCTTTTGGCAGAGCCTGCTTTACTTTGGTCTCCTACACCTCAACGTGATCTTCATCATGGTGCTCGTGTTTCTCGTGTCGAGAAACCTCATCAAAGCTTATCTGCTGCGCCGGAGCGGCGGGCTCGGCGCTTCGCTGCGCTGGAAGCTCGTCACCTCGATGCTGATCTTTGCCATCCTGCCCTCCTTCTTTCTCTTTAGCGGTAGCACCTACGTCATTCGCCAGGGCTTTGATCGCTGGTTCTCCGACAAGGTGGCCACAGCGCTTCGCGACGCTCAATCCATCTCCAAGGTGCATTACGAGGGCATCGAATCGAATCTGAACTTTTTCTCAGATCGCATCCTCGAAGACCTGCGCAGCGGCAAGGCGAGCCTTGCGAATGTCGAAGACTTCTTAAAAAAATACCCTGTCGAAGCCGTCGCCATCTACCCCTCTTCACTCGCGCGGCCGCCGGCTGTGGCGCGCATTCCCGGCGTCGACGAATGGAACATTCCCACCGCCTCTGCCGAATCGCTCACGCGCGCGCGCAGTGGCGAGAGTTTTGTGCTCATTCGCAAAGTGGCGCGCGGCGACTTGCTCCAGCGTTTTACCGCTTTTGAGCTGGGCGGCGAGCGCCGTATCCTTGAGCTCAGTCATACGGTACCTCTTGGCATCAAAACGCGCATCTCCGAGCTCCAGGTGGCCTTCGCCTCCTACCAGCAAACACAGAGCTTTAAGGACACACTTAAGACACGCTACACGCTGATGCTGCTCACGCTCTTTGTTCTCGTGATCTTTGTGGTGACCTGGTTTGGTCTCTACATCGCCAAATCCATCACCGACCCCGTATCGGATCTGCTCGCCGCCACGGCGGCCTATCGCGAGGGCAAGTGGAGCTACCGCATCGCTTCGAATCCGGCCAAAGACGAGGGCAATTCGGCCGCTGCGGATTTGGAAGTCTTGAAGGCCGCTTTCAACCTTATGGGTGAAGAGGTGGGCCGCCGCGAAAAGAAACTCGCTGAAGCCAACCAAAAATTATCTCGTCTTGTGCGCGACCTCAAAGAGCGCGAGCAGTACCTTGAGATTCTTCTCTCGAGCATTCACCGCGGGGTGGTGGTGCTCGACCTCGATCAGCGCATCTCACGCGCCAACAGCGAAGCTCTGGGTTATGCCACCGAGTCCAACCGCTGGGATAAGAACGATCCGGCGAGCGTGCAAGGCATGCCCTGGCGCGATGTCTTTTCGCAGCTCGGCAGCGACGACGAGGCGCACGCCTTTCTCGCCCAAGCGGGTGGTGCACGCTCCTTTGCCATCGACAAGCTTTTTGAGTGGCAGCGCGGGGTAGGGCGCGGCGCCGAAATTTCCTCAGTGCGCGCCACGGGCATTCAGCTGCTCGACGGCAAAGAGGCCGCGATCGGCTGGATGATCATTCTCGAAGACGTCTCCGACGCTGCCCGCATCGAGCGCCTTGCCGCTTGGCAAGAAGTCGCCAAACGCGTGGCCCATGAAATCAAAAACCCACTCACGCCCATTCAGATCTCCTCCGATCGATTGCGCCGCCAAGTGGAGCCCAAGCTCGAGGGGCTGGAGCGTGAGAAAAAGATCTTTGCCGAGTGTCTCGACCTCATCCAAAAGCAAGTGCGCTCGATTCGCGACCTCGTCACCGAGTTTTCGAACTTCGCCAAGATGCCAGAGCCGAAGCTGCGGCCGCTCGACATCGCCGCCGAGCTCAACACGATCCTCGCCGATTATCGCTTTACCCATCCGCACGTGTCGTTCCACTTTGATGAGCATACAGGCGAGCGTCCGATCAAGATCCTCGCTGACCCCGAGCATATTCGTCGCCTCGTGGTGAACCTTGCCGACAACGCCTTGCAGAGCATGGAAGAGGCCAAGGTGCCCGATCCCACCTTCCGCGTGGTGGTTGCGCGTCACGAAGGCGACCGCTCCATCGCTGTGCTGCGTTTTGAAGACAGCGGCCCGGGCGTGAGTGAGAACATGAGCGAGAAGATCTTCGATCCCTACATCTCCTCAAAAATGACGGGTCTCGGTCTGGGGCTTGCGATCGTGCGGCGTATTGCGATGGAACACTTTGGCAAAGTGCGCTGCGAACCCGGTCCCGGCGGTCGCTTTGTGGTTGAATTCCCCGAACTGAGCGCTGACGCTTAGGCCCGAGCCTCCTTATCTCTGTAGAAGAAACTAGGGTAATCGGATAGGTTTATGGGCATGAGCGTTTCCGTGCTGATTGTTGATGACGAGATTGATATTCAATCTTCGCTTTCGTTTGCCCTCAAAGACGAGGGATACGAAGTTTTTACGGCCTCTTCGCCGCGCGAGGCGCTCACGATCCTTGCTGAAACGCACATCGACATCGGACTCTACGACGTTTGGTTTCCAGACGGCGACGGCATCGAGTTGCTCAAAGTCTCGCACGATACCTATCCGGATGTGAGTGTGGTGATGATGTCTGGTCACGGCAACATCGAACTCGCGCTCAAATCCATTCGTCTTGGTGCCTACGACTTTCTCGAAAAACCCCTCGAGCTCGAAAAAGTGCTGTTGGTGCTCAAAAACGCCGTGCAGTCGCGCCAACTGCGCGACGAAAACGCCCGCCTCCTCGAGACGATCCTCAAAAAAGGCCAAATCGTCGGGCGCTCGCCCGCAATTCTTGGCATGCGTTCGGAGCTCGAGCGCGAATCCAAACTCTCTTCGCTGCTGGTTTTAAATGGCGAACCCGGCGCGGGTCGCGAACTCAGCGCCCGCGTGCTGCACCAAATCTCTTCGCGCCGATCCAAGCCCTTTATCAGCGTGAATGCCACCGTCCCCAATGCCGAAGAACAGCGCGCGCTGCTCTTTGGTGCCGAAAAAGGCAGTGTCGTTGGAGAACGAAGCAAGGCTCTCCAGCATCGCATTGTGGGCGCGCTGGAGTCGAGCGGCGAAGGCACTCTGCTGGTGGAGAATCTCCCCGCCTGGCAGGCTTCCGTGCTCGACGAACTCGCTGTGGCACTCCGCGAGGGGCACTTTGTGCGCCTCGGCGGCCACCAAAAGATCAAGTTCGAAGCTCGCGCGCTCTTTTCCACTTCGGTGGGAGCCAAAATCGCTTCGGGCAAATTTCAAGATCACCTCGCGGCGGCCCACCAAGTACGCATCCCCTCGCTCAAGGAGCGTCGTGAAGACACTGTGGAGCTCGCACGGCACTTCGTGCTCGAATTCGGCTCTGCCCACGGTTTGAACCGCGAGGTGGAGTTTAGCGAAGACCTCAAGGGCTGGCTCCTTTCCTACGACTGGCCCGGCAACGTGCGCGAGCTCAAAAACCTCGCCGAGCGCATGGTCATCGCGGCCCCCGGCAAATCCAAATTCGGCATCGACGACCTGCCCGAAGAATTCCAAGCGCTGCGCATTTCGGCCGAGAGCGATTATTCCACGGTGATGCATCCGGAGATGTTCAAAAAACACTCTCAGGGCTCGCTGCGCGAATGGCGTTCGGCCTTTGAGAAGGCTCTCCTGCAGGCACGTCTCGATGCCTTTGATCACAACGTCACCAAAACCGCAGAATCGCTGGGCGTGGAGCGCGCCCACTTGCACCGCAAACTCAAAAACTATGGCCTGAACTCGGCCAAGGAAGACGCATGAGCCAAAGCCGCCTCGCCCTCGTTCTCGACTCCACAGATCCCGACCATATCCGCGCGTTTATCAATTCCGTGCGAGGCAAAGACCTCGTGCTCAAGGTGGGGCTCAAAACGTTGCCTCAGCTGCCGCTCGAAGAGTGGCAGCGCGTGGCCCAGACGATCGATCTTTTTGTCGATGCCAAACTGCACGACATCCCCGATCAGGTGGCCGGCGCGGTAAGCGTGTGGAGCGGCATCGGAGCCAAGTACATCACCCTTCACTGCCAAGGTGGTCCCGCAATGATGGAAACCGCCGTCAAGCACGCCGGACCGCACACGCGGCTCTTGGGTGTGACGGTGCTCACCTCGCTCGCGGCCCCCGATCTCGCTCGTATGGGCGTCAAGGGTAGCGTCGAGGACTACGTGAGTGATCTTGTGCGCGTCTCGCTCGAGTCGGGCTTGAATTCGTTTGTCTCCAGCGTGCTCGAAGTGGGGGCCATCCGCCGCGTGGCTGGCGGCAAGGCGACTTACCACGTGTGCCCCGGCATCTCGCTTGGTGGTCATGCTGGCGCCGATCAAAAACGTGTGGTGGATCTCGAGACCGCCTTGCGCGAGCGCGTGGACCTGCTTGTGATGGGGCGCTCGCTGACCGAGTCGGCGAATTTCATGGACTCGCTCGACAAAGTGTTAGAAACCATCGCCCGTGTCTAAGCAGTCAAACGATTATCGATCTGAAAACAAAAACGAAGGCGATCAGTGGATCTGGGGCCGTCACAGCGTCGAAGCGGCGCTCGAAGTGTGCCCTGAGTGGATGCTGGAGCTGATGGTCGAGATCGAGGCCGAAAAAGAACACCAAGACATCATCGAAGCCTGCGGCGATCAGGGCATCTCGCATCTGCGTGCGGCCAAGCTGCCTTCGCTGCTCAAGGACCGTCGTCACCAGGGCATCGCCGCCAAGATCAAGCGCTTTCCCTTTGAATATTTCAATCAATTCCGCGACCAACTCATCGAGCTCGTTCGCGGTGGCGGCGTTTTTGCCGTGCTCGACCGCGTGCAGGATCCCCAAAACTACGGCGCCATTTTGCGTTCTGCGGCGGGTCTTGGCGTCAAAGCCGTGCTCGTGGCCCAAAAGCATCAGTGCCCGCTCACGGGTGCCGTGGCGCAGGCTTCGGCTGGCGCGCTCTTTCGCGTGCCCATCGTGCTTTGTCCTTCGCTCTCCACCGCACTCGACACGATGAAAGAGGCCGGAGCCCGAGTTTATTCGCTCGACATGGAAGGCAAGGCCATCGACCAGCTCGATTTGCGCGGCGACAAGCGGCCCAAGGCGCTCGCCTGGGTGCTCGGTTCCGAAGGCCAGGGCGTTCGAGATGATCTCGCCAAGCGCTCCGATGAAGTGTGCGCCATCAAGCTCCACGGCGGACTTGAGTCGCTCAACGTGTCGGCAACAGCGGCGATCGCTTTTTTTGCTTCACGCGATTGAATTTAAGTATTCTTTACATTAGTTTGCCCGGACGGTCCTCGCTGGTGTAGCTCAATTGGTAGAGCACCGGTTTTGTAAACCGGCGGTTGCAGGTTCAATTCCTGTCGCCAGCTCCAGGTCACGCTCCTCCTCCCCCGGAAGACGTGAGTTGGGCAGGGACCTAAAAAAATTATGGGGTCAGATACCGAAGTGGCCAAACGGGGCAGACTGTAAATCTGCTGGCATTGCCTTCGAAGGTTCGAATCCTTCTCTGACCACCATTCTATCTTTCGGCCTAGCGGCCTCACATCTCATATGAGGTCTAGACTCGCTTCGCGAGTATACTGACCACCATTCTTTTCTAAGTTCATGAGTTTGTAAGGCTTTTAAAGTTGGTCGTCGGTGCGTCTTTGCTAAAAAAGCGCCGTCATGCGGTGGGGAAATCTTTTTCTAATTCTGGTGTCGTTCTTCACGCTGACCCATTCCCATGCTCGCCTCAGCGCTCCGGATTTGCAGGCCGAGTTTCCAACCCGCGCCCGATACGAGTGGCCAACGGCTATCAATGGTCGCCTTTGGGTGCTTTTGCGCGAGCTGGGCGAGGGCACCCGGGATCCGAGCCAGATTTCCGTGGCGGCCTCGCGACTGGGTCAGCTGCAAATCGGCGTGGCCCATTACCGCTGGGACTTTGTTCAGCATTTTGATTTCATGCAAAACTATTTTCTGCTGATGCGCTTGCAGGACGCTCTACCCGAGGAACTGCGCGACGCTTCGATGCAATCCTTGCTCAAAGAATCCTTCGCAAGCGTCGTGAGATCGATGGCGCAGGTCACGCAAGGTTACGTGCGCGACTTCGAAGCGGTGGCCGCCGAGTTGGATGATCCACGTTTTTGGAAAAAGCGTCTTTACCACGAAGCTTGGCAAGACCAGCTGCGTATCGGCTATCCCACGGGCCCGGAACTTAGCGAGATCCGGCAGCTCGCACGCGGCTCGCGGTGGAACGGCCGAGAAAAGCTCCAGCGCCTGAAGGACCTCAAGGGTTACGCGATGTTTCAGATGGAATACCTAGCGCTGCACTATGACGAAGTGGAAATTGCGGAGATCTCCCACAGCGAAATGATTCTCTGGTACCAGGCCCTCGGCATCGCTGCCGCGGAACTCGACGAAAGGGCCTTGCTGTTCTTCTCCTCCCAAGATCTGGGCAACGATGCCTTTGCAAAAAAATTAAGAGAGATTCAAAAAAGCACGCGGGAACGCTGTGCCCTCACCCTTGCTCAAGCGGCGCTTAGCGAATCCAACTAACGGAGAAGTCCGGCGAGTGTCATCGTGGGGGCACCAAAGTTCAATCGTTCGATGTCGAGTTCCATCCGGCGAATGATCATGTTTTCTTCGGAGAGCACGCTACGCAATGCCAGAATCGTTTTCTTGTCGGTGTCCAGCTCCACCATGTTGTCGAGAATCGAGTTGGGATCCTTCACAATGCGGTAGGCCAGCAGAGCATTGAGACCGTGGAGCAACGGATAATGGCGTTTGCGACCGAGCAGAAGGCGAGCGCAGAGGCCGCGCTGAACGTCGTCTCGAAGGTACTTTTTGCGAAAGGCCACGAGCCCTGCATGCGAGCTCGAAATGAGGCCCGCAAGGATGCCGTACTCGATGAGCATGTTGGCGGTTTCGGGTTTCAGTAGGAATTTCTTGTCGCGTGCAGCTTCCATCAGGCGTACGGTTTCGGTGATGCGCGCGTAAAAGGCTTTTCGCTCGGCGAGTTCCGCTTCGAGTTGGGCAATTTGGCGGCGCGATTCGAAGCTCAGGAGGGGGCGCGGACTGATGCTCGTTTCGATGTCGCGCTGAACTTCCAGCAATCTCGCCCAATACGAATTGCGATCGAGCGTCGCCGAGCAGTCGCGGATCTCAGAGGCGAGACCGGTGTAGATGTAGCCCAAGTGGTAGAGAAAAGTCTCTCGAGAAATCTCGCAGTGGTTGTTATAGGCCACGCGCTTTAATGTGGTGATGGCGTCCGCAAGATAGGCCATGGTCGCTACGGCGGCGTATTGCGGCACGTGAAGGTTGTCTTTGCGGATATGTGGGAACAGCTCAGCAAAGCCTTCCGGCAAGAATTTGATCTGCGTCGGGCCGCGGCTGTTATCGCTGACGTCAAAAAGCCAATCGCCAAGTTCTCGCGGTTCGCCCTCTTCGCCATTCGTGTTTTCGCGTACGACGTAAACGCCGCGGCTCTGGCCGTCGGTACCGTCGCGGTACGAAAAGCGGTGACGCAAAATGGTCTTGTTGCGGAACGGTTTGAGCGCGCTGACCACTTGGGGGAATTCTTCTTTAAAGTAGTACACGGGGTGCTGACCGAACTTGGATTCGGAGTGCATGATGCCCACCGCCATGCGAGCGAGGGTGAGGTAGGTTTGGTTCGACAAACGGTAGTGCTTTTTCAGGAGGAGCTGATTTTCGGAATCGTTCAAAGCGTCGAGAAACGACATCAGCGGCGCCTTGTCTTGGTGCGCAGAACCGCGTTTGATGCGAAGTTTGATCTGCGTCGCGAAGCGCGCCGGATTCTCCGAGAAATAGGCGTCTTCGACCCACGAATAGTCAGGGTTGGGACTGCGGGACACCATGGACCTTTGCGCGAGCGCCGTTCCGCTCATCAGAGAGAAAGCCAAGCTGAGGGACCCAAATCCACGCGTCGACAAGATCATGGTTCCAAGTCTCCCGGACTGGTGATGCCACCGGCTTTGCGCACCAAGCGCTCACACGAGAGTTCTCGTGCGCTCTGCACTTGCTCGAGGAGCGTCTGGCTGCGTTCTGCCAGTGTGGGCGACTGCGTACGCTGGCGAAAATCGGCAAGCAGGGATTCCGCGCGAACGCTGCTTGCGGGGGCACTTTCACTCAGGCTCGCCATATGGGCCAGGGGAGAGAGCAGGGTCACGTAGACCCATCTCAGAGAATGGTTGTTAAAGCTGCGCACTGAGAGGTCGGCCACGGAGTCGCGGCGCTTTACCAGCGAGTTGACCGCGCTGAGGTATTGGTTCAGGTAGAGATCAAAGAGAGAATCTACAGAAAATGTGAGCGCATTTTCGCTGGGGCTGATGTGCTGACGAAGATCTCCCGACTCCATCATCAAGTCGCCCAAACCCCAAAGCCATTGGTAGTTTTCGGGCGTGTGGGGAAGGAGCTCTTTGGTAGAGCTGGCGATGGTGGGCGAGAGGTTGCGCAAGGCTTGGCGCAAAGTCATTTGTTGTTCGGGGTCACCCTCCACAAGCATATCAATCGCCTCGCCGCGCATGCGGTGCAAATTCCGTGACTGAAGTTCTTTGAGCACCTGTTTTTCTTGGGTTGAGATGGAGAGCCACAGGCTGGAATTCTTTTTGTTGTCTTCTTCGCTGTCGCTAAAGTTCAGAAGCGTGCGCGCGACTTGCATCTCTTGATAATGAGCCACCAGCATCTGCGCTTGATCGAAATTGATCATGCGGCGAGAAAAGGCTTTGGCCAGGTTCGTGTACCAACCAATGTAGACTTCGAGTTTGCGAATCTCGTCATCGGTGACGGGGGCGTCTTCGCGGTTGCTGAGCTGGAGCTCGTCGCTAAGCCGGTGCCAGATCGCGCGCTTCTCCACGAGAAATTGAGACAAAATTTCATCGACACTGGCGCTGCTGTGTCCGCGGTCACTCTCGCGGAGTTGGTGTAGCGTTTCTAGGGAGACGTCGGGCATGTTAAGCGCCGCCGCCACGTCGAGAGCCCGGGCCGCACGCCCGCAAACGAGCTGAGTGATGGCGACAAGGCCTGCAATCAGTGCGAGAGAGTGGGGGACGCGCATGCGGGAGCTTCTAGCACAGACAGCAGTATGACGCAATGCGTAAATAAGCGCCGCAAACTTACAAAAATCGGCATCTTAGCGGATTTTGGCCACGCAAAAACGGTCTTTGCCGGGTTTGGGATTTTGCTTGGGGGGATGGGGGCTTGCTCCGACTTCGAAAAGTGGAGCCCAGAAACAGGATTGAACTGTCGACCTCTTCATTACCAATGAAGTGCTCTACCACTGAGCTACCTGGGCTCTCAAACTACAGGATCCGAAGCCTCTGGGGGAGGTGGGAGCGGACCCTTGTTTGGCGGTGATGGTGCCCAATCGAGCTCCGTCTTCCGACGGGGACTGTCATGGAGCGGGAGACGAGGCTCGAACCCGCGACCCCCAGCTTGGAAGGCTGGTGCTCTACCAATTGAGCTACTCCCGCTCACCGGCGCTTTGGTATAGTCTTAAAGCCCCGAAGTTGCAAAGAGGCGGACCGCTAAAAAAAAT
>DATLIP010000005.1:0-24733 GCA_035539375.1 Bdellovibrionota bacterium | reverse complement strand
GATTTTGGGAATCACGAGCTCCAGCGGGGTTGCCGAGTCGATGGAGATGATGAGCTCGGGCTCGCAGCCGCCGCGCAGATCGTCGGCGACCTCTTGCCAGTACTGGGCCGATTCGAGCACCGCACGGGTGCTCTCGAGCATGCGCTGACCACGCGCGGTGAGCGTGGGCCGGTAGGTTTCGCGGCTGAAGAGTTCGAAGCTGAGGTGGGATTCGAGTTGCTTGAGGGCGGCCGAAATGGCGGGCTGGGTGCGGCCCAGGGTTTCGGCTGCGGCGCGCAAAGTCCCCTTGTCGGCGATCGTTTTAAATACAAGGAGTTGGTCCAAGTTCATAAAAGAAATCTATCATATACATCAAAATTATATAATATTTATTTTTGCTTTTTGGGGTGAGAATGAGCTCCATGACCAACCTCAGAAAATCTCAAGAACGTGGTTTTACCGACATCGACTGGCTGAAGTCTCGCCATAGCTTTTCTTTTGGCGACTATTACTCGCCCGGCAATATGGGCTTCGAATCGCTACGCGTGATCAACGAAGACTGGATCGGCGCGGGACGCGGCTTTGGCGCACATCCCCATCGGGACATGGAGATCCTCACCTACGTCGTCGAAGGCGGCGTACGTCACAAAGACTCCACCGGCACGGAAGGCGTGATCCGTCCGGGCGAATTGCAGCTCATGCGCGCTGGGCGCGGCATCGTGCACAGCGAGATGAATGCGAGCGCGCAGGAAGCGCTGCACCTTTTGCAAATTTGGATTTATCCCGATCGCCAGGGGCTGGAGCCCGCATACCAACAGGCGGATTTTAGCCCCTCTCTCGACAATGGTGAATGGACGCTCCTCGCCTCGCCGAGCGCGCGCGATCGTTCGCTGCAGATTCACCAAAATGTGGACCTGTGGGCGCGACGTTTTGCCAAGGACGAAGTGGTTAAGAAAACTTTTCACAATTCGCCTTCATCCGTTTGGGTGCAAGTGGTTAAAGGAGAACTCAGCGTTGCGGGCCAGACCCTCAGCGCAGGCGATGGATTAGGACTGAAATCTCAGAGCGAGATTTTGATCGATGCCAAAGAAGGTGCCGAGGCGCTATTCTTTGTGTTTCGAGGTTAGTATAAGATGAAATTCGGAAAATTTAGGAGGACCAAAAAAATGAACATCACGAAAACATTAAATTCCGTAGCCGTAGTTACGGCCCTTGCCGTGGCCAGCAGCGCCCTGGCGAATAAAAAAGTCGAGGTCGCCGCACCGGCAGCCGCAACTCCCAAAGTTGACGTCACCAAGTCGGTGGTCAAATGGGAGGGCCAGAAGGTTATCGGTGGCGGACACTGGGGGCACATCGGCATCAAGACTGCGGATCTTAGCTTTGATGCCAAGGGCGAACCCACCACAGCGAAGATCGTTGTCGACGTGAAGTCGATCGAAGTTAAAGACCTCACGGGCGACAAGGCCGCTGGACTCAAGGGTCACTTGCAGAGCCCGGATTTCTTCGACACAGAGAAATTCCCCGAAGCGACTTTTGTGGCCAAGAAGTTCACCAAAGTAGCCGGCAAAGAACTCAAGTACAAAGTGGACGGAGATCTTACGATCAAAGGCACCACGCTCCCCAACTCGCTCACCATGGAAGTCGAGCAAGGAAAAGCCGGTACCAAGGTGGAAGGCGAACTGAAGTTTGATCGCACCAAGTACAACGTGATGTTCAACTCGGGCAAGCTGCTCGATACCGCCAAGGACAAGATCATCAAAGACGAAGTCGAACTCGACATCGATCTTGCGATGGCCAAATAAGTTTAGAACTAGGCTGATTTAGTTGTTAACCGCCGCGCTGGATTTTTCCGGCCGGCGGTTTTTTTGTGCGTTTTTGGGTGGTGAAACTTTGCTCAAGATCACCTGGCATCTGTGTGCGCTCGAGATAAGGAAGTTCGACGTGCCGAGCATCACGGTACGCGTTGCTAGCGGATCGCTAAGAAACCTCAGCCGCTGCTCAACCTGTGTGGCCGTGATGCCCTTGCGCTCCACGCTGCTCGCGGAGAGCGGGTAGCGGTGTGCGCGAACGAAATTCGTTTTTTTATCGGACCAGGACCATTCGGTACCCGTGAAGCGGCGGCCGAACTTTGAAACAAGATCATGCTCGTTGCGAAAGTGGTGTGCGTTGATGCGGGAGAGAATCGCTGGGTCGGGGCTAAATTTGGGATTGGTCTGACGAAACCATTCGCGCGAGCCGATGCCATTCCAAGTGAAAACATTCACACTCACTTGATCGCGGTACTGGGGCGCGAGAATTTCCATCAAACGGTACGAAAAGGCTTCGGCGAGGCCACCGCCGCTGCTGTGTCCTGTGATGATCACGCGGCCCCGATTGTCGCGTTGCTGTAAGAGCTCGCGCACTTGCTTTAGGGTGTCGAGAAATTCCTGAGAGCGGTACTGCGGATAATTGAGAGCGAGGCTAGAAGCTGCGCTGTTTACCGAATAAGTGCCGCGAAAGGCAACGATGATATCGCCGCTTTCAGGATCTTCAGCCACCAGGGAGCGAAAGTGGGTGCGGGGATCATCGTGCAGAGTGTATTCGAGTGGGCTGATGCTGGGTGCGTAGGAGCTGCGCGTCCAGTTGAGCGAGGTTTGGATTTGCTCGGTGGTCGTAGCGTCTGCGAAGGGGCTTGTGGGCGGCGTCTGAGCCCATAGCAGTGCGAATGCGGTCAGTGTCAGCGGCAGGCAAAGGTGACGAAGGCGGAGCATGCTACGTTCATGATAGCGCCCGCCGACGCCACCCGGGCGTCAAAAACTTTGCGTACGATGCTTAGAGATGCTCGACGAGTTGAGACTTGTCGAAGCGCACCTTGGGCGTGCTAGCGTACTTGTCTTCTACGTGACGGTAGCCCAGCGCGCAGGCCATGATGGTCTGGTAAGGCGAGCCCTCGAGGCCGAGGATCTTGTCGTATGCCAGGGGGTCGAGGCCTTCCATAGGGCAAGTGTCGATGCCTAGCAGAGCGGCGGAGGTCATGAGGTTTCCGAGCGCGATGTAGCACTGGCGCGCGTTCCACTCGGGGGCGATCTTGGCGCGGGGGCCGTTCACAGCGTCACCCATGATGGCGCGCTTGAAGCCTGCGAGAGAGTCGAGGGGCACCTCGCGCACGGCTGCCGTGCGAGACATGTAAACGTCGATGTGAGCTTCGCTCATGTTGCGGAGAGCGGCAAAGACCACATAGTGCGAAGCCTCTTCGACTTGCGATTGGTTCCATGATTTGGCTCGCAGCTGAGCGCGAAGATCCGCGGAGTTCACCACGAGAAATTTCCACGGCTGCAGGCCGTACGAAGAGGGTGTCAGCACTAGGGTGTCTTCGAGTGCCGACCAGGTTTCGGCAGGGATTTTTTTGGCCGCGTCGAAACGTTTGGTGGCGTAACGCCACTTTTGGGTATTCAGAAGTTCCTGAGTGCTGATTTTAGGCATGGTGGTTTTTTTAGAGCATTTCCCCGGCAGGGACTAGGGGGTGACGTGGAGAATTCGATCTTGGCGAACGCGATCGCGCGCGGCGCAAGTTTCGACGAGAAGAAACCACGCGATCAGAATCAGCCAGAAGGGACCTTGCCACTGTTCAAAGGCAAAGGAAGTTTTGGCGCCGAGGATGCCCTTGGGGGTGATGGCCAGAGCCACCGCGATCGCCGTGAGCGTCGAACGCGACGAGCCCTGATTGACGTACCACAGGAGCGGGAAGATTCCCCACAGCACGGAATAGGTGTATTGCCAGGGCAGAGGGCTTGCCATGAATCCCCACAGCATCCACGACGAGAGCGTGAGGGACACGAGGTCGGCATCGCGCGGCTGCAAATCCGAAAAGGAAAACCTCGGCAAACGGAAAAAGGCGTAAGCCATGGCGGGCAGGCTGAGCGCCCATGGGCCCAGTCCCTTGTCCGACCAACCCAGCACCATGTAGGCGGCTCCGAAAAATCCTTGGCGATTGACCGCAGAGGGAACCATCGGCAAAAAAGGCGTGGTCTCTTTCATCTGACGGGCCCAATCGAGCCACCAGCTCGGGTTCGGCAAGAGCAGAACAATCACGAGCGGTACAAAGAGCCAGAGGTTTGATTTGCGCATGGCGTGTCGCGAGAGCGTGAGCCAGGCGATGGACGAATGAATCTTGGTAACCGACACGAGCGCGAGCAGGGCCGAGCCCACGTAGCGCAGCGGGCGCGAGTTGGACACCGCGAGAAGCACGGCAGAGGCGGTGGCGGCGTAAATCCATAGACCCACTTGGCTCACTTGGAATTCGCCATCGACAAAACGGAGTGATGCCGCAAAACCCACCACAAGGGCCCAAAAATAATCGCGCGAGTTGGGCATCAGCCCGTTGCCCGCGCGACGTAAGATTTTGAGGTTCAATAGTGGAATCGCGAGCGCAATGGACGCGTGCAAAATGCAGTAAATCCAACGCGCGACATCAAAAGAGAAAAGCTGAAAAAAGAGAAAGGGCAGGAGCGAAGCCGGTCCGTACTTGTAGGCAAAGTCGCTTTCGGCGACATAAGCGCTTTCGCCACGTAGCACGCGCTCGCCGGCTTTGTAATAAGCGTTGAAATCCCAACCCGTGCCCGCCGCTTGGCGGGACACGGCGCTGGCGATGAGGAGGGTGGCGATGGCCCCCAGAAGAAGCTTCATCCAGGGGCGCAGTTCACGCCACCAGGTCCAGAACCACTCCATCGACTAAGGGAAGAACCCGCGTGCGAGCATCGCCTTGGAGAGGCGATCGATACCAGCCACCATCGCGGCGGTACGCATGTCGATTTTCTTTTCTTTGGAAATCGTGTGCACGCGCTCGAAAGCGTTGCTCATGATGTCCCAAAGTTTGTTGTTCACTTCTTTCTCGGACCAGAAGAGCTGCTGCAGACCTTGTACCCACTCGAAGTAGGACACGGTCACACCGCCGGCGTTGGCGAGAATGTCGGGAATCAGGTACACACCGCGCTCATGCAGGATCTGGTCGGCTTCGATCGTCGTAGGGCCGTTGGCGCCCTCGGCGATGATCTTGGCTTTGACCTTGCTCGCGTTGCCGGCGTGGAGAATGCCCTCGAGGGCGGCTGGGATCAGGATGTCGCAGTCGCAAGCGAGGAGCTCTTCGTTGGTGATGTTGTCCGCGCCTTTGAAACCTTTGACGAACTTTGTCTCCTGCACGTGCAGGTTGAGGGCGTCGAGGTCGAGGCCGTTGGGGTTGTATACGCCACCTGAAACGTCAGAGACGGCAACCACTTTGCAACCGATCTTTTGGATCTTTTTGGCGGCTGCAGAACCTACGTTACCGTAACCCTGAATGGCGATGCGAACGTTCTCGTTGAGATCTTTGCCGAGCACGCGCGCCGCTTCGATGAGGCAGTACACGACGCCGCGGCCAGTGGCCTCGACGCGACCGAGCGAGCCACCCACTTCGATGGGCTTACCGGTCACCACGCCTGGAACGGCGTAGCCAGTTTGCTGCGAGTAGGTGTCCATGAGCCAGGCCATGGTCTGCGCGTTGGTGCCCACGTCGGGAGCGGGAATGTCTTTGTCGGGGCCGATCACGGAGTAAATTTCACTCGTGTAACGGCGGGTGAGGCGCTGCAATTCGCCGCGCGAGAGTTTGGAGGGATCCACGCGGATGCCGCCCTTGGCGCCACCGAGTGGGAGTGCCATGAGTGCACACTTCACACTCATGAGCATCGCAAGACCCGCGACTTCAGAGAGCGACACGTCTTGGTGGTAGCGAATACCACCCTTGGCGGGCCCGAGGGTCATGTTGTGGTGCACCCTGTAGCCTTCGAAGACTTGAATCTGACCGTCGTCCATGCGCACAGGCACGGAGACGATGAGCGCACGTTTGGGCGTGCAGAGGCGACGCAAGATGTTGGGATCCAGGTTCATCACCGGAGCCGCACGTTCGATTTGTTTTACAGCATTTCTAAAAAGATCACTTTGTTCCCAGATCATAATAAGAGTACGTTATAGATCTGAAATGGCTCAAGAATCTAGAGGCTGGCCGCGCCGCGAGCAGTTTAGGGCGCGCATGGTCGAACAACTCGGTGCAGAAGAAGCCGCTAAGCTCGATGCGGCCCTCAAAAGCCACGTCGCCGCCGAACGCCGCTCGCTGCGCCTGAATTCCCTAAAGAACGCGTTTCCCGCCGATTTTGAACGCTGCGGCTTTGAATTTTTGGGCGCGATTGCCTGGGAGAGCCGCGGCTACTGGGTGAGCCTCCCCGAGGTTTATGAGTCTGCGCCGGCCCTAGGAGCGGGCCTGGGCTACCTGCAGGACGCTGGTTCGATGGAAGTGGTGGCGGTGCTCGATCCGCAGCCCGGGGACCTGGTTCTCGACCTCGCTGCCGCCCCCGGCGGCAAAAGCACACAGATCTTAGAACGCCTGGGCGCGAGTGGGTGGCTTGTGGCCAACGATCCAGTGCGGGCCCGCGCCGAGCGGCTCAATGCCCTGGTAGCGCGTCACGGCTCTCAGCGGGTGAGCGTTTTGTCGCAGGACCCGGATTCTCTGCTGACCCGCTTTGAGGGGGTCTTTGACAAAGTGCTTGTGGATGCCCCTTCGAGCGGGGAATCTTTTTTCGCCAAACGCGACGACAAACGACTGGACGTGCCCGATGCCGAAGTGGCCGGGTGCGCGAGGAGGCAGTTTCTTATTTTGGATCGCGCTGCGCGCATGTGCCGCGCCGGTGGACGTCTCGTTTACTCTACCGCAACTTATTCGCGGGCCGAGAATTCGGATTTGGTACAGTCTTTTTTGGGCGCACATCCCAATTATCGATTGGTGCGTGAGCAGTATCGATTTCCGCACATTGACGAGATTCCCGGGGGCTATTGGGCTGAGATCGAGAACACCGACGAAGGCGAGTCTGGAGCTGCGGCCCAAATCGACTCCGTCTCGGGGCTTCTGCGTCAGGGGCTCTGGCGATGGGACGGCGAGGCGGATCTCTACGCTACGTCGATGTCGTGCTCGGGCGAAGACGCTGCACCCGCATCTCATCTCGCGTACCCCGTGCCCAAAGTGCAAGTCGATGGGGCCGTGTTTCCCGCCGGAGATTTGGAATTGTCTGACCTCGATGCGCGAAAATTTTTGCGGGGCGAATCGCTCACCATCGCGCACGCCAAGGGACTTTGTAGACTCATGTGGTGCGGACACGCACTGGGTTATGGCAAGTCCACGGGAGAGCGGGTGAACAACTTGCTACCGAAGATTTTGCGCGCGCTTCGCTGAGCGAAACTATAGATTCGGGCGCTTGACGGCCAATGACAAAACACCCTAAAGTGAATTCGATGACTGCTTCTTCTTCTCCGTATTTTCTCGTTGCCCTGCCGAAAGCTCAGGACGAGTTTTTCTCACAGGCAGTGGTGCTCGTCACCCATCATGACGAAGAAGGTGCCGTAGGTTTTATGATCAACAAACACGTGGGCAGCGAAGACTCCGAGCAGACCCAAATGGTCGCCGAAGTCAAAGACACCGACGGCAACACGCTTTACGAACTTCGCAGCGACGTGTTTCTGGGCGGCCCCGTTTCGGAAGAATCACTTTTTGTGATTCACAACGTCGATGCGCTCGGCGTGACGGGCGAAGAGGTCGGCGAGAATCTTTATTTGAGCTCCGATCCCGAGACCTTTCAGTCGCTCCTCGAAAGTGAAGAGCTCGCGCAGCGCCGGCGCTTTTTTGTGGGCATTTGCTCGTGGGACGCGGGCCAGATTGAGTCTGAAACTCGCGCTGGCACCTGGGTGACCGTGCCTTTTGACAAGCAGTTTCTCTTTGGCGAAGCCACTTACAGCGAGTCCTTTGTAGAGGACGTTTGGAAGAACGTGCTCAAGAGCGGCGGTCTCGATCCGCTGACCCTGATGGGCCCCTCGGGCGATCAGGATTATGGTTATAATTAGGCCTGATCTTTTTTGAATTTTAGCTTTTCATCCGATTGACAGGTTGGGGCCCCCGAGGGTATTCCCTAACACCTAAAGTTTGTGCCCAGGTGGTGAAATTGGTAGACACACCATCTTGAGGGGGTGGCGCCGAGAGGCATGCTGGTTCGAGTCCAGTCCTGGGCACCAAATTTTAGTCAGTCTTAAGCCGGATCCTGAAAGCAGGGGCCGGTGTCCCGGATCCCGATTCACTTCATTCTAATCCCGGTAGAGTTCCTTCTTTGTTCAGCACATCTCTTAAGAAAATCGCTAGTCCTAAGTCACCAGTCCAAAGGCTGAAGCGCGCTTGTCCGAACAGCGCTAGTTCCGATCGGTATTGTTTAATGGCGAACATAGCTAGGCCGCGGGCCCGTTCTAACCACAACTCGGCGCGGGTGCGTTCGAACATTTTTAAGCAGGCAAGTCCACTTCCGGCCGTTCCGTGGCAGAGCGAAGGTCCCTTTTCGAGGGGGCCGGCTCGCCACACCAAATTTGCGGCTTTCAAAAAGAGCTCATCGAGGGATGGCGATTCTTCGGCGGTGATGGATCCCGACACATCAGTCACCATCCCGGTGGCGCCGTGACACCAGTGCACCACGAGCAGTGTGGAGTATTCGCTTTCGTCGGTACCCCGCGGCCAATTGGCAAATTCGCCCTGCACCCGCGAGTACGCACGCAAAAAAGTCTCCGCATCGTGGATCAACTCCCGTACGGTGTTCGTCTCCCCTAAGTCGCGTAGAACGCGGATGAGCACGCCGAAATTTCCGGCGCTTCCGTGCGCGGCGCCGACGAAGTTCCGCGGGGTGCCCAAGTGCTGCGTCCAAATTCGAGCGCCCGAAAGCTCATCTGTCTCTCGCTGCTCCAGGAGCCGCTGTGCCACCTCGGTGCAAAGCTCACGGTAGCTGTCGTCGCCACGGCGCCAGAGCGAGTGCGCCATGGCCAGGGCGCCCGGACCGCCGTAGAGAATTTCTCGGCAAGGGTTTTTCGAAGCGCGTTGGATCAAGAACTTCAAGATCTTTGAATTTTCTGAGCAAGGGGAGAGGATTTGTTTTACGAAACGAATCCCCAGCTCTCCACAAAATGCTGAGTCCGGTGTGGTGTCTTCGGTTTTCAGATGTTCGGCCAAAATGTCATCGATCGAGGGCAATTCGGATTCGATTTGCGCAAAGGGCGCGAGTTCGCGGACGGCCCAGAGCACGCCCGCCGCGCCAAAATAAAAATTCGTCGAAAAAGGTGGGCAGGCTTCGTAAACGTCTTTCGGATGTAGGGGCCAGAGCCGCTCGGTAGGGGCTAGCCCGTTTCGGGTTCGGAGCAGAATGTCGCTAATGGTTTCGCGAACGCGACCCTCGTCCCAGGGATGTGTGGCAAAGGGCAGATGTCGTTCGGGAATGTAGAGCATAAATTAGCGAAGCGCTTCAACGTCTCTCTCTAGCGCTTCAATCTCCGGGCGAATGCGCTCTCCCAAGAAATAAGCTTTAAGATACTCGTCGAGGACTCCGGTGCGGATCACGGCTTCGATTTCGCTTTCGGAAAGGCGATCGACGAGGTTGTGGTAAGGCTGCTGAAAGACTCCCGTGTTGAAGGCGATTTGGTGCAAGGCTGCCACCGTCGGTGAGATAGTGTGCGCGATGAGCGTATCAAAATTTTGCTTAAGAGCGGCGAATTGCGCACGTGTGATGTGCTTGCGCTGTTCGGGGATGAGCGCGCGCAGAGCTTCACAGGCGACGATCAATTGGCGATAACCATCGTTCAAGGCGTGCAGGTAATCGTTAAAAATGACGTAGGCGTTGGGCATGGTATCGAAGTTGTACATACGCTCGCGCCCATTGGCGGAAATTCCCGGGGCGAGGGTGATTGCTTCTGCACCGATGAGCGGGAAGAGCGCATCGAGGGTGGCAATCGAGGTGGCCACGTCGGGGATGGGCAGACGCGCGGCGGTGCGGGATTCAGGGTCCGAGGGTACGGCTGGTTTTTTCTTGGGCGCCACGGCGTGAAGGCCCAGGGCGTGGTGGAAGCTCTCAAGGGGGTCGATGATGGTGGCGGAGGTCTGGATGCGACCCTCTTCTTCGATCACCAAATTCGGCAAAAGGGCCCTGCGGCGCTGCTCTACATAAGTGCCCAGGCGATCGCCGCTGAGGTCCTCGAGCAGTTCTACGCAAAATTTGAGATCCTGTAGGGCGTGAGCCGAAGGCGCTAAGCAGAGGCTTGCCAAAATCAACCAAAGGTAAGAGTGCGCTAGATGTTTTCGGCTGAGCATAGGGCTAAAGCTCTACACTGGCCGTGGGGGGCGAGGCAACGAAAAGCGCCCGCTAACACACTCGTGGTGTTAGCGGGCGTAGGTCTAAGGGCTAGATAGGCGAATTACTCAGCTTTGTGAGCTTTTTCTTCGGCTTTTTTGGCCTTGAGGCGCTCGTAAGCTTTAGCGTCTTCGTCGATCAGGTCACGCTTCACGGTGCTCTCGCTCTTGGTGGCGAGAGATTTTGCGGGAGCCAATTTCTTCTCGCAGTTTTTGAACTCGAGTTCGAGACGCTTGATGGTGGCGTCGCTGTTTACCATGCGCTCGAAGAAAGCTTTGCTGTCTTCGTTCTGGCGCTCCAACTCGGTCTGCAAGCTAGCGTTCTCTTTGATGATGAGAGCTTTGTCGCTATCGGTTTTCTTGAAGACGAAAGCGCGGTCGGAGAGTTCGGCTTGTACTGTAGCGGGCGACACGTCGTCGGTAGGCAGTGCGCGGGCGAGCGTGGTAGCACGCTCTTGGATGTCGCGACCGAGCTTGTTGAGACCAAAGCCGGCGTTGCGGGATTCCACAAGGATATTGGCTTTGGGGATCATGGAGTTGGCGCCTTCGGCGAAAGCTTTTGCGTCGCTATCGGCGAGGCTCTCGGGGGTCACTTTCTGAACGCGCTCTTTGTTCTTGGCGTCGACGCTGAAGTTTGCTGGACGTTGGTGTTGCACGAGGGCCATCGGAGCGGCGAACCACGAGAGGGTGACCGCTTCGAGCACGGCGCGCTGTTCGGCGTCGAGCTTCGAGGCTTCGGCGGCGTTGGCGAGACGGCGGCGACCTTGGCTATCCGTGAACGAGATTCTCACGTTGCGGTTGATGCTTTCGAGAATGTCGCGGCCGCGCAGCGAGAACTCTTTCACGTTGACGTCGGCGATTTGGCCGTACTGTTTCTCGGTCTGCATTTTTTCGCTTACCGCAGCGAAGTCTTGGGCGCGCGGAATTTTTTTATCGATGAACGCGATGGTGGCAGCGTTTGCGGCTTGCTTGGATTTGATCTCGGCGATGCGGGCGTTGATAAGGTGGTGCTGAGCGGTGAAGAGTTCTTTGGTAGCTTTCACCTGCTTCAGTTGTTCTTCGAGAGCTTTGATCTTGGTGGCCGGCGCATCGGTGGCGACGCACGCGAGGAGCTCGCTCAAAAGAGCGTCCGAAGAAACTTTAAATTCTCCGGCGACTTTGATGCGGGTTTCGTAGTTTTCTACGGCGCTCGTTTGGGCGAGTGCCATAGGGCTCATAAGGAGCGTTGCGAAAAATGCGGACTTTTTAGATGAAAACATGTTTTGGATCCCCCTTAAAAATTTTGGCTGATGGGGTGATAGATCCAAAAGCCGTGCCAGCGTTAAGGTGGCGAATCCCTACACCCGCTTTGTCGAAAAGGCGTCAAAGTTTTAGTCGGATCGACCGGGGGGCAGCCAGCCCGACCCGCGAAAATGGGTGTACAATCATCTTATGCTGGGAAATACCTTCAAAATCGCTCTCTTGTCACTCTGCCTAACGGTCTCCGCAAAGGCCGCCGAAGCGACGCCGCCTGCAAGCGCGTCTGTGATCGAAGAGGCGAAACCCAACTTCGAAGAAATCGCAGGCAAAACGCTGAGCCCCGCCACCGAACTCGCCCTCTACCGCATCCATAGCCATCTCAAAACCTGCGAAACGCCGGGCTACGTTACAGCTCGCCTCGGTGTGCTGTGGGTTTCTTTTCGCGGTGCAAGTTTCAACCCGCGCGACTTTGTGAACCGCAGCGTTTCGCCGGCGGTGATTCGCTATTTGCCCGAGCTTTACCGGGAAGCCCAAAAGAACCCAAATTGCTCGGCTCTGACCTTTACAGCACCCGGCTCCACCCTGCCCGCAGGCAACGCGGTCAAGCATCAGCCGAGCGAGCGCGCGCCTTAACGCCATCTTAACCTAATCTTTGGACGATCTTAGATAGCTTTGGCGCCCAAGGATCCGTAACATTTAAGGATATGGAGCGATCTTCGTCATTTCGATTGCGTGCCCTGGGAGTGCTTCTCGCGGGCGCGTCGCTATTCGCTCCAAACTTTGCTGCGGCGGGAATGTCTGACGACGTCAACGCGCTCTCTATGGCCAACATCGCATTTAGTGCCACCAACGTGGTCTCAGGTGGCGTGCATTGCGCGTGCATGTCGAGCGGATGTTCGCCGATGCTGCCGTGGGCGAGCTGTCCGATGCTTGCCGCTTCGATCCCTTCGCTGCTCGCTTCGGTAGCCACCGCTAGCGAAAACGCCGACACCGGTACCCAAATCGATAAGTTTGATCCGTCGACCACTTCCGGTACGACGGCGGGCACGACCACTGGTGCGCCCGGTGGTGGCGGCGGTTTGCCTACACTGCCCACCATGCAGTGGGGCCAGTTCTGTAGCAAGACCCCCGAGTTTTGTAACGACTGCGCCAAGAGTGGCAACTATTCCAATTGCAAACCTGAAATGCAGCTCCCTGACAACGTGGACGTCTCCGCGTTCAACACACCCGAACTGCAGTCAGCACTCGAGGCTTTCGAGAAGGCCGCAGATCTGGTGAACTCGGCTCCGCATGAAAACATGCTCGCCGATGCCATGGGCGCCGGTTCGGACGGTGATTTTGGTTTTGGAATGGAGGACGGAGCGGCAGCTTCGGATCCTACCTATGTGAAAAAGTCCAAAGGTCTGGGCCGTGAAGACAAGTCGGGCCTCGACCGCGCCAGCATGTGGGGTATGGACATGGTCGACGAAAAGACCGGCGCCAAGCTCACTCTTTGGCAGCGCGCCACGCGCCGCTACTACGGAGCGCCCGACCTTAACCGCTTGAACTTCTTGGCCCGAGCCGAATACATCCGCTCGCGGGCCATCAACCACGCCAAAACGATCCTCAAGGATCCCGAAAAGGCGGCTGCCCAGGCTGCCGCTTTTGCCCCGGCTTCGTCGCGCGCGCCCGCCTCGATCGTTCCCAGCGCCGACAAATCTGCCACCGCGATCGTTCCCGTATCGCCCAAATAAGTGATTCCGTTTCGTTGAGTATTTGGGCACCCAGGGCTATGTTCGGGCGCCATGAGAATTGCAATCAACGGATTTGGACGCATTGGCCGCATCGTGGCCAGACAATATTTTTTGAACCCTCAGTTCCGCAAGGATCTGGAGATCGTTGCGATCAACGACATCACGCCGCAAGACAATTTCGATTATTTCTTCAAATACGATACCGCACACGGCACGCTTCCGTTTGACGTTAAAAAAGACGGCTCGAACCTCGTGGTAGACGGCAAGAAGATTGCCCTCTCCTCCGAGCGCAATGTCGCCAAGCTTCCATGGAAAGACCTCGGCGTAGACGTTGTCTTCGAATGCACCGGCGTCTTTAAAGGCAAAGAAGATGCTATCGCGCACGTCACCGAAGCCGGAGCTAAAAAAGTGATCATCTCGGCGCCTGCTAAGGGCGTCGACCTCACCGTCGTCATGGGCGTCAACCACACCCAGCTCAAGTCCGAGCACACCGTGCTCAGCAACGCCTCTTGCACTACGAATTGCCTCGCGCCCATCGTGAGCACCCTGCACAAAGCCTTCGGCATCAAGCACGGCCTTATGACCACGATCCACTCGTACACGAGCGATCAGCGCATCCTCGACAACGTGCACTCGGATCCGCGCCGCGGCCGTACCGCCGCCTGCAACATGATCCCTACCACCACGGGCGCGGCCAAGACCGTGGGCGAAGTCATTCCCGAACTCAAAGGCAAGCTCGACGGTTTCTCGATGCGCGTGCCGACCCCGAACGTTTCCTTCACTGACTTCGTTGCCGAAGTCTCCAAGAACGTGACCGCCGAAGAAGTGAACGCTGCGCTCAAAAAGGCTGCTGAGAACGAACTCAAAGGCATCATGGGCATCAGTGGTGAGCCGCTCGTGTCTTCGGACTTTATGAGCAACCCGCACTCTTCGATCGTGGATCTCGCGCTGACGAACGTCATGCAGGGGACGATGGTCAAAGTGGGTTCTTGGTACGATAACGAAGCTGGCTTCTCGAACCGCATGCTCGACCTCGCCACCTACCTCAAAAAGTTTTTCTAGGTAGGGCGTTGAAATTATGAGTGAGAATCTGAATCCTTTTCGTTTTTACGCAGGCGGCGAGCGCATCAAGCGCCTCGTGGACCTGGACCTCGCGGGCAAGCGCGTTTTCTTGCGCGCCGACTTCAACGTGCCTCTCAAGGATGGCAAGATCACCGACGACACACGCATTCGCTCCGTGGTGCCGACCATTGAATACCTGCGCGCGAAGGGCGCTAAAGTGATTTGCGCTTCGCACCTGGGTCGCCCCAATGGCGAAGTCAACGAAGCCTTCACACTCGAGCCCGTGGCCGCGCGCCTCGGGGAACTTCTCGGCATCGACGTGCTCTTTGCCGACGACTCGGTTGGCATCGCCGTTGTGCGCGAAGCCAAAGAACTCAAGCCCGGTGGTGTGATGGTGCTGCAGAACTTGCGCTTTCACCCAGAAGAAGAGGCGAATTCAGAAAACTACGCCACCCAGCTTTCGCAAGTGGCCGACTTCTACGTGAACGATGCCTTCGGCGCTTCGCACCGTGCGCACGCTTCGATCGACGCGCTCCCGCGCGTGATGAAGAACCGCGCGGCGGGCCTGCTGCTCGAAAAAGAAGTCGAGGCCCTCACGCAGATCATCAACAATCCGCAGCGTCCGATGATGTCGATCCTCGGTGGCTCCAAAGTCAGCGACAAGGTGAAAGTCATCGATGCGCTGATGGTAAAATCCTCGAAGATCTTTATCGGCGGTGCGATGGCTTACACCTTTTTGCGCGCCCTTGATGTCAAGGTCGGTTCTTCGCGTGTCGAAGCTGACAAGATCACGCTCGCTCGCAAGATTCTAGAGCGCGCCAGCACCGCGAAATGCCAAATCATCTTGCCCGTGGATCACCTCACGGGAGCCTCGTTCGACAACCCCGGCACCCCTAAGGTCACGCAAAACGCGCACATTTTGGACAACGCTATGGCGCTCGACATCGGTCCTAAGACCATTGAGCTCTTCACACGTGAACTCGCCGGCGCCGAAACGATTTTCTGGAATGGCCCGATGGGCGTTTTTGAAAAACCCGGATTCGACGTGGGCACCAACGCCATTGCAGAGTTCATTGCCAAATCCGCTGCCAAGGTCAAAGTGGTGGGCGGAGGCGACTCCGTGGCGGCTGTTAAGAAAGCCGGCTTAGAGGCGGGCTTCACGCACGTGTCCACCGGCGGTGGTGCTTCGCTCGAAATGATCGAAGGCGCACCGATGCCCGGACTCGAAGCTCTCAAACGCAAAGACTAAAAAGGAGACGGCGCACGTGGCGATCGAAACTTATCTCATCGGCAACTGGAAACTTTTCAAAACACGCGCGGAGATCGACGCGTTTTATACCGAGCTCAAAGCGCAGGGACTGCGCCGCTCTCCGAGCGTAGGTCTTGCGGTGGCGGTATCGCCCTCGCACATGGACTACGCCAAACAGCGCGCGCCCGAAGGCGTGGAGATTTTTTCGCAAAACGTGGCCTACGCGCTCGAAGGTGCGTACACCGGTGAGATTTCGGCCAGGCAGCTCAAAGACATCGGCGTGAGTGGCACCCTGGTGGGGCACTCCGAGCGCCGGCAATATTTTGCAGACACCAACGAAACCGTGGTGAGGCGCGCGCTCGTGGCGCTCGAAGCGGGTCTCAAGGTGGTCTTTTGCATCGGTGAAACGCTCGAAGAGCGCGAGGCCGGTCGCACCGAAGCCGTGCTTGGCGAACAGGTGGGAGCACTGCTTGACGCAAGTCGCGGCTCGACGCTGCTGGCCAATACCATCGAATCCGGGGCTTTTTGGGTGGCCTATGAGCCCGTGTGGGCGATCGGCACCGGCAAGACCGCAAGCCCCGAAATGGCCGAAGAGGCCCATTTGGCGATCCGTAGAATCTTTGAAAAAGGCGGCCTTAAGTCGCCCAAGATTCTCTATGGCGGCTCGGTAAAACCTACGAATTTCAAAGAACTTTTGGAACAACCGAACATCGCCGGCGGTCTTGTAGGAGGGGCGTCACTTGAGGCCTCTTCGTATTTGACTCTCGCGGCCTCTATTGATTAGAAGGTCGTTAGATGGTGACCCCAACGTTGACCCTTACGGTACTTATTTTAGGCTTTCTGGCGTTTTTGATCAGCGGATCAATGGGCCGAGGCTCATTTTAATTCTGACGTTTGGCGGCGGGCCCATTCAAAAACCCCCGAGAATCCGGTAAACCATCAATAAGCAAAAAATTTAGCGAAGATCTTTAAGAAGGACTCACCATGACGACTTTCGTAACTACCATCATCTTGCTCGCAGCGATCCTCATGATTGCCTCTATCTTTTTACAACCCTCCAAAGGCGATGGTTTTGTGGGCGGCGGTGGTTCGTCGCAAGCCATGGGCGCCTCGGGTGGCGCTTCGTTCATGTTCAAAGTCACCATGTGGTGTGCGCTGATCATCATGGCCGGCTCGTTGTACCTCAGCTGGCACAACATTCAAGCGACCAAATCGTCGGTACTCGACACGATGACCGAAGTGGGTGAGCCGCAAGCTCCCGCCAACTCGAGCCCCGTGACCGAACAGAGCGCCGAGCCCGAAGCCTCGCAAACGGCGCCTGCTGCTCCCGCGAGCGCGCCTCAGAACATGGCTCCCAGCGCGCCTAAAAAATAGCTTTAATTTTTGATTCGAAAACTTCGCACCGGCAGCGACAATTCGCTGTTGATGCTGATCAGTTCGAGTGGGGTGATGCGCACGTTTTGCTGCGTTTTGACCACGACAAAAGCGGTGTCGCTGATACGAGTCACCTGGAGTCCTGGAGTCATCCGTAAAAAGCTATAGATAGAAAAACGTTGGCCGCCGATGTGAATGTCGGTGTGTCCCAAGGCGGCGCGTACCAAGAGGGGGCCACCCACGCGGATCGAGTCGATTTCGTTTTGTATCACGCCACTCAAGTCGGTGGCGTAGCTGATGGGACCAAAATAATCTGTGCCCGCGTCGGCCAGGGTCTCGAGCTCGAGAGGATGATTCAAATCCCTTTCGAGGTAGATGATTTCTTTTTTGGCGATGGCCTCATTTAGTTGGTCAATCTGGGCGTTCAAGATTTTCGTTTTTTGGAGGTTCGGTGGGCCTTTGACGGGTTTGGTGTGCACGATGCCGATCAGTGAAACGTCGGCGTCCGGAACTCTCTTGAGGAAATCGAGCTGCGAATGGGAAGTTCCAGAACCAAAATCGATCCAAACTTTTTTTCGGAGTGTAGGAGTGGTGAGCAGGGGCAAGAGCCGTCGGCCGTAGCCTTGGTCATACTCATCAAAACCTCGAATGACGCTAAACGCATTGCCGCGCAGAGTGTCGCTAAGACGTTTGCAGTTGGCCGCGATGAGCTCGTCGTTCTTGGCCCAAAGAGTGTTTGCGGACAAAGCCACACCGAGGAGGCTTGTCCGCAAAACTAATGAGGCTGTGGAACAACGCATTTAGTGGCGAGTTCCTAGCGGTGGTGGGGCGGGCCCAAGGGGTGGTGCTTTTTGGCGCGCTCGCGTTTTACTTTTTTGATGTGCTTGTCGAAGTCTTTGTCGCTCCAACCTTTTGCCCAGAAACCATCGTTCCAAGTGGCATCGGCCAGAATGTTCTGACCCTTTTGGTTGGGGTGGAAGCAATCGACGCTGATATCTTTGTCAGTGAACGCTTTGGTGTAAGTGGTGGGTGCGTATTTCACGTTTTGCATGCCGGTGTGTGCGTTGGTCTCGGTGGCGATGTCGCGCAGGATGCGGTTATAGGCGAGAACTTTTTCACCCACAAGGTAGCGGTCCAGTGAACCTTCGGGCATACGGGTCAGCGTGCGGCAGAGGTTCACCTTGCGCCAGAAGTCTTCGCACTTGGCGTAGGGATAGACGCCCATGAGGCGCGAGTTGCGCGCTACCGAGTTGAGCGTGTTCACATCGGGCAGCGACGAGATCACCACGTGCGCGTTGGGGTTGGCTTCGATAAGACGGCTGATGGCCGTGTTCACGTTGTTGTAAAACTCGCGATCTTCGCTCATATCCTTCACGTCGTCGGCACAGATGTCGTTGGCGCCGATAAGGATCGTCACGTAATCGGGGCCGCCGTCGGCGCTGCGAGTTTTGTTCCATTCGAGCGCGCGGTCCACCTGCACTTCAAGGTCATAAGAGGTATCGCCCGACCACGAAACGCTGCCCACTTGGATTTGCGTGCCGGCGCGGCTGTGCAAATACGCCAGTCGATGTGCGTGGCTTTTTACCGAGAAGTTCGAGTTGAGTCCCGAGGCCCAGCTGAGGTGACGGTCCTGGACGGCGCCGTAAGCGCTCCATTTGAAGACGACTTCACCCAAAGTGCTGAGCAGCTTAAACAAATAGAGCGGGTTGTAGAGCTGTGCGCGGCTGAGGCTCGCCACGGCGCCGGCCGTGATGGAGTCGCCGATGGAGACCATGGTTTTGGGGAGTGGGGGAGGCGTCGCGGGGTCGATTGCCGGAGTGCTTTGCGCGTTGACGCCGAAGCTTAGAAGAATGCCGAGTGATGCCAGGAGTTTAGTCTGCATGATGTAACCTCTTCTCGATGTAGGACCAAACCAGAGCGCGCATACATGCAGGGGGTCGTCCGTTCTTCTTCTAATATATTGCGCCGCGTTGTATGGGCGAAAGTGAAGATACGGTTAATTAGGCGTAAAGACGGATGAGGGTCTCACCGAATGAAAACGGGACCACGGGCCGGGCTCACGCTAGCTTTGCGGGCGCAGCTATGATGGACACTAGATCGCCAAAAATCACTCGCCGCGAGTTTGCCCGTTTCCTTGTGGATTCTGCCGTTGTGAGTCTTGCCGTCCCCCTGGGGGCCCTGACTGGTTGCGCCTCGCGCGTGCTGGGCCTGCCCTCACAGCTCAAACCCCTGGTGCCGAGCCGCGACGATGCATTTGTGGTCGCGCCCGGTTACACCGCGCGCGAATTCATACGCTGGGGCGATCGCCTCAATGCCAAAGAACGCTTTGGTTACAACAACGACTTCGTCGCTTTTGTTAAGATCAATGAAACGGAAGCCTGGATGTGGGTGAATCACGAATACGTGGTGCCCGGTTTTGTTTCGGGAGATTGGGAGCTGCGCCGGACCAAGGCGCAGGTCGACGAGGAGATGAAAAACGTGGGCGGCTCGCTCCTGCGCGTGCGCCGCGAAAACGGACGCTGGACTTGGCGCGATCCGAAGGAGCGTCACCGTCGTCTCGACGCGTTCACAAAGATTCCCTTTGCGGGCGGTGTGAAGATTCAAGATTCCGCACATGCCGTGGGCACGCTCGCCAACTGTGCGGGTGGGGTGACCCCATGGGGAACCTTTCTCTCGTGTGAGGAAAACACGGATCAATTCTTTGGCGACCGCAAGCGCGGCAAGCGCACTTATTTGTTTCCCAAGAACGACATGGGCTGGAGCCGTCACTACGACCATCCGCCCGAACATTACGGCTGGGTGGTGGAGATCACACCCGAGCCCTTTGCCGCCAAGAAGCTTGTCTCGCTGGGCAGATTTGCGCACGAGAGTGCGACCGTGGCGCGTGCGCGCGACGGTCGCTGCGTGGTGTACTCGGGTGACGATGACAACGACCGCTGCCTTTATAAATTTGTTTCGCAGGATAAAGATTCTCTCGAGCGCGGCACACTCTATGTGGCGAACACCGAACGCGGCGAGTGGATTGCGCTGAACAAAGAAAACCCTGCGCTCGCACATTTCAAAGACGACCTGGAAATTCTCACCTACGCGCGCGAGGCGGCCATCGCCGCGGGCGGCACTCCTCTTGATCGGCCCGAGGACGTGGAGATTCATCCGCACACCGGGGCGGTTTTTGTTTCGCTCACCAACAACAAGCCCAAAGGGCGCCCCTACGGTTCGATTTTAAAACTCGAAGCTGAGGGCGGGGATCACGCTTCGCTAAGGTTTTCTTCGCAGAACTTTCTTATGGGCGGCGAAGCCTCGGGCATCGCGTGTCCTGACAATCTTTGTTTTGACGAGCACGGCAACCTCTGGGTGACGACCGACATTTCGGGCAAGGACATCGGCACTCCCGACTATGCGGTTTTTGGTAACAACGGACTCTTTGTGGTGCCCACCACGGGGTCAAAGGCAGGCAAGTCCGTGCGCATTGCACAGGCGCCCGTAGACGCAGAACTCACCGGTCCCTGCTTTGCGCCCGACGGCAAGAGTCTCTTTGTGGCCGTACAGCATCCAGGCGAGACCTCGACAAATGTGCAGAGCGCGACCAGCCATTGGCCAGACGGCGGTCAGAGCCTTGCTCGTCCGGCGATCATGGAAATCATGTGGACATCGTTGTGATCTAGATATCTTGTCTCAGGGCTTCCATGACATCGAGCTTTTCGGCTTTCATGGCTGGGATAAAGCCGCTGAAGAGACCGGTCAGGAAAATCGCTACAAACGAAATCAGAAAGGCCGCGGGCTCAAAGATCCACTCGTATTGCAATTTGGGAATGAGTTTGGTGGCGGCCACAACAAGGCCTTGATAGGCCACAAAGCCCACCACGAGGCCGATGATTCCGGCCGCTGTGCAGAGAAGTATCGATTCGCCGAGCATGAGGTAGCGCAATTGGCGCGGGGTGGCCCCGAGGGCCTTGCGCAGGCCAAGTTCTTTGAGGCGCTCGGAAAGGCTTGCGAGCATCATGTTGTTGATGCCCACGCCGCCCACCACAAGGGCGATGATCGCCACCGCAGAGAGCAGGCCCGAGAAAACATTGAGGAACATTTTCATTTGCGAAATCAGCTTGGCGTCGGAGGCCGCGTTGAATTGGCCCGAGGAGCCGTAGCGCGAATAAAAATATCCTTCGAGACGAGGGCCCATCGCAGCGGGATCCACACCGTCGCGAATCTTGATGAGGAATTGGTGTAGCTCACGGTACTGCGGGTGGGTGGCGGATTTACTGAAATAAGTGTACGGCAAAAAGACCTGCGTGTTGGGAGTCACCGCGTCTTGCGACGAGGGTTGGCGCACGAGCACGCCCACCACGATGCAGTTCATGGCGATCGAAGCGTTTTCGCTGTTCACCGAGACGGAGCGGTTCAGGGCTTCGGAGTCGGGAAAGAGACGGTCTTTAACTTCGGCGCCGATCACGCAGACCGGGGCTCCCGAGGCGACGTCGAAAACCGAAAGTGCGCGGCCTTCGGCGATGCTTTGGCCCGTTACGGCAAAGTACTGTTCACTAACGCCCAGGGCGGCAGTGTTCTCGTCGAGATCGCGTCCCCCGAATTCAAATTTCGGGGTCTCGAGGTCGAGCAGAGGCGAGACGGCTTCGATCTCGTCGAAGATCTTGCGCAGAGGCATGATGTCTTTTTCGAGACTGAACTCGCGGAAGGTCGCGGGCGTGAAATCGTTGCTCGAGCGCATCCAGTTTTCGTAGCCGACAAAGCGCAACGTGTTGATGCCGAGGGCCTGATAGCCCTGCAGGATTTTTTCTTTGGCGAAAGCGCCGAGGCTCATGGTGGTGAGCACGGCCGCGACGCCCAGGCTCACGCCGAGCATGGTGAGGGCGGACTTCGTGCGCGAGCGTTTGATGTTGTTCCAGGCGATGGGCAGGGATTTCAAAAAAGATCCGACTCCAAGGCCGCGGAAGGACTGCTCTGAGATCGATTCGCGCGGCACTTCGGCATTGAGAGCCGAGGGGGGGCGCGGTGCGGGCGTAGTGCCCTCGGGGTTGATGACGTCTTTCTCGAGCACGCCGTCGCGCACGTGAATCACGCGCGTGCATTGAGCGGCGATTTCGGGGCTGTGGGTGACGATGACCACCGTGTGGCCTTCGCGGTGCAGCTCTTTGAGCAGCTCCATCACCGATTCGGAACTCTTGGAATCGAGGTTACCGGTGGGCTCGTCGGCCAGGATCAGCTCCGCTTTGCGCAGCAGTGCACGCGCGATGGCCACGCGCTGCTGCTGTCCGCCCGAGAGTTCCTGCGGGCTGCGTTGCAAAAGGTGCGCGATGCCGAGGCGCTCCGCGATGGCGGTGACGCGCTCGCGATCCTCTTGGCTTGGTTTGGATTCGTCGAAAGGAAAATAAGTCGGCAGCAGGATGTTTTCCATCACTGTCGAGCGCGGCAAGAGATAGAACTGCTGAAAGACGAAACCGATTTCGCGGTTGCGCAACCAGGCGCGTTCGTTGGGGCTGCGCGAGCGGGTGGGGTCGCCTCGAAAATAAACCTGACCTTTGTACTTATCAAGCAAGCAGCCCAGCAGATAAAAGAGTGTGGACTTGCCCGAGCCCGAGGGGCCGGTGACGGCAACAAATTCGCCCTCGTGGATGGCAAAAGAGATGCCCTTCAAAATCCACTCGCCGGGGCGGTAGTAGAACTTCAAATCCCGGACTTCGATGAGTGGAGTGGAACTCATTCAATAACCTACTAGCGCCGCGACTTGCCCGAAGGCGAGACGGCTGCGAAATCGATCATCTTGACCTTGGCGCCCTGATCGAGGCCCTTGGTGATTTGCACGAGGCTTTCGTTGGAAAGGCCGACTTCGATGGGGATCTCTTTGCCCGAGGTGTCCACCACGAAGTACTCGTTGTCCCGGCGATGCACGAACTCGTGCTCCAGAGTGAGCACCTTTTCGGCCTTGGCCGCGATGATGTCGACCACGGCGCTCATGCCGGGGCGCAGGTTGTCGTCGGGGTTGGTGACGCGCACGGAGATGGGGAATTCCACTTTGCCGCGATCCCAGCGGTCGGTGGATTCGCGCGAAGAGAGCGAGATCTGCTCAACGCTACCGTAGTAGGTCGCGCCCACAAGGGCGTTGGGACGAATGACGCTCGTGAGGCCGATTTTGATCTTGGCGATGTCCGTCTCGGGCACCGCAGAGTCGAGCCAGAACTCCGAAAGGTCGTCGATGCGCATGATGGAGCCCGAGGTGACGCCGGTTGAGCCAGAAGTTTCGTTGATGAATTCGCCCTCGCGACGTAGCACCTGAGTGACGACGCCCGCAAAGGGAGAGCGGATGGGGTAGACCTGATTCAGCGGTTGGTCGATGGCCTGCGAGATGCGCACCAGAGGTTGGCCCTCTTTGACGCGATCGCCGAGCTGCACGCGCAAGTCGCGCACGTAACCGATGTACGACGGGGTGATATAAGCAGAGCGTTTGCCGCGCAAGGTGCCGCTCACGGTGATGCGCTGCTCGAGGTCCTGGATGCGGGCCACGCCGACGCGATCTTTGTTGTCGTTACCGCTGCAACCCACCAGTGCCGCGAGAACCACGAGGCCGGCGACTAGTGCACTACAAGCTTTTCGCTTTGTCATAGAGAGATCCTTTGAGTTTGAAAAGTTCAGCTACGGATGTGAAGTACGAGAGGGCTTCGATTTGAAAATTGGTTTCTGAATCGACGCTGCGGTTGAGGGCGTTGATGAGATCCAAATAACCTGCGCGACCTTCGCGGTATTCTTTTTGGATGTTGTCGAAGCTGCGCTGTTCGAGGTCGCGCACGCGGCTGCGCACTTCGAGAATGCGAAGTTGGCGCTCGATGCTTTGCTTGAGCGAGCGGAAATCGCTTTTGACGTCGACCTTTTTCTGATTGAGACGTGTTTCTTCGAGCACTTTGTCGGCGCGGGCCCAAGCCACTTTTGCGGGAACGCCGCCCCAATCCCACAGTGTCCAGCTGAGGTTCACACCCACGGCGGAGTTCCATCCGAGATTCTCGCGCCAAGGGTTGGTGGTGTTCGAAGTGCCAAGGTAAGTGTGCGTGCCGTAGGTGGCCGAAGCGAGCAGCGAGAGCGTGGGCACGTACTGCAGGCGGGCTTGATTGTAGGCAAGTTCACGCTCGTCGACTTCACGGGCCAGGGCTTTGAGCTCAAGGCTCTCTTGACCAGGGTTGTAGGTGATTTGCTCAAGTTTCCACTGAGCCAGTTGCAGAATCTTTTCGCCGGTGAGCAGCGTCACTTTGCTCTCGTCGAGGCCCATGCCTTCGGCGCCGATGACTTTTTCGAGATCGCGATAGACCGTGTAAGCTTCGCCCTGAAGTTTTTCTACGGAGAGTCGTTGGAGCTCGACGTCGGCTTCGAGCAGTTGGTAGTCGCGTTGATTTTTGAGTCCCTGTCGGAACTGGCGGTTCACAATGTCGAATTGCTGTTCGAGCAGGGCGAGCTTTTTGCGAGCGGCAGAGAGTTGGTTCTCGCTGGCGCTACACTCAGCGAGCGCTTTGATCACCTCAAGGGACATGACCTCTTTGGCGTGTTGGGCGCTGAGCTTGAGGCGATCGCGCTTGGCCTGGCCGCGGGCGAACTCCATCCAGTCCTTGCCGCCATTGAAGAGCGTTTGCTCGATGACGAGGCCCGTTTGCGAAGTCCACTGGGTGCTTGGCTCGAAGCGGTAGAGGTTGGTGGATTCAAGGCTGAGCTTGGGCAGCAGTTTGGAGCGTGCGGTGTCGACGTCGGCTTCGGCCTTGTCGTATTCCGTGCGGTTCTTGGTGAGTTCGAAGTTGTTGGTTTCGGCAAGGCTCACCAAATCGGCGATCTTGTAAACCGTTTTCGTGGCTGTGGGGCTTTCGCTCGGAGCGCTAGGGGCCGGAG
>DATLIP010000004.1:0-28667 GCA_035539375.1 Bdellovibrionota bacterium | reverse complement strand
CCGACCATCAAGACGAAGAGCGACCCGAAGGTCAACAGTAACAGCGGTGAAGCAACGAGCATCGATTGCATGTGATTATCTCAATACCTGTAATAGCCCATCGAGACCCGTACGCATGAGGTCGAGCATCGGTTGGGGATAAAGACCAATAACAAGGCAAAGCACGCCCAGCGGAATGAGCACCACCCACTCGTTCATCTTAAGAGGCACGAGCTCGTCGGTAGCAGCATGCAGGTGACCGTGGTGATCTTTCACAAGCGTGGTGAAAGGTCCGAGGAACACACGCTGCGCCATCCAAAGGAGGTAAGCGGCGCCAAGCACGATACCAATCGCGGCGATGGCGGTTTCGGTTTTATAAACCGGGAAGGAACCGAGGAATACCATGGCTTCGGAGATGAATCCGTTGAGGCCGGGCAGACCCAAGCTCGCGAAAATCGCCACCGTCCATACAGCGGTGATGACGGGAGCTTTTTGCGCGATACCACCGAAGCCGAGACGGCCATCGGGAGTCACAAGGTAACGGTGATGCAGACGATCGTAGAGCACCCCTACGAGCATGAACATCATGGCGGCAGAGAGACCGTGGTTAAAGAGCTGCAGCACGGCGCCGTTCATGCCCACTGTGGTGAGCACCGACATGCCGAGCACGCAGTAACCCATGTGCGATACCGAAGAGTAGGCCACGAGTTTTTTGAGATCCTTTTGCGCCATCGCGCAGAGAGCTCCATAGATGATGTTGATGATACCGAGGATCGCAAAGGCGTAGGCGAATTTCTGCGTCGCATGAGGCAGAATCGCGAAGTTGAAGCGTAGGAATCCGTAGGGACCCATCTTTAGCAGCACACCGGCCAGAATCACGGATACGGCCGTGGGGGCCTGTACGTGTGCCCAAGGCAGCCAAGTGTGGAAGGGGAAAATGGGCACCTTCACCGCAAAGCCCATAAAGAGGAGCCACCAGATGGTCTGGTCAAAGGGCAACGAGTAACCGAAGAGGTTGATCGTGTACTGAGACCAGTCTTGGCTTGCGAGCTTGAGGATGTTGAAGGTCGCGGGCAAGCTGCCGTCGGGGCCAGAGCTGTAGAAGTACAGCGCGAGCATCGCGATCAGCATGAGCACGGAACCGAGGAAGGTGTAGAGGAAGAACTTGATGGCGGCGTATTCTTTTTTCTCACCACCCCAAATGCCAACAAGGAAGTACATAGGCAGGAGCATCACTTCCCAGAACACGTAGAAGAGGAAGAAGTCGAGAGCGCAGAACACACCCACCATGCCCACGTGGAGCATGAGATAGAGAGTGAAATAGCCCTTGGGCATTTTCTTCACGTTCCAGCTGGCGAAAACGCCGAGGAAGCTGAGCATCGGTGCGAGGAGCAACATCAACACCGAAACGCCGTCGGCACCCATATGGTACTCAACGTTCAGGGATTTAATCCACAGGGCTTGTTCGACGAACTGGAAGCCCGTTGCCGCGCGATCAAATGCGGTAAAGAGATAAAGCGAAAGGGCAAAGGGAACTGCCGTCACGCCCGCCGCGATCCATTTGATCAGATTCTCTTTGTCTTTGGGTACAAACAGAATGGCCGCAATGCCTAGCAACGGAAAGAATGTGATCCAACTCAATAGATGACTCATGTTTTACAGTACCCCTATCAATAAGAAAATAACCGAGATCGCCGCCACGGCCACCAGCACATAGCGCTGAACCCGTCCGTTTTGCAATGACCTCAAACTTGCACCGATGGCGTTGGGAATGCCTCCACCTACGCCATCGACTAGCACACCGTCAACCACCACGTCGTCCGTCACGCCCGCGGCGCGCTGAACAACCATGGTGACATCCTTGGTGCCATCCACGAGCACACGGTCAATGGCGAAGTCGTCAAACTTCGCCATCTTCACGCCCAGGGGCATGAGACCTTTTTGGATGAGCACCTTGATGTAGAACCAATCAAAGTAATACAGATTGTCGATCGCTTTTTGCACGAAGCGCGGCCAGATGCGCTCGAGCTTGTCGGCCGAAATGACTTTCGAACCGAAGACAAGGAACGAAAAGAGAATCCCGCCCATGGCGAGGATCACCGAAAGAATCATGCCGGGTCCGTGGGCTACGTGCTCCCAATGCGCGAGGCCATGCTCACCGCCGTGGGCAGCCACACCTTCGATCACCGGAGGCACCACAAGGTGCGTAAACCAATTGTTCGCTTCGCCGAGAATATAGTCCGCCTTACCGATAAGTCCGCCCGAGAGCGAACCCGAGAAGACGAACGAGAACGAAAGACCGGCGAGAATAACGAGCGGTGTCCACATGTACCAAGGCACTTCGTGGGCTTCTTCGTAATGATGATGATCGTGTGGTTCGCCGAAGAAGGTCATAAAAATCAGGCGGAACATGTAGAAGGCCGTCATGGCTGCCGTCGCAAATCCGAGGATCGGAATCAGGATGTGCTGGGGGTGCATGTAATAGCCGTATGCCAGCGACGACACGAGGAGCATGTCTTTCGAAACGAAGCCACTGAGCCCGGGCACACCCGAAATGGCCATGGTCGCCACGAGCATGGCAACGAAGGTGATCGGAAGTTTTTTACGCAATCCGCCCATCTCTCGCATGTCCTGAATGTGGTGCATGGCATAGATCACGGCACCCGAGCTGAGGAAAAGGCAGGCCTTGAAGACCGCGTGGGTGATGAGGTGCATGAACGAAGCGGTGTACGCTCCAACGCCGACCGCGAGCACCATGTAACCGAGCTGCGAGAGGGTTGAATAAGCGAGCACCTTTTTGATGTCCGTCTGCTTGATGGCCAGGATCGCAGCGAAGAAGGAGGTCAACGCGCCGACGTAGGCCACCACCACCAGCACATGGCCGGCTTCCAGCAGCGGGAACATTCTAATGATGAGATAAACACCCGCAGCCACCATTGTGGCAGCATGGATAAGCGCCGATACGGGAGTGGGACCTTCCATAGCGTCCGGAAGCCACACTTGCAGCGGAAACTGAGCCGATTTGCCCACGGTACCGCAGAAGAGCATGAGGCCAATGATAAACGCTGCCGAAAGGCCGAAGAGCTGACCATTAAACGCGCCCGCACCGATCGCCGCATAAACGTCGGCGAAACGGAACGACCCGCCTTCGGGACGCACCGCCGCAACCGCCCAGTAAATGGCGAGCAACGCGATGAAGAGACCGAGGTCCCCCACACGAGTGGTCATAAAGGCTTTGAGCGAAGCGTTGGCGGCCGAAACCTTGTCGCGGTAAAAACCGATCAGGAGGTAGGAGCAAAGGCCCATGAGCTCCCAGCACATGAAGAGCGTAAAGAGGTTGTCGGAGATGATGAGGCCCAGCATCGCCGAGGTAAAGAGCGAAAGAAACGAGAAGAACGAAGCATAACGATAACCGTCGGCCGGAGCACCGTCGTGGTCGCGCATGTAACCCGAAGCAAAGAGGTGAATCAGAGTCGAGCAGAGCGTGACCATCAGGAGCATGATCGCCGCGAGGTTATCCAGATGCACACCCACTTCAAGCTTGAAGGGGCCGAAGGTTGGTGAACTGAGGTCGATCCAAGTCCAGCTCTGGCTCACCGACCAATTGGGATCGTAGGCCGTCCACATGGCAATGAAGATGCGCAGCGCGAGCAAGAACGAAGTGAAGATGGCGCCGATGGAAACCCAGTCGCCCATGCGAGGGAGACGCTTGCCTACGGCGGACTGAACAAAGTACGCCGACATCGGCAAGAGCACAATCAATAGTGCGGATAGAATCAAACTGTTCATTGGATTACATCAACCTCTCAGTTCCGTTGCCGCGTACGGGTCAATATTGCGTTTGGCCGCAAAAATCCTGAGCACGATGGCAAGCGCTACCGCCGCCTCGATCGCCGCGAGGATAATAATAAATAGAGAGAATACGTGGCCGTGGAGCCAATCGCCGCCGCCAATGTTCTTGCGGAAGGATTGGAAGGCCACAAAGTTCAGGCCCGCAGCGTTCAGCATGAGCTCGACGCCCATGAAGATGCCAATCGCGTTACGGCGAGTGAGCGCGGCGAGGAGTCCGAGAACGAACAAAATGGACGAAAAGACGAGGTAAAATTCGAGGTTGTTGATCAGGTTCATGCTTGGTCTTCCTCATGATCGCCGTGGTGGAATTCCGGCCTAGCGACCACTACCGCGCCGATGAGCCCCAAAAGGAGCACGATCGCGACGTATTGAAACACGATGGCGTAAGGGCCGACGAGGGCGAGGCCCATGGCCTTGGTCGTCGGCAGACGATCAAAGTTGTCTTTGATGCCGCTCCAATTGGTCTGCAAGAGCAGTTTCACAACGCCACTAAGAATGACCACCGAGAAGATCGCCGGCCAAAGGAATCTCTTAAAGTTATCAAAAAGGCGCCCACGGTAGATGTCTTCGGACATCATCACCGCAAAGAGGATCACCACAACGATGGCGCCGACATATATAATAAGTTGAGCGGCAGCGAGGAAATCCGCACCGAGGGCGGCGTACATGCCCGCCACAGAAAGCAGCGAGAAGATCAGCGACACGGCGGCGTAGAGAATGTTCGGGTGGAAGGCCACGAGAAGAGCGCTAAGCGTGCCCATCAAAAAACATGCGGCCATAAAGAGATCAGAAAGTTGCATGCTTAGTTAACTCCCGTCCAGGCCCACACGAGCTGCAGAATGCTTTGACCCTTAAAGAGCCAAACCCACAGCGCGGAACCGAGTAAGTTGAAGAATGAAATGGGGATCAGGTACTTCCAGCAGACGGCCATAAGCTGGTCGACGCGCAAACGCGGCAGCGTCCAGCGCAGCCACATCACCACGAAGATGATCGAGGCCATCTTTGCGAGAAACACGCCGCCCATCAGTCCCGTCTGCACGAGCGGGCTGACGTTCATGCCGGCGATCGCAAGTGGAACGTGAAGTTCGGCGAGGTTCACAAAAGGAAGCTGCCAGCCACCGAGGAACACCGCGGTCCCGAGACCTGCGAAGAGAATGATGTCGCAAAACTCACCGAGCATGTAGAGCGCATAGCGGAAACCCGAAAACTCGGTGTTGAAGCCCGAAACCAGCTCCGACTCCGCCTCAGGCAAGTCGAAGGGAACGCGGTTACACTCGGCGAGCGAGGCGATGAAATAAACGAAGAAGTTGATGAAGAGAAAAGGGTTGTGGATGATGTTCCAGAACCCGCCACCGCTAGTGATCCAAGCCTGACCCTTGACGATGCCATGCATGCTGAGTGTACCGGTGACCGTGATCGCCGAGAGAATCGCAATGCCGAGGGGGATTTCGAAAGAAACGATCTGCGCGGCGCCGCGCATGCCACCCAGAAGCGACCATTTGTTGTCCGACGACCAAGCGCCGAGGAGCACCCCGAGCGAAACGACGGAACCGAGCGCCATGGCCCAGAAAATGCCGATGTCGAGGTCTGCACCGAGCACATTATTGGTGAAAGGAATGGTGGCGAAAGCACCGAGCGAGCCCACAAGCACGAGCGAAGGAGCGAGCGCGAAGATCACGCGGTCGGCGTTCTTGGTGATGGTATCTTCTTTGAGGAGCAGCTTCAGAATGTCCGAAAACATTTGGAAGAGTCCGGCGGGACCCACGCGGTTCGGACCGATACGCTCTTGAAAGCCGGCCGCCAAGCGTCGCTCGATGAACGTACAAAAACCTCCGAGGGGAGCCGCAAACCCCAGAATCACGATCACGGCCGCCAGAGCCGAGAAAATGAACAGGGGAGAATTCACCCCGAACACTCCGTCGAACCCCGTCTTCATAAATTGCGCCAAGCTATGCATTCAAAAATATTCCTCTCAGTGCGCTTCGAGCTTTCAACATGACCTACGTCCTAGGAAGCGAGCGTACGGCCCCACTTCTTATCTTTAGCGAGTCCTCGGCGACGGTCTTCCGCATCGCGAATCCAATCGATGTCGCCCTTTTTCCACTCGTAGATCAAACCCAGGAGTAGAACGAAGAGGAACGAAAACGACAACAGAAACACTTGCGTCGCACCCTCGCCCGAAATGACGGCATCCCTAAAGAGCATCATCACTGGAAAGAGCAGCGCCACTTCGACGTCAAACACAAGAAATACGATCGCCACGAGGTAAAAGCGGTTGTTGAACATGACGTAGGCGGAACCTTTGGGAATTTCTCCGCATTCGTAGGTCATGAGCTTGCCGGCGTGGGGATAGGAAGGGCGGAAAAACTTGAAGATTCCGAGTGCCGCGGGGGGTAAAATTGCGGCGAGCACGATAAACGACAATGCGTTTCCAAATTCCTGTAGCATGGAGCATTGTTATAGCATTGCCCTCTGGGCAGACAACCATTAAGCCTAAAAACTTAAACGACTTCGCGGCCTTCGCTCGGCAAAAGAGGTATGATGGAAATGATGTCCGCCGAGAATTCTCCGCTGCCGAACTTGTCCGCCGTTGCATGGACCATCGCCACCGAAGCGCTCTTCTCGCGCGATTCAAAAAAAAATCCCACTTTGATTTTGGTCGCGGATACGGATTTGGCCCAAGATTTGGCGGCCGAGATTGATGCGATCCTCGGGAAATCGGGACGTTGCGAAATCTTAGGAGCGCTCGAAACGAACCTCGTCCGTACCCAGGGTCCCTCGCATCTCACGAAGAATTTGAGGCTCCGAGCGCTAAGCGCGCTGCATCAATTACCCACTTTAGACTCGACGGATGCGATCATCATCGCATCTGACGCGCTATGCCAACCAGTGCTCAAAAAGGAAATTCTGCGCGCCGCTACGGTGGATTTGCGCGTGGGCAGCACCCTCTCGCGCAGCGACCTTGTGCCGAAGCTCGTCGAGCTCGGCTACCTGCCGGCCGAAGTTGTCGAATCGCCAGGAACTTTCGCGGCACGCGGATCGATCGTGGACATCTTCGGTCCGACAATGAGCGCCCCGGTGCGCATCGAACTCTTCGCCGACGAAGTGCAGTCGATACGCTCCTTCGACGCCCAAACTCAGCGCAAGCTCGAAGACCTCAACACGGTTGTTATCGGTACCGCCCAAGAATTCTGCTACCCGCCCACAGTGGAAGCTCTCATTTCAAAGTTCAAAGCTTACGCCGATCGCCACGATTGGCCGCGTCTTGAGCGCAACGAAATGCTCGATCGCCTGCAGAACCATGCCTACTTTGCGACCCTCGATTATTGGGCGAAGGTTTTTGCGCCGGAGCGCTTCGAATTTTTGCACGAGGTTTTTGAAGGTGATGCCGGCCTGCACTTTGACTTTGTGTTAAACGCCTCGGGCTGCGAGCAGACCCTGCGCCTGGCGCGCACCGCCCAGGCCATGAACCTCTCCAAGGCCCGCGACGAGAGCGAATGGGTTCCCCAAACAGAAGATTTTCTCGCCGCCGCAAATGATATCGAAGTCTCTATCCGCACTATGAACTCTCAGGCACGCAAATCCCTCGCGCTGGGCAACGCCGCCACGAGCGGTACCGTCGAATCGAACGCCCCGCTGGCGGCCAAGATTTCTTCGGCGCGCTCTCAGCAGGATATCGCTCCGCTGCAGCCCCTCTACGATCATCTGCAAAGCTTTGATCAAATGGGCTTCCGCGTGATCTTCACTTCACCCACCCTTTCGCAGCTCGAACGCCTGGAGTTTTTTCTCGCCTCGCAGGCGCTGAAGCTCGACTTCTTTGAAAGCGTCGGCGATTTTTTCCATTCGAGCACCCGTCACGGCAGCTGTGTCACCCGCATCGACGCTGGCTTCGTGGATCACGCACGCAAAATTTGCGTGCTCACCGACGAAGAAATTTTCGGCAAACGCAAACGTCGTTCAACAACCACGGCTACCAAAAACGCCAGCAGCGTTTTCTCCTCAAGCGATCTCAGCCTGCTCACGCTCGAATCCGGAGATTTTGTGGTGCAGTCCGAACATGGAGTGGGCATTTACCTCGGACTCAAGAGCATGCGACTCGACGGGGTGACGAGCGACCTCATCGAAATCGAATACTCCGGGGGCAACAAACTCTTCGTACCCGTCTCGCGACTCAACACGGTTCAGCGCCTCGGCGGCAACGACGTGCAAACGCCTCTCGACAAACTCGGTGGCCAAACCTGGGAATCGAAAAAGTCCAAAGCCAAAAAAGACATCCGCTCCATCGCGACCGAACTCATCCAGCTCTATTCCAAACGCCAACTCTCCGTGGGGCCCAAAATCGTTCCGCCGACCGAGGAACTCGTCAAATTCGCCGCCACCTTCGCCTTTGAAGAAACTCCGGATCAAGAAAAGGCTATCGAGGACTGCATTGGCGACCTGCGCGGCCCCAAACCCATGGACCGCGTGCTTTGCGGAGATGTGGGCTACGGCAAAACCGAAGTCGCCCTGCGTGCGGCGCACGCCGCACTGGCCGCCGGCTTTCAGGTGGCGGTGCTCGTGCCCACCACGATTCTCGCCTCGCAGCACGAAAACGTCTTTCGCAAACGCCTCGCTCCCCTCGGCTATCACGTGCGCGGGGTTTCGCGCTTCAAAGACAACAAGGACTTTCAGCAAGTCACCGAAGGACTGCGCAGCGGCGAGGTGAACCTTGTCGTGGGCACGCACCGACTGCTCAGCGAGCAGGTGAGCTTTAAAAACCTGGGATTCCTGGTCATCGATGAAGAACAGCGCTTCGGGGTCACACACAAAGAAAAGCTCAAGCGTTTTCGCAACAACGTGCACGTGCTCACCATGACGGCCACGCCGATTCCGCGCACACTCAACATGGCGCTCTCGGGGCTGCGCGAGTTATCCATCATTTCTACACCGCCCGTGGATAGACTCAGCGTGAAGACCTTCATTGCCAAACGCAAGCCGAGCCTTATCCAAGAGGCCATCCGCAACGAGCTCGCCCGGGACGGGCAGATTTTTTATCTGCACAACCGGGTGCAGGATATCCAGCTCATCGAAGAAGAGATCAAAGAGCTCGTGCCCGAAGCCAAGGTTGCCGTGGTGCACGGGCAAATGGACGAAGCGCTGCTCGAAGAACGCATGCTCGCCTTTTACGAAGGCCGTACGCAGGTGCTCATCACCACCACCATCATCGAGTCGGGCCTCGATGTGCCCAATGCGAACACCCTCGTGGTGGAGCGTGCGAACAATTTTGGTCTCTCGCAGCTCTACCAAATTCGCGGCCGCGTGGGACGCTCCTCGCAAAAGGCCTTCGCGTACTTCTTGCTGCCCCCGAGTGGAGAGATCACCCGCGATGCCGAGGAGCGGCTGCAGGTGCTCGAGACCTACCAAGAGCTGGGTTCGGGCTTTCACATCGCCTCGCACGACCTCGACATCCGCGGCGCGGGCGACCTGCTCGGCCGCTCGCAGAGCGGGCACATGCATGCCATCGGTTTTGATACCTACGTCTCACTCTTGCAGGAATGCGTCGCCGAGCTTCAGGGCGAACCCCTGGAATCGAACATTGACCCCGAAATCAACATCCCCATCGAGTCGAACATTCCGGCCGATTACATTCCCGACATCGGATTGCGCCTGAGCTACTACAAAAAACTTGCCTCGGCCGCCGACGACAGCATGCTGAGCGAGATCGAAGAAGAGCTGGAAGACCGCTTCGGCAGGCCTCCACAGAGCGTGCTGAACCTCTTGCGCATGATGAAGATCAAAGCCCTCTTGCGGCGCCTCGGTGTCAAATCTCTGACCTCAGGCAAAGTGGGTTATTCTCTCATTTTCGATGCCTCGACGCCCATCAATCTCGAGAAGCTCATCGAGCGCATCACCAAATATCCGCAAAACTACCTCGTCACCCCGGACGGCAAGCTCGTGATCAAGATGCCGGGTGGTCTGGGCTCGCCCTCGGAGATGCTAAAAATGGCTGAAACCGCGATCGAGCACCTCTCGAACCTCGCCTAATTGACTCCTTGCGCCGAAATTCTAGTCCCATGGGTGACTTGTGAATCCCCAATCCTACGCTAAACTATTGAAATAGCAGCGGGAGGTTACATGTCTTTTTATCGTTTTGGCACTTTGGCTCTGGGCCTGGCCCTTTCACTTTCGGCGGTCGCTCAGGACAAAAATACGGTCGCTCAGATCAACGACAAAAAAATCAGCGTCGGTGAGTTCGAAAAACGCTTTGAGCAAAATTCGCAACTCGTTCCGGGCCAAAAGCCCACCAAACAAGACGTTCTCAAGAACGTGATTTATTTTGAACTCGCCACCCAAGAAGCGCGTCGCCTCAACCTGCACCGCGACGACGATCTGCGCGAACAGTTCGACATCTTGCTCTACCAAGCCCTGGTGCGCAAAAACGTTCAGCCCAAAATCGATCAGCTGAAAATTGCCGAAAAAGACGTTCGTGAATACTACGAAGCCTCGCCTCTGCTTCGCACGCAGCACATCATCTTGCTCACCCGCCCCGACATGTCGACCGCCGACGTAACTGGCGTTCGCAACCGTGCGACCAAAATCCTCTCGGAAATCCGCGAAGGGAAAGGTACCTTTGATTCGTATGTAGAAAAATACTCCGAAGGTCCTTCGGCCAAAACCGGTGGCGATGTGGATTGGGGCGCTCGCCACAAACTCTTGCCCGAATACTACGACGCCGCTCTGGCGCTCAAAAAAGTCGGCGACGTGAGCGACGTGGTTGCCACGCCTTACGGTTTCCACGTGATCAAGCTCACCGGTCGCAAGCCTTACAAAGAAATTGACTCGGTATACAAAGATTTCATCATCCGCACTCTCAAAGAGCAGCGCGGCCAAGCGATCTACGAAGAATACTTCAACGGTTTGCGCAGCAAAGCCCGCGTCACCGTGAACGAAGATCTGCTTAAGTAATAAATTTTAAGTCAAAAAAACTGCGCCCAATAACTCGTTGCACGACGGAGTTATTGGGCGCAGTGCTGTTTGCACCGTGTCGTCAAATTGCTTACGGCGGGCGTGGCATTGACCACTGTTACACTTTTTTGAGTCATCAACAAAATCTCAGAAAAGGGTGCCCATGAAAAAGACGCTTCTCAACATTCTCATCGCCTTCTCCGCCACCACCATCACTTCGGCTTTCGCCAAAGATCGAGTGACTTTGCCCACCAAAGATGGGCATCACATTTACGGTGAATTTTATCGCGCAAAAAAACCTCGCGCCATCATGCTCGTGGTGCACGGACTACAGAGTCACGTGGGTTGGTACCAGAGCGGAGATATCAACGCCGAAGCGGGCATCTCTTCTTTTGCTTTCGATCGTCGCGGCTCGGGTCGCAGTGATGGTGAGCGCGGTCACACCGCCAACGTTGACGAGTTTATGGAAGACTTCCAAACCGCGATGAATTTTGTGAAAGCCAACAACCCGGACAAGCTTCCCGTGCACATCATGGCCAATTCGCTCGGCGCCGTAACGTCGCTGCAATACCTGAACCGTCATCCAAATCCTCAAAACATCGCGTCGCTGATTCTCACCACTCCTGGCACCCACAGCACCAGCGCAGGAGACTATCCTCTCTTTAGAAAACTGCGGATCCTCTTGGCGCCGGCAAAGGAATATTTTGAAACCCCCCTCGAAAACAAAGACTTCGTAGAAGAAGGACCATTTTTGGACTGGATCAACAACGACAAGCTTGGCAACCGCTTCTTTACGGCGTCCTTTTTGCGCACCGTAAACAGCATGAAAGGTGATTTCGACAAGATCCTCAAGAAGGTCGATGTCCCCCTCTTCGCGCTAATGGCCAAGCAAGACGACATCATCGACAACGCCAAGTTCGAGAAGAAAATCTTCAAACCCTACCGTGGCCCCAAATTGATCCACTACTACGATTCGAAGCATTATCTTTTCTTTGGCGCCGATCGCGAACTCGTGCTCCGCGACATCCAAAACTGGGTCCTGCGACACTAGGGTAGACTCGCATTCGGTCTTTGACCGAAGTCCATAGTCCGTCTAAAGTACCCGGCATGAAATATTGGATTTTTTCGGCCGTAACCACCATGGCTTTTGCGGCGAATTCTGAGGCTCGCGTGCTCGACGCCGTTCGGGCCGTGGTGCAAGACCGTCCCATTTTGAATTCCGACGTCACCATGCGGGTACAGGCCGTCAAGGCCTCTGCATCGCTGGCGTCGATCCTCGGCGTTTCCGCCGCGTCCTTTGACGAAGACAAAGCGCTGCAATCGCTGATCGAAGAAAAGATTGTTCTCGTTTCAGCAAAAGAGCACGGTGCCGAGCCTTCCGAAGCCGAAGTCGGCAAACAAGTAGGTGTGATCGCTTCGCAGAACCACATCAGCGTCGAAAAGCTCAAGCAATCGCTGCAGGCTGAAAAGATCGATTTCGATCTCTACAAAGAAAACATCTCCGTGCAGCTCGCCAAGCGCGCGATCATCGAAAAGGAGCTGCGCTCCTCCTCGGCGGGTCAAAATGACCAAGAGCTGAAAAACTACTACGAGAAAAACCTTTCGGACGAGTACGATCTCGCCGCCATTCGCAAGCCCAACAACCCCTCGAGCCGCAATGTGCTCAGCGTGGTGCGCTCGCGCATTTTGAAACAGCCCAGCCGCATGGCCGAACAGCTCAAGACTCACAAAGCCTCCGATCTGGGCTGGAACGATCCCTCCTCACTCAATGAAGCCTTCCAAAAAGCCCTTCAAGGCGTAGGTCCTAACTCACTGGTTACCGCCCCCTTCGTGTGGAACAACGCAGCCTACCTGCTGGTGATCAAAGGCCGCCGCAAAGGCTCCGCTGAAAATTTTGATGGTGCCAAAGAACAAATCCGCCAGCAAATCCAAGCCAAAGACGTTGAAGAACGTTTCCAAAGCTGGATCGAACAAAAGAAAAAAACGATGAACATCGTGGTGAACAATACCTGAGCATTTTTAGAGAAAACGACATCCGCTGCCTCGCCGACACCGAACGCACCACCGAAAAGGCTTGGTCCATCGGCGCCGCCTTTGGCCAAAAAGTACGCGACGCCGGCGAACAGCATTGCTACGTGGGCCAAGACGTACGCCTCTCGAGCCCCCGACTAGTAAAAGCGCTTTGCGCCGGGCTTGAATACGTAGGCGTCGAAGTGCGTGTGCTCGCACCCGGCCCCAGCCCGCTGCTCTACTTTGCGGCCACCTTGGGTGACAAAGATTTCCCCACCAAGTCGGGCATCATGATCACCGGCTCGCACAACCCCGCCGAGTACAATGGTTTCAAGGCTGTTGTGAACGACGAAACTTTGCATGGCGCAGACATCCGCAAAATCGCGGCGCTCTCGCTGAAGTTTCTCGCTGACGTTCCCGACGCCAAAGAGATTCTCAAAAAAGAGCACGCGCTCGTCGACCTCGAAGAGCGCTATGTTAATTTTGTAAAATCGAATATCCGTCCGCTCAAGCACAAGATCAAGGTTGTGCTCGACGCGGGCAACGGCGCGGCCGGCCCTCTGGCAATCAAAGCCTTCAAAGCTATCGGTTGCGAAGTGGTGCCCCTCTATTGTGATCCCGATGGCCGTTTCCCCAACCACCATCCCGATCCCACGATCCACAAGAACCTTGTGGACCTTATCAAAACCGTAAAAGAAACCAAGGCCGATCTCGGTATCGGTTTTGACGGCGACGGCGACCGCATCGGAGCCGTAACCCCTACGGGCCGCATCATGGCTGGCGACAACATGGTGCTCTACTTCGCACGCGAAATCATCAAAGAGATCCCCAAGGCGACGATCATCTCCGAAGTCAAATCTTCGCAGGTGCTCTACGACGAGCTCGAAAAGATGGGCGCCAAGCCCATCGTTTGGAAAACTGGTCACTCGCTGATCAAAGCCAAACTCAAAGAGACCAAAGCCGCTCTCGCCGGCGAGATGTCCGGTCACATGTTCTTTGCCCACCGCTACCTCGCGTTTGACGACGCCATTTATGCAGGCGCCCGCCTCGTGGAGGCGCTCGACACGCGCCTGCCTGAGACGCTGGAAGACTTCATGGCGAAGCTTCCTCCCGTCGTGAACACTCCAGAAATTCGCATCGACTGCGACGACGATAAGAAGTTCGGCATCGTGGAGAAATTTGTCTCCCACGCAAAAGAACTCGTGGGTCCTGCGAACGTTCTCGACATCGACGGTGCGCGTGTGAAGTTTGCCCAAAACGGCTGGGGACTCCTGCGAGCCTCCAACACCCAACCTGTACTCGTGATGCGCTTCGAAGCCCAATCTGTGGCCGCGATGAGTGAGATCCGAGACTTTTTTGTGAAGGCGCTCGCCAAGATTGATGCGAGCGTTGAAGTGCCCCAGATATGAGCGACTTAGCCCCCATCACGATTCGCGGCGCGAGAGAACACAATCTTAAGAATGTCTCCGTAGACATCCCATCGCAAAAACTCGTCGTGATCACGGGGCCCTCGGGCTCGGGCAAATCTTCGCTCGCCTTTGACACCATCTTTGCCGAAGGTCAGCGCCGCTACATTGAGTCGCTCTCAGCCTATGCGCGCCAATTCCTAGAGCAGCTATCCAAACCCGACGTCGACTTCATCGACGGGCTTTCGCCCGCGGTGTCTATCGAACAGAAAACCATTTCCTCTCACCCGCGTTCCACCGTGGGCACGGTAACGAGCATCTACGATTATATGCGTCTCTTGTACGCACGCTGCGGGTCCGTCAAAGATCCCGACACGGGCGAATCGCTGAAGGCTCACACCGACGACGACGTTTTCCAATACTTATCCCTGTTTCCAGCGGGCAAAAAGATACAGCTTTTTGCCTCCGTGGTACGCGGTAAGAAGGGCGAATTCCTGCGAGAATTTGAGCAATGGAAGCGCGCAGGATTCACCAAAGTGCGTGTCGACGGCCAACTGCGCGACCTCTACGATCCGATTTTGCTCAGTCGCTATCAGAACCACGACATCGATCTTCTTGTTGACGTGGTCGTGGCTGGCTCTGCTGACATCAAAGAACGCACCACCGAAGCCCTCCAGCGCACAGACAAACTCGCCGGTGGGTGGCTACGCGTGGTGGAGACCGGCTCTGACAACAAAGAAGGCATGATCTTTAGCCGCAAAATCGCCTCGGCCTCGTCGTCGCGTACCTTTCCCGAGCTCGAACCGCGACTTTTTTCTTTTAACTCTCCCTACGGAATGTGCCCTACCTGCCGAGGCCTTGGTCTTATCGAAATCAAAGTTACCGGCAAGGCCAAACGCTCCAAAGAAGAGATCGAGGACGACATCGAGTCGGGTCTTGCCTCGGAACTCGATCACCTCAAAACCTGCATCAGCTGTCATGGCGCGCGACTTCGAGAAGAAGCGCTGTGGGTTTTTTTCCGCGACAAAACCATTCATGAGTTATGCACATACACTTGCGAAGATCTGCTCGCTTACCTTGCAGACTCTCCCAAGCTAGGCCCCGTAGAAGAAGCGCTCCTCTCAGAGATCAAAACGCGCCTGCAATTTATCGTGAATACGGGCGTGGGTTATTTGAGCCTGCTGCGCTCCACTCAAACGCTCTCGGGCGGTGAGGCCCAACGCATCCGTCTTGCCACACAACTCGGCACCGAACTCAGCGGCGTGCTCTATGTGCTCGACGAGCCGAGCATCGGCCTGCACCCCAACGACCACCAAAAACTTCTCGGTTCGCTCAAAAAGCTGCGCGACCTTGGCAACACAGTGCTCATTGTGGAGCACGACGAAGAGACCATGCGCGAGGCCGACTACATCATCGACATGGGTCCCGGCGCCGGCGTGCTGGGCGGACAGATTCTCGGCGAGGGCGATCCCGCGACCTTTATCAAAAAATCGAACACGCTTACCGCGAAATTTTTGCGCGGTGATGACTCCCTATTTACCAAACGCGTGGCGCGCCCAGGCTCGGGCAAATTCCTTGAGCTCGAAGGCTGCACGGGCAATAACCTTCAAAACGTGGATCTCAAAGTGCCACTTGGCACCTTTTGCGTGTTCACCGGCGTCAGCGGTTCGGGCAAATCCTCGCTCGTGCGCAACACCCTTGAAGTGGCGCTCTCCAGATCGCTCTACCGATCCACAAGCGAGCCGCTGCCCTACAAAAAACTCACGGGCCTGAACCACATCGACAAGATGGTGCACGTCGACCAAAAACCCATCGGCCGCACACCGCGCTCCAACCCCGCCACCTACACGGGTCTCTTTGCACCGCTGCGACAGATCTTTGCCCAGACCCCCGACGCTCAGATCCGCGGCTACAAGCAGGGCACTTTCTCGTTCAACGTCAAGGGTGGCCGCTGCGACGCCTGTGAAGGCGCTGGTCGCAAAAAGATCGAAATGCATTTCATGCCCGACGTCTACGTCACCTGCGAAGCCTGCTACGGCAAACGCTACCGCCGCGAAGTGCTCGAAGTGCGATTCAAGCAGAAGAACATTTCCGAAGTGCTGAACATGACGGTCGACGAGGCCTACGATCACTTTTTGCAACAGCCCATGATCGAGCCCAAGCTGCGCGCGCTCAAAGACGTGGGTCTGGGCTACATCACGCTAGGCCAGTCTTCCACGACACTCTCGGGCGGTGAAGCTCAGCGTATCAAACTCGCCAAAGAGCTCTCCAAAAAGCAGAGCGGCAACACGATTTACTTTTTAGACGAGCCCACCACGGGTCTGCACTTTAACGACATCAAAAAGCTCCTCGCCGTACTGCAGGCGCTCGTCGATCAGGGCAATACGGTTGTGGTGATTGAGCACAATATGGACGTGATCTGCGCGGCCGATTGGGTTGTAGACATTGGTCCCTATGCGGGCAAAAACGGTGGCAAGATCATTTTCGAAGGCACGCCGGGCGCCATGGCCAAGTCCGGTGGCAAAAAAGAGCCCATCCCAACGGCTAAATTTGTGCACGAATACTTTGAGCGTCACGGCTGGTAAACGAAGCCAATATACGTCCTCTCACGGACTAACGATGCTAGTTTTCAAAAATCCCACCAGAAACGGTGCATTTCCATCGCCCTCTTCTCGATTTTGTACGAAGATTTTTTTAACTCTGTTCGGGGCGAGGGTCATAACATTGGTGACATTCAGCTTGTAGAGCACAGGTTTTGTGAAAGCATCACGATTCCCATCCACAAGGGTCATCGAACGAACTAAGTTTTCCGTGAACCAGAACTGATACGGGAGATCAATCTCCGTTTCACTGGCATTGATGCTGGGTTGAACGACGAATCCGACACCAATTTTTTCGGTTTTCCATACGGCCTTCCCGTCTACGATGTTATCGACAAAGGTGAGTTCTTTGGCAGATTCGCTAACCACCTTTTCGCCACTTCGAGTGAGCGCGCTGACACTCGCAAATAGGCTCTTCTTCTCTCTAGTGGCCCCTTCTTTCAGATAATAGTAATAATCGGTATCCGATAATTTCGAATTCGTTTCATAGTTCCATTGCGATATTCTAAAAACTTCGACCGTGACGTTGACGGCATTCTTGGGATTTCCCGCATGCGCGCCCACAGTCATTGTGAAAAAGAGACCAAGAAACCACGTATTTTTTTTCATAAAACCTCCGTTGCTGCTCGTATAAGCACAAACCTTGCCAAGCAGTAGAACACGGTTTTGAAGTCTGTATCGTCCCAAAAGATGGGATTTATCTATTTGGGGTCAACGTTGAGGTCGCGAGTGATCCAAAAATGGATACGTTTTCCGGAAACCAGGAAACCTTCGCGCCAGGCACCGCCTAAGTCGCGCAGCCCTAAGGTCTTGGCATCCCAGCTGGCTCGTGTCGTCGTGGGTAAGAGGCGTTTGGTGGGCGAGCCGAGAACAGGGTTTTCGTATTCCAAAAGCAGTCGGGACTTTTCAACCTTCACTCCGAGAAGTCTGTGAGCTTGTGGATCACTCGTGGAAAACTCGTGAGTCGGGTAGGCAGCGTCTTCGATGTGCTTTTTCATCAACGGCAAACGGCGAGGACTTTCGGTGGCGTAGAGCGCTTCCGCAAGGGCCCGTGAAGCCCCTCTCTGTAGAAGTTTGCGGTAGGCAAGGATGCGAAACTCCGTTTTGGCGCTCATCAATTGGGCTTCTAAGATCTGGCGCTGAGTCTCATCAACAAAGAGATGGCGGTATTCTCGGCGATGTTCTTCGAGGATTTTTTGTTTTAGCAATCGCCCACTCGGATAGTAGTGCCGCTCGCGCGTGTAACGGGAGAGGTTTTTTTCTAAAAATCCGGGGTGAAAAGCAAACCAGCCTTTTTTAATACGCGAGAATTTTTGCAGCACCAAGCCGATCTCGCTTGCGCAGTTGCGCAGGATCGCGTGGTAGGAGGGCGGATTTTTAGACTCGAGACTCACGTTCAGAGAGTCCACAACGCGATTGCGTTCGGCCGGAGTCAGATCCAGTTCCATGGAAATCACCCCTACCATGCGCTCGCGAGAAGCGTTAAAGTAAGAGGTCTCAAAAGTTTCGGTCCAACTTATCAAATCGAGTTTTTTTCCGATGCCGACAAATTGCAGTGGGCCCGGATTAAAACCTGCTTTCACCTCGGGCCCGAAGCCCACGGCGATGTCGTTTTTCACGCTCGGAACTTTTCCATAAGATATCCTCAGATCCACATGACCAAAAGAGCTCGAAAAGTTTTCGCCAGGTTCGTAGTAAATGAGCGAGATGATCGAAGGGTTCTTGGCGAGTTTTCCAGCGAGCGCCGCATTCGCGGCGCAAAACCACAACACCGCCACTCCCTTCACGCCGAGTCGTGAGACCTTCCCCATCACCCATGCTCAAAACATTTTGCGACTGAGCACTCAAATGAGAATCGTCCTAGTTAAGGCGTTTTAAGTGCTAGTGAAAGGCACCGAGCGTGTCGCCCACGCGCACGAGAGTTTCGTAGCCGCCCTGGGAGTTTTTGACGATGTCGGCGTCGGGTACAAAGGACTTCGGCAGGAGCAAGAGACAGGTAGAGCCGCCAAAGAGAAAGGTTCCTTTTTCTTCGCCACGTACAAAGTGATCACCTGGAGCCTTGGTCTCGGTCATCGAACCCACGCAGATGGCGCCCACCTCGGCCTGGTAGCAAATGCCGTGACTCGTCTGCACTTTGTAGACCTTGCGGTAATTTTCCCAAAAGATGTTGTGCCGCTGCTCGAGCGCAATCGGATTTACGGAAAAAAGCTTACCGCCGAGGTCCTTAGCGGAGAGCACCGTGCCTGACACCGCAAAGTGGTAGCGGTGGTAATCCACCGGGCAGAGGCGCACCACATAGGCGTGGCCGAGATCACCGATGTCTTTTTCGCCGATCAAATCTCCCACGTCGTAGGCGTGACCTTTGATTACGAGGCTCGACTTGCGGTCGACAATGGACGCATAGAATACGCGGCCCTCGGCGGGCGAGATGACCTCCGCATCCGAGACGAGAAAGGAGCGCGCGCCGGGCGCCAGGCGACGTGAGAAGAACTCGTTGAAATTTTTAAATCCCCCTTCGGGCGTTACGAAGTCGGACATCTGAATCTTGTGATCTTCAATGAATTTGGAGATCTCGTGCTTCGACAAAAATGAGGAAGCGTAGGCGCCGTAAACCTTGGAGGTGAGTTTTTGAATGGCGGCCGAAGACGTGAGCCAAAGCCCGAGGCTTGTTTCGTGCGCCCATCGGACAAATTTTTCCCCAAAGATTTTTTCTTCAAAGATTTGTCCACTTTTCCGATCGATGACTTTGGTCGCCATGTGCATACCCATAACTTATCCATGATTTTTGCACGGCACAACTGGAACAAAAAAACCCGAACTCCCCAAAGGGAATCCGGGTTTTGCTTTTTTGCTATTTGTTCAAATTGTCGGTTGCCCGGTACCTTCGGTACCCGGCACGCCGTCAATTAGAAACCGTTAGCAACTACGAACGCGAAAAGTACGAGCGACTCGATAAGTGCGAGCGACAGAATCAGAGGCACGAGAGCCTTGCCAGCGCCAGCAGGGTTACGCGAGATGCCGTCGAGGGCCGAAACGGCCGCGCGGCTTTGCGAGAAGGTACCAACAGCTACGGCGATCGCCATGATGGCAGCGGCCGAGTAGTAAGCAGCGTTAGGCTTTGCACCAGCAACAGCAGCTTCTTCAGCGAAAGCCATTACGGGAGCGAGAGTAGCAACAACAAGTCCAAGATTCTTTTTCATATTCTTAATCCTCCTACAGATTAATGTTCTTCGTGCGCGGTTGCCAATCCAATGTAGATGGTGGTCAACAGCGTAAATACAAAGGCCTGTATCACACAGACCAGTATCCCGAGAATCACGATGGGCACGGGGCCGAGGCTTATAAAAACCCAGCCAAGAGCTTTGCCAAAGGCACCCATCGAGTTGCCCATAGCGTCGGCGACCTGAATGCACAGATCGCGAATCGTTCCGTAAATCGCGTGGTCGGCGCTGATGTTCGCCTTGAGACGAATGCCGAGCGTGATCGGACGTACAGAGTGAGAGATGAGTTCAATCACGAACATCATAGGGCCGAGGAGCAAGAGCAAAACGCCGCTAAGGTGACCCGCAAATTGTTCGAGGTAATGGAAGCCGTGCGAACGGAATCCTTGGTAGTTGTAGTAGAGGAACACAAAGACGCCCATAGCGAGCGTGGTGTTGAGGTTGTCTGTGGGCGAGCCGAGACCAGGAATGAGACCCAGCATGTTGCTCGTGAGTGTCCAGATGAACATGAAGGTTAGCAGTGGCAGGTAGGTCGCGTAGTGGTGACCAATGATGTCTTTGGCGAGGCTCTGGATAAAAGAACCCACGAGATCAAAGAAGTTCGTCAGGCCAAGCTTTGCGGGTGGCACAAGTTCCGCATCCGTGGTGGCGGGTTTCAATTTGGGCGCGATCGCCGCGTAGGCGATGCCCGAAACGCCGAGTCCGAGCACCGTGACGGCCGCAGCCGAAAAGTGCGCATTGTGATTCAAAAAGTCATTGTGGAGGAGATTCCACCACTGAAAACCATGTCCGGCAGCCATCGGTGCCAAGGTATAGCGTCAGGGCCTTTTGATTGCAAAATTTAATTGCAGTTTGCGCGTCTTTTTCGCTGTGAAAATGAGCGCCGTTTCACAGCTCAAATCAGGGTCGAAATTTGCGCCGGGAGACAATCCAGTGAAGGGCGCCCGCGCCCAGAAAAATTCCCACCGAAATCCCGATCACATAAGGGGTGTCGGCCTTGGCGGGGGCCTGCTCGCGAAACCAAGCAAAGGCGCCGCCAGCGGTCGAGAGCCAGACCAAGATCGCGAGCTGCACGGTGTAGCCGAAGCCGATCACCGCCGTGCGAACAATGCGCGAACCCTCGTCAATCGTCTGATTATTATAAGTTTTCATCAGCTGCCAGGAGAGGTAGGCGATCGAGAAAATCGCAAAAAGCCCAACCAGTAGACCGCCGATCACGTGTCGCTCCCGGGCGGTTGTTGTTCTTCGCGAGCGGCGTAGCGGAGGAGGAGCCACACCACATGACACAGCGCAATGAGCATGAAGGCGCCGGCCATGAGTCCCGGCATTTGTTTGGAGCCGCCGTGCGATTGCATCCACCAGGTGCCAACCCACCAGCCCACCCAAGCCGAACCCATGAGCTCGCCACTGAAGCCGAGCCCGAGGCCCAGATAGATCGCCAGTCGATTGATGGCCCGGCGTTTAGGAGCGGGCGACGGTTTTAAAGACACGGTCTATAGACTCCTCAAAGGCGGCCGATTCGAGAGCGACTGCGTGGGCCGTTGAAACAAAATAGGCTTCAAAAGGCGACGGCGGAATCAAGATTCCCTCGTCCAAGAGCGCTCGAAAATAGGTATTGAAACGTTTCAGATCCACATCGCGCGCGTCGGCGGCGTTTTTCGTTTTTTCTTTTCTGAAGAAAACGCTGATCATCGAGCCCACGCGCTGCACGTCCACATCGACGCCGTGTGTACGCGCGGCGGTCTCGAGCGTGCGCTGAAAGCGCGCCGAGAGCGTTTCGAGTCGTCCGTAGGGGTTTTCTTTGCGAAGAAGTTCGAGCATCGCGCGGCCGGCCGCGATCGACGCCGGATTGCCCGAGAGCGTGCCGGCTTGATAGACGGGGCCCAAGGGCGCCAGCTCTTTCATGAACTTCGCCTCACCCACCAGGGCCGAGAGCGGCATGCCGCCGCCCACGATTTTTCCAAAACAGCTAAGATCGGGCTCTACAGCGTAAAGTCCTTGTGCGGAGCGCTCGTGCACACGAAAACCTGTCATCACTTCATCTAAAATCAAAATCGATCCATGACTTGTGCACAAGTTCCGGAGAACTTCGAGAAATCCGGGTGCCGGTGGAATCACACCCATGTTGCCCATGATAGGCTCCACAATCACGGCCGCAATCTTCGCGCCTTCGGCGCGAAAGATCTCTTGGACAGCCGTACTGTCATTAAAGGGAGCCACGCGCGCCAGCGCCGCCAGTGCTTTGGGCACCCCAGCGCATTCGGGCACGGCAGCCTCAGAGAGCGTGGCGACGCCCGAGCCGGCATCGACAAGCAGCGAATCCACATGGCCGTGGTAATGGCCCGAAAATTTCAAAACAAGGTCACGCCCCGTGATGCCGCGGGCAAGACGAATCGCCGTCATCGTGGCTTCGGTGCCCGAGCTCATGGCGCGAACCATGAGGGGTTTGCCAAAGACGCTCGCCACCTCTTCGGCCCAGAGGATTTCATCCTCGGAGGAAAATCCGAGGCAGGGAGATTTTTTGACCGCAGCGATCACCTTCTCGGTGATGTAGGGATGTGCGTGACCCAGCAGATGCGGGCCGTAGGACATCACGAAATCCAGATAGCGATTGCCATCGAGATCCCAAAGGTAGGCGCCCTCACCCTTTGTCATGAACAAAGGCGTGCCGCCCACGCGGCGAAAGGAGCGCACGGGCGAATTCACTCCGCCCACGAGGGTTTTGAGCGCCCTTTCGAAGGCGCTTTTGGATTTTTCTTCGCTTCTCATTTCATTTACTTTCCGGTGGCTTTGAACCGCTGGCGCAAGCCGCGAATCTTCATTTCCACAACGTCGCGGTTCGGATACCACTCGAGCGATTTGCCGTAGGCTTCGAGAGCTTTATTGAAGTCCTCACGGTATTCGAACACGTTGCCAAGACCGTAATAGGCTTCGCCGAGTGACGCACGCTTTTTGTCGGTGTTCGAAAGCACGTCGATGATTTCTTTGAAACCCTTTTCAGCCTCGTCGATTTCGTTCGCGGCGAGAAGTCCCTGCCCCAAACCGATGCGAGCCTTCATGATGTCGACGTGTTCGGGAAATTTCACAATGAATTCGCGGTAACGAGCCACAGCGGCCATGAACTGGCTGGCTTCGGTAAGCGCGTCGGCCCACAAGAGGAGAATTTTGGCCGTTTCGTCCTGTGTAAGGGGAAGCTTTTCGTAAACGTACTGGTATTCCGAAGCGCCCTGCGTGGGATTGTTGAGGTCATCGATGTAGATCGACGCAATGGCTAGCATGGCATCTTTCTTTTTGACCGTATCGCTGGTCATCATCACAATGCCGCGGTACGAACGCACCGCCCGCTGCGGTTCGCGCAAGTGCGTGCGGTAGATGCTCGCAATGTTTTCGTGCGCACGAATGGCGAGCGGATCGGATTTGGCGAAGTTCGCCACGCGCGTGTATTCTTCGATAGCCTTGGTGTAGTGGCCCTGGCGAAGGTACTGCTCCGCCAGGTTCATGTGACGCTCTACGATGGAAGGCCCACAGGCGCTCAGTGTGAACAAAACACCGAGAAGCAGACGGGTGCCAGGTAAGTTACCTGGCACGCCGACTATTTTACGTTTGCGCCGTGCCGTCATTGGCCGTTTCTCCGGCTTCGTCGTTGTCACGAACCACAGCGATGGCCTGAACTTTTTCACCGTCACTCACGTTGATCACGCGCACGCCTTGCGCAGCACGACCGAACTCAGAGATCGAGTACGCTGGGGTGCGAATCATCTGACCACCGTCGGTAATCACCATGATGTCATCGCCCTGGCGAACGCGAATCACACCGACCACGTCGCCGGTTTTGTCGCTCGTTTTGCAGTTGATGATGCCCGAACCGGCACGGCCCTGCACGCGGTACTCTTCAGGACCGGTGCGCTTGCCGTAGCCTTTGCTCGTGATCGTGAGAATCGTATACGCTTTGCCTTCTTCTTGATCTTTGGCGAGAATTTCCATACCGATGAGGCGGTCGGCATCGCTGAGGTTGATTCCGCGTACGCCGCGGGCACTGCGGCCCATCGGACGAATGTCGGATTCCACGAAAGTGATGCTCTGACCCTCTTTGGTCGCTAGGAAAACACGGTCATCGGCATTGGCGATGCTCACCGAAATCAGCGAATCTCCGTCGTCGATGGTGAGTGCGATGATGCCGCTCGAGCGCACTGCGGAAAATGCCGAGAGCGCTGTTTTCTTAACCACGCCCAGTGCGGTAGCCATAACCACGTGCTGCTCATCGCGGAATTCTTTGACCGGCAACACCGACATGATCTTTTCATCTTTAGAGAGTGTCAGCAGCTGAACGAGCGGACGGCCACGGGCCGTGCGATTCATTTCGGGAATCTGGTGGGCCTTGAGCACGTGAACTTTGCCCAGGTTCGAGAAGCAAAGCACCGAATCGAGCGTGCTTGCGACAAAGATGTCCTTTACGAAATCCTCGTCCGAACCCGTACCCGCGCCTTTGATGCCCTTGCCGCCGCGACCTTGCGAACGGTACTCGGAAACCTGGTTGCGCTTGGCGTATCCGGTGTTCGTGATGGTGATCACCACTTGTTCGTCGCGAACAAAGTCTTCCACATCAAAGCCCTTGTCATCGGCCGAGGAGATCTCTGAACGACGTTTGTCGCCAAAGAGCGCCAAATCGTCGGTGAGTTCTTTTTTGATGACATCCATGAGCGCCACGTCGGAGGCGAGAATTTTTTTCAGTTCTACAATCAGCATGCGAATCGCCTCGAGATCTTCCATGATCTTGCGCGTTTCGAGACCCGTCAGTTTTTGCAGGCGCATGTCGAGCACGGCTTGCGACTGCTTGTCGCTGAGGGAAAACTTTTCACCGAGCTTCACTTTCGCCTCGACCGGGCCGGCGGCTTTTTTGATGATCTCAACAACTTCGTCGATGTTGTCGATCGCAATTTTTAAGCCATTTAAAATGTGTTCTTTGGCCTGCGCTTTGTTCAGCTCAAAGGACGTTCGGCGAGTGACAACGTCTTTGCGGTGCTCCAGAAATGCCTTGAGCATCTCTTTGAGGTTAAAGATTTTAGGCCGACCGTTATCAATGGCGAGCATGATGATGCCGAAGCTCGTTTGGAGCTGCGTGCGCGCGTAAAGCGTGTTTAAAATGACTTGCGACTGTTCGCCGCGCTTTAACTCGATAACGACGCGAATGCCCTCGCGGTTCGATTCATCGCGCACGTCGGAAATTCCGGTGATCTCTTTGTCACGCACGAGATTGGCGATGCTTTCGATCCAGGTAGATTTGTTCACCTGGTAAGGAAGCTCGGTGACAATGATGGCTTCTTTTTCTTTGGTAATTTGTTCAATTTCGGTACGGCCCTTCATAGTGAAAGACCCACGGCCGTAACGGTATGCCGCACGAATGCCGCTGATGTTTGAAATGATACCCGCAGTAGGCAAATCAGGACCGGGAACAATTTTCATCAAATCGTCTACCGACACGTCCGGATTGTCCACGATCTCGAGACAGGCGCGCACGACTTCGCCAATGTTGTGCGGGGGAATGTTGGTGGACATGCCCACCGCGATGCCGCTCGAACCATTGATCAGCAAGTTCGGAATGCGCGTGGGAAGCACTTTAGGTTCGGTGAGGGTGCCATCGTAGTTGGGACCAAAATCTACGGTATCCTTGTCGATGTCGAGCAGCAGATAGCCACCGAGTCGCGACATCCGGCTCTCCGTGTACCTCATGGCCGCCGCCGAATCGCCGTCGATAGAACCAAAGTTACCTTGACCATCGATCAGCGTGTAGCGCTGCGAGAAATCCTGGGCCATACGCACCATCGCGCCGTACAAAGCCGAGTCACCGTGCGGGTGATATTTACCCATCACATCACCAACAACGCGGGCCGATTTTACATAGGGTTTGTCGTAGGTTTTTCCGAGTTCCTGCATCGTGTACAGGATACGACGGTGAACGGGTTTTAAACCGTCGCGAACGTCGGGCAATGCGCGGCCGACAATGACCGACATAGAATACTCAAGATAAGCATTCTGCATTTCCTCTTCGATGTTAACATTTTCAATCAAATCGCCGGGGCTATTGTTCGTGGAGTTATCCATGTTTCACTGGTTCCTTAAAACTTATCCATTAGATATCAAGGTTACGAACCTTGAGGGCGTTGGTTTCGATAAAGTTTCTTCTCGACTCCACATCGTCACCCATGAGTACCGAAAAAATTCCGTCCGCCGCGGCCGCATCTTCTACTGACACTTTCAGCAGCGTGCGCTTGGCCGGATCCATGGTGGTTTCCCACAATTGCTCAGGGTTCATCTCTCCCAGACCTTTGTAGCGCTGAATGGATAACTTTTCTTTGCCTTTCACTAGCACTTCCGCAACAAACGACTCGGGATCATCAAAAAGTGTCGTTTCTTCGTCGCTCACCTTTAAGCGGAAAGGCCTTCCACCAAGCTCCTTCACAAATTGCGATAAGCGGATGGATTCTTGCGCATCGGGGCTATCGAAAACGCTCTTCGACAAAACCGTACGGTAGCGAACGTCGCCATGGGTCGAGTCCAGGTGCAAAATAAAATATCCCTGATTCTCGGCATCTTCGGCGATGGAATAAGTGCACTTCATCTCTTTGTGCAAACCTTTGGACTTTTCCATTAGATATGCACAAAGCAGCTGCGCGACTTCGTTGAGTTTTGCTTCAGACTTGAGCGTTTCTTCGCTGAAATGGCCTTCTAAAATAGCAGCCTGCAAAACGATGGGGTCACCCTTTTTAGAAAATGCCTTGAACGCGATGGTGTACTTTTGCATTTGAACGATGATGCGCTTTGAATCCGACGACGATAGTAGAGTTCCCGATGCGGTCATCAGTTGACCTTTTTCAAGCGACTCTTCGATAAGAAAGTTCTGCAGAGCCTTGTCATCTTTCATATATGATTCGGCTTTGCTCTTTTTGACTTTGTAGAGCGGCGGCTGCGCGATGTAGAGGTGCCCGCGTTCAATGATCTCCGGCATGCGGCGATAGAAGAACGTGAGGAGCAATGTGCGAATGTGTGCGCCGTCAACGTCGGCGTCTGTCATGAGCACGATCTTGTGGTAGCGGAGTTTGGATACGTCAAAGGCGCCGTCGCCCGAACCGATGCCGGTGCCGAGCGCCGTGATGAGGGCCCGGATCTCGTCGTGGTTTAGCATTTTGTCGAGACGCGCCTTTTCAACGTTCAAGATTTTACCCTTGAGCGGCAAAATCGCTTGAGTCTTACGATCGCGGCCCTGCTTGGCCGAACCACCCGCCGAGTCACCCTCGACCAAGTACAGTTCGCAAAGCGCGGGATCTTTTTCTTGGCAATCGGCCATCTTGCCGGGCAGGCCCGAAAACTCGAGCGCCGATTTGCGGCGAGTGAGTTCGCGAGCCTTTTTAGCGGCGAGACGCGCCCGAGCGCCTTCGATGGTCTTGGTGATCACGCGTTTGCATTCGGCGGGGTTCTGCTCGAAATACTCGCTGAGTTTTTCGAAAGCGATCTTTTCCACGAAAGAGCGGATGTCCGAGTTGCCGAGTTTGGTTTTGGTCTGGCCTTCGAATTGCGGCTCGGAAACTTTCACCGAAATCACGCACGAGAGGCCTTCGCGGCAATCGTCACCTTCAATGGTGCCGAGGCCCTTCATGTCGCGAAGCATGTTGTAATGCTCGGCGTACTTGTTGATGGCGCGCGTGAGGGCGGTTTTGAAACCCTGAAGGTGAGTGCCGCCTTCAAAGGTGTTGATGTTATTGGCGAAGGTGAAGGTATTTTCTTTGTAACCGTCGTTCCACTGGAGCGCGGCTTCCGCCTCGGCGCCCTCTTTAGACGAGATAAAATAAATCACTTCGTTGTGAACTTTTTGTTTTGATTTGTTCAGGTACTCGACGAACGAAACGATGCCTTCTTCGTAGTAAAATTCATTAGACTTATCGCTACGCTCATCTTTGATGGTGATGCGAAGTTTTTTGTTCAGGAACGCGAGCTCGCGCAGGCGGCCCGAGAGGGTTTCGAAATTGTACTCGGTGGTTTCAAAAATTTGCGGGTCGGGCTTGAAGGACACCGTCGTTCCGCGCTCGTCGCTCTCGCCGATCACTTTGAGAGGAGACACGGTGTTGCCGCGGTTGAATTCGATCAAATGAACTTTGCCGTCGCGGCGAATTTTGACCTTGGTCCATTCCGAAAGGGCGTTCACACAAGAAACGCCGACGCCATGCAAGCCGCCGGAAACCTTGTAAGCCGCGCCTTCGAATTTACCGCCGGCATGAAGTTTGGTGAGCACCACTTCGGCCGCCGAGATTCCCATCTCGGGATGGATATCTACCGGAATGCCGCGACCGTCGTCTTCGACGGTGACCGAGTTGTCCACGTGAACCGTGACGTTCACCGTGGTGCAATGTCCGGCGAGTGCTTCGTCGACGGAGTTGTCCACGACTTCTTGCACCAGGTGATGGAGACCGCGCGAGCCGGTATCACCGATGTACATGCCGGGTCGTTTGCGGACCGCATCTAAACCTTCGAGGACCTTAATTTTGGAAGCTGTATATTCCTCTTGAACGAGGTTCTTATCCGTCATTTTTTACGGTTCCTTTTTGATCGAAAAATCCTTTAAAAACGTAATAATGGGTGTAATCAGAAAACTGCGCCAA
>DATLIP010000003.1:0-3842 GCA_035539375.1 Bdellovibrionota bacterium | reverse complement strand
GTTCCTGCGAGGAGACGATTCTCTGGGGGCTCGTGAGAAAATTTGTCTAAACTTTGGTCACTCGAAGCTCCCGCGGACTTTGCGCCCCTATGAAACGCATTGAGTGGCATTTGCGAAACTGTTATTGAAGGCGCGTGGATTATTCTACAAAACCAACAAAAGCAAAGTCTCTGGTGGCGGCTTTAGGGCCGCGAGTTTTCGTCTTTCTCATGGCTTTCCAGGCGCTCTCGGCGTGTACCCAGAAATCCGAGGACGTCAGTGGCAAGGGTGACGGCGGAGCCTCGGCTTCGGAAACGGTAGAGTCCACCAGCAACGAAACCACATGCAACGAGTACAGCGATGAGCACATCGATCGCTACATTTCTTCTGCCAATATCCCCTGTCTTGAAGAAGCTTTTCGAAAGGGGCTCGATCCGAATGGCCTCACACGCTCGCGCTGGAAACGCGGCCAAAGCTATCTTGAAAATGTTTTTAGTGAGACTTCGGTTTTTTTTGCTTCTGCCAAACACCGCGGTGACGCCACCAAAGTGGTGGCTCTCTTTTTGGAGCATGGTGCAAACCCGAATACCGTCATCGAGGGGCAAAGTCTCATTGAGCGCGCCCTGCGCTTCAAGCCCCAGTACCACAAGGTGGCCAGCTACTTGATCACCTTCAAAAGCAAGAGGGCTGCTCAACCAGCCTTTGACCCCAATCTCGTCTCCCGGGGTGGCACGCCGCTCGAGATCGCCGTTGAGGTGGGCAGTGACGAACTGGTGCGGGCTCTGCTCGATGCCGGTGCGGATCTTAAACTTCGCAGCAAAACCACGTCTCTGCTCGTCGGCGCTCTAGAGGGCAAGCTTGACGAGGCTGCGGTGGCCTTGATCGAGCATGGAGTTGACCTTGGCGCCTCGGATGGCGAAGGCCATTCGGAGTTGATGCTCAGTGTGAAGAACGATAATCCCCGAGCTTTCGACGCTTTGCTAAAGCGCAAAGCCGATATCGAAGGGGCCAATCACAATGGGCTGACGCCACTCATGGTCGCCGCTCAGCTTTCCCGATCGCATTATTTCGACGAGCTTCTGCCCAAGGTGAAGAACTTGAACGCCATCGACAACGAGGGCCGCAGTGTGGCCGCCTTTTTAGTGCAAAGTGGAAACCTCACGCGCTTGCGTAAGGTCTCCGATGCTGGTGCCCGCTTGAGTGCCGTGGTCACTGCGGACAAAAATTCGTTGCTCCACTTGGCCGTGGCCAAGGATGATGTGGGCATGGTGGATTTTCTTGTGACACGCGACCTCTCGCTCGACACGCTCAATGCGCGCGGCCAGACACCGCTCTTTATGGTGCGTTCTGCCAAGATGTCGCAGCGTCTGGCCGAGTTGGGCGCCGACTTTTCGGCGACGGACGCTTCGGGCGACTCGTTGCTGAACGCGGTATTTTGTGGGTCGGGCCGTTTGGTGCCCGATGTGGATCTTCTCAAGGACCTGCTCGAGGTGCATCGTCTTAGCCCTGTTGATGACGAATGCTCGTTGCTTCACCTCTTTGTGAAGAGAGCGAACCAGCCTCCCGTGCGCGGTAGCAAAGACGAAGTGTTTTTTTATGCTGCTGTGGAAGTCTTGCTCAAAGCTGGCGTCGATGTGAACCTTGGCACGCCTCACTCGGTGATCCACGATGCTGGTGAGAGCCTGGCATGGATCAAGTTCTTGCACAACAAGGGTGCGCGGCTCGATAGCATGGGGCCCGACGGCCAGACGCTGAGACAGCGTGTGGCGGTTTATATTTCGAGTTTGGAACCTTTGGTGCATGGCGCGACGACGGAATCCGACCGCGCACGTCTCATCCTCTTGATTCGACGTTACGAAGAGCTGATCGCCCTACGCAATTATCTGAGTGGCAATTGAGTAGGGGATACGTTCTCTTTCAGGCCAATTACTCATAGCTTGAATAGTTCACGACGATCGTAGAGGGATTGCTCTTCACAAAAGTTAGCGCGGATCCCAAAAGCTTCACCGATTTCGAGTTGATTTGGTATTGATAATCACGGCCGACGACCAGCGTGGTGCCGTTGAGTGTGATCACCAGTTTTGAATCGGCCGATTTGTTCAGCGCAAAGGTGCTCTGAACATCCGAACTGATTTGATCACCGATGCTGGCCAGGTCGGCCGAAAAGTCGTTACAGATGTTGGAAATTCGTCCCCCAAAAGCGCTGGCCATCTGGCTGTAGAATATGCCGGCTTGGCGGGCGTGCGAGCAGCTCTCAGCGGAGGGCTTAACGATGGCGTCGACGCGGATCATGCCGCGTTTGGAATTTTTCAACGAAAGAACTCGGTTGAAGAATTCGTTTTTGCGCTGGGTCGCGCTGGTGGGGTCGTTCACGATGTAATTGTAGTTGACGTCGCTCGAGACAGAAGATTCATCTTCGTCACTGAGAAAGATGATCGAAAGAAACGCTTGGCTTCTCACGAATCCTTCGTTCCATTCGCCGGCGCTAAGGAGCGAGGGATCTAGCGCGTAGATAGCAGCGAGCACGCCTGTTTCGTAGGGGGATCCGCTTTCACCGAGCTTGACGTTGTTTTTAAAACGTTCCGTCAAATTTGGAGAATCGTGGCTGAGGTATTTGTCAGCGTCCCGCGAGAGCAGGGAACCCGGTCCACGGTTGTTGATACCGGTGTAAGCACCGGAGGTCCAAGCCCGGGAGCCCAAGTCGGCGCTCGAGGCACCACTGGGAAATATCGTGTCCGTACTGACGACGCCGAGATGAAAATCCAAGCCTTTGGTTTGGAAAGTGTTGATAAAACCATCGAAGGAGGCCGCCAGGTTGTCTTGTTCTTCGCCCATGGAGGCGGAGTTATCGATGACGAACAAGATGTCGATCTGCGAGGCCGTAGCTGGGGTAACGGTAAAAGATTCTCGGTAGTCTTTGAGGGATCGTGGAGTTTCGTGTTCAGAAACTTTGGGATCGGGCAAGCTGACCACTCCAAGATCGTATTGCTGCGAGCAAGCTCCCAGCACGAACAAAAAGGTTGAGGCCAATATCGAGTGGGCGAGACGAATTTTTGAAACGTCTTTGTTATGTTGAATCATAAGGACAACCCCTAGCGTTGTTCCGCGATCCGCTGAGTACCCAAAAACGTTCACCATACGGAGCCTTGAGATCATTCTCGCAGTCGCGCTGTCACTTCGCTAGTTAAGCTCCCGTGTGTTTTTGATGAAGGGGAGATGATTTACACAATCTTCATAAATTCCAACCCGGCGAAACCAAGTCGAATTTTCAAAATGGATGTGCGGCGGGCGTCAATAAGGTTGTTTGGGCCGCGAGAATTCCATAAAATCTGAAGCATATGGAGAAGTGCAGCTTAGGTTTTTCTGCTCTCTTAATGTTAACGTTGGCGGCCTGTGCGTCGCCATCTTCTGATGGCGTTCCTTACGCCCAGATCATTCAAAGCCAAGAATTTCGACGGGCTCCGGCCGGCGCAGTGGTAAATCCTGTCGCCGTGAAGGATCTCCGCGCACCGCTTCGTTCGGAAGTGCAGCGTATTCCCTCCTCGGTGGTGGAATTCGAAGGTTTTCGCAGCCCTCGCACCCCGTGCGCATTGCAAGCCGGCATGTCGCCTTCTTCTCCAATCTTTTCTACGGTTCCCACCGGCAAACGCCTCTGGGTTAAGAAAATTGGTGAGTGGTATCAAGTACAGCGAAAAGCAGGCCCCGCTTATTTATCGGCGGCGTGCTTTTGAAGGTTGGAACAAACATGAATGACGATTCGAAAATATTCGCATGCCACGTTTTGGAGCAAAAAGTTTACGAAAACTTGTCGCACTCCGCTTTGGTAGAACTGCTGTCGGCCCGAAAGCCGGCGGATCTTGAAC
>DATLIP010000002.1:0-8946 GCA_035539375.1 Bdellovibrionota bacterium | reverse complement strand
CTCCGGGGCGTGCGTACGAAGCGTCGACTGCCATCGTGCTAACGAGAGCAATTGCCAATAAAGACTTAAAGGACTTTCTCATGAGACTCGTTTCCTTTCTTTGCTGTTCACACTCGAAGCTACGCAGAATCGTTTTGCAGTTCCCCCGCACCTTCGTTAAATATTGAGTTGTGATATCCCCTGCTCTAGAACCGCACTCTACTTACAACTTCTTTCAAGTCCTTGCCGGGCTTTTACTTGGGGCGGGCCTACTCATCACCCTGCGCCACGACCTCGAATGGAAGCGTCGATTGCTTCTTTTGGTGTCGATGTCGATCGTTGCTCGACCCGGTGCAGAATTTTTCTCGCTCTTTTTTGCCGACATGCAAGGCCGCAACTACACGGGCGCCCTTTTCTCTCAGGTCCTCGGCATTTTGCTATTCTTGAAAATCATGCGCATCCCGAGAGACGTGCAGCAGCGCGTGTGGAAATGGTTTGCGATCTTCTCCGGCGCGGCCTACGCGCTTTTGCGCACAGGATGTTTTTTTCGCGGTTGCTGCTGGGGAACGCTGTGCCCTTTCCCCTGGGCTGTCTACTACAACCGTGAAGACGTGGTGACGCCATGGCTCGCACTGCCCCTACACCCCGTGCAGCTCTACTCCGCCATACACGGAATTTTGATTTCTCTAGGTGTGTGGATTTATCTGCGCGCACGCCCCGACGGCTCGCCGATGGGGCTCTTCTTTTTGCTGCTCGGCACAGGACGCCTCGTCACCGATCAGTACCGAGCCGATGCGCATTATTACGAACAATCTCTGCTGGGCTTTGAGCCCAACACCGTGCTTGCAGCTGCTACGGCGCTGCTGGGCGCGGGCCTGCTGATTCGCTCGCACTGGCTTCGTTCACGAGCCAAGGCGGATGCTCTCCAAGCACCTCGTTAGCGATACGCCCGAGACTCGTCACGCGTTCGCGTTCGGCCTCAAGGTAGGGCGAGATCCACTCGCGAAGCGAGGTGTCGCTCTGCGCGACGGGATGCTCGCAGCTCATGCCGGGGTCAAAGGTGCGCGAGGCGCAAAGCGACCACTCGAGCGTGGTGGCGCCGTCGCGACCGTGGTCGCCAATGCGCTGCCCCCACTCGTTATCTGTGACCGGGCGTTTGGGTTCCACCGAGGGATCCAGCACATAGAGTTCCTCGCCCACTCGGTAGGCACCGGCCACGTGATACCACCACTGAACCTCACCCGATGGGTGATTGGGCGTGGGCGCACGCAAATCGCCAAAGACAAAGAGCTTGCCAACCGAAGGCAGCGAATCGGCCTCAACCAGACGGCCTAGAAATTCGGCGCGCGCAAAGCAACCGTCGTCCGGATACATCCAGCTCAGGCGACGCAAAAAGGTGGCGTCTTGCGGATCTGGCAAAAACCTTCGGTCGCGATAGGTTTCAAAAATTTTCTGAAGCTTTTCGATCGATTCGATTTGCGGAGCGCGACTGAGATCCAGTTCTTCAAAAGAATCCACGCGGGCATCGTAAGCGCTTTCGCCGAAGTTGAGATTCTGCGTTTCGTTAAGAGCCTTGGAATAAACCCTAGCAGCGGCATCGAGAAAGGGCTCGTCGGCTCCGCGACGCGAGGTCATCGGCGCTCGAGCCTGCGCTCCGGCGCTCCCCAAAACCACCAAAACAGCTAAAAAGTTCCAACGACGACGACGTACGACAACACAGCGATCCAAGATGAATTCCCTCCAACCCGTACTTAGGGATAGCCCGCCCCGAGCACCCCTCTCAACGAGCTGATTCCTAAGAACTCTTTACACACGGCGCCTTGCGGCAAAAGGGCCCTCATCAAAACCTCATCGCCGTCCATTGCGGACCCCCCGCCGGCCCGCTAACTTTGCCTTTCGGAGGACATCCAAAACTATGAAAACATCATCATTGAAAGCTCTGTCCCTGACCCTAGCCCTCGCCGCCGGCTCTGCCGCGCTCGCCAAAGACGAAGGCCAAATTCGCATCGACGGTTCATCCACTGTATTTCCCATCTCCGAAGCCGTGGCCGAAGAGTTTGCCAAAGTCGCGCCCAAAGTTCGCGTCAACGTGGGCGTCTCAGGCACGGGCGGTGGCTTTAAAAAGTTCCTGCTCAAAGAGATCGACATCAGCAACGCTTCGCGACACATCAAAGACAGCGAAAAGGCCGACGCCAAAAAGAACGGCATCACCTACATCGAAATCCCTGTGGCGATCGACGGCATCACTGTCGTGGTAAACCCCAAGAACAAGTGGGCGAGCGACATCACTCTCGCCGAACTCCAAAAAATCTGGGCTCCCGACTCCAAAGTCAAAACCTGGAAAGACGTGCGCGCCGATTGGCCCGCCAAAGAAATCAAACTCTACGGCCCCGGCACGGATTCGGGCACCTTTGACTACTTCTCTGAAGTCATCGGCGGCAAATCGGGCGCCCTGCGCTCGAACTACGTAAAATCCGAAGACGACAACGTGCTGGTGCGCGCTGTCGCGGGCGAAGAAGCTGCCATGGGCTTCTTTGGCTACGCGTACTACGTAGAGAACAAAACGCAGCTTAAAGCGCTCTCCGTGGACAAGATCAGCCCCGACGCGACGACAATTCAGGGTGGCACCTACAAGCCCCTTTCGCGTCCGGTTTTCATTTACGTGAACAAAGAGTCGCTCAAAAAGGCTTTCGTTAAGAAATTCGTAGAATTTTATATCAAAAACGCCGGGACACTGAGCAAAGAAGTGGGTTATGTTCCTTTCCAAGCGGCCGACTACGAGAAATCGTTAAAACTTCTCTAAAGTTTCGCTCCCATTTTTATGAACGTGAAAACGATCGCGGTAGAGCAACGCCCCCACAGGTCTGCGCGGGGACTCATTTCCCGAAAACCGACCCTCACCGCGGTCGTTCTTAGCCTTTTCGCCAGTGTGGGAGTTTTTGCCACATGCGCGATCCTCTACATCATCTCCAGCGAGTTCTCGATCTTCCTGAACCACGTCGGCGCCGCAGAATTCTTTTTTGGCACGCGCTGGGAACCCTTCATGGAGCCACGCAGTTTTGGCATCTTGCCGCTGCTGGCGGGCACCATGTGGATCGTGGTGATCTCGACCATCTTCGCGGTGCCCGTGGGTGTGATGATTGGCGCTTACCTGCACCATTTCTGCGGACGCAAACGCGGACTCTGGCTCAAGCCTAGCCTCGAGATCCTCGCCGCGATTCCCACCGTGGTCTACGGCTTTGTTGCCGTGACGCTCATCACACCTGTGATGAAACGCTGGCTCCCCGAAACGGAAATCTTCAACGCCCTGAGTGCCGGACTCGTGGTGGGTTTTATGATCTTGCCCATGATCTCCACGCTGGTGCACGATGCGCTGATCGAGATCCCCAAGCGGGTGCGCGAAGGCGCTTTCGCGCTGGGCGCCTACCCCAACGAAGTGTTCTTTGGCGTGGAGATTCGCGCCATCCGCGCGCGCATTTTTGCAGCGGTGGTCCTCTCGCTGAGCCGTGCCTTTGGTGAAACCATGGCCGTCACCCTAGCGGCCGGGGCGCATCCCAACCTTACCTGGAACCCCCTCGAGAGCATTCAGACCATCACCTCGTACATTGTGCAGGCCTCAATGGGTGACGCTCCCCACGGCACCATCATCAATTCGAGCATCTACGCCGCGAGCGGTGTTCTCTTTTTTGTGACCCTCATGCTGAACCTCTTGGCCTACACCTGGATCAAGCGCCAGAAGATTGGAATCTCGCAGCTATGACTTCGCTTCGTCACCGCCGAGCGCAGCTCTTTCGTTTTCTCACCTGGTCGGCGGCGATTTTCGGACTGCTTCTGATCGTGGCGATCTTCGGCTATCTCATTCAGCAAGGCATGGCGCACCTAGATGGTGCGTTTTTTGAAAACTACGCCTCGCGCATTCCCGCCAAGGCCGGTATCAAAGCGGCTCTCGCAGGCACTCTTTACGTCATGGCTCTTACCATGTTCATTGCCGTCCCCATCGGTGTGGGCACCGCGATTTTCTTTGAAGAGTACCTGCGCCCGTCCAAACTCAAAGGTCTGCTGGAGCTGAACATCTCGAATCTAGCGGGCGTGCCCTCGATCATCTTCGGGGTTTTGGGGCTGAGCTTTTTTGTGCGTTTCTTGGGATGGGAAAGATCCATCATTTCGGGCTCGCTGACCCTGGCGATTTTGCTATTGCCCGTGATCGTGATCGCGACGCGTTCGGCCCTCACCGAAGTGCCGCGCACCATCAAAGAATCCGCCTACGCGCTGGGTGCCACCAAAGAACAAATGATTTGGTACCATCTGGCGCCCAACGCCCTGCCCGGCATCTGCTCGGGCATCATCATCGCCCTGGGCCGCGCCATCGGCGAATCTGCGCCGCTCATCATGGTCGGCGCGCTGTCGTTTGTTGCCTACACCCCCGAATCCGTATGGGACTCTTTCACAGTGCTGCCTGTGCAGATCTTTAACTGGGCCTCGCGTCCGCAACCCGAATTCCAGGCCGTGGCGGCCTCGGCGATTTTGGTGCTGCTCGCGCTCGTGATCATCTTTACGGCACTGACCACCCTCATTCGGCAAAAGTTTGCCAAGAAAAAAGCCAATTATTAGGAGTTTGACCATATGGGATCGATCGACGTTCGCAGCCTCAATGTGTCCACCAAAACCAAACATATCCTGAAGGACATCAACATCGACATCGCCCACAAACAGATCACCGCCATCGTGGGTCCTTCGGGCTGCGGCAAGAGCACCTTTTTGCGCTCGCTCAATCGCATGCACGATCTGAATCCAGAGTTTCGGGTCAAAGGCGAGGTGCTCTTGCACGAGGAAAACATTCTCGACACCAAGTATGATGTGCACACCCTGCGCCAGAAGATCGGCATGGTATTTCAAAAGCCCAATCCTTTTCCGAAATCGATCTACGACAACGTCGCCTGGGGCCTAAAGATTCACGGATTTAAGAACATCGAAGATCGCGTGCAGGCAGCGCTGCAGAACGTCGCTCTGTGGGAAGAAGTGAGCACCAGGCTCAAGGACTCCGCGCTCTCGCTCTCGGGTGGTCAGCAGCAGCGCCTGTGCATCGCGCGTGCCTTGGCCCTAGAGCCTGAGATCCTGCTCCTCGATGAGCCCTGCTCAGCACTAGACCCCATCTCCACCAAGCACATCGAAGATTTGCTCGTAAAACTCAGCGACCAGATGTCGGTCGTGATTGTCACGCACAACCTTGCCCAGGCGCATCGCATTTCGCACAAGTGTGCCATGTTCTACGAGGGCCAGCTCATGGATTACGGTCCGATGTCGGAGCTCGTGAAGCCCACCTCGCAGCCGCAAACCTACAAGTACCTCAGCGGCGCGATCGGTTAACCGGCGCCGGCGAAGTCATCGATCTCAAAAAGGGCGAGTGCAAGATTCAACTCGTGGCTCTGCCCGATCCTTTCGAAGGCTAATCCCAGCAGTGGGTCACGATGTACTGGTCGCCCTAGAGCTTGTGCTTGTCGAGTTTTACAAAGTAAGTGCCCGACCAAGAGCCGCCAAAATTTAAGAGCAAAAATTTCTTTTTGGGGTCCAGATAAAAGTCCGCGGTGTGGCCACCGCTAAAGGTCCAATCCGGCGAACGGGCAAATTCAAAAAAGGGTTTTTCCTTGCCATCGGCCGTTTGCACAAAAACCACAAAGGGCTCCTGCACGCGGCCTTTCCACACGCCCATTTTCCAGCCCACTTTAAGTAGCGAATCGGGAACGTCGTAGATCTCGTGAAGGCTCCAGCGATCGCCTAAAACGCTCTTGGAGAGCTTCTCGTTGCGCACGAGCTTGATCGCCTTGAGCTCTTCAAAACCACGGTCGCGCCAAAACTTGAGAAAGTCTTTGAAGTCCTTGGTGATCGCGACTCCCTGCTCGGCTGACAATTTGGCACCCACATCAAAAGCGGTTTCCTGTGGATCGGGTTTCAAGAGCATGGAAGCCGTGGTGATCACGCGACCGGGATTCAGCGAATCAAAAGCGCGGATTTCTACGGACTCGGGAACACCAGAGGGAAATCCTTCCAGGTCCTCTTCCACGCCGTCGCAATTGCTGTACTCCATGATGCGGTCGAGCTTGTAATTGTAGAAAGGAAATTCAGAACGGCAATCGGAGTAGCCCGCCGAAGCCGAAGCGCTGAAGAGAGCCATCGCTAGGAGCTTTTTCATAGCCCCCCATTATGCACGAAATTCAGGGAAAAGGCGCCCGACTCCCCCACATACCGGCGGCGCGTCGACATGAACTAATATGGAGCTTGACGAAGGGATTTCGAAAAAACTTTCCCATTCCTTGAATAAACATCACAAGCGTAGCCCAAATCGTAAAACGTGCTGGTTTCGTAAATTCCATCAGAGTCTTTCCCTGACGATGCCATCCTACTGAGTCTTTGGGGGCGCAAAAGCACCACCTCGCTGCCGACCTCAACCGAAGCACAGAAGTCCTCTACACTTTTCCGAGGACTAACAAACAGAGAGTCTTTTTTCGAATACCCATAGGTGAAGAGAAGAACATAAAAGCCAATGACCGCAGCCACAAAGGGTTTTGAAATGCCCTCGGAAGATTCTTTTTCAAACGGATGGCCACATCTGGAGCAAAAGTTCGGCACTCGAAAGGTCGGCCCACGGCCTTGAACGAGGGCCCCGCACTTCTGACACACTCTCATGATATGCAGATTGAAATAAGAAATGAGTGCCAAAAGTGGAATCGCAACTCCCAGAACCCTCAGCTCTCCACTGATCCAAAAAAGAAAAAGGCCCATGAGAATAGGCGCAATAACGTTGAGCTGCTTGATGCGTTGACGCCGGACCTCTGGATCGACATTGAATTTGAAAAGAAGAAAGAAAACCAGGCCCGCGAAACCCCAAACACCAAGGAAAACCTTGAATTTCGTATCCGTATCCATTTCCACTCTTTGAGTTTAAAGCCACTGCCAGATTATGGGTAGACCGAGTCGTGACGCGCTGCCGGTATGTGGGGGAGTCGGGCGCCTTCTTAAAACGGCAGGTAGCTTTCGCCGGCTTCGGAGAAGACCACGCCCACGTAGGGAGTGTACTCAAAGGTGCCAGAACCCACTTGCTGTTTGCGGCTGACGCCCATGGTGAAGTACCAGCACTTAGAGTCGCTGAGGTAAGTCACACGGTAGTTTTGTTCTTTGTCGCGCTTCAAGAGCCCATCGTAGGAAATCCAGCCGCTGAGTTGCAGGGGGCCAAGCTTTTTGATTTTCATCCCGAGCTGGTATTCCTTAAAGCCTTTGTTATCGTCGAGGCCCGACTCTTCTGGAACGTCCGTGATGATCTGTGCTGCACTCACACCGAGATAGCGGTTGTTGTAATCGATCTCGTTGCGGTAATTGGCGCGATCGCTTTGCCAATCGATGTTGGCTTTCGCCTTCACGCGAAAGCCGTAGCGATGCATAGAAAGACCCACCGTGAACTCCTCAAACAATTCAGATTCCACGTTGTAGGCCTGTAGCGCCGAGAGCGAGAAAAATTCCTCGTAGCTAGGGCTCACAGTGCCAAACCTGCCTGTGAGCTGTGTGCGGAAACCAAAAAAGAGCAGGTTGTGCGGCTTGAGCATGCGTTCGGCAAGCACGTCCGAAGAGCCGTCCTGCGCGGCGTCCGAATTGGGGTCAAAGATGTCAAAGCGGGGCGCGTCTGGATCGTTAAAGAAAGGGTGATCGCTGCGAATGTCGCGCGGCGAGTAACTCCAGTTGAGCTGCGGCGTAAAGGAGTGACGAACCGCCTTGAGTTCGGCGACATCGACTTCAAAAACACGGTAAACGGTGGTTTCCACCTCTTGTTTGAAGTGCCAGCGAAAACGGTGCGGCGTACGTGAGACGCCCGTGTAGGTGGGCGAAATGCGGTTGTCCACGTCGCCGAGGAGTCGGTACTGATCAAAACGCAAATTGAGTTCGGGGTTGAGGTTCATCCAACCGAGCGACGAAGGGCGGTAAACCGAAGCGGTTGTGGTAAAACGATCGCCAGTGCGGATCCACGGCAACGCGGCGTCGGTATCCAGACCCGATGCGCTCGCCGGCCCCAGATCGTCGCGGCGAAGCGAGAGGCTCTCAGCGCTAAGGTCAGTGTAAATGCCGAGGCCCAGGTGACGAGCGGGATTGGCGATCGAAAGGTAGGGCAGCATGTTGATGGGCCCATACACCGAGCTCGGCGCGTCTTCGCGGCGCTCAATGTTGTCTTGGCTGAGTCCCACTTGAGAATTGAAAAAGTACGATTCGTTTTGCCACACGAGCGAGAGTTCGGTGGGCAGCACAGGCTGACGAGCGGAGCGAAAATCCCGCTCAAATTGGTAGGAGTAGCGGGGATCCGAAGCAATTTCACTTTTAAAACGCTGCACCCAATTGTCGGAGAGCTGTGCGCGTTCTTCGACACTCACCCCGTGGCGATGTTTTTGGGTTTCGGGCCGAATGCCGAGATTGTAATTGTACGAAGAGATCAAATTCAGACGGGTGCGATCGGATTTGAGATAGCGCAGTTCCGCCCACGCGCGATTGCCGGCGTTTTGGTAATAATCATAGCGAAAGGTGGCGTCGGAATTCTCCGAGATCGCCCAGTAGTAGGGAAAGATGATGCCCGAACCGAGTTCCCCACCGAACATCATCTGCGGCACAAGGAAACCGCTCTGACGCTTGCTCTTGACGGGCACGTAGAATACCGGAAAATAAGCGATGGGCACGTCCTTGATCATCACCATGGCATGGTGAATCTTGGCGAAGCCTTCGATCTCGATGTCGATCAGTGAGCCGGTCACGCTCCAGGCCTGAGGGCAATCCACGCAGGCAGAGATCTTGGCATAGTCGGCCCGAAATTTGTTTTCGGCGTAATAAGAAAGTTCCTTGGCTTCGACGCTGAACTGTCCGCCGTAAACCATGATGGCGTCGTGGTAGGTGCCAAAACCGGTATCTGAGTTGGCCTCTACCGAGGTGCCG
>DATLIP010000001.1:0-41782 GCA_035539375.1 Bdellovibrionota bacterium | reverse complement strand
GCGAACTCGGCAGACGGTCGAAGATATACAAGAATTACGAAAAGCTCAAGGCCCATTCTAAGCCTTTGCGAAGAGAATTTTCGCGGCCGAAATGGGCCTTCGCAGGCTGAACTTGGCGCTTGGACCATAGCTGAAGCGCCTATTGCAAAAAGCTGTCGCACGACTCGGAGTACATCACCAAAGTGGGGATTTCTATAGGGGCTGCGGTGCTGCCGATACGCAAAAATTCCTGGCAGACCTCGTTTTCGAGGTTCGCCCACACCCACAAACCATCCATACGGCGCAGGATTTCGTCTTTGGGCAGCCCAGCGGCGGCGTTGTAGCCCACGAGTGTGAGCCTGAGGCCCATGCTGCCGCGGGCTCCGAGATTCGCCGAGAGCCAGGCCTGTGCACCGGGCTCGGTCGACGAGAAGTTGGCCACGTAGCGCAGGCGGGTTTTGATTTGCGGCTCGAGTTCGGATTCGATTTCCATCGCCCAACCCTCGAAGAGTTCCGCCAAGTCGCGTTCGCTGGGGGCCACCACGGCGATGCGGTAATTGATGAGCGAGGCTTCGGGCGTGTAGAAACTCATTCGAAGCGTACCCGGTGCGAGAGCGCGTGCTCGAGAGTCGACGGGTCGAGATATTCCACCGCCGAACCGGCAGGAATGCCGAGTGCCGTGCGGCTCAGGATGACGTGCGGGTAATGTTTCTGCAGGTGATCGCGAATAAAAAACGCTGTAGCGTCGCCCTCTAATGTGGCGTCGATGGCGAGAATGATTTCGTCGATGGATTCGGCTTCGATGCGCGAAAAGAGCGTGTCGAGGCGAATGCGCGAAGGACCAACACCTGCCATTGGCGAAAGCAGTCCCTGCAGCACGTGGTATTTCCAGGGCTGTTTGCGTTGGCGCTCGAGCGCAATCACGTCGGGAGCGTCGCGCACGACGCAGATTTTGTGGCCTTCACGCTGGCGATCGTTGCAGATTTTGCAGCTGTCGTCCTGAGTCCAAAAATGGCAGCAGGGGCAAGTGCCCACTTGGGTGCGCAGTTCTTCGAGCGAGCGCTGCAAGTCGGTGATGCGTTTGTTGCCGCCCTTCAAGAGCGAAACGGCGTAGCGCATGGCGGTTTTTTCGCCAACGCCGGGGAACTTGGAGAGTTCTCCTACCAGAATTTGCAGAGCTTCGGGGCTGAGTGACATGGCTGTGTTCCTTGTGAAATTAAATCACGCTTAGAACATGCCCGCCATACCGGGCGGGATCACGCGCGACATTTCTTGCGCCACCATCTCTTGCGATTTTTGGATGGCTTCGTTGACGGCTACTTTGACCATGTCCGAGAGCATTCCAGGATCTTCGGGATCGATGATCTCTTTGTCGATGCTCAGTGCGAGGATCTCTTGCTTGCCATTGACCTTGATCTTGATGCGGCCGCCGGCCGAGGTGACGTCGAGCTCGCGCGCGCTCACCTTGGCTTGGAGTTCTTTCATCTCGCTCTGCATGCGCTGAGCTTGGGCCATGAGTTGCTGAATGTTGCCACCGCCGGGAAATTTCATCGTGTTTTCTCCTTCGATCTACTGTCTTGCTGAATTTTTGTGTCCGAGATTTTAGCGTCGAAAATCTTGATGGCCGACTGCACGGCTTCGTGCTCGACGGCGAGTCGACGTTTTTGCACTTGGAGCTCGGCTGGGTTGGGACGGCGTTCGGCCTGAACTTCGGCTTCGAGATCCACTTCCACTTGAGTCACGCCGTAAGCGGCTTTCAGCACGTCGAGCCCGTCTTTGGAGGCGAGGCGACGGCCAGCGAAATCGTTTTTGGCGAGCACTTTGAGGGCGTTGCCATTTTTCTCAAAGTTCACAATCGACCCGAGCACGGGCGTCCAAGCGGGTTTCTTGGTGCGGATATAATTTTCCAGGCCCGAGAGATCGTCGGCCGAAGTGGGGCTCGCGCTCGCGGTCTGTGGGGCGGGAGCGCTTTGTAGAGCCGGTGCGCGGCTCGCTTGTTGCGGTGGCGCGGCCCGTGAAGGTGCGGCGGGAGCCGATGACGGTGCTGAATAAGACGGTGCGCTCACGCTGTGACCCATGGCCTGCAGGGCTGGACGCTGGAGGGCGAGTTTCACAACGAGCGACTCGAGCGTGATTTGTGCATTGCTCGAGGAGCCGAGTGTCGACTGCGTTCTGAGCGAGAGGTCGAGAGCACGGATGATCTCATCGGGCGCGCTGTGCGCTTTGGCTTCGTTAAAGACGCTCAGCAGTTCTGCATCGTCGCCCACAGGATTCTTGCCGGTGAAGGCCACGTAGTGCAGATCGCGGAAGAACATCACGAGACGGCCGAGCAGAACCTTGGGATCCATACCTTTGTCGGCCATTTGCGAAGCGAGGTCGAGGGCGCGGGCAGTGTCGTGCTTTGCGATGGCGAGCACGAGTTCAAAGAAGGATTTGCGATCGACGATGCCCAGGGCCGTCTCTAAGGCGGCGATTTCGATTTTGGTGCCGCAGAGAGCGATCGACTGATCGAGCAGCGACTGGGCGTCGCGCATGCAGCCGTCGGCTTCGAGCGCGAGAGTGCGCAGGGAGGCTTCGTCGATGGAGACGTTCTCGCTCTGGCAGACGCCGCGCAAGTTGTCTTGAATCACCGATTCGGGAATGCGTTTGAAATCAAAGCGCTGGCAGCGCGAGATGATCGTCGGTAGCACCTTGTGCAGCTCGGTGGTGGCAAAGATAAAGACCACGTGCGGAGGCGGCTCTTCGAGGGTCTTGAGCAGCGCATTGAACGCTGCCGTCGAGAGCATGTGCACCTCGTCGATGATGAAAACGCGGTACTTGCCTTGTGTGGCCATGTAGCCCACGCTGTCGCGCAGCTCGCGGATGTTGTCGACGCCGGTGTTCGAGGCGGCGTCGATTTCGACGACGTCCATGCTCGTGCCTTCGTTGATGGCGCGGCAGGAGTCGCACTCGTTGCAGGGTTCAAAGTCCTCGCCCATATTCTCGCAGCGCAGGGCTTTGGCGAGGATGCGGGCGGCCGAGGTTTTGCCCACCCCGCGCGGACCCGTAAAGAGGTACGCGTGGGCAGTGCGGCTGAGTTTGAAGGCGTTTTTTAAAGTCTGCGCGACATGCTCTTGGCCCACGAGATCTGAAAAGCGTTGGGGCCGATACCGGCGAGCAAGTACGACGTAAGACATAAGAGATGATAAGTGGGGGCTCGACTGGTCCTGCCAAAGGATTCTTACCGTTACCGTTGCTCCCTTCCGGGCCTGGCGGAGTTGGCGGAAGAATACCCGCAGGGGTCAAACCCCTAGCTAGCTATAACGCAGAATAAAGTGGGGTGCCAGGTAAAATACCGGGCACGAAGCCATGGGATACTGCGTTATTTTGAGCGGGCCTTGGAGAGCAGGTTCAGGATCTCCAAATAGAGCCAGACGAGCGTCACGAGCAGGCCCAGGGCGCAGAACCACTCCATGTATTTGGGGGCGTGGGCCGCTTCGCCGCGCTGGATGCTGTCGAAGTCGAGAATCAAGTTCAGGGCCGCGACACAAACCACGACCACGCTAAAGAGGATGCCCACGGGGCCGGCCTGGTGGATAAAGGGGATCTGCACACCGAAGAATCCCATCACCATCGAAACAAGGTACAAAATGGCAATGCCGCCGGTGGCGGCGATGACGCCTTTTCTAAAAGCCGGCGTCGCGCGCAACGCACCCACGCGGTAGAGCACGAGCATGGTGGCGGCCACACCAAAGGTGGCGATCACGGCTTGGAAAACCACGCCCGGATAGCGGAATTCGAAGAAGGCCGAGATTGAGCCGATGAAGAGGCCTTCGAGAATGGCGTAAGCCGGTGCGGTGATAGGGCTCCACACGGGTTTGATCATGGTGGCAAAAGCCAGGGCTAGCGCACCGAAGAGACCGAGATAAAAGAACCACGGCAACTGCGGAGTGGACGACCACTGAAGCTGGGGAATCACGGATTCCCAGGCGAAGACCGACGAGGCAAAGAGCAAAATCAGCAGTAGCAAAGCCCGGTTCGAGGTGCCCTCGATCGTCATGGGTTCGACGTGAACGTTGGCGCGCGTAAGAGCGGTGGAGTTGAGGAGCGGATTGCTTGATTTCATGGATTCAGAGTTTATTAGCCCATTGAGCCAAAGTACAGCCCCACCGCGTAGGAGCGCTGCGGTGAGCGATCCTACGAGCAGGAGGCCAGGGCAAAGGCAAAAAATGTGTAAATGTTCACACGCCGCGCCTAGGCAGCTCCGATTTGTTGGAGGGCTCGTTTGGCCTGATCATAGCCAAAGCCCTTGCGGAGCGCACGTTCGGTGAGCTTTTGACGGACGGTCTTGTCGTCGTGGCGACCGCTGCGGCTCAGTTTGTCGAATTCTTTTTGCAGGTAAGCCGCAAGCACTTCTAGGTCCGAGGTGCCTAGCTCTTGGTACACGTCTTCGATTTCGCTGGTGGTGACTTCATTGCCGGTTTCCACCTTGAGTTTGGCCTTGAGCGCACGCGGGCCATCGCCCCGGCGTGTGAGCTGGCGAATGCGGGCGCGACGGAAGCGGGCTTCGCTAAAGTAACCGGCTTCCTTGAGTCGCTCCAGCAACGTGTCCGAGTCTGCGACACTCACCTCACGCGCTTTGAGTTTTTCGCGAAGTTTTTTTTCGGGATAATCGCGACGGGCCAACAGCCACAACAAGTATTCGTAGTCGCGTTTCAAGGATTCTTGCACGGAGGAGATCATAACGCCGGCGCGGGGCCGGCGTCCACGAGTCATTTGTACTTGGGCTTGGTGGGATTTTGCGCTGTTTCCCGCGACGGGGTCACGCTGGCGGGCGCCCGGGCTGGGGCGTTGGCATTGGGCTTGGGGGTCACGGACGCATTTTCGCCAGGTTTGGCCTCTTCTTTTTTGGCGGCAGGAGCGTCTTCTTTTTTCTCGTCAAGCTCTTTAGCAGCCGGCGCGAGGCCAATGACGTAGTCCTCTTCAACTTTGATTTGCGCTTCGACCTTACGCTTGAGGTCGGCCACTTGGTTGCGCAGCTTGGGCGTCAGTGCGGGCAACGGGATGCCTTCGAGCTCGACGAGCGTTCGGATCAAAAACTTGTTGCGATCTGCGCGCAGTTTCGCCACGGATTTGGGATCCTTTTGGGCGTCGAGCATGATCTTGCCGTTGACTTCGGCGTTGTTGAGCGCTGCGGAAATCTCTTCGATCTGCTTTTGGATGTCGGCGGCCGAGGTCACACGCGGCGGCGTGGGGGCGGGGCTAGTGCCGGTCGTGGCCAGCGTGTCGCTATTGTGGGCATCGGTCTTTTGTTTTTCTTCTTTTTTCTGTTTTGCTTCTTCAGCCGCTTTCTTCTCGACTTCTGCGACGCTGAGTTTTGCCGTGTTGTAGACCGATTCCTTACCATAGCGCATGGCGTACATGGCCGTCAGATCGATATAGAGCTTGAGTGGCAATTTGGCATAAGTGCGGTTGATCACATCGATGATGATGCGGTCGGCGGTCACGCGTTCGGGAATGTCCACGTAGTTGCTATCTTTGGCGAGTTTGTCGTCGGCTTGTTGTTGCAGCTCGGCGGTGAGTGTATTTTTGAAGTCGTTGAAGCAGCGATCCACCTCTTCGACCGAAGTTTTTTGCGAGCACTTTTTAACCCAGTAGTTGTTGTCGAGGGCGTGCACGGCGTCCATCGCTTCTTCGTAGACGCTCACCTTGGCCTGGCGAATAGGATTGAAGATGGCAAAAGTCACTTTATAGGGTTTGCTCAACTCGGGGTAAGTGCCGTTGATAACGGTGCTCACGAGCCAGTCGGACGACGTGTAAACCGCAGCGGAGTCAAAGCTGGGGTCGTGCTTGCGCCCCTCGATGATTTTGTCGTCGAGTTTCTTGGCGAGTACGTCGCCGAACCGGTGCAAGCACTTGTCTTTGAGCTCGGTGGTTTCTTTGGCTTTGCACTTCTCAATCCAATAAGCCGAATCCATGGCGTGGAATTCGTCGGACTGCTGTTCGAGGAGATCTGCGTTTTTAGTGATCTTCTCTTTTTGGCCTAAAAGATTTGGTAAAAACTCGGTAGAGAGTTTCCATGCGCCCGCCAGGGTACCTGCGACGGTTGTGGTTCCTAAGCTTGCGCGGGCCAGTCGGCCCATGGCGTTGAGTCGCGAGCTCACGTGCGCGAGGTATTCGGGCGAAGGGTGAATTTCGGTGTCGCGGTCGAAGAGCACCTTCATGTCGTCCGCGATGGCTCCATATAGAGCCTTGTTTTCGGCTTCGATCGAGGAAGGCGAGTGGGGTTTGAAGCTAAAAACCGGCTCGGGCAAACGGTAGTCTTGGTGGTCGCGTGCGTGGCCTACACGTCGATCTTCGACGACCCATGGAATGCGGCGAGCGATGTAGCGCGCAAATAAGTAGTCTTCAGTGTATTCACGGTACTGCTTTTTGAGCAGGCCGTAGCTGCTGGCTTGCGCAACCATGCTATTGAAATAAGTGTCGTATTCGGCGAGCGAATTGAAAACCTCAATTTTAGCGCTCAGTTTGTAAGTGCCATCGGATTGAAGCTCAGCGCGGGGTACAGACATTACATAGGATTCGTCGGTGCGCAGCGATCCAATTTTCTTGCGCAAATAATGGTCGTTGTCTTGAAGGTGGTTGGCGATGATCGTGTCGACCTCACCGTCGAGATTCATCTTTTTCTCGAAGGTCTTGCGGTTGTTCTCAAAAGACATGATGCGGTTACGCAAGAGGGCCATCGTGTCGATGTCCGCACGCGTGAGTGCGGTACCGTCACGTAGCTTGTTGAGAACGTCGAGCATCGGTCTCTGCTCTTTTGTGGTTTGCGAAGGCGATTTGCCTTTGGCGCGATGGCTGATGATCTTGGCGACGTCCGTTTCCACTTCGAGGCGCTGAATCAAGAGATCATCTTCTTTGGTGATCTTGCCAATTTTTGGGACCACTTTTTTGCGTACGGCATGGTAGAGCTTCGAGCCGACGTCCTTAAACCACGACCAGCGAATGCCGGGATCCACTTCCGGAAATATGGACGACCACACTGCGTGCGGACGGTGAAAGAGCGGACGCTCGGCAAGTTTTTTGGTGGTACTCAGGGTCGTGGTGTTTGGCATGTCAGCGTTGAAAATGCGTTCTACGTCGTGAGCGATTTGACCGATCTCAGTCTCAGGCACTTTGCTACCGTGCAGGAGAATCTCGTGGGCTTGCACGATGGGGGTTTGTGGCAACGGGGCGCCGTGGGTACCGACGGCGTCGAGAATGATGTCGCAGAGCTTGCCGGGGGTACGCGCGAAAGCGGCTTGGCTGCCGAGCAAGGCAAAGAAAATCGGGGCAAGGAGATGCCTAGCGCAACCACGAATGCTGTAAATTTTGGTTGGGCCGAGACCCATAGAACCTCCCCAGATTCCACGTGCCGCTACAAACATTGTATCAGGTTTTTGGTCAAAAAAAGAAGTATTTTTGGTGACTTACGCGATGGCTCATTGCGTTAAGAAATGATGAAGCCTATCGGGCACTTAGGCAAAAAGAAACCCCGTGAGTGTCTAAACTTTAGACACTCACGGGGCGGTGTTGGGGATCTAATTTACTTCTGATTGTTCTTTTTTGCGGTCATGTCGAGCATGAGCTTTTCAATCTCAGCGAGGTCTTTGTCGGTGATCTCCCAGACCTGTTTGCCTGCGACTTTGGCAGAGATCGCTTCAAAGAGGTCTTCGGAGAGGAAGGGGCGCACTTTGCCCGAGCGGTACTCGCGCTCTTTTTCGCCGTAGAGGCCAAGGAAGGTCTCGTCGCGGAACCAAGTTTGCTTGTTGGCTTTTTGGATAAGGGCGAGTTCGTCGTTGCTGGGGTCGCGTTGTACGAATTCAAAGAACATGCCCGAAGGTTTGCCGCCGGGGAAATACCATTCGCCCGAGAAGACCTGAATCAGGTTCTCGTGCTCGTCTTTGAGAATGGGAGTTACGAACTGCACCCCGCGGTCGAGGGCGTGTTGGTAGAACGAAATCAAATCGGGAGTGCGCAGGGCGATGTGCTGCCAGTGCGCCACTTGGTTGTGGCCGTCGAGCATGTCGCGCACGTGCGAAGGGTCGCCTTCGGGCTCCGAGGGCTGAACCACCGCGATCACCGTGGCGAGCGAATCGCGCTCGGTAGATTTCCATTCGCCGACGCGGTTAGCGAAGGTCATGGAGACGTCTTTGGCGCCGTTCTTTTGCGGACGACGTTTTTCATAGAGCAAGTCATCCGGCGTGGTGCCGAAGATGAGGCGGAACGTGACGTAGGCCACGTTGTAGAGCTTGGGATGCAGCAAGAGAGTCATGTGGTCGACGGTGAAGTTCATGAAGGGTTTTTTTGCCATGACTCATTTCTAAATCGCCAGGGCTGGCTTGCAAGCTCTGGCCCAAAAAATCCGGGGAAAGCCTGTGACGGGTGGCGTCTTTGTGACGGGATGCGTAGCTCCACACGAGAGCTACGCATCGCCGCAATCTACTTGGCCGGTTTGACGAACTTGAGCGTCATGCGATCGCTCTCGCCGATGGCGAGGTATTTCTCGCGATCTTTGTCGCCCAGAGTGAGGGTGGGCGGCAGTGTCCAAACGCCTTCGGAGTAGTTCTTGGTGTCCTTGGGATTGGCATTGATCTCGGACTTAGCGAGCAGCTTGAAGCCCGCTTTCTCGGCGAGTTTGATAACGTCGGCTTCACGCACGTAGCCACTCTCGGGATCAAACTTGCCCTTGGCCGGAGCGCGGTGCTCCACAATACCCAGGATGCCACCTGGCTTGAGTGCGTTGTAGAAGCCGCGGAAGGCCGCTTCTTTAGCGGCTTGACCTTGCCAGTTGTGCACGTTGCGAAAGGTGAGCACGCGATCTACGGAGCCGAGGGGGGCGACTTCGCTGGACTCAGGCGGCAGGAACTGCGTGTTCATGCTTTTCTTGGAGATGGCGGGATAGCGCTTCATCCACTCTTTGCGTTTGTTCGTATAGCCCTTGGGGTCGGCAGAGGGCTCGGCGATGATGTACTGACCTTTGGTGGCGAGGTAGGGCGCGAGGATCTCCGTGTACCAGCCGCCCGAGGGCCAGATTTCCACGACGCTCATTTCGGGGCCGACTTCAAAAAAGGCTAGCGTCTCGGCCGGGTGGCGGTAGATGTCGCGCGCGCGGTTCGCCGGCGTGCGATAAGGGCTGTTGACGGCGCCTTCGATCGTCACGGGCAAGTCGGGGGGCGGCGGCGTGGGGCTGGCACAAGCAGCCGCCACTAGGGAAGCGAGAAGAACGAGAGATTTGGAAACGTATGACATCAGTTCACTCCTTTTGGTTAAAAATGGCGAACCTAAGATTAACCCTCAAAATTCATTCGTGCGACAAGTTTTGGCGTGCGCGGGCGAGTGAAAAGCTGCAACCTGCCGACGCGATCATGATGAGCGCGATGGCGAGCAGTTGTTTGGGGCTAAGTGTCTCATCAAGGAAGAGAAAGCCCGAGAGCGCGGCCGCGGCCGGCTCAAGACTCATGAGAATGCTGAAGGTGTGCGTGGAGAGTCGTTTGAGCGCCACCATCTCGAGCGAGTAGGGCAGCGCACTGGAGAGCAGCGCGACGCCCAAGGCGGCCGGGAGAACGTCGGGGCGCCATAGCGAGGCGCCGCCCGCAGAGAGAAAACCCAGCGGCGCGATCACGAGGGCCGCCACGCTCATGCCGATGGCCGAAGTGTAGCCGCCGTGCAGTTGCGAGCCGGCCCGTTGTCCGAATCGAATGTAGGTGGCCCAACATGCGCCCGCCGCCAGGGCGAGAAGGATGCCGAGCGGATCGAGATTCGCCTGCAGGGAACTGCTCTGCACGGGCAGCACAAGCACGATGCCGCTCACGGCGCAGGCGACCCATACGAGGTCGCGCAAGTTTTTAGAATTGAGCAGTGCGAGACTCAGGGGACCAGTGAATTCGAGGGCGACAGCGATGCCCAGCGGGATGCGCTCGAGCGCGAGATAAAAAAGCAGGTTCATGGCTCCCAGGGAGACGCCGTAGATGAGGAGTGTCCCGATTTGTTCGCGATTGTAGCGCTGTCGCCAGGGCCGCCACACTGCGAGCAGCATCAGGGCGGCAAAGAAAAGGCGCAGCGAGGTGGTGCCCGTGGGACCGATCAGCGGAAAGAGTTGTTTTGCGAACGAGGCTCCCACTTGAATTGAGAGCACTGCCACGAGCACGCAGACGATCGCCACCATAGGTGACTTGTGACACAAAGTTTATTTGCTAGCAAGTTTGGCTTCGGTGGCTTGGTAGAAAAGGTTCAACTCGGTTTTGACTTCGGCTTGGCGGTTGAGGGCCCGCTGCGAAACGCTTTGATTGTCGTCGCTCACAAGGCGCCCCAGAGTCATCGCGATCATCTGCTGATCGAGCGCGAGCTGCGTGTGCACGACTTCGTTGCGACGTGGTTCGCCAGTCCAATAGCCATCCGACCAGCCGATGCGAGGGTCATACATGCCTGTAATGGTTTCGGCTTGCAGAAGCAGGGGCAAAATGCGCGTCGACGCGAGCAGCGAGAGGATCCCGGCGTGTGGAGTGAAGACCGCTTCCCACATGGAGTTGCGGTAGGGGTCTTTGACGTCGTTGTTGTACTTGCTCACAAGGCCCAGTGAGCCGGCCTTGCCGTTGTACGAGGGAACGCCTTCGCAGGTCAGCACGCAAAACTGCGAGGCGGAGTGCGCGGCGGGCACGGGCAGCGTGCGACGCTTGGTTTCGGATTCCACGTAGCGTGCGTAGTTGTCGAAGAAAATCTTGTAACGGAAGGAGCGGCTCGATTCGCCGATCAGAAGTTCGGGCAGCAGTAGCTGGAAGGCGCCGCCGTCCCAAGTGGAAAGGCTTTCGATGGTTCGGCCTTCGGTGGGCAGGTCGGCGATTTCGAAAACCAGCGACTGCATCATTCGGCCGTGCTCTTCGGCGGTTTGCTTGCGCTTGTAGATGCCCATGGGCCAACCGGCGGCATAGAGTCCGCGCGCTTCGGTGCCGTAGTGGCGGTAAATCCAATCTTCGGAGAGGCCACCGCGCACGAGCTGCGATTCGGGGTGGATGAACTTGGAGAAGTCCATGCGGTCGAAGAGACGCTTGGCGCGGTAGCGCATGCTCTCTAGCGGGTGGTCGTGTGCGAGCACCCAGAACGCGAGCGCGAGGTGAAAGTTATCAACCGAAGAGAGGTAGGGATAGCGAACCGCAAAAGGCGCCTTGATGTCGTACCAGTTGTAAAAAAGACCGGTGTCCTTGTCGACTTCGAGCTTCTCTACTGCCTCGAGTGTTTTAGAGAGCAGCGGACTGTCCTGTTGAAAGAGGATGAGCAGATCGAAGCCGATGTTGGTGGGCGAGGTGGTGTGATTGAGAACTTTGATCGGGCACTCCGCGGTGGAGGTGGGATCGATCGTGACGGCGTCGGCGATGAGGCCATCTTTTTCGCGCATGCAATCGAGGCTCTTGATGGTGGCCTTGAGCCAGCGCTGGTAGATCGCCGTGTTTTGATTGGCGCTCAAGTTCTTAGGTTTGAGATTTGGGCGGCCCGCTTCGTTTTGGTTGAAGGGGAGCAGTGGCACGCGCGATGCCGTCGAAGGATCGGCGAAAACTGCGTAAGAATTTTGCGAGAGCGAAAGCGACAAAAGTGCAGCGAGGATTTGGATGAATGAAGCTTTCTTGTCTCGCGGCATCAGATTAGGTACCCCCGGGGGTTCTCTCATTATAAATCATGAGGGGGTTTTTTCAAATTTGACTCTTAATTTTCAAATTTGACGGACATCAAAGCTCTATGCTACGCGCACAATTCCATAGGGAAAAACCTGCTTCGTTATTCACGAAGCAGGCGTTCAATGCTCTTCTGAAAATCATCTTTCGGCACCGCTCCTACGATGCGATCCACGAGCTTGCCATTCTTAAAAAACAGCGTTGTGGGGATGCCGCGAATTTCGTAATCGGTCGCCACGCGGGGGTTTTCGTCAACGTTGACTTTGGTGATGCTCACCTGACCTTCGTATTGAGTGGCAAGCGCGTCGATCACTGGCGCGATGGCGCGACAGGGGCCGCACCAAGGCGCCCAGAAGTCGACCATAGTGATGCCGGCGTCCGCGAGGACCTCTGCGTTAAAATTTTCATCGCTAAGGTTTTTTACCAGGGTTGATTTATTCACAACTTCCCTCTTTTCTTGATGCTGCGGTAGCTTGGATTTAAAGAATCCAGAGCACCTGGAGTGCCGCGACGAAGAGCAGCCACGCTAGGCTGGCTTCGCCGCCATTCCGGTCTTCTTTGTGATTGAGATCCACATAGTTCATATGCTCAGTATATGGCTGAGGGGACATAAGGTCAATATATGAACTATATATTTACGAACAAAATGTGCTATAATGCACGTAAAGGTTGAGCAAAATGAAAAAAAACCATGACTTAGAAAAATTCGCCGGCGGCACCCAATGCCAACTTGTGGAAAGCTTTTGGGGATTCTTACCTGCCTTTCAGCGCTGGGCAGAGTCGTGCACCACGGTCGAAAAGCTCACCCCCCAGCGCACTCGTATCCTTGCTTACCTGCATGAGAAGGGCCCTCAGATCATGTCCGCTCTACGCGACCAGCTGGGTGTCACCGCAACTAACATCACCGCTCTGATCGACGCCCTCGAAAAAGACGAACTGGTGGCGCGCAAATCGCACCCCACCGATCGTCGCGCCACGATTATCGAGATCACTCCTCAGGCCGCCCAGATGCTCCAGGGCTGCGGCGCCTTTCGTCAGCGCGTGGGCGAGCTTTTTTCGGCACTCTCCGAAGAAGAGCGGAGCGAGATGCTACGCATGATGAGCATCCTGCGCTCGAAGCTCGGCGAGCCCGTTGTACGCTAAGTGTTGGTGAGCACCCACGCGAGGTTCGAGGCGGCGTGCAGAACCACGATCAGCAGTAGCGAGTGAGTGAATCTAAATATCAGTGCGAGTCCCATTGCAAATTGCCAGTGTCCCCACAGCTTGTGCAGTTGGGCGACGTGATCCATGGTGAAGGCCTCACCCGAATTGTATCCCCAATGCATTAGCGCAAAGGTTAACGAAGAGAGCGCGGCAAGTGCTAAGAACTTGGGCCAGCTCGACTTGAGCCATGGGCTCAGCAGGTGGCGCGAAAAGAGCTCCTCAATGATAGGCGAAACCACAACACTAAAGACAAACCATCTGTGATACCAGGTGCCGTGCATCGGCACTGCGCTCAGGGCCGAGAGGTAGGCAAGGCTCAAGAGAAAGCGCGGATTGCCAAAGCGTAAGTTGCGCTGTCCGCGTTCAAACCGCAGCGCCAGCACGTAACGCCAGAGAGGAATCAGGCACGCAAGGCACACGAGCCAAATCCAAAGTTTGTTCGGAACGCCGCCCAGGCGAGGCCCGGGTAAAACTTGGAGACCGAAGCGAAACATCACCAAACAAAGTGCGCCCCAGCCAAGGGGTGCGAGCAGAGCTAGAGCGAGAACGCGAGAATTTTTCTCCGTCATCACGGCTCTCTAGAAAAGATCGTGATCGAGCATCACGAGCGTGCAGTTTTCGACCGTTTCGATGCCTGCTTTTTCGAGAGCGGCTTTGAGCACCGGGTTTTCGGTGTTCGGATTGAAAATCACACGGCGAGGTTTGAGTGCCACGAGCTCAGCGGTCATCGGGGTGGAGTGCTGAGCGCGCACGTACATCGTCACGGTGTCGGCGTGCTTACCTGTGGCCTTGGCCCATTCGCTCACCGAGGTGTAGGCGGTTTTTCCAAGCACTTCTTTGAAGTTGGGGTTGATGGGAATGGCGTCGTGCCCGTAGCTTGTCAGTAGCTTTTGCGCCTTATTGGCATATTTGGTGGGATCGGTATGGGCACCGATGACAAGCACGGTTTCTTTTTTGTTTTGGCTCATGGTTTTTGTTTCTCCAGCAAAGGTCGGGCTCGCAGGCCAGAGGGCCATCGCCATAGCGAGCCCGAAGATCGTTGATGAGATTGATTTCATATCCACTGCACCTCCAGCCAGCATTCATTCTGCCAAAATAATCGTGCCACGTCTCCTGGTGCAACTTGCCCCACGCCGGCGGGGGTGCCCGTAAAGAGCAAATCGCCATCGCAGAGCGGAAAGTGGCGACGCGCATGGGCGACGCAGTCCTCGGGGGAGAGGCGCATCTGTGCGGCCGTGCCGAGCTGACGCGTCTCACCGTTGATCTCCAAACGAAATTCACCTTCGTGACTGAGGCGATCGATCTTTGACCAAGTGCCCACGATGGCCGAAGCCGCGAAGACCTTGGCGATCTCCCAGGGGTGGGAATTTTTTTTGAGCTGCGCCTGCACCTCGCGCAGGGTCATGTCGAGGCCTAGGGTGAAGTCGGTGATCACGCCTTCGGCGCTGAGGCGTAGCACGATTTCACATTCGTAGTGCACCGAACCGCGCTCGCGAGGCAGTGCCACGCGGAGGCTTTCTCCGCGGCGCGTGGCGGAGACCAAGCTGCTCGGCGGTTTTAAAAAGAGCACGGGCACTTCGGGCACGCCGTCGCCCATCTCCTGTGCGTGTTCGAGGTAATTTTTGCCAACGCAGATGAGCTTGTCCATGAATCCCGTTATAGTGGGACTTAGGCATTTAGCAACCCCATGAAAATTGAGTTCAAAGCTTTAACCAACGCGGACTTGCCACTGATCAAGCGCTGGCTCGAAGTTCCGCATGTCAAAGCCGTGTGGGACTCAGAACTCGAAGTTGAAGAATCGCTCGACAAGCACGCGGTGCGCATGGAATCGAATTTTGTGAAGCAGTTTGTGGTTCATGTCGACGGCGTGCCTATTGGTTATTTTCAGTACTACTGGGCCGCCAAAGTGGGCGGAGGCTGGTGGGGTGGCTACGGCGACGACGTCGTGGGCATGGACATGTACCTGGGTGAAGTTTCGTATTTAGGTCGCGGTCTAGGCGAGATCACCATCCGCGCCTTTGTCGAAATGCTCTTTCGTAACGACCAGGTTCAGCAGATCATTGTCGACCCGCATCCTGAGAATTTCCGGATGCATCGCTTGCTCACGAAGCTAGGATTCGAAAACCGGGGTGATATTCTCACGCCCGATGGAGAGGCGCGGCTCTTCGCATTCCATAAAAAAAGCTTCCCGGGAACTTAATCCGCGGGAAGCTTTTCTGGGGCTGGTAAAGATCTGCGACGGATGGATTACCAGTAAACGCCCCAAGTGTAGTTGTAGTAACCGTAGCAACCGCCGTAATAGTACGGAACGTAGTTGTAGTAGTAGTTGCACGGCCAGTAGCCGGTCCAATAATTGACGTAGCCGTAGGGACGGCCGCCGCACCACGATTGCTGTTCAACGCGGCCTTCGGCTTCGGGGTTTTTGGGATCTTTGGTCGTAAGGCTCTTTTGATTTACCGCAACGAGGCTGCTCTTTTTGCCGGCGCTGGCTTTTTCAAGCTCCGCTGCGAGGTCGTTGGGGGAGAGTTTTTTGGTGGTCTTAAAGAAGGCCTTTTTGCCGTCTTTGCTGGTGCGGACCAGAATGGCGTCGGCGGGTGCGCCTTGGCTGGCAGCGGTCGAGCCTTTTGTAATACTGTCGGCTTCGGGGTTCGCGAAAGCGAGGGTGGCCATGAGGCCTAGGGACCAGAGGCTAAGTGCAAATTTTCTAGCTAGCATATGCGTCATTTCTCCTTGTAAGGCCTCTGGCTAGTGCAAACGGGGGGCGAAAGTCCAACAATATCTATGTGGTAAAGGGATCTTATTGGGGTGAAAACCCCCTTGACGCACTGGGTTAATTTTGCTAAGTCCTCAAACTCATGAGGTTTCACTCGCTGGCTATGGCGGCCTTCATTTTGGCTCTGCCGGCAGCGCGTGCCCAGAATTTGTTGACCAATGGGGAGCAAATTTACCAGGCCCTGCAGAAGGTGGGGGCCGTGTCACGGTCGCGTCCGGGGGATCTCTCAAATTACAGCATCGCCATCATCGACAATGGTTTTGAAGGTCTCGCTCGTTACGGACACGTGCTGGGCTCGAACGTGAAGCTCGTGAGCGGCGGTGAGACGCCCGAATCCCAAAACTCCAAACACGGTTTCGGCATGGCGCAAATCATGATGGTCGCCTCGGGCGCCATGCAGCTTCCCGAAAACCAGCGCCCCGAAGTGTTGCTGCTCACCGCCAACGGTTATACCGAGTTCAAGAAGGCGGTGGAATTTTGTATCGGCAAAGATCCCAAGCGTCCGCGTGTGGATCTGATTCTCAATTCAAAAAACTTTTACTGGGGTTCGGATTTTCAAGGTGGAGGTTTTTTTAATGCCGTTGTCGCTAGTGCCACCGCTGCGGGCATTGTGTGGGTCAATGCGGTAGGCAACACGGGCGACTCCGTTTACTTTGGCACCAAGATTGAAACCCTCGACCGTAATGTTGTTAAAGCGCCCGGCCCGGGCAACACGATTCTTTTCGAAAGCAAATTCGACGATCAAGACTTCGACATTGTCCTGAGCTGGAATGATTTTAGAGACGACTCGGAATACGCCACGCGCAAGGATCTCGATTTCAACTTGTTGCGGGTCGACCAGAAAAGCAAACGCATGACCATTGTCCCGGGCGGCAAAGGCAATCGGCGCCAGATCGGTCGTCACCTGCGTAAAAACGAGAGCGGTGTAAGCGGCAACGCCTTTGAAGAGGTGAGCCTTCGGCTTCCCGAGCGTGGTCTTTATGCCATCCGTATCTACGACCGCTCGGGGAATTTTGATGAACGCGATCAGTTTCAGCTTCGAGTCGCTACTGCCAATCCGATGGCACTCAACATGATACACAAGAACAAAGTCAACGAGGTCACCGCGCCTGCCGATCGCAGCGACGTGATCGCCGTGGGCTCGCGCGACTTCATTTCAGCCGTGGGTCGCCCGGGAGGCATCAACAAGCCCGACGTTCTGATCGATCTAAGCGAGCGCAACTTTGAGTTTCGTTATTCGGATTCCTTCACCACTGGACTCGACACGAGTTCTGCCGCTGCTCTCTACGCCGGCATCGCGATCCAGCTCATGGCTAGCGACGCCAATTTCAGTTCAGAAAAGCTACTGCGATTTTTACATTCAAACTCGGGTGCTCGGCGTCCCTGGCGCTGGCCACTCAATTAGATGAGATCGGGCCGCCACTGATCTTGATCTCGCACAAAGCGATCGATCTGAGCGCTCAGAAACGTTTTTTCCTCAAGATGCCATTCGAATCTTTCGACCTCAATGAGGTCCTGATCCACGTGGAGCACGTTGAACGAATTGTTCTGCCCACGGTAGCGAGTGGAAAGGCTCGTGCCCGACTGCACCAGAATCGCGTCGTAGCGCGCTTCGCGCTGAACCGTGGAGATGCCACTGCGCCCATGGTGGTAATGGCCCGATAACAAAATGTCCACGCCGCTCACGCGCAAGATCTCCACCGCGAATTCCGAACGCGAAGCTACCCGTTCGTCGGCGGTGGCTTGCAATAGGTGCAAGGGGTGGTGTGTGACAAGGATTTTAATTTGCGGGCCATTTTCGCCGAATACATTTTTGAGATGTTCAAGCTGCGAGTGGGTAACCTTGCCGTCTTTGATGGTCATCGAATGCGCGGTGTTGATGCCCGCCATGAGAACTTGTGGTGTGCGGATGATGGGACGCAAATCGGCACTGATGTACTTCTGGTAGCGCGCCAGGCGTGTGATGAAACGTTTGAAGAGGTTGTAGAGCGGAATGTCGTGATTGCCGGGCACCACGAGGCGGGGTTCTGGCAGGGCGTTCACGAAACGGGCGGCAGCCGCGAATTCGCGGGCCTTGGCGCGCTGGGTGAGATCGCCCGAAACCACGCTAATGTCCACCGGATGCTGGTCGAGCCATTTCCAAAACGCTTTTTCGACAAAGGCGTCCACACGGCCAAAATGCAAATCCGAAATGTGAAGGATCTTGGTGGAACTCATGCAGGCGAAGTTCCTTTGGGCACCATCAATCGCAAGGCGCTCGGCACGAGCGAAAACTCCAATGGTGTGCACAAAGATTTCAGCTCACCATCGAGCGCCACCTTGATAGATTTGCGCGAAATGTCGGCGGTGAGGTGGGGAGAGCAGGTGACCTGGTATTCGCCCGCGTTTTCGAGTCGACGTAGCAAAGCTTTGGCTGCGAGGCCAACGCGTTGGTGCCAATCGAGGCATTCGGTCACATAGATCGCGAGGTCGTTTGGCGTTCGCGTTTCGCCACCACGCAGGCCCATGGATTCGATTTGGAGCTCGTTGGTACTCACAAAAACAAAAGGGGTGACGGTTTTGATGGAAGCCTCACCGGCGGTGAGGGTGGTTCGATAGGTCTCGTGCTTGCCGAGTAGTGTGCTGGCAAGCGACCACAGGGCGAGTGCGCGCCCGCGCCCCCAGCGCCGGTAGTGTTCTTGGCGCTTTTTGAGGGCGGTGGGGTAGAGACCAAAGCTTGAAGTGTTCAAAAAGTATTCGTCGTTGACCTTGCCCACAGGAACTCGGAGTGGGGTGCCCGCCGCGATGACTTCGATGGCCTCGTCCATACTGAGGGGGATGTTGTGATTGCGCGCAAAAAAATTGAAGGTGCCGGCGGGCACTACGCCCATCAGTTTGCCGCCCTTGAGCAGCGTGGGAGTGACGCCGCTCAAGGTGCCATCGCCGCCACCCACGACCACGAGGGGGGTCTCGGAGCTTTCGAGTTCGCGTAGCGCCTTGGCGAAGCTCAGGTTTTCACCCACCAGCCAGCTGCGGCGGATACGAAAGCCGCGCTCTAGCAGGCGGCGCTGCAATTCGTAGAAACGTGAGCGCATTTCGGAGCCGGATCCCTGGTTAAAGAAAAGATCGCACGACCGAGTGCTCATGTTTTTAGGGTAACGAGCTGAGAGCATGAGTCCATGCATAAAGAAAACTTGATCTTAACCAAGATTTCATGCGGTCTGGAGCCAAGGGATTCGCACGCTTGTGGGAGCCGCCAAATCTTTACCCGACCGGGCGCCGGAGGCGGCGCAATATAGAGGTATGAAAACCGGTAGAGCCATCTTATTTACCAGCGCTGCACTACTGCTGTTTGGATTTTTGCCTAGCGCCTCGGCCCAACACTCTGTGGAGGGGGTGGGGCGTGAGGAATACGATGTCTCTAGCAGCGTGGTGGGTTGCCGAAGCTCCAGCGCCATCGCCGACGTCAACCGTCAAGCCGTTGCCACGCCGAGCCTCGACACGGCCTACGAAAAAGTTCTCACCGAACTAGACGCATTTTGTGTAGGTGGAAATGTTCAGGAGCTCTCCCACGGGCAACCTGGAGGTGGTCCCGCCGGCGGACCGGTGAAACTTAGCCACGGCCAGCCTGGTGGTGGTCCCGCAGGTAGTCCTACAAAGCTCAGTCACGGGCAACCCGGCGGTGGGCCGGCCGGTGAGATTAAGGAACGCGCTTACAAAGCTTGCCGAGTGAGCGTGGGCAAAGATGGTCGAATCGTTTACGATCACTCTTCCGCACGACGAAGTGTGGTGCTCCATTTTGAGCCCCGTACCGATGGTGTGAAGGGTTACTATTTGGATGCGATCGAAAATACCCAAGAGGTCGGCGGCGAGAAGCGCCGAATTTACGCCAAAGTCAGGCCCAATAACCAGTGCTCAGTTGCAGCTCCGTGGTAATTCAACCACGAAGGTAGAGCCTTCTCCAGGAGCGCTGCGCACGCGAATGTTGCCGCGATGGGCTTCGACGATTTTCTTGACGATGTAGAGTCCTAATCCGTAACCGTGCGTATTACGGTTATCGCCGATGCGTTGATAACGCTCAAAAATTTTCGTCTGGTCGTCGAGACTAATGCCCGGCCCCTGGTCTTGCACTTCGATGGTCACTTGGCTAGCGTCGCTGCGAAGGCTGATTTGAATTGGTGATCCGTTGCCGTATTTGAGCGCGTTGGTAATCAGGTTTTCAAAAACCTGTCCCATGCGGAAGGGGTCCCACTTGCCGAGAAGCGAGGGTGGGTAATCAATTTTGATATCGCAAGGACGGTTTTCGAATCGCGCCTGAGCTTGCTCCACGGCGCCATCGATGATGTCACAAAGGTTGCTACTTTGGATCTCGAGTCCCAGCCCCTGATCGTGGATGCGGGCGGCTTCAAGGGTTTTTTCGACGAGCGTCGAAATGGTGTCGACTTGTCGGAGGCCAATCTTGATGAATTGATTGAGCGAAGGATCGCGTAGGGCGTGGGTTCTTTCCATGATCTTCATCTGCAGCGAGAGCGCAGAGAGGGGGCTGCGGATTTCGTGCGACGCCAGGGAGAGGGCTTCTTCGCGCTGTGCGATGTCATTTTTCAGTTTGGCCTGCGTCGTTTTTTGTTTGGTGATCGGCAGGGCTGTCCAGCTCGCACCGCTGATTTGTAAATTCTCATCGCGCAAGGGCTTGTACCAAATGTGGTACCAGTGACCGCTGAAATGCACTTCGACGTCGAAGGATTCACCGCCCATCGCCCGCTCGATGCGGGCGATGGTTTCGGGCGCGCCCGCGTAAACGTCGCGGTAGTGCTCCCCGAGGATGGAAGGCATGAGGTTCTCGGCGAGCAAGCCTTGCATCTTGGTGAAGACACCTTCGGCATTCACGGCGCAAACCAGGGCGCGCGCCACATGCGAGTCACGGTCGGAATGGTGGTCTTTGAGATAGTCTGCGGCTTGCAGGGGATCGCGTAAGAAAGCACGGTAGTAAAGGGGAGCGCCACTGACGTCGTGTACGAGAGCAAGCACCATGAACCACGTGGCTGTGGCATCGCGAGTGCTGCGCACTTCAATGGCTTCGGCGACAATTTCGATATCGCTTAGGTGTTGGCAGAGTTCGAGATGCTTGCGCTGGGACTCTTCTTCGAGCATTTGCAAAAATCCCAAACCCACCGCGTTCTCGCTTTTGGGGCAAAGGTCGCGCCGAAAGGCGGCGTTCGCGAAGAGCACTTCGTGGTCGAGGCTCAAGAGCGCGATCCGAATCTCGGACTTTTCGTAATGAGTGAAGTTCCTTTCGAGCTCGTGGCTCAGGACTTCAGGTCGCAGTATTTGCATGGAGTTGACCTTTATTTAGCGGCTTTTGACGCGCCACACAAGATGTATTCGCCCACTCGATGGGCGATCGTCCGAGGTCAGCTAAGTGCTTGTTTGCTTTAGAAAAATGTTTGCACCCGAGGAAGCCGCGGTAGGCCGAGAGGGGTGAGGGGTGCGGGGCTTCGAGTACGATGTGGCGGCCACTCTTTAGGAGGGCCTTCTTTTTGATGGCCGGGCTTCCCCAGAGCATGAAGACGATGGGCTCGGAGCGCTGGTCGAGGTCGCGAAGGATCTGGTCGGTGAAGCTTTCCCAGCCTCGGTCGCGATGGGAGAAGGCCTGGCTCGCGCGTACCGTCAGCACGGTGTTCAGCAGCAGCACGCCTTGATCCACCCAGCCGGAGAGGTCAGAGCCTTTGCCGCTCATGTCGACGCCGAGATCGGCGGTAATCTCTTTGAAGATGTTCACAAGGCTAGGAGGCTTGGGCTTCACTTCGTTGGGCACCGCAAAACTGAGGCCGATGGCCTGGCCCGCACCGTGGTAGGGGTCTTGCCCTAGAATCACCACACGCACATCGGAGTAATCCACCGACTGCAGGGCCCGCAAAACGTTATCGGGCCTGGGGTATACGGTTTGACCACTCTGATGTTCGGTTTGCAAAAACGCGATCAGGTTTTTGAAGTAATCCTTGTCCCCTTCGGGCGCGAGGCGTTCGCGCCAGCCCGGGGGCAAGTTCTCCGGAAAACGACTCATCGACTGGGCGCTTTCCTTATGGCTTTTGCTTTTTGTCGAGGGCAGCCTGCATCTTGGCACCCAAAAGACTGAACGAGTTTTTGGAGGCTCGTGCGGCCTGGGTGGCGGCGTAGGCTTTGATGTCTTCGGCTTCGGATTGGCTTGCGGCCTCACCTTCGGCCTCTTTGATCGACAGCGAAATGCGCTTGGATTGCGGGTTGATCTCTTTGACCATCACCGAAACCTGTTCGCCTTCTTTGACCACTTCAGTAGCCGCGGCGACACGCTTGGTGCTGAGCTCGGAGAGTGGCACCAGGCCTTCTACGCCCGGGGCGAGTTCTACGAAGGCGCCAAACGGCATGCAGCGGGTAACCTTGCCCGTGACCACGCGACCGGTTTGCACCTGCGCGGGGAGATTTTGCCAGGGATCATTCTCCGATTGCTTGAGCGTGAGGGAGATCTTGAGACGACCATCGTTTTCGATGCGCAGAATCTTGGCCGAAACCACTTGGCCGGGTTCGACCACATCTTTGGGGCTGCTCACGCGCGTCCAGCTAAGTTCAGAGATGTGCGCGAGACCTTCCACGCCAGGAGCGATTTCGATAAAGGCGCCGAAAGGTTCGAGGCGAGTGACTTTGCCCGTGACCACGTCACCGGGTTTGCGCTGGCTCTGGAAGTTCGCCATGACTTGGCCCTGGCTTTCTTCGAGAAGCTTGCGACGGGAGATCACCACGTTACGGCCACCTTCGCCGAGTTGGGTGATTTTGAATTCGAATTTTTTGCCGACATATTCTTCGGGTTTTTCGATGCGGCGGATGTCCATCTGGCTGAGCGGGCAGAATGCGGCTTTGCCGAGAATGTTGACTTGGAATCCGCCCTTGTTGATCGACTCCACGCGGCCTTCGATCGCTTGATTGTTGTCGAAGGCTTCTTGAATGCCTTCGGCGAGGGCAGAGCCCGAAGCCTGGGGCGAGAGGTAAATCTGCGAACCCTTGATGAAGGTCACGTAGAGGTCCACCACGTCGCCCGACTTGTAGCGCGCTTGACCCGAACCGTCTTGCATCAGATTGGCGGGCACGAAACCGTCATAGCGAGTGCCGGTGGAAACCACCACTTGCTCTTTGCCTACGGAGAGAATTTCACAGCTGACTTTGTCGCCTACGGACAACTTGCGATCACGCTTGGTTAGGGAATCATTGAGCATTTGCTCAAAGTCCATGGAATCATTTTGGCCGGATCCCGTCAGTTCATCGTCATCGCTCAATTGTCTTTTAAATACCATCGGGATACGTCAACTATGGCGTCAGATGGCAGTCAAGGGCCTCCTCACGCGATAAAGGCAAATTAACAGTTTGGCCCCCTTGAAAAAGTCCCACAACTTGTAGAAGAGTGCCCTCTCGTTCCAGGGAGGGAGAGGAGATCGCATGAAAGCGATTGGGGTTTTCTTTAACATCGTCCTAGCCGTAACTTCGGCTTCGGGCTTGGCCATGAGTCCGGACGAACGGCACGCTCCACGAGGGAAGCGTAAAGCTGCGCCCCCCCTTGAGGCTTGCCAAAGTCTTTTGAGGGGAGTGGACGACGCTCAAACTCCCCTGTTGCCACTTCAGTTGCGCCTCTACCAAGAATATTTCGTAGGTCCGCCCCGCCGGCAGACCCCGCCCGTAGACGACCTTAGCCCACCGCCGCGCCAACAGGGGCTCGATCCGGCCATTGATCTTTCGATCACGCGCCATCAACTGAGAAATTTTCGGTTGAACGGCAACCACGCTTTCGTCAAAGAAACGGTTTTCGTGATTCCCAAAAATGATGGCGAAGCGATGCGTGCCATTGAGATCTTGAAGGCCATTAAGGCTCCCAAGCTAGCCGGTATGTATATCGAGTGGGGGGGGAAGCTGGATGCGTTCTACCATCACACAGAGTACTTTTTGGATACGCTTCGCACGAAGTACGGAATTCCGCTCCGGGAGATCAAGCGCATTGTGCTTTTCGAGCTCCCCGCTCCGAAGCTGGAAGAGGGCTTGCGTCGTGCTGGGTACGAAGTGGTTATTATTGATCACCACAATTACGCAGAGCTTGAAGACAAACGCTATCGAGCCGAGAGTTCGCTGGAGCAATTGATGAGTCTCATCGGGTGGGAACCAAGTCGGGCGGACATGGCGATCGCTATCAACGACCGAGGATACATACCCGAGCTGCGTGAATTTGGTCTGAATGATGATGAGATTCGTGAAGTGCGGCTCAATGATCATTTGGGGCAGGGCAAGACGATCTCTCAAGTTTTGGGAGATCGCCAGCGAGCGGAGGAAATTCTTTCGTTTTTACCCAGGGTCAATGGGTTTTACGTTCTCGAGTCCTTGAATCGAGAGGTGGACTCCGCCTTGGTTAAAGAAGAACTCAACATCCGTGAGCACGGCGTGGTGAACATTTTTGAATTTAGTGGCAAGCGCATTGGCTTTTCGGGCTCACCTACGGTGATCAAAGCGCTAGAGGCGATCGATTACAAAGCGCTTGGATATCGCAAGGAAGACGTTGTGGTTTACGGAGGGGGTTCCCAAGCGGCGTCGATGTTCTTTGGTTTCAAGCCAAAGAACCCGCCCAGAGGCTCTGGAGATCTTTTTCCGTTTTACGTAAAAGCGCATTTTCTCGAAGTTGCCAAGCGGGCCCTCGTGGACCCCACCAATGACTGGGGCTTTTAAAAAGCCTTGCGTAAGATATCGAGCAGCGCACGCTCGGGTACCACTTTGCCGAATTCGGGGCGGTAGACGAGCGCGATCTCATCGCGCACTTCGGGGGAGTCCGAAACCATTTTTAGCGACGGCGCGATGAGCTTTACCACGCGCTCTGGGATCACGCCGTAACCGAGGCCGGATTCTGTGAGCCGCGCCACAAGTTCGAGGCTGGATGTGGTCATCAGGCTTTCCGGTCGGCGTTTCCATTTGCGCAGAATGGTTTGGGTTTGAAACAAATTCGTGTCGCAAATCAGCTGCTCACGAATTTTTTTGTCGCCGTTGGACCACACACCCACGCGATCGGTGGCGAGCTTGATGATCACAAGGTCGGGATTGGGTACCGGATTGATAACGAGCCCGAGGTCGATGTGGCCGCGCTGAATTTGGTCTTGAATCTCGCGCGAGAGGCCGTGACGAATTTCGATACGGTAGTGGGCGGGCACTCGCGGCAAGATGACGGGCAGGGTGTAGGTCGCGACCACCGCGTGACATCCGAGTGTGACCGCGAGGCTCGAGGTTCCGCTAGGGGTGGCTTCGATCTCGCCCAAGTGGGATTGCACTCGGCGGGCATGTTCGAGAACCTCGCGTCCTCGCGGGGTCAGCGAGACGCCCGTTTTGGTGCGGTAAAAGAGCACCGCACCCACGTCTTGTTCGAGGCGCTTGATGGATTCGGAGAGCGCCGGCTGCGAAATGCCCAGGCGATTCGCGCCTTCGCGCAGGGTGGTGCACGGAGCCGCTTCGAGAAAGTTCCTAAGATCGCTGAGTCGTAGGGCCATAGGCATTTGCCTAATGCATCCGTCCGCGATTCACAAACAAATCGTCCCGTCGATGGTGTCCGAAAATGGCGATATTTGGGGGGCAAACTCTGTTAGGTTCTCCCTCATGAGCCGCGACAACGCTTTTTATGAGGCCATGCTCGCCCGCGACTACCGTTTTGACGGCAAGTTCTTTGTGGGGGTCAAAACCACGGGCATTTATTGCCGGCCCATTTGTCCGGCGCGGCCCAAGCGCGAAAATGTGGAGTTCTTTGTCGACGCCTTGGGTGCCGAACGTGCAGGTTATCGCCCTTGTCTGCGTTGCCGCCCCGAAAGCGCGCCGCTCTCACCCGCATGGCATGGCAAGTCTGCGGTGGTGCAGCGCGCGCTGCGCTCGATCGCCGACGAGGGATTTTTTGATTCCGGCGAAGAACGATTCGCCGAGCGCTTTGGGGTGAGTGCGCGTCACCTGCGCCGTCTCTTTGTGGATGAGGTAGGGCAGACCCCCAAGCAGATCGCCTTCAACAACCGGCTGAATTTTGCACGCAAGCTCATTACCGAGTCGAGGTTGCCCATGACCAAGGTGGCCTTCACCGCGGGCTTTACCTCATTGCGACGATTCAACGATGCTTTTAAGAAGCGCTTTGAACGCTCTCCAACGCAGATTCGGCGCGAGCAAAAAACCACGCGCCCCAGCGGCGGCATCGAGCTCTCGCTCTCGTACCGCCCGCCACTGGATTGGGAGCATTTGCTGGAATTCTTCCGTTCACACCGCATCCCGGGCATCGAAAATGTTGACGGAAACACTTACGAACGGGTCTTTCGCGCCGGCGATGGCGTGGGAGCCCTGCGTGTGCGACCCGACACCGAAAGGCCGCAGCTGCTTCTTGAAGTCTTTGTCGAGGATCCGCGTCACCTCTTTGCGGTGGTGCAGCGAGTGCGTCGATCTTTTGATTTGAATTCGGATCCGCTGCTGGTGGCCAACGAATTTCGTACCAACAAATTTCTCGACTCGCTTGCGCACAAGTATCCGGGACTGCGCGTGGCGCAGCGCTGGGACCCCTTCGAAACCGCGGTCTGCACCATTCTGGGGCAACTGGTTTCGGTCGAGCAGGCAAGTCGCCTTGTCGGTCAGCTCGTGGCACATTACGGAGAGCGTGTGGTGCATCCCATCAGCGGCAGCAAGGCGTTTTTGTTTCCAACACCCGAGCGGCTTGTTGGCGCCTCGCTCGACGAAGTGAAAACCACGGCCACGCGCAAACGATCGATTCTCGAGATAGCGGAACTCGTCCATCGCGGTTCGTTGGATTTCACATTCCCGCAGTCGCCCGGAGCCTCACGCGAGAAACTTTTACGCGTGGCAGGTGTCGGCGCTTGGTCGAGTGAGTACGTGCATCTGCGGGGCCTCGGGGACACCGATGCGTTTCCAGCGACGGATTTGATTCTCCGCCGCGCACTCGAAATGCATCCAGGGTTCGATGTGAGAGACGTGAGTCCGTGGCGGGCTTACGCCGCGATTTATTTGTGGAGGCACTACGCCGCCGAGCTTTCTAGAAAAAAAAGGAAAACGACATGAAGTACGTGTACCGAAAAATGAAATCTCCGGTGGGTGAGCTCACCTTGGTTGCAAACGAGCGCGGCCTTGCTGCCGTGCTATGGCAGGACGACAGACCGGGGCGGGTGCGTCTTGGGGGCCTAGGCGAAGATCGCGATCATCCGCTGCTCATCGAAGCCGAAAAACAATTGAGGCAATACTTTGGGGGCGAGCGCCAAAGCTTTTCGCTGGAGCTCGCACCCGAGGGTACGGAATTTCAGCAAGAGGTGTGGCTTGCGCTACGCAAAATTCCCTACGGCGAAACGCGCAGCTACGGTGAGCTGGCCAAGGTCATTGGCCGGCCCAGCGCTTCGCGGGCTGTGGGGGCGGCCAACGGCCGCAATCCGCTTTCGATCGTGGTGCCCTGCCACCGGGTGATCGGCGCGGGAGGCCAGCTCACCGGCTTTGCGGGAGGGCTGGAATGCAAGTCGATCTTATTGAATTTAGAGGCTCAGAGGTTAGCTAAAATCTGAATGTGATCTCTTTGTCACATGGAGCCCTGGGCATCAAGGTTTTCCTAAAAATGTCGAAAAGTTCTTATGGGCCTGGTCACGAAAAACCGCAGTTCTTTCGGGAACTTTGCTTGCCAACTCCTTTGGTTAAGCACGGCGTATAACCAAATTTCATTTGCTCGTCGGGCAGGTGTAGTCGTGGTCAAAACAGGTCATACCATTTCGCGTATCGCGCAGTGCCGCGTGGGAATGCCCATTTACTCTCGAGCCCATGGCAGCCTTGCTCAGATTCTTCAGGAAAATCCTGAGATCAAAAATCCTGATCGCATTTTTCTTGGGCAAGAGATTCGTCTGCCCGCCTCGTCTGAGAATTATCAACCTCTCGCGAAGCTCTCATGCGAGCGCGATTTTGAGATGGCGACTGCGGAGGCGCCGCTCATGGCTTCTGCCGAGCCTTTCGCGATTCCCTCTGCAGAACGCGCTCCTGCTGCTGAAGAGACTCCACTTGTCGCTGCGAATCGTGGTGATGAGGTTTACAGCTTGTTGAGTCTAAGCCCGATCTTATCGTTTTCGAGGCTCGATGGTACGGATCTCGATACCAACGGCAAAGCCACGCTAGTTTCGGACATGAACTACGGCTTCTTTGTGAAATGGACGCAGGTGTGGTCGAAATCCTTTAGGACCTTTCTCGATACCCGCTGGAACCGAATCACAATTCGTTCTACCGAAAGTGGCGATTCCATTTCACCCACCAAAGATGTCTATGCCAACTTTGGCGGAGGTGCGGAGTTCCGTTTGGCTGATCAGCGGATCGGTGTGGGAGCGGGCGTTCACAGCGGGCAGGAAATGTTCTACCGGGCGAGCTCGGCTACCGAAATCCATATCGACAAAGTCATGCTCTACAGCGGGGATCTGCACGCCAATTATAAAGTTCTCGAGAATTCCGCGTTAGGATTGAGTTTAGATTTAAAATACTCGTGGCTGCTGCCTTCTTCGACGACCCACTACAAAATTCACACCGGAAATCGCGTTTCTGGCACAATAGATATTGCGCATCATATAGGAAGAAGCCGGTGGGGAGCCGGGATAGGATACGGAATTTCTACATACTCCTCGACCCTTTCAAAACAGAAACGCTCTGACGTCTTTTTGAACGTTTGCTGGGAAACGGAGCTAGGCAAGTGATCGCAACTTTTGCACGTCTGTGGTCTTACGGAGTGGCGCTCGTCGTCTTGAGCGCCTGTAACCCGCTTGCACCCAAGCTCACCAATTCAAAAATTGATAATGGCTTTACCCCTGGTCTTCCACAGAATCCGGGCGATACCACGCCGCCTGCCGCTCCCGCGATCAGTTATTTAAGCCCCGCCACAAGTCCGGCCAGCGATGCGCAGCCGGCCTTTGCCATTAGCCTCCAGGGTGGTGGAGCGTTTTTATCTACCGACCTTGTGCAACTTTTTGCACAAGCGAACTGCGCGGGCACTGCGGTCGCTTCGGCTACCGGGTCGACGGGAACTTCGGTGAGCGTCGAAACGGGCACCGCGCAAAGCAGCGGTGTTAGCGTCACCTATTCGGCGCGTGTCACTGACGCCGCTGGCAATGCCACCTGTTCGAGCTCCCACGCTGTTCTTGCTTCGAGATCTATAGATTACGTCTACGACAGCAGCGTGCCCGCAGCCCCTGGTCTATCTTATGGATCTCCTTCGGCTAGCCCCGGCACTGATGCCAAGCCTTCGTTCACAATCACGCTCGAAGGCGGCGGAAATTTTGTGGCTTCCGACATCATCACTCTTTACGACCAAGCTGCCTGTGCGGGGACAAGCGTAGGATCAACGACCGGTATCACTGCCACTTCGACGAGTATCGAAACTTCCACTTCGCAAAGCAATGGCGTCAGTGTGACCTACTCAGCCAAAGTAACAAACGGCCTTGGCACTTCCACTTGCTCGAGCACCCACGGAACAACCGCAGCGCGCTCTAAAGCGTACATATATGACAACACGGCTCCCGTGGTACCTCTCGTAGCCATGGCTTCGGGTTCCTCGAACCCAGATACCGATTCCACACCCAGCTTTGCCATCACGCTCACAGGCGGCGGAAACTACACAAACGGTGACATTGTCACACTCTACCAAGGCGGCGACAACACTTGCAGCGGCACCGCTCGCGGTTCGAGCACGATTTCGGGCTCTGCCACGGCTTCGGTCAATATCACAACCGACAACGCTCTCGGTAGCTTTGGTGCTACGAATTTCTTTGCTAAGGTCACCGACCTCGCGGGCAACTCGACTTGCGCTTTGAGTGCTCTTGCCTACACCTACAAACCTACGAAACCCACGAGTGTCACTCGCCAGGTGCCTACCGCTACGCCTGGTACCAACACCACTCCCACTATCAGAGTCTCTGGCGGGAGCGTCGCCAATGGCGCGACCGTCACCCTGTACACAAACTCGAATTGCACCACGTCGGTGGGTTCGGTCACTTCAAGCGGCACCACGGCCGATGTCACCACGAGCACCTTGAGTGCCGGTTCGTACCTCTTTTACGCTACGGTCACCATCAACAGCACCGCATCGGATTGTTCTACGGCGGCAGCCGCTTATTTGCTGGATCTCACGGCTCCTGCTGCCCCTAGCATCGCACTGCTCACCCCCGCGTCGAGCCCGGCCACGGATTCAACGCCCAAGTTCACCATTGCTCTCGAAGGTGGAGTCTCCTTTGGTTCGGCAGATACCATCACGCTTCACACGGGTGCAAACTGTTCGGGTGCTGCGCTCAGCATTGACGAAAGCTCTACGGGATACTCGTCGACCTCGCTGACCATGACGGTCGCCTCGGGCTCTGCGCAGAGTGAAGGTACGAGTGCATATCGAGTGAAGGTTGTCGACGAAGCCGGCAACGCCACTTGCTCGACCTCCCACGGCACTCCCGCTTCGCAAGGGGTGGCTTATCTCTACGACAACACCGCTCCGACTTGGGCGGATTCGGTATCCACGGCCTCTACGAACGCTTCGACTACAGATGCTCCTGCCGTGACTTACACAGCCAACGCTGCCGACGGAGCGAGCGGTTCGGGCATTGCCGATTACGAATACTCGATCGGCACTTCGAGCGGCGGAACGCAGCTTCGCAGTTGGACCACTACGGGTGGTACCCCCTTCACGCCGAGCTCGCTCACTTTAACCATCGGCACTACCTATTATTTAAACATGCGAGCCAAGGACAACGTGGGATTCACCTCGAGTGTCATCACCAAATCTTGGCAAGCCGTAACCGTGCCAACCTTGAGCTACGCTTCTTCGACAGGCAAAACGGGAACCCGAGGCACCGCGATGAGCGTGACGCCTTCAACCTTGACTGCCGGCACCTCGGCGACGATTTCATCTTGTTCTGTAAGTTCGGGCACACTGCCAACCGGCATGAACATCAATGGCACCACGTGCGTGATCTCGGGCACGCCCACCACGGTGCTTGCCTCGTCGAGCCTCACGATCACCGTTACCAACTCGTTTTCACAAAGTGTGAACGCGAGCGTCACTCTTGAAGTGAACGAAGTTTGGTCAGATAGCACCAACGCGAATTACGGATTCTTAGGGGCGACCAAAGTGGGAACGGCTTGGTCTACAAATAAGATTGTCCTGGCGCCCGACACCGATTGCGACGGCGACATGGGCGAAGGCGAGACCCTTTATACCAACTGCAATGAGCTCGACGCGAGCTGGACACCCCAGTGGTCCTCCCTCAATGCTTACTGGAAAATGAACAACAACTGGAACGATTCTAAAAACACGAATCACGGCACAGAGGTGAGCTCTCCGACTTTTTCAAGTGGCGCTCGACTTGGCTCGCACGCGGGCGTCTTTAACGGAAGCCAGGCGGTAGACATCCCGAACGATGTGATTTCGGCCAGTGGAGATCTCACGATCTCTGCTTGGATCAAAACCTCATCTGCTGCAGAGACAAGCATCATCAACAATAACAACAGTGGAGACGGACGCTTTTCGTTTCTTGCCACTTCGCTGTCTTCTGGCATGTACCGACTCTTTGTTTTTGTCGGAAACACCGCTGGTAACTTTGCCCTCTTTGGCTCGAGCTTCACGAACAACAACGTTTGGCACCATGCGGTAGCGACTCGCGCCTCGGGCACCTGGACCATTTATATCGACGGTTATACCGACGCGGTCGGTTCGACTTCTAACGCCATCGACATCACCAAGGATTTGCTCATCGGCAATAGCCCCTGGATGAGCGCGGGCTTCAGTGGGACGATGGACGACGTGGCGATCTGGTCTACGGCTCTTAGCGCTGAAGAAGTGAAGTCGATATACCGCCGCCAAATGGCCAAGTATTCGGGCTCGGTGATCTCGCGCGTCTTCGACGCCGGCGCCTCAACCACGTGGGATTCGCTGGGATGGGTTTCAACACTTCCCTTTGGCAAGGAACTCACTGGTGATGCCGACAACAGTGGCACCATCACGAGTGCTGATAGCGAAACCTCTACCGACTATTCGGCCCTGGTGGGCTCTACGGGATTGACCACAGACAATGATTTGATGAGCGGCATTGTCGGTTTGTGGCATTTCAACGAAACGAGTTACGATAGCGGCCCAAGCGGCGTCGACGTGCAAAACTTTGCGAACACGAGTTACCACGGCAACTTCTCGGACACGAACCAAACCTTTGGCGTGCCTTCTCCCTTTGGTCGCGGGATCGAGTGTGAGGCAGGGCGCGTTGTTTTGGCCTCGCCGATTGATATCGGAACGGATTGGACGATCTCGGGGTGGTTCTTGTATCCTTTCACGAGCAGCATCGCGACTTGGTACACCCTCACTAGGGGGCAGAGTGCGGACCACCAAATCATTGTGCAGAAATCTACGGGACTGCTCGGGTCTTATGACAGCCTTTTGGGCTCGACCTTTAACTCGAGCGGTTTTAACACGTCGACGCTCTCACACGGCTGGCACCATGTGGTGGCCCGTGCCTCGGCTGGAAAAACAAGGTTTTACATGGATGGCGTTTATGTCGGGCAGATCAACTTTGTCTCCACATCGGACATCCAGGGCCTGTGTAACTTCCAATCGAGCGGACAAGGTTTTGGTACGATTGATGAGCTGGCGGTGTGGACTCGCGCGCTCGACGAAGCCGAAATTCTACAACTCTACCGCCGTGGTGCGAACCGAGTGGTCTTGCAGGTCCGCTCTTGTGTGGATGAGACTTGCTCGACGAACCCTGTTTGGATGGGGCCGGCGCTGGTGAAGAGTGGCACGACGACCCCGTACCAGTTCTTCTCGGAGCAACAAAACAACACGAGCCTCGATGCGCTCAGCTATGCCATTGGACGAGCAAACGTGTCCCTGCCTACGATGCTCTTTAGCGGCTTTGCGGGACTGAGTTTGCCGGCCTCGCGTTGGCTGCAGTACCGAGCGATCTTAGAATCCGACGACGTGGGCACCGCGTGTAGTGGCACATGGTGTGGTCCGGATATCAAGAGCGTGAGCATCGCTCCGTAGATTGGTTCATCATCTGCTTGATCAAGAAGAAAGGGCTCACACTCCGTTGGTCAAATAGCCATACATCGTGACGTCGGTCACGGCTCCAGCGTCGTCGTCGAAGACGCAGCTGCCTAGATCGCCTTCGCCTTGATACGCACCGACGTTGGGGGAATAGATGCAGTGTTCATGGCTTTCGCAAAGGGTGTCGTCATCGCCGTAGCCATCAAACATAAGCTCTTGAGCATTCACAAGATAGGTGTTGGCAAAGATCGTCTGGTCGCTAAGGGTCACGCTGCCTTTGGCGGAGGCAGGGCATGGATCGCCCGCGACAAAGGCCCCGTTAACGTTGAGCGTGCCACTGGTATCGGCAGAAGAAAGGCGCCAATCCCACATGGCGCAGTCATTGCTTCCTGAGCAAATCCCTCGATTACTTGTGTCGTAATGATCGCCGGGAGCCGTGCCTTTGCCCCAGCTTCGCATCCAGTTATCAAAGCCAAACCAATCACTGATTAAGTTAGTTGCTAATACTCCGCCTCCGCTAAGCGAATTTGTGTCTTGGTTTGTGTTGTCCGTGGAAATAGAACCCACAAAAGCTCCGGAGCCGCCTACAGTGTTGCTGAGGGTGAAATCGCTACCAGATGGAGTGCAATCTGTGGCGCCACCGCCAATACTACTGTCAGAGGTCTCCACCCAACACTCATCCGTCAAGTTGCCTGGAACTAGGTTGTCGCGCACCCATAAATTGTCATAAAATTTGGCGTTGGTGGAATCTGAGCTTACATAGATGGCATGGTCGGCTCCGCCGACAAGCATGACATTTGAAAGTCGGTTCGATGTCGAAGTTTGAAAGTGCAAACCAAAGCTGGCAACACGACTGACTAAAAGCTGTGAGTAATTGCAATTGTCTGATCCTGCCAGATCCATGCCTTTACTGTTGGAGTTGACAATTGTCGCGTGCGTTAACGTGTTGTTGTCTGAGTCTTCTCTGCTAAGAAATCCATGGTTTTGGTTGTTGCTAGCTAGATACCCACTCAAAATATTATGTGTGGTAGTGGCATCGTAGGTGATCCCTCTGAGTCCGGAGCCGTTGTTAGAGTTGATTCTATGAAATACGTTGTAGTTCACGTTGTAGGCGTAGATGCCATCACCGCTAATGTTGTTGATTCTTAGGCCGTGAATGAGGTTATAGGAAGAGACCCCACCGTAAAACAAAAGTCCATTTTTTGTGGCGTCTGAGTTGTTTTGAATGCTCATGTTCCATAGCTTTGAATGCTTGATTCCACCCAAAACCATCACACCCAAATAAGCAAAGTTAGCAACGTCGTAGGTACCTTCTAGCCACAAGTGATTTTGACTGTTGGCGCCGATCAAGCAGCCAGATCCAGCGGTAAAAGTGCCGTCGACCGCGCAGTGTCCCATGGAGCTAGGGACGATCAACTTTTTACCTGGGTAAACCACCATGGCAATTTTTGAAGCCTCAATGTGGAAGCCAAACAGTTGGGTGTCTTCGGTGAAGGTATAAATCTCACTGGGTGCTGAGAGAATGTAGGCAACCAAGGGTCCTGATGCGGTTGATTTAGAGGCATCTACGCCGCTTACCCCGGGAATGCCCAATGTGTTGGCGTCACCTACCGTGGTGTTGTCTAGGTCATTCAAATTGTGAACAGCGTTGCTCCACCATCCGTTAACTGGAGCACTGGTTTTAAGTTCGCAGCCTGCAGCGTTCTTAAGGAGTACCGAGTTTTCTCGCCATCCATCACCGTCGTCATTCAAGAGTGTTGCGAGTTGTTTGTCCTCTTTGAGGCCCGCCGAGTAGAACTCCACGCTAGCGCCGCGATCCACACACAACCAGTTAAAGGCTTCAAGCGTATCTGTCATCTCAAGCCCATCGCAAGAGTTGATGTCGCTGATAACTACTTTTCGGTGTACGCCACCGTGCAGACAGGAGTTGATTCCCGCAAACTCAGAATTTCGAGTGCCTCCATCAATGGTGCCATCGGCATTGCAAAGACTGTCGGCAGCATCGTAAAATCTGGCCTCTGTGTTTTCGACATAGTCGTTCCACTTGGCTCCAAAGTTTGGGAAAGCGGCTGCAACCGTCAAGTCTTCGGTGGAGGTTGGGCATGCCGAAAGATCAGGAGTTGATCCATTTTTGGCTCCGCCTTTGGGGCTCATGATGAGCATTGCGCAGCCAGAAGTGAGAAATAAGCATGTAAAGGAGACGCTTTTTAAGGATACCAAAAGAAGCCGCCTCTCAAGAGTCGAGCCATGGTCTCATGGTAGCATTGCCGAATCGTTCGAAGGCGCTAGTCTTTAGCAAAATTTTGGCGGCCTAAACTAATGGATCGTATAAGCGTGCTCAAGACGCCGCAAACCCATTAGGAGTGGTCGATTTACGTTCCATAAAGGTTTACCGGCCTTGATCAACTTCCTAGCGTTTGGAAGTAGATATTTTTTGGGCTCACGGGTGCATAGCTTGGGAATGGGCATTAATGCCCGACTTGGTGCAAGAGTTCATGAAAGCCAAGAAATCTCGACGCGGTGGGCACTCGCCTATCATTGGTTTTAAAGTTTTTATGGCCTAAAGCTTTGAAATTTTATACCCGAAAAGAGCGAATGGGTCGTTTTTTAGTCCCCTTTTTTACTGTATCTTCCGTATGCTACGCCGTACAGCCAAGTTCCTCACCAAATGGAGCTATACCTATTGACTGTGCAGCGTTGGCTTACCGAGTAAGGAATCAAAATGTAGATCCAAACTTCCAACGAGCCTTGGAAAAAGTAGACAGCCTCTTTTACGACCCTTACCATTCCAATCGTCCCGAGGGCGAGATAGAAACGATCGCAGGAAAAATCGCGGCGATTGTAGAGTCAGGAGAAATCAAAGCGGGTGCCGAAGTCAGCGGTAACACCTCAGATGTCCCAGGAGTGTACACCAAACTGGTGCCCATCAGTGCTCGCGAAGTCAATCCCATGGAATTGTATGGCCGCTGGTGGAAAACAAAAAAGCAAGAGGATGGTTTGATTGATCACCTGGCATTAGGTGGCACCAAACTCATCATTGATAAAACAATTCTTAGAGTTCCAAATCAAGACTTTACTATGAGCGCTCACATGAATTGGGGTGATCATAGTCCTTGGGATTTCGAAACTTATGTAGACTATATAAATTCTAGGACAGAACATAGAATTCGAGGCGAAGTTCTTATCAAACATACGGTGCCTTTGAGCTTTATTCGCGGTGCCTGGGTGCATCGAGATCACAAGCCCGCCTACCTTCGCGTGCTCAAAAGCCGAAACATCCACACCATCAATGGCAAACCGGTAGAAGACTTTTTTATTGTTTCGGAGAAACTTCCCTAGCGGCGGCAATTAAGAGTTTTTCGTTCAATCTAGCTTTATCAAAAATCAAATCACTAGAATCCGGTGCTAGACCTGATTCGCAGACCTCGCAAATGATGAACCCTCGAAGCCATCCAGTCGGCTTCGAGGGTTTTGTTATTCATTTCCCAAATTTGCTGTATGCCGATCAGCTCGCAGTTTAGGGATTAAAGCCCGCCGAGCACGTAACGGCGGACACATTTACTTGCGTGTTGTCCTCATCGAAGGCACGGATAACTCCGCCATATATGATGCCTGTTTCAGCTGAGGCACCTAAGGCTTCCAATTCAAAGCGAGTCAATCTTGTCTCTTCAGAATCTATAAGTGCAGCTACAACCAAAAGCTTTGAATTGCTGAGAAACACCTGTGTGCCTTCGTCGAACTGATCGGTTTGGGAACTGGCAACTTTTTCCCAATCTAGCTTTCGCAAAACAACAGATGTTTCCTCAAATCCTCCGGCAACGGTTACTTTGTTCCCGTTAGGATCCCGGCCCCCACAATCAAAAGTGATGGCGGCGGAAGCACCTTTTGCTAAAAATACACTGGCGAAAAAAACAAGGCCAAAAAACTTATTCATTCAAAAAAACCCTCCCCTTAGTAGTCATCGGAAGTGTAAAAGCGCAAACAACGGAAGTCAATTAAGTACACTTCTACGAGGACCCCAAAACCAACGCCTTCTATTTGGTCACTGCGTCGATAAGTCTATGCAAATCCAAAGCAGTCTCTCTAAAGCAAGCTTTTGAAAACAGCCCAAGGACCCAGGACAAAGCCCGGTCCGCGGGAGAAACAAAAAAGCCCACACATCCGACAAAGGACGCATGGGCTCTAAAGTTCGAGATTTCCAAAAGTCTTATCAAGCGCGAGAAGCATTGCGGGTGCAAAAAAGAAACATCATCACGACATTTCAAGAAATAGTTTGAAATATCGGGCTTGGCTTTGTCAGGCCCCTTCGAATGATGTTAACGATTTGTGTTTGTTTGTGATTTTCGATTCGGCTGCTTTTCAGCTTCCTAATAATGGAGGGCACGAGTAGATGACTTTATAACTGAATGTCTAGCTTTTGCGGCCTAAAAACTAATATACAAGTATTTACAGATGGGGATGGCGAGATACTTTCGAACTATTTATCCCTGAAATTTGCCGTCCCAAGTTTTAAGTAGAGGCAACGTCTTCCAGGCTTCACCTGACAGGAGTCGGTCTACCGCAATTTTACGTGGGTTCAAGTCTGCAGGGATCTCTTCGCCAAACGTCTTCAATCGACCGGTAGGTAAAAAATGGTTATTGAATCCGAATGAATCCCCGCGAGCGGAGACGATCGTTCCGGCTACTTCCCCGCGAAAAACTTCTACTTGGGAATTTCTTGCGATGCCGAGTAAACACGTAAAAGATGCTCGTCTGCCAATGAGAGATGGCAGTTCTGCAAGAAGCCATTTGATGTTTACGCCAGCTTCTACACCGTCAATCTCAAGAGAAGTATCGTCGACCACCACTTGATCAAATTGTGAGGCTTTATATTGGATCACCGTGATAAGATCTGCGTCGGGCTCGTCAAGATCCGTAGTTTGGGATGAGACCGACCCGAGGTATTTTTCAAATTCTCTAAGTTTATCTCGATTGCTGGTGTTCACTTTCCACATGGGATGGTTGGTTTAGTTCGTGCGACATGCGGGCGCAAGTTATGGCGGAGAGGGAGGGATTCGAACCCTCGATACCGTTACCGGTACTCCGGTTTTCGAAACCGGTACGTTAAGCCACTCCGCCACCTCTCCGGCCTCGGGCTAGGGGCCAATTGTTAGCATGGCCCGGCCGGATTTTAAATAATCCTGTATCGATTTCTTATTATTCCTGGGCGCTGCGGATTTTGCGCAGAGCGAGCGCATTTTCGAGTCTTTGGGTCTGTCTTTCGACGAGAGCGTTGACGTCGAGTTCGATGTCTTTGTGCTTATTGCCGTTCTTCTCACGGGCAAAACATTTCACGCCCGGATAGCTCTCTTGGAAAGCGAGCCAGCCTCCGCGAAGCTCCTGTAGTTCTCCGATGGTGGCTCCGGTTCTGGCGTATTCGTTCTGAGTATCCATCAGGATATTGTGGTCCTTGACGAGCTGTTCGGTGCAGTAGCCGCCAGCAGCAACACCTTCAGGAAGGCCTCCGCAGGCGCTGAGGGTGGTCAATACGGCTAGGGTGGCTAAGGTTAAAACACGCTTCATCTAGATCTCCTTCAAGGTCACAGAGTGATGACGCGATGTATAATGTGTTTCGTCCGTAGGAGCAAGAAAGACTTAGTTCAGGCCGTGCAGGTGCAGCTCATCGTCCAGCGTGGTGATCAGCGTGTCCATGTCGGCGCAGATGTCGAGCTGGGCCTTGTGCAGGGTTAACTCACTAGAATCTTTTGATTTAGAGGCTCGAAGGCTTTCTTGGTACTTGGCTTTGAACTTGGTGGCCATCTGGCGCAGAGAGCGGATTTCGGTGAGGGTGGCGGAATTGCGGGTCGAGAGGAAGTTGGCGAGGCTCATAACTCGGTTGTACTCGGCGAAGCACTGGGAGCTGTTGTCGGTGCAAAGGGCCAAAACGCTGAGGGTGAGAAGGGTGTCTGAACTTTGTTTCATCTGGATCTCCTGTTCTGGACTTCGCACTAAGCATGGACCGTGCCAGCTTGAGGGGCTCGAAAAAGGCCGAACGACGAGATCTGCGATGCGGAGCTTCGGAAAAGGAGTTCGCGTTTCTGGAAACTAGGAGGCGAAGGTGACGCGGTCGATCTTACCGTCGCGAAAGGCATATACCGCGACGGCGTGAATGCCGTTGGGGTATTTTTGGGAGCCCGTGACCCACTCCTCGTCGAGGACGGTGCTCGAAAGCACGATGCGGCTTTTGAGCTCGCAGTGCAATAGGGGCGAAGATGCAAAAAGAGCCTGGTAACGAGCCCGGAATTCCGCCATGCCCCTACCGCTGAGCTTGCCCGTGTAGAGTTCGTAGATCTCGACCTCTTCGTGAAAGCACGCACAGAACGCATCAATATCGCGAGCATTGTAGGCGTCGAGTTGATCTTGAACGACGGCGGTCATTTCTTGGGGGCTCATGCGCCTTCTCTCTAGTCTTGGCCATTGCGCATTTCCACCGAAATGGATTAATCGCCTAAACAATGAGCCAGCGTGAACCCATCATTTATGATCAGACCTTGGACGTGCGTTTTGGCGACCTGGATCCCTATGGGCACCTCAACTCTTCGATCTACCTCGACATCGTGAACTCAAGCCGTCTCATTTACTTGGAGCGCGAGCTTGGAGTGAAGACCACGGACCTTATCGAGCGTGGCATTGGCTTTTATCTTACCAAAGCGACCCAGGAATTTTTGCGTCCCGTGAACGGCTTTGCCCGCGTGCGCGTGCGCTCGCATGTGGCCACGCAAGAGACGGCCCGCATCCGTGTGGCTTTTGCCATAGAAAACCCCGAGACCGACAAGGCCTACGCCAAGGGGGAGCTTGAATTTGTGGTGATGGATCTCAAAACGCAGCGTCCGACGCCCGTGCCTGAGTGGATGGAAGCCTACTTCTACAAAATTTAGCGCCGCTTGCCGGGAATCTTATTTTTGAATCGCATCAGTCGTTGCGTGATGTTTGCACACTTGAGTTTTTGCGCTTTGAGAAAGCCGAGCTTGCTGCGCACGCGTTGCACGAGCGACTGCGAGTACGGCACCTTGCCGTGCACGATTCCCGGATCGAGTTCCACAAGTTCTTTAGGGCCCTCGAGACGCATAAAAAATTCCCGCTCTGCGGGTGGGTTGGTGATGCGGTCGTCGGGATTCACATACATGCTAAAGCTCACGCCGAAAGGAAGGTCGTCAGCTTTACGGGCGTTTTCACGCATGGTTTCTACGGCGGCGAGGTTGCGCTCCATCAGAGTGCGTCCGCGCCGAACGGCTTCGTCGTGCGATACGTCGTGCTTGCGCTCGAGGGTGACCTCGGCCCCGCGGGTAAAGAAGGCCTGACGGTCTTCGATGCCGGGGTTGTTCCCTAGGTAGGGGCTGTAGACTTCAATGTGAGTGACGGCGAGGGGCCAGTTGTCTTGGTGACGGCCAATGAAGTCGCTCAGTGCCAGGCCGCTGATCGAAAAGCCACCCAGATGGAGTTGCTGATGGGCCTCAGAAAAACTGCCAACGATACGGTCGAGAAAGTTGGCGTAGGTGCGTGGGTCCATGTTGTCCATGCCGACAAGGTCATCGCCGTGAAAAGGTAGAAGTGGCACGAAAACATTGTAACCGTCGGCGGCGTAAGCTTCGGCCAGCTTGGCCATCGAGGAAGGGTCTTCGAAGAGCCCGTGAAGCAAGACGATGTTTTTGGTGTTGGACTCGTTCCACAGCAGGATGGGTTCAAGCGCAGGATTGCCGGCGGCGGTCTTTTGTTCTTGCACCATGGCGAGCACGTCGGCAGGAGGCGGTACGGCGTGGGCCGTGCGAAGGGCGCCAAGCGTTGCGAAGCCCAAGATCATGCTGCCCACAAAGCGTTGCATGGGATCAGTTTAACCCGGTCTCTGTGCGGATGAGGGTGTCAAAAAAACGAAGAGTTGTACGTTTAAATACGACGCAGGGAGGTCAATTCGAGGTGCTCGCCGTCGATCTTGGCGGGCATGGCCGAGCCTTTCCAGCGCGCACTTTGATAGGCGTGGTAGCGGGTTTTGAATGACTCCACTTCGGCCTCAATGATGGCGTTGAATCCCATCTCTGCGGCCATAAAGGCCATGCGCAAAATGGTTTCGCGACGATCGTCGCAGTCGGGCACTTCCACGCGGCGGGTGTGACGCTGCAACACGCGAATATAACCGGGGTAGGCTTTGGAGAGGTAGTAGACGTCTTTGGCTTTTTCGCTCATTTCCTCATAGGCCTGAAGGGCGGGTACGACCTGTTCTTCGTAGCAGCGCACACAGTAGCTCTTGTGCTCTAGGAACGGGGCACGTTTGGCTTGATAGAGAAAGGCATCGGCCGCAAGGGTCTCTTGGCAGGATTTGCAGATCGAGGCGTGGCAGAGCTCACAGGTCTTGGGAGCTTTGGGCTTTTGGCAGACGGCGCAACCGGTGGATTCGGACATGACGGAGGTGGAGATAACCCACTTTGGGGGTCGAAACCAAGGGCTAAATGGGTTTGAACCCTGTCGGTGCGAGGATTAGCGCCTTGGCATGCGATTTTCGACGAGGCGATTGATGGACTCGTCAATCGTGGCCGCAGCGGCGGAGAGATTGATCTTTACGGTATCGTTCCCACCCGTGGCGTCTTTGGAGCGGATGATCTCGCGAATGGTGATGGCTTTGCCATTTTCGTCGTAGCCAATCAGTTCACCTGAGTAGCTACCCATCGCAGTGGGGCTGCCTTCGCGCGTGTCGATTTCGCCTTGTGCGGCCGCTTTGATGCGCGCGCGATAGAGATTCAGTGTTTCTTCGCTGACCTTTTCGGAGACGATCACTTTTTTGTGGGGCGGGCAGCACTTCTTTTCGCTGACTTTAAAGAGGCCATCGTTGTAGAGCTCAATGTAGCTGCCGTTGATTTGATTTTCGTATCGATACTTCACGAGCAGTTTGGCCTCTTCGGCAAACGCCGAGCTAGAAACCAAAAGGAGTGCGGAAAGAAGCTTGAGAGTCCTTTTCATGGGTCATGACTAAGGGGGACGGCGTTGGGGGGAAACCTAAAAAGGCTTAAAGATGGCGGAGTGGGTGGGATTCGAACCCACGGTACG